>NZ_CANLDD010000063.1 GCF_947489355.1 uncultured Microbulbifer sp. | reverse complement strand
CAAATACAGCCAGCTCCGTGCCCTGGCGCAGGCGAATAGCGATTGGGGTATCTGCTTCAATCCCTGCTGGAAGATCACCAGTCTTGTTTCCTGCAAATTTTGTCCATTCAGGGGTTTCAGCCTTTGGTACCTCGACAGTTTCGTCGGGTTGGGCACTTTCGAGTTGTGCTTGCATGGTATTAATTCCTTTTTATATATCAATATTGATAGTTAAGAGTGGGGGTGTATTTGTACACCCTGGATTGTTATCTCTTTTGGTGCCCGTACCTCTTTCTGTGAGGCGCTGTCTTTGTTTTGCCGTCTAAGCTCAGAAACCACGGCCCGTTCAATGTCGGAATATTTGTTAGGATATAGAGCTACTGTTGAGGGACGAATGTTTTTACGACGTTGGAATTCAGATATAAATCGTTGCACCTCCCTTATTATCGCGGTGGCTTTTTTATTGAGTTGTAAAGTTGAAACGTCCATGATTAATCCCTAAAAAGGGGCCCAATACCTGCGACCCAAGCAGTGGAGGTGTATCGGTTAAGCCGCAGTCGTTTGTACCGGCGGGATACCTTTTTGCAGCATCTCTGTGACGGAAGCGGCCAGCTCTGAGGGAACTAGGTTTTTGCCCTTATCCGCTGGTTCAGGCAGGTATTTAGCGCCCTCTGGAAGGAGTTCCTGCAGTTGCTTTGAGGTACGGCAAGAGTTGAGAATGGTCTGTACCTGGTCGTGGAAATCTCTGGCTGCGGTTAGCACGGATTTTGTACGCAGTTCTAACGCTTCAATGTCTGCAATAAGCTCGGGATCGTCTATTAAATTGCCACCTTTCATACTCGCGAGGGGTTTTGGTGCAGTAAATACAAGAGTTAAATCTCTGCTAAAATGGACTCTTCTATCAATTTTTTTGTACAGTGTTTCCATAAGGTTGGTGTTAAGCCATGTGTTTCTATATTTCACAGCATCGGAATCACCATCAATACGCAGAGCCTCTTTAGTTCCGTTCTTTGTTGTAACTCTTGGGATGTATTGGTAGACGTGAGTGGCGATCTCCTGCTGGATGAGCTCTGGCCAGCGGGTTGAAGGGATGCCGGAAGCAACGCGCAACTTCTTTTCATACAGCTTCCAGAACACTGTATTAAGCCGATCAGCCTCCTTGGCAATTGCACGGATTTCCTTCTCAACAGCCTTTGAGGTGAGAATTCTGGCGATGTTGTTACGCATCTCTTTAGTAATGGGAAAGGATTTCATGTCTTTACCTTGCTGCAGGTTTTAAAAGAGGGCTCCATACAGGCAGCCCATAGGGTTACAGCTGACTGAATGCGCCAGGGGCGCGGTGGAAAGTTATTCCGATTTGCTGCCGTTCAAATATGCAACACGTTGGGCTGCCTCTTCGGTGCTTGTGTGATCTGACTCCGACACCCATTTACCATTTGGCTCATAAAATCCAACGGTCCACAGTCCCGGTTCAGTTTGCGTGTAGACGTACATTTATTTCTCCTTTCTGTTTTTTGCTGCGGCTTCACCGGCCAGGGCAAAGTACGCTGCGCCGTCTTCGTAGTCGTCTGGTACAAACACCCCACAGCTTGCACGGGATTGCTTCAGTAGCACCATAAACAGCCATCCCTGCTCTTCCGTGAGATCAAACCCGTAGAGGGCATTAAAAGCGGCAACGGTTTTGGCCATGGAGCGCTCGCCGTTTTCCGAATCACGTTGTTCAGCACGGTCACGCATATGCTGAGCGGCTTTTTCCAGAAAGGCGGGAGCGCTGTAGTCCGGTGGTGAAACCGCTTCAGAGCTCACGCGGCTGCGCTCCCATTGATTTGCTGTACAAGGTGATCGAGGGATGCGAGGTAATCAGTGGCAGCTTCCCGGCTTTTGATGAGGGCGTTTTGTATGGCCTCTGCACGGTTTGCGCCGTGGCCCTGTGCCAGGCCTGAACCCAGGCCAACGAAGGTGTTGCAGGTGAAGACGTTTAGAACCGCGTGATAATCCAATGACTCGTTGGAACGGCGGCGGCAGATCATCTCTCCGAGGACATTGCCCTGCAGCACAATGTTTTCCTTGCCGACCACTGGCCTATCGGGGTCTTCCCCTGAGTCGGTGATCGGAATTGATCTAAATTTGATGCCCTTCATGCGGTGCTCCCTCCCTGGTTACGAATGCGAATAGTTTTAATGGTGGGTTTGCGCTGGAATCGGGTACGGAGTTGTTCCTGGGAATCGGTGCCGGCGCTGACGAGAATGGAGGCGAGCAGGCCGAACTGGATCAGGCCGTGTTTAATGGCTTTAGCGACGGCATCGGTACTGTTACGGGCGTGCAATTTAAAGAAGCATTCGCTGAGGAGGTTGGCGACATTGGCGATAGAGCAGTGCATGGCGGCGGCGGTTTCAGCATTGCTAAGGCCGCGAGCGCGGTGTGTCAGCGCTTCTGCCTGGCGGGGGGCCAGTTTCCTGTACTTGCTGCTAGGAGTGGTCGAGCTGTTAGTGAATGGCTGCATGCCTGTCTCCTTAATTGCCAAAGAGACTTTAGTGTATCACTAACTTTATGTAAAGTAATTAACTACCTAAATTGTCGAGAAATGGCATCCAATATTTCATTGGACAGCCCTACGGCCTGCTCAGGGTCTGCTGCTAAGGCTTTTTTTGCGGATTCGGTGAACTCCTGTGCAGCTGCAGCAGGAGCGAATATCTCATCAAGGGGTTGGTCGAACACTTCCCGAATTCGGGGTAAAAGTGCCAGTTTTATCGATGAAGTAGAGCCTTGCTCTATCCGATTATAAGTGGAAAAGGACATGTTGAGCTTTTTCGCCGCTTCGCGCTGACTTAATCCCGCCCGCTTCCTGGCTGCACGGATAAGTATGTTTGGGTGTTCAGGCATTTTGGGCATCGAAAGGTAAATTAGGTTGAGCAATATGCAATTATGTTCAGATAAGTTGCAAATGACCTGCCCTCAGTTGACTAACGCGCACCTTTTGGGGATGTTGGTGATGTCGCCAATGAGGCGCAGCGAAGCTTGGTTTCTCGCGCAAGTGAAGTGGAGGATCGTTGCAAATGGATATGCCGGAGTACGTGCGAGTGTTGCGATTAATGCGGGCAATCGAGAGGGGCTTGAAGGCCGCCGACGCTGGGTCAGTCGTCAGCAGTGCCTGCGAGAATGGCGAGCCGGAGGACAGGGAGGGGGTCAATAATCTCCCCGCTGGACTGGCTGGCCGAGTACAGTGTAATAAGGGCCGCACCGAAGATACGCGGTGAAGGCATTTTCATATTTTCCTTTTCTAAGGTTTCCATCATTGCCGCGACGCACTTGGCCGCTAAGATCTCATCTATTTGGCCGGGCTTAAGTTGCTGCTGACCGCTAATGGTTTCTGGGTGTTCATGGTCAAGCCAGCCGGGCTCCAGGTTTAGATGTTCTTCAATTTCGCGCGCCTTTTTATCGCCCACATTAGTAATAGGGGGGTCTTGGCTAATCTGGCTGGCGTAGCTCACGGAGAGGCCTAGGGCTTCAGCGAATTGCTTGTTTTTTGGGCCGTGCTTGGACCTTAAGAGTCTGATATTGCTAGCCCGAATCTCTCGTATGGTCATTTTTGTCCAACGCGGTCCTTTTCCCATAGTCCAGCCTAGTCATGCAGATTGTGTTTGTGCAGCCTGGTCAAGCGAATTAGGCAGCACAAGCGGTTTGCCGCACCCTATCACAACAATTCCCCAATGATACTTGCCAATCGGTTAGCGAAAAGCTAACCTTTAGTGATATGAAACTTCGAACCTTTCTTTCGCAGCTCAAAGACGACCGTGATGCTCTTCAGAGGCTTGCTGAAGAAGTCGGCACGAAACCTATTTACCTGCGGCGCATTGGTGGCGGGCATGACCCTTTGCCAAGCCCAAAGCTCGCAAGGCGCATCGCTTATGCGAGCGGTGGGCGGGTGGACCTTGCTTCTGAATATCCACACCTTTGGGGGTAGGCCCTGGAGCTGTCACCAATAGCAGTATGGAGGCAAGGCAAGAACTGGTTAATCAATAGCCAACCATGGTCATTCATACAGGAGAAAAGGATGGACAAGCAAAGCATACAGGATGAGGTCGCGGAATTCCTCAAAACGGAGCAAGGAGCAGCGCTGGTGGCGGACAGCCTCGCTGCACTGATCAATAGCCGGGACACAGTTCTAATCCAGCCCAAAAAGAGCGTGGTTGCCAACCTTCAGGGCGCAATCAAAAAGGTTGATGAGGCCCGGCAAGCGCTGCACCAGGCGGAGGAAAGTGATCCGCAAAGTACGGCCTACAGCAAACACAAAGCTGAGCTTTTGAGGGCCTGGGTAAAGCTGTCAGAAGTTGTGAGGCTCCTCAAGTCGGAGCAGGACGAGGATCTAGCGGCTGAAAGCCTTGAAAGGGGCCACATGGAGGAGCCTGACCCTGAAGTGTTCCTAACACGTGAACAGATACTCGACCGGGCGACAAACCTCACATTAGGCCAGGGAGGTGATGTTGAGTTTTGGGCGGGCAATATCCAGAGCGCAATTAACAGATTGAATGGGGCAACCCCACTCTCTTGGAGCGCTGGCGGCGGCGCACCCACAGACCGCTGAGGTCAGTGCCATCACTTGGCATAAATATATAACCGCCAGCAGCGTCATCTATGACCTGCTGGGGGGTGGGAGAGAAAAATGAGTGAGCAAGAAGCACAGAGCGTAGTAACACTGCGGGCGGACACATCTGAAATCGACACCTGGCTCGAACGTGTTACGACCGCACTGGACGGTCTAGCTCTTGAAGAGATCCCTGAACTGCTTAGAGACAAAATCCTTTGCCTCCTTGAGAGCGGCTTTTCGGACGGCTCCGTACTTTGCCTGGGCGCCACATCCTTTGCAGGTGAGCATGTCATTCGGCTTGGGGTTTCGCGGGATCTGGAACTTTTTGCTGTTGCACTTTGCGCACTGAAGCGTGACGGCATCACCACTCATAACTAATTCCTTGTTAGCTGTTGGTTTGGGAGCTTCCAGCATATCGGGAATGGCGACACCTGCCCAGTGGTGTGACAGCTGGGAGAGTTCGGCAGCTTTTAACTGAAAATATTGGAATACAGAATGGAAAATCAACACCGAAAAATTAAGGGCTACCGCGAACTCAGCGAGGAAGAGGTAGCGCTTATGAATGAGGCTAAAGACCTGGCTGAAAAGTGCGGTGCACTAATCGAAAAGCTGTGGTCACACCCGGATACTAACAAACGGTGTATCTCTCTGGGCAAAACCAATTTGCAGCAGGGCTTTATGTGGGCAGTTCGTGGGGTTGCTCGCCCCGAAACCTTTTAAAAGGAACGCCTGCAGTGATCACGGCCTCCACCCAAATCAAATAGGAGTTGCATCGTGAGTATGGAGCTAATGGTCAAGGCAATGAAGGTCAAAGTGGGGAATCCGCTGCGCAAGTTGGTGCTCCTTAAATTGGCTGACAACGCTAATGACCAGGGCGAATGCTGGCCCAGCTATCAGCATGTCGCTGACCAGTGTGAAATCAGTCGTCGTTCCGCTATGCGTCATATCGAGGCCCTAAAAGATGAAGGTTTCTTGCGTGTTGTTCATCGAAAACACGGGAAGGATAACTCTCTAAATTCTAGCAATATTTTTGTGCTCACCTTAGATCAGGGTAGTGACAGAGAGTCACCAGGGGGTGGTGACACAAAGTCACCGGGTAGTGACACAGAGTCACTAGGGGGTAGTGACACAGAGTCACCCAGAACCAGTCACTCTCTTGAACCAGTCAATGAATCTAATACTTCCTCGCCAAACTCTGCCAAAGAAAATCGGGTGAAAGCTACCGACGAAGATTACGCTTTGGCGAATTTTATTCTCGAAGGTGTCCGCAGGCTCCAGCCCACATTTAAACCTCCCAACCTGGACAGGTGGGCTGACGACTGCCGAAAACTGCGTGAACTGGATAACCGTTCACTGCGAGAGATAGCCCGCGTGTTCACTTGGGCCAACAACGATGATTTCTGGCAATCCAATATCCTCAGCCCAGCCAAGTTGCGTAAGCAGTTTGACCAGTTACAAATCAAGTCGAGTCAAAGCAAGGGAAGTGCAAATGAAAACCATAACTCAGGCCCTGGCAACCGCCTCCAGCAGGAGCACGCACAAATCAACGCCGCGTTCGCTAGAGCCTCAGCACGAGAAGCTGCTGCTGGCCCTGTGGAAGCGCATGACCCAGCTGTACGGCCACAAGTGGTCGTCCCAGCACGCTCTGTACGACTCCGAAGCGGATAAGGCTGCCGGCTGCTACAGCGAGGATTTCATGCTGTGGGCGAAGAAGACCCAAGATCTGAGCGAGATGGCATGGCGCCGTGGTATGAACTACGTCGAGTACAGAAACCAGGAGGCGGCCCAGCAGGGCGAGTTCGACAGCTGGCCACCCAACTACGCCGAGTTTGTTGGTATGTGTATACCGATTCCTGGATCACAAATATTCCGGGCATTTGAGCCCAAGAAGCTACCCGACCAGAGTGCCCAGGAGCGATCCAAGGTGGTTGGGCGCCAGACGCTGGACAGCCTGAAATCCCTGTTTACGGAAGCGGCAGAGTAAATCGAATGCGCACTCTGGAATTCACCCTGCCCCAGGCCACACCATCCAACAACCAGTTGCTGCGGATGCACTGGAGAAAGCGCAGGGCTGTGAAAAAGCAGCTGGCCATGGAAGTAGCGGCAGCCCTGGTGAGAAGCGGTCAACGTCGACCCAATGAGCCCCTGGCACAGGTGTATATCGAGATTGAGCGTGGTTCTGCCGGCGAACTGGACGATGACAACCTGCAGGGTGGCACAAAGCTGCTGGTCGATGTGCTGGAGAAGCCCAGCCGGACCAATCCCCACGGCCTGGGCTTGATTGAGAACGACAACAACCAGTGCGTAGTTAAGCGCCGAGTCACCCAGGCTCTGGCCAAGCGCGGCCAGGGTTACACCCGAGTACTGATTGCGGAGGTGCTGGAAGACAACTGCGAATTTTCAAGCCGCTTTGGGGGTGCCCAATGATCGATATCACCACACCAGCCAGCAAAAACTATTTCACCGTCCAGGAGTTGCAGTGCCGTTGCGCCGACTGTGAAGAAGAGCGCCGCAACGGTGAGAGCGTAAGGGGGTGCGCCTCTAATGTGAGTGTGCAGTTTCTCTCCCACCTGAATCGGGTACGCGAGCGGGTGTATTGCCGCCCTATGCCAGTAACCAGTGGTTACCGCTGCACCCTCCACCCGATAGAGGCGCGCAAGGCGAAACGAGCTATGCAGGAAGGCAGGCCGCACATCCTCGGTGATCACCCCTGTGGTGTAGGCGTGGATGTGGGGGTGTATGGCAAGGATGCCCACTACCTGATGCAGGCTCTGCATGTTTATAACTGGTTGCACGCCCAAAATGAGCTGCCGCAACCCTTCACCGCCATTTGCCCCAACCAACGTGGCCCACACCATAAACGCTTTATCCATATCGGCGGCAACACCGATGTTCCTGGCCGCAAGCGCCCCTGGGACTGGACCTACTGAGGAGGGTGCATGGATGGGGAGCGCATCAATCCGTGCCTTGTAGAAGCGCTGGAAGACAAGCTGTACCTATGGGGCTCTGTGGCACTGGATTTAGGTGGGGTGAGTGGTAACAGCGCGTTATGCGCCATTGAGGTCCATGCCGCCCATCGCAGTTCCCGTTTGCGGCAGAAGCAGTACACAGCACAAGGCACTGCCACACGCTCCAACCGGGTGAGCGGCCAGGGTATCAATGAGGAGTTGGCAGCGCCAGTAGAGGAAGCCATGGCGATCATCAAGCGGGAGACCCCAAAACTCTACGAGGTGCTGAAGGTGGAAGCGCGCAGCCTGTTGTTGCATGAGGGCCTCAGTGATCAGCGATCCCGCGCCCGCTGCCTGAAAATCAGCCTGCGCACCTATCAAACCCGATTACACCGGGCCCGGATTTTTCTCGCAGGCTTACTGTTTGGACCGCAGATACTCAGGGAGACGTAATGAACCTGCAGCCCACTCGCATCCCCAAGCTCTTGGTTTTGGCCAAAGACCGCAACTGCGTCCACTGTGGCAATAACGAGGGCACCACCGTGGCAGCTCACTACCAGGGTCAACGCAGCCACAGCTACGGCAAAGGGCGTGGCATCAAACCCCATGATGCTATGGCTGCACACCTCTGCTACCGCTGCCACAGTGAGGCGGATAGCAGCGCCCTGGGCAACTGTCCCGAAGCCCACAGCGCCCGCTTTCTGCTGCTGATTATCATTACCCAGTTGGGCTTGTTCCTAGAGGGTCGCATCACCGCACGAGATTATGCCCAGGCCTTCCTACTGAAGCTGTGCGGCAATGCGTCAGAGCTTAAAGAGTGTGGCGAGAATGAACTGCACCACACCGCTTGCCGCCTGGCCCAGTGCTGGGACTCCGGCGAGATCACTATCACCAACAGCGGCGCCATGGTGAGCAGCTTCGTGGGGGTGAGCCCATGACCCGCAAAACAAATGAGCATGGCCAGTTCTACTGCCGTGGTTGCAGCCAGTGGCAGGCCAAGGAGGCTTTCCCTCTTAATACCAGTCGTTTCAGCCGCTGTGGCCGTGCGAGCCGTTGCAAGCGCTGTCGAGCCGATTACAGGGTCAGCTACCGCGCCCGCAGGCGCCGAAATTCACATATTCGAGCGCTGATCCAACGTAGGGCACACCAGTTTTTTTAATCAAAAAACTCGTTTAGAGGGAGGGGTGGGTTTTAGGCCTGTAGGATCACTTCTGGGTGATATGGTTGACGAAGGGGGGTAGCTGGTCCTTTCCACTGGGCCCGAGAGTGGGGTATTCGCACCTTTACTCACTTTTTGGTTTTTGTGAGGGATTGGGCAAGCTCCCGCTCTTTATCGGTTGTGAAATGTAGATCCACAAGCTCGCTGTCGACCATTCCTATGTCATCCTCCTTAATTTCTCGCACATATGCCTGGATAGACTGTTGTGCCAGGTGCAAAGTCTGTGCGCTGGGTGGCTTGAATTGACCGTAGAGTTCTTCAATATGCTTGATATTTTCCTTGAGGCTCAAATTGGGATCATAGTGGGTGCCCACAATTGAGTGGAGTAGCAGGTTGACCTCTTCTGCTGTAAAAATCGGCTGATCGTCACCATCAGAAAGGGGATCGATAAGAACAAGTGCGGCAAGTTCTTCGGGAAACTCTATAAGTTCTCCAGTTTCAACCCGAATTAGCATGGTATCACCCTAAGTTGTTTAGCCAGCTCTCGCTCGAAAATCTGAAACTGGGAATAACTGGAAAAGTCGTGCTCGCTCATCGCCCAACCGAGGCCACCATCAACCTCTACTCGGGTCAGATGCTTAAGCTTGCTTTTGACACCCTTGTGCATATCAAGAGCCTTGGCAGTATAAATCCGTTTTTTTCTGTCCGCGCCGCCCGTTCGCCTCGCATCCAGATCATCAGTCAGCAGATAGAATCCAAAAATAGCGATCCGATCTAGATCTGGGAGGATCATTTTAACGGCGGTTTGAGCGATGGTTCGCCCTAAGCCAAAAGGGTTTATCCTGGCAGCTTTTGCAGAGTCTGTACTTTGGTGTCGGTCGGAGAACTTCAGACCCACAACGTAACCATCCACACCAAACACGACGTGATAACTGATTTCTACATTGAAGAAAGTATCGCCGTAAGAAACCAGTTGGGTCTTTGACTTCACTTGGTTGAGTTGTGGGTGCCCCGCCATAAGGTTCTTCCTTGAAATGCAATCGAGAATGACTATCGAGCAAGGCGTAAAACTATACATTGGTGCAGGTTAATGTTCAAGCAATGCCAGCTCTTTACTCTTCTGCTGTTTGGTCTTCAATATTTGGCCATCCGCAAATCTCAGATCGAGTTTGTTATCGTAAGTTCGCCGGGTGGTATAGCTTTGGTTCTTTTTTTGTATAAATTATTTAAAACCTCATTGAGTCAAGTGACAGTTTGGCGTTGATAACAACAAAAAATAGGCTTTATTCTGTCAAATGGCGTGGTTATCATCTTGGTGTTGTGCTCAGCACTTGAGTGCTTTGATATGGCTGTTATCATTACGGCCCCCTAAGGAAAAGCGCAAGCTTCTGTATCAAAATTTGGAAAGCTGTATTCGGATTTAATCTTTATAAAAATAAGTGGAAGATATTTTGAGTGCTGGTCCTATAGTGTCTGTTAGGTCAATTGTAAATGATACCACTGGATCATTAGGTAGAAAATTTTCTTTTTTTATTCAGTTTTTAATTATCGTTTCGTTAATCTCATTTTCTTTCAGTACTCTACCAAATCTAACAGCACGGACAAAAACTATTCTTTACTATGTTGAAGTATTTTCTATAGTTATTTTTACGTTAGAGTATTTGCTTAGAATAATCTCATCAGAGAATCGATTAAAATTCGTATTTAGCTTCTATGGCATTATTGATCTTTTGGCGATATTGCCCTTTTATTTTTCTGCCGGCCTCGATCTTCGGGCAATAAGAGCTTTTAGATTGCTAAGGCTTATCAGGATTTTTAAGTTGATAAGATATAGCAGTGCTATTGATAGGTTTCACAGGGCATTAATAATTGTAAAAGAAGAAATGATCTTATTTGGCTTTGCCTCAGTTGTTTTGCTCTATTTATCTGCAGTGGGTATTTATTATTTTGAGAGCCAAGCTCAGCCTGAGCAATTTAAATCTGTTTTCCATTGTTTATGGTGGTCAGTAACTACATTAACCACAGTTGGGTATGGTGATATGTACCCGGTAACTGCAGGGGGAAGGTTATTTACATTTTTTGTTTTAATAATAGGGTTGGGGATAGTTGCGGTACCAGCTGGTTTGGTGGCCTCTGCATTATCTAAAGCTCGCGAGTCTGAATAAAAAATATCATATATCAAAAGACGATCAAGCCTATTGACATGATCCACAAAGCCAAAAGGAGATTACCAGTGGCAAGAGCAGGGAAAGAGCTAATATTCGTTGCAGAGGGTGAAGATAGCTGTAACTACTGGGTTTATAAGAAAGGCAGATCATTCTACATTAGAGATCCTAATGGTCATGAGCACTTATGCCACCCATCTGTTACTAGCCACGAAAGAATAAAAAGTGAAATTCTTCTGGTTTTCCACACTAAAGTTATCGGCATTAAATATCCATCAGAGTTAAGCTCTTAGCAAGACTAGCCAAAGAATCTTAAGTACCGCCCCCAACTTACTTGGGGATGCCCGTCCATAGTAATTGAATAACCCCAAACCGAATCCATGACTATTTTTGGGTGACGCCATTTTGGCACTTTTGCGTTTTGGGGGTATAAATCAGCTATCTTGCGATTGTTGTCTCTACCAGACACCCAACCACCCAAACCGGCCACTGAGCCGGTTTTTTACTCTGGAGAGTGATCGTATTTTGTACGATTGTACTAAATCCGTGTAAGTAGCTGTTTTTAATGCGGATTGTGGGTAAACGGCGCAAAATTGATTCCGGGGCAGTAATCAGGATAATAGCAGTCACGGCGACCACTATATAGATGTTAAGGTGCAGCATGGACCGATTGGCGAAGGCCATTGATAACTTGGGCATGATTCGTCTTCTGAAACTCGGTGATAGAGAGGTCCGATTAGCCTTGCTCCTGAGTGAAGAAGATTGGAAACACTTAGCTGCGCCTTGGTGGCGAGGCAAAAGTGCTTCGATTTTGGGCGTTGATTTAGATGGAAACTTTGTTCTTTGTAAGAGTTCTGGGGATTTCATTCTATGGGATCACCAAATGTCCTCCGAAGTTCCTATTGCTAATAACTTAGAGCGAATGCTATCCATGCTCGAGCTTGATCCGACGAATATCCCTTAACCAAGCGCAGTCACGCTGACAATTTTCCGCTGCTCTTCAACTTTAATTGTACTTTTAATGTTATGATTTTTTATGCCTAGAAAGATTAAAGGTATTGGATTAAGGCACTACGGTGCGAAAACGATTGATTTAACTCACGCCGTAGATTGGGAGTTCGTAATAACCGAAATATTCGTCGGTTTCCTCCTTGGAGTGTTTTCCTATATGGGGTATGTTGGCGGAATAGCTTTACTATTTATTCTTTGTCTTATAGGTTCCTTTGTATGTTTCTATGCAGTAATAAGAAATATAGTTTTGTATTTCAAGTATAAATCTGCCAATGAAAAGAGCGGTGGTCAAAAATCCTAACCGATTAAAGGCGGGTTTCTAGCCTGCCCTCCCCACACCACCGTGCAACGACCCAAACCGGCCCCTGAGCCGGTTTTTTTACGCCTGGAGAAAGTGACTCCATGAATGAACAGGAAGTCGGAAGTGCCACCGTCACCGTTATGGGGGTGGGTTTGACACAAACCCCCGCCACTCCACTGCAGGTGCTGGGGGTGGTTATTGCCACGCTGGGGTTGGTGTGGAACGTGTACGCAGTCATTACCCGCAACCGACACAACAAATTTGTACGTGAGCAGGCCAAAAAGTCAGCCCCCAGGCCCCGGCGAGATCAATAAGCCAACTCCCACTCCCAAACCCACTGGGGGTGGCAACCCTACGACCATTGCCAAGTGAGGCCGTTATGAGCTTTTGGGGTGCATTTAAAGGTATTTTCAGCAGCAATGCCAAGCCCGTTGACGACATTCTGGATAAGGACCGCGGCCTGCTGGTGCGTGCCGGCGGGTTTATCAATGACCTGTCTTATACCGAGCAAGAGCGGGTGCGAGATAACTCTGAGCTGGTGGCTAGGCAGGCGGCTGCGTATGGGGAGCTGATCGACACTGTGACGGAACACGCACGGAGTACGGCAAGCGAAAACACCCAGCGCAGCCTGACCCGTCGGCAGGTGGCCATCGCCATCATACGTGTTGAGCTGTTTCTAGTGCTGACGTCGATTGTAGTTTGGCCCCTTCTGCCTGAGTACGCCAAATTTGTTTGGCTGGTAGCCAGCTCCAAGCTGATGTTCGGTGCTTTTATGGCTGTTGTGGTGTTTTTCTTTGGCTCCTACGGCATCAGCAATCACATACTGAAGCCTTTAAGGGAGGCGAAAAAGAAAGGCACTGGCTGATGATTAGCATCAAGCACGACCTGGACCAGCTGGAGAAGAAGCTGGGTAAGATGGCGCAGGGTATGATCGCAAAGGCCGCGAGCCAGGCGATCAACAAATCCCTGCGCTCAGTCAACACCGCCGCTATCAGGACTGTATCCGAAGAGACCACGATCAAGCAGAAAGATATCCGCCAGGACCACGAGCTGCAGCTGGCCAACCGCAACCGCCTGCGTGGGGTGGTGAATGCCAAGAAGGCCCGTGCCCGCAACCTGATTCATTCTGTACGCCCCAGCCAGCGCAAGGCCAACCATTTCAATGCCCGCAACAAGCGCGGGGGTTACAAAGCGCCGGGTGTGAAAGCCCGGGCCTGGGGCAAAACCAAGGTCTACCGCGGCTCATTTATCCAGCGCGTGAGCAATGGCAAGCTCCTGGTGTTGGCGCGCACAGGCAAGACGGGGCCACGGGGCGGCACAACCAAGGGGCTGATTGGCCCCAGCCCGCGGGGCACCTTTAAGAGTCAGCGCCTGCAGCGGGTCATGGAACGCCAGGCCCGCGAGCGATTCCGTCTTGAACTCACCCGCTCCATCAATAACGAGCTGCGCAAGCTCCAGTGATCGTCCTGTACCTCACAACGGCGCGGGTCCTTCCCGGGGGGCGGCCTATACGGGTCCCGCAGCAGCTCGAGATTTGGGTATTTACGAGGATTTTTTTGGGAGGGTTGGTGGTTGGTCATTGAGGATATCGAACATGGTAGAAAAGAAGCAAAAACCCCTTAAAACAAAGGCTAAAACCCACAGGGACAAAGCTGCAAAAAAGCCCTCCAATGACCAACCTGACTACTGGTTAAACAAGCGGCAGGTGTGTGATTCACTGGGCATCACGGCAACCGCCTTTGACAAGTGGAAGGTGGCACCAGTAGCCCGGGTGGGTAACTGCAACTACTACGATCTACGCAGCCTGGTGGATAATCGGATAGAGGCAGTGCTGCGCCGGCAGCAGCTGGAGCATCCGGCCCCATCGAGCGGCGAAAAGCTTGATCCAGTGCAGGAGCATGCCCGCCTGGCCAAGGAGAAAGCCGATGATCAGGCGTTGAAGAATGCCAAAGGGCGTGCGGAGCAGATCCCGGCTGAAGCGGCTGCGCTGATCTTTGGCCGGGTCGCCGCGGAGATGGCGGCCATACTGGATTCCCTGGAGGCCAATATCAAGCGCCGGGTGCCGTCACTGACGGCCACCGAACTGGGCTTTATCAAAGCCGAGCGGGTGCGGCTGCAAAACCTCGCGGCCAGTGTGGGAAGCCGGCTGGAAGAATTTATCGATGAACTTATCGGCGCTCCAGAACCGGGCGATTAAACGTCATCTGTGCGCCGGCCTGCGCGTTCTGTTCCGGCCCGAGCCCCTGTCCATGGCCGAGTGGGCCGACAAGCATTTCTATATGTCGCCGGAATCAAGCTATGTGGAAGGCCAGTGGCGAAGCGATCCCTATCAGATTCCGATCCTGAATATGATGGGCAATGAGGATATCGAGGAGTTCAACTGGGAGAAGGCCGCGCGGGTTGGGTATACAAAATCCATTGTGATTGCCCTGGGATATTTCGCAGAGCACAAGCAGCGCAATCAAATGCTGTGGCAGCCAACGGATACCACCGCCCAGGGATTTATGCAGCAGCATGTGCAGCCGATGATTCGCGATGTGAAGGTGGTGCGCAAGCTGGCGCCCTGGTTTGGCAAGAAGCATTCCGACAACAAGCTGGACTACAAGAAGTTTTCCAACAGCCGTCAGATCTTTGTCCTCGGTGGCACGGCCGCGGCCAACTACCGGGAAAAGTCCGTAGACGTCGCCATCTACGATGAGTTGTCCCAGTTCGATGAGGATATCGAAGGACAAGGTTCTGCCACCCAGCTCGGGGATATGCGCCTGGAGGGTTCCAGTTTTCCGAAGTCGATTCGCGGCAGTACCCCCACCCGGGTGGACGAGTGCCAGCTGACCAAGGCGGCGGAGAAAGCCGACGAGCGGTTCAAGCGCTATCTGCCCTGCCCTCACTGTGGCGAATACCAGACCCTGGAATGGGGCGGCCCGGATGTGGACTGGGGGATTAAATGGGACAGTCGCGCAACGGTTCTGCAAGCCTATTACGTCTGCCGGCATACCGGCTGTGTGATTGAGCAGCGGGCACTGCTGGGCATGGACCAGCGCGGCGAGATGCGCAGCGAATCCGGCATGGTCACCCGTGACGGGCTCACATTTTACCGCGACGGCAAATCGGTGGACCCACCCCGCTCGGTTTCCGTGCATATCTGGTCCGCCTATAACACCCGCACCACCTGGGGCAAGATCGCCCACAAGTTCCTGCAGGTGTGCAAAGACCCGATCGAACTCAAGGGCTGGGTCAACACCACCAAGGGAGAGCCCTGGGAAGAAGCGGGCGATAAGTTGGATGCCGATCACCTGTATCTGCGCCGCGAGCACTACCCCGCGCCAGTGCCCCAGGCCGCGGTAGTGCTGGTGGCGGGAGTCGATGTACACCCCGACCGCCTGGAGGGCAGCGTCTGGGCCTTTGGTGGCGATGCCCGCGGCACGGAATCCTGGTTGATTGAGCACCAGGTATTTCCCGGTGACGCGAATAAGTGGGACGTGTGGGAGCGCTTGAGTGCCTGGCGGCACAGCCCGATCGAGCATGAGAGTGGCGTGCGTTTGCGCATTGCGGCCTGCTGTATCGATACCGGCGGGCACAATACGGCGATGGTGTACAAATACTGTAAGCAGCACGCCCTGGAACGGGTGTTTGCCATCAGGGGCTCCAGTCAGCCAGGCATGCCATTGGTTGGTCGTCCGAGCAAAAACAACAAGGGCAACGTCAACCTGTATTCAATTGGCACGGACACCGCGAAGGAATCCATTCTGGGGCGGTTGCAGATTAGCGAGCCCGGCCCGGGTTATGTGCATTTTCCGGTTGCTAAAAAAATTGATCGGGAATATTTCGAGCAGCTGACCTCGGAGAAGCGCGTACCGAGAAAGAAAGATGGTCGCATTGTCAAAAAGTTCGAACCGGTTCGCGACCGCAATGAAGCCCTGGACTGCTACGTCTACGCCCTGGCTGCACTGGAAATTCTCAACCCCGACTACCCTGCCCTCGCCGCTCGTTTGCAGCCGGAAGAGCCGGAGCCGGAAGAACGCGATGTGCTGGTGCTCAACCCCGAGCCCCCAAAACCCAAGAAGCGCCGCCGGCGCAACAGTGCCCGCAGGGTGGGCGGAATCAAAAGGTAAGCCATGATTGAACCGCGAAAATTAATTGCCGGCGATAGTGTTAGTTGGAATCGCACCCTGTCTGGCTACCTGCCCAGTGACGGCTGGACGTTGAGCTACCGTTTGGTTTCGTTAAACAACAGTTATGAGATTTCCAGCAGTGGCAACGGCAATGAACACCGGGTGGCGCTCACCGGTACCGATACCGAAAACTGGGTGGAGGGCGAGTACAGTCTGGTGGCCTGGGTCAGCAAGGGTGACGACCGCCATACCATCAGCCAGGCCCGTGTGCGGGTTATGCCCAATCCCGCCAGTGCCAACTACGACCCGCGCAGCTTTAACGAAAAGGTATTGGCCGAATTGGAAAAGCTGCTGCAGGGCAAGGCCAGCAAAGACCGACAGACCGTCACCGTCGATGGTCAGACCATTGGCCGTTACACCTGGCCGGAACTGATGCAGGCGGAAAAGTTTTACCGTGGTCGGGTCAACCGGCACCGCCGTCGCCAGCGTGAAAAGCGCACCGGGCGCACATCGAACCGCGTGCTTGTACGTATTCGATAGGAGCAGGCCATGAATATTCTTGATCGTCTCACCGGGCGCGCCGCCTTGCGGGAAGAAGTGGGCCGTCTGACACAAAAAGTCGAACAGCTGGGTCAACAGTCACGCAACGTGCGCGGCGCTATGCGCAACGCCGGGCACTTTAAAGCCGCGCAGAAAAGCCGCCTGACCGAAGATTGGGATACCATTCCGCACCCGATCAACCAGCAGCTGCAGCGGGATCTGCTGCCGATGATCGCGCGCAGCCGCCAGCTGGCAAAGAATGATCCTTATCTGCGCAGGTTTTTTAGCCTGGCGAAAAATAACGTGATTGGCCACGCCGGCTTTAAATTTGCCGCCAATGTCAAAACCAGTAGTGACAAGCCAGATAAGCGTGCCAGCCGCGCTATTGAAACAGCCTGGCGCCAGACCTGTAAAAAAGGGGTGCTCGACTATCGCGGGCACAAATCCTACAAAGGGTTGTGTGAATTAATGCTGCTCAGCCTGTTGCGTGATGGCGAAATACTCGCCCTCAAGATCCGCAATTCGGAAATCAAGCCGTTTGGCTTTGCTGTGCAGTTGCTAGACCCGCTGCTGCTGCAATTAACCAGCGACCACGCACCGGGAAAAATTGGGCACAAAATCACCCTGGGGGTCGAGTTCGACAGCGCTGGTCGTCGGGTGGCCTATTGGTTGCACAGCACCGACACCACCCATGCCGACTACTACACCCTGCATGGACGCGGTTATCTGCGCATCCCTGCCGATCGCATCATCCACGAATTTCTGGATGAGTATATCGACCAGGCGCGCGGTTTCCCCATCCCGGCCGCCGCTGCCGAGCGGCATTATAAGCTCAACCAGTACGAAGATGCTGAACTCACCGGTGCCGTGGTGGGTGCTTCGACCATGGGGATTATCGAGCGCAGTGAGGATGATAATGGCTTTGACAGCCAGGGCGAACCCGGGTACGCCGAGGACTACGACGAGCACTTCCACATGGAAGTAGAAGGCGGTACTTTTCAAATGCTGCCTCACGGCGCCAAGCTGAACACCTGGGATCCTCAACACCCCAACCAAGCTTACGGTGAATTTGTGAAAGGGATCTTGCGCTCCATCGCCGCTGCCCTGGGCGTTTCCTATTTCAGCCTTGCCAACGATCTTGAGGGGGTCAACTTCTCTAGCGGCCGTATTGGTGCTCTGGAGGACCATGGAGTTTGGAAGACGCTTCAAGATTGGCTGGTAGAAAACATACTCCAACCCATTTTTGACGACTGGCTGGCCCAAGCCTTGCTAATGGGGGCCGTGCGCCTCAGTGGAGGAAGCCCATTGCCCGCCGCCGGGCTCAGCCGCTATTGCGAAGGTGCCGCGTTCAACGGTAGGCGCTGGGCGTGGGTGGACCCCAAAAAAGAAATAGACGCGCACAGGGAAGCCATAGCGCTGCGCGTCACCAGTCGCAGCGAAGTGATCCGCGACCGCGGGCGCGAACCGGAAGAGGTCTGGGACGAAATCCAGCGCGAAGAGGATGAGCTGCGCCGCCGCGGTATCGACCCCAATATAGCCACCACGAAAGCCGCAGAAAAGTCCGCAAAGCAAGAGGCGCAGGAGCCTGCCAAAGATGAAGCCTAAAAAACTGGGCGATTTGATTCGCCAGATCAATGAAAAAGAGTCGCATCGAGCGGCCCTTTTTTGTACCTCATCGCCGAGCGGCACCCGAGCCGAGGGTGAGGAAGAACGCAGCCCTATCGATCAGGAGGCCCGCACTGTTGAAGTGGCATTTGCCAGCGAAACGGAAGAGGTCGAACGCTGGTACGGCATTGAGGTATTGATTTGTACCCCCGAAGCGGTGGACCTGTCCCTGCTTAATAACGCCGCTCCGGTGCTGGACCAACACGACAGATGGACCCAGGTGGGTGTGGTGGATAAGGCTCATGTGGACAGCGATCACATCGCGCGCGCAACTCTGCGCTATAGCCGCGGCCAACGCGGTGATGAGTTGTTCCAGGATATTGCCGATCGCATTCGCACCAAGGTCAGCGTGGGTTATTCCATCCTCGAAATGAAACTGGTGGAGGAGCGTGAAGACAGCCCGGACGTGTACCACGTTACCCATCTCTTCTCTTTGAACAGTCACTGTAATGGCTTGTAATCTAGTTGTGTAGATTTTTCTGCCACGAAATGATAAAAAATTCGCCATAAAAATTAATCTGTAGTAAGGAAGTTGTAGTGACAGGGTTGTTCCGCCAGCAAGCCATGGAAAAACAAGCAGATCGCCTGCATGGTGAAATTCTGCTTCTGCCCCGCCTTTCACACACCGTCATTTTGTCATTGCTACTAGCCTGGGTGGTTGTTGTCGTTCTCTGGCTCGCCGGCAGCCACTATGCCCGCAAGGAAAGCGTAACTGGTTGGCTGGAAC
>NZ_CANLDD010000062.1 GCF_947489355.1 uncultured Microbulbifer sp. | reverse complement strand
ATATTCGTCATCAGGAGAAGGAAGATCGGCGAGTAGAGCAACTGAACTTGGTATGAAGATATAGGCAGCCCCCTTTGAGCGGTTCACGATTAAAGCCACCGGCTTTGCCGGTGGATATTTACTTTTAACGACATACCGAATTGCGTACAGTATGGGACACTTGGGGTTGGATGCAGATACGTTGAAAAGCGGGCAGAGTAAACCACTCGGCGCTCATACCCTGGGATAGTAGTTGCTCCAGATAGTAATTTGCAGACTGCCATTCTCCGGCGAGGGCGTATACCTGTGTAGCTGTATGTTTTATATAGGTATCTTCCGGAGACTCTCGCAGTAACTCCATAACGAGCGCTACCGAGTCTGCCGTATTTCCAAGGTAAGCCAAAGCCTCTGCGCGATACTGCCGGGCCATAAGATCAGAAGCTTCCTCGGTAAGCTCAATGACCTTATTAAAGTACTCGTGGGCTTTGGTTGTATTACCCTGCATCAAATAAGCTTCTGCCACCTGGCAGAGAATTACTAAACTCTTTGGAGAGTGCTGTAAAAGCTCCTGGTAAGTGCTGAGGGCTTGCGTATACTTACCTTGTAGAAAAAAGATCGTACCAAGATTCGTTTTGGCGCCCCAGGTACGAACATTTTTGGGGATTGCGCTAATCGCCTGTTCAGCAAGGGTTAGGTTTCCGAGTTCTAGTTCAACAGCGCCCAGTACTGCATGGGCAGACCAAAATCCAGGCCATTGACCATTTAGTTCGTGCAAGGTGTTTCTGGCAGAATCATAGTCTGCAGTTGCTAGCTGGTTGATAGCTATCAGATAAAAGTAGTGAGGTGAAGGGCGCAGGTTTGCAGCCAGTTGGGCATAGGCAAGCGCTTCCGAATAGTTGCCCTGTATATATTGAAAGCGGGCAAATTGGGCTAACACATGTGCGGAAGGGTAGCCTCTGGATTGTAGTTTGCTCAGTATGGATTCAAAGCCCTGCCTATCCATTCCAAAGGACTTAATCAGTAGCTTGGCTTCAAGTAGCGGGAGTTCATCCGCGCCCGAACTCTCTGCGCTAGAGAGTATACCAAGTGTCGATGTAAGAATCTTCGAATTATTGTTGATGGCAAAAATATAGGTTGCAATCTCTGCATAAGATCTGTAGAGGTTAGTGTTTTGAGGATACTTTGCAATTAACTCCTCTAATACATCCAAATCAATCTCTTTGATATCTTTTGTATCGTTTATTTTCGATACTGTTTCTAGGTAACGGTTGTAATCCGTTGGTTCCATTTTTATTTCAGTAGTTGGTTTTTTACGGTAACCAGCTGAAAAGAGCGCGATTGCATTATTGCTAATTGTATATTGAGCTTTTTGAGCCTCACTTAATTCGCTTAAGAAGGTAAAGCTTGTTTGCCTTAGAATTTGATTACCCTTTGGATTGATTCTTTGGAGTTCGATATTGCAGCGAAACTCTATACAGTCTAACCGGGCTAGAAGTGTGTCAGTGACTCCTCTACTGTTTAGATCTTGAAGCTGCTCCTCAAGGGTAATATCTATATTTGGAGTATAGCTTACAAGTGCGCTGGACTTTAATTGTGCAGTCGCATTAATGAGAGCTTGACGTACCATCGCTGCGACAAGAGACTCTGCATCTTTTTCCCCCCGCACTAATACTTCACCGTTTAATTGCACGGGTAAAATTGCAATGTATTGCGGCGGCAGCTGCATAAAAGTTTGCCAAGCCCAAAATACCCCCGCACCCAGAATACTGCTTATTGCGGTGAGGAGTGCAGCCATACGTCTGCGCTTTTTACGGGGCTTGACCAGCAGCTGGGTAACGGTTTCTGAGTATTTCTGGGTATCTGCCGTGATACCATGTTTACCCACCAGCTTCAGTGCCTCATAGACCTGATGAACGGAATCTGGGCGCTGCTCGGGGCGTTTGGCCAACAGGCGATCCAGCAGGGCGGCCAGTGGTTGTGGAATCTCTGGCCAGGCTTGCGGGGGGGGAATATGGGGCTTGCTGGTGATTTGCTGGGCAAAGGCGAGCGCACACAGCTCTCCGCGCTCAAACGGTTTTTTGCCGCAAAGCAATTCATAAGCAATGGTGCCCAGGCTGAACAGATCACTGCGGGCATCCATGGGAGCCCCTTTCAACTGCTCCGGGGACATGGCCTGCACACTGCCCGCAATATGGTCTTCGCGGGTCAGCTGCTGGTCACAATCCAGGGCCTTGGCAATACCGAAGTCGGTGATCTTGGCGATACCATCATGGGTGACAAGGATATTCTCGGGTTTGAGGTCACGGTGGATAATCCCCAGGGCGTGGGCCTTGCCCAGCCCCTGGCAGATTTGCATCAACAGATCCAGCTTCTCCCCGAGAGTGGCGGTATGCTCGCGCATCCATTCCTTAAGTGTTACACCTTCTACCAGTTCCATCACCAGGGCAGTACGGGTGCCGTCCTCCAGTACATCGTATAAACGCACAATGTTGGGATGATTGAGCCTTGCGAGCAGTTGCGCTTCGCGACGAAAACGGGTCTCCGCAGAGTCGCCTTTGAGGTCTGAGCGCAGTTGCTTAATGGCTACCATGCGCCCAAGCTTGATGTCTTTCGCCAGGTAGACGACACCCATGCCACCGGCGCCCAGGGTGCCCTCTATGCTGTAACGGCCTTGATAGACCTCTGTTTTCTCCAGCGCGACTACGTCCATTGTACTTTGATCTTTCTGGGTAGACGGGGGATTTTACCCGATGGCTCGGGTTCGTGAAGACCTATATCACATTTCAAAGTGGCATGGTTCACGTTATCTTATTGCTATTGGATTGCTGGCCAGCTTATGGCGCAACCACAGGGGAGAACATAACACAGCTGAGTTGGTACGCAAATCATGAAAATCGATGCAGCTGTCAATGGTCTCAAAGCTGATAGGGCTTTAACTCGAGGATTGGCCAAGCCAATTGGAAGCGAACACTCGGTTGCCATATGGCCAGACCAAACCGTTTCTTTCAGCAGTGCAGTCCATCGTATGGACTTTGAATAGTCCGAACCAAAACGGGTTTGGAAAGTCGTCTTCTCTCGGGTTGTAGAGCGGCACTTCGGTTCAATCCGTTGGCGAAGATAAGCTGCCGCTGTCGAGATTGTGTGTTTCTGATTCACGCACGGGTTCCCCTTCCCAGTCGGTTAACCTTCACTGGGGTTGGGGTCCGTTTTCCTTTCTCCCGGAGACCTTAGTATTGACTTTCTTGAAATTGATACATTTCCGACAAGTGTTTAACCGGTTGAGTACCGTTTTCCATATGATGCTCTGGTTCGTGACCCGGTTTACTGCTCCTCAGAGTCGGTCCTGGCTTCCAATTGGGTACTTTTGTGGATCTCAAACTGGTGGCAGCCCAGGCGAATTTCCCAGGATCGGCGCTCAACAAGGTTTGAGATATCGACCGCATCCGGCAACGATTCGGAAATCTGTTTGCGCGCCCGGAAAATCTGCGTGTTCAGGTGATTGACCGTGATGCCCAACTCGTGCGTGGCAACCTGAATGGAAACCCAACCCTGGGAATCTAGATCCATACCGTTTTGCATATCCTTAAAGCGCGCCCGCGCAAGATAGAGCAGCAGGTAGTTGTGAATGCGCGCCGGAAGTGGCTGTGTCAACTCTTCTTGCTGCAACTGCAGCTGTACATGCTCTTCATGGGAGCTGACTGAGAAGCGCAGATGGAAGTCGGTAATACTCATCTGTTGCAAAGCCAATTCTTTGGTGGCTCCCAGGTTGTCGGCCAAAAACAGCTGCCAACTGTGTAGTCCGCAGTCAATGCGGTCACTGTGGCCAAGCAGGGATTTGTTGCCACCCTCGGCCGAGTTGCCAGTGAACTCATATTGCCACTGCCCGGCAATGGGATTGAAATGCAGGCTTGCCAGAGGTTCGCTGTCATTCGGTAACAGATGGTACTGTTCCAGTAGCTGGGCATCCCCGGTTTGGAGGTCAATTAACAGATTCTCAGGTGCGTCGAGATTCTCGACAATCCAGGTGGGGTTGTTTGCCCGGCCGAAACAGATTTTATCGCCGTGTTGCAGGGGGTAACTCTTGGCGGGGACCAGTTGTTGTTCGTTGAGCCAGGTTCCATTGCGACTGAGATCGCGAATATTCCAATGGGTACCGGTCCATTGAATGGCCGCATGGATACCGGAAATCTCGGCAGAAGTAATACGGGTATCCACGGCGCCCTGGCGGCGACCAATAGTGTGGTGCGCTACAAGATAAACTGGTTGATCTCTTTCTGGGTGTTGTAGGTAAGCCATTTCTTGTGTCCTGTTACCGGAGCCTCCTTGTGGGCAAAACTGCTGTTCTCTCAAAGTCGGGCGCGTACTGAATCCTATTGGGTAAGAGAAATCCTGGGACTATTGAGGTCGTTGCCGCGCTGAGCAATTGCTCAGGATTGCTGTGAGTGAGCAGTCGCTTACAAGTTGTGTACATTGCTCAATATTATTCTGTCATTTATACCCATCTGAAGGGTGAATGCAATGTTTGTGACTACTATCCCGCATTTGAGTTGGCCTTCCACGATATCCTCCGGCGCTTTCCCTGAAATGCTGGCCAACCTGCTCGGGATTTTTTGTTCTTCATGGAATTTCGCAGCACCCGGGTCGAGTGAATAGCCTCGAAAATTGCTTGGTGGTTCTGGGTAGGGTCTTGTTTTGGCCTTTGGACTCCAAGCGAAAATGACGTCGCCGCTGGCTGATTCGCTGTCGGTCGAATTTTTGCGGGAACAAAAATAAAGGGCCCCGCCATATAGCCAAAAGCCCTTCATATTTAGAGTGGAACATCCGAGCCTAGATTCTGATGCCTTCGATATCCAGAATCATCTCCACTTTCTGGGATGCAGGGCCCAGGTTGTAATCGATACCGAAATCTTTCAGCTCGAACTCCGTGGTCCCGCTGAAGCCCTGGCGGTAGCCCCCCCATGGGTCCTTGCCTCCACCAATGTTGCTTACATCAATGGTTATTGGCTTGGTGACACCATGCAGGGTCAGTTCGCCGTTCAGGCGTGCCTCGCCATTTTCCAGGGGTTCGAAGCTGGTGCTTTTGAAGGTGGCGGTTGGGAATTTGGCCGTGTTGAGGAAATCCGTTCCGCGAAGGTGCTTGTCCCGCTCGGCGTGGTTACTGTTCAGGCTGGTCACGTCGATATTGACATTGACCGAGGAATCCTCGGGCTTCTTGTCATCGTAGAAGAAGGAGCCGCTAAAGTCGTCAAAGCGACCATAGAGCCAACTGTAACCCAGGTGCTTGATGCGGAATTGAACAAAAGCGTGAGCGCCTTTGGTATCTATTTTGTACTCTGCAGCATGGGCTGTTGAGCCCAGTAACAGAGCTGCAAATAGAAGTGCGATGGGCTTTTTCATAGCATGGTTTCCTTTCTTGTACTTGTGAGTGTTGTTGGCTTTTGAGCACGATTACTGCTTGATGGAGAACTGGTCGTGGTGCCTAACATCTTGTATAGGGTTGTATCTCGGTTGATAAAATGGTGCTTCAAGGCGGCCAGGGCATGTACCGCGATCAGAACCATCAGGCTCCAGGCGAGTATTTCATGCACGCGGCCGGCAATATCCTCCTGATTTGGGATGTCTTGGACAGTGGGTGGCAGGCTGAACCAGTCAAACACTTCAATTGCCCGCCCATCCGCGGTGGAGATCAGGTACCCCGATAACATGATGCTCAATAATACCAAATAGATAAAGCCGTGGGTGGTCCTCGCAGCCAGGGATTGCCAGCGCGGGATGGTGGGTAAGGGTTGTGGCGTGGGGTTAAAAACACGCCACAGCAGTCGAAATAGGAGCAGGAACAGCATAAGTATGCCGATACTTTTATGGATGTCTGGCGCTTGCTGATACCAGGGGTCATAGTAGGACAATTTGCGCATCCACCACCCGAGCGCAAAGAGACCGATAATGCCCGGGGCCATCAGCCAGTGTAATGTGATGGCGATCCAACCGTAGTGTGTCTGGTGATTCCTGAAGCGCACTGTCTACCTCCAAGGTCTTTGTTTCTGGTGCTTGGTGACTGAAACTAGGGTATCGCCTTTATGGTTTGAGACCAATGCCGGCCTGTGAGTGTGGGGGGGAAGAACCTAATCAAAAGTAAGTGGTTACCTACTTACCGGGGAGGCTTTGATTAATGAGGGCGGGGTTGTGTATGTTGGCGTTTCGCGGCGTGAAGCACTTGTTCACAGGCGCTGCGATCCAGTGAGGGGGAGCGGTTTGCAAGCTGATCTACCAGCCAACTGACAGAGTGTCGCTCCCCATCCAGGGCCAACTGCTCCAAGTGCCAGATAATATCGAGTAATAACTGGTGTTCCAGGCTGCTGTCCGTTTCCTGGGAGGAAAACAGGCGGGGTTCTAGCTGCTCAAGATCACTGCGCTTTAATACCAGCTCCGCCAGGCTCGGGTACCAGCGGCTGCTAAAGGGCTCAGGGCGCTGGTTATGCTCAAAGATAATGCGCAGCCGATTGCCCTTGGCGTCCTCCAGCAGGGGGGTATCCTGCTCGTAGGCGGGTAGGGCCGGGTTGTGACGCAGAATCCCAGCAATGGCACGCCAGTTGCTGCGATTATCAGTGCACAGCCGCAGAGGTTCCACCAACTCCTGAGTTCCAATACGGTCCTGAAAGGTCAATTTTTGTCCGGGACGGTACCAGTAGAGATCGAGGAGTTGCTCCTCGGCAAGATCTGCGAGGTGGGCGCTGGTGAGTGGTTCCTCCGCTAGGGCGCTCAGGTGACTGATGGCCTGCTGGACACTCAGCCACTGTTTTCGATGGAAATGTTTGCCCGCAGTAGTTTCCATGCGCGACTCCTGGTGTGGTATCGCAATCCCTGGAGGCTTGGCCCGGTGAGCTTTCACAACCGGGCCCGGCATTGTGGCGCCAATGGCTTGGCTTTGTGTATGGGGTCGGGAAGTGCAAAAAATGCGCCCGAAACACCCAAGACAGACGCAGCTGTCAAACAAAAGCGGACAGCATGGCTGCATTTGTTGTCAATGGATAGTTTAGCAGCCGAAAAAAACCGGTTGCCCGTATGTAATTAGTTTTGAGATGGCGGACAAGTACTATTGTGCTTGGCGTTAAAAGGGGCTTCATGGGGTGGTAGAAAAGGTACAATGGCGCTTATTGCTCCCATGGGGAAGAAATTATGCAGTTGAAACCCGCTTTTTTTATCTTGGTTGCTGCCGGTTTCTTATCTGTTTTCTCTTTTTCTGCTGAAGTCTTCTCTGCGGCTTGGAGTAGGGCAGACTATATGGTCGAAAAATATCAAGCTGCTATACCAGCCACTCTTGGCCTGTATAGATCACTATGGGAGCAACTCCGGCTGAATCTTAAAATGGACAAGGGGTGAGGGTAGTGACCGGAGGTCAACTATGCCCGGCAAGAGTCGAACCTGGGCGAGCGGTTCCTACTCCGGCGGGTATCACCCGGCATATCTAAGGGTGTTGAGAGCTGCTTCAACACTCTGGGTGCTCGCCGATTGTTCACTGAAAAGAGCTCTGTGCCCAGTAAAGTCAATGTAGAAGTGTAAGATGTTAAATTTTTTCCCCTCTCAGGTGATTTTGGTTTTGGCTTCAAGTCTGTTGGCAGTTGTCACCATTCTCTGTTTCCTTCCTATTTTATTTTTTGTGGTGCTTCGACTACTCCTCCCCTTCTCTGGGTTGCGCAAGTTCTTTTCCTCCATATTTATGGGAATTGCGGGTGCGTGGATTACCCTGAATAAAGGATGGATGAAACTAACCCAGAAAACACAGTGGGATGTAGAAGGGGTGGAAAATCTTGATAAACAAGGCTGGTATCTGGTCACATCAAATCATCAGAGCTGGGCTGACATCTTTGTACTGCAATCTGTCTTCAACCGCAAAATCCCTTTTCTGAAATTCTTTATCAAGCAGGAGCTGATTAGGGTGCCGGTGATGGGGATTTGCTGGTGGGCACTGGATTTCCCCTTTATGAAGCGCTATAGCAAGACCTTCCTGGAGAAACATCCGGAAATGCGGGGTAAGGATCTGGAAGCCACCCGGAAGGCCTGTGAGCACTTCAAGCTTATCCCAACCAGCATTATGAACTTTATGGAAGGAACACGTTTTACCCGCGAAAAACATGATAGGCAGGGTTCGCCATTCAAACATCTGCTAAAGCCCAAGTCTGGTGGTATCGCTTTTGCCATGCAAAGTATGGGAAAACAACTCAACCGTTTACTGAATGTTACCATCGTGTATCCTGATGGCGCTCCGTCCTTTGTGGATTTTCTTGCCGGCAAGATGAAGCGGGTGGTAGTCCGTGTTGAACAGATTCAAATTCCGCAGAGGTTTGTCATTTCAGATTATACCAACGATCAGGTATTCCGCGCTGAATTTAACCGCTGGGTGTATGAACTATGGGAGAAAAAGGATTCTTTGATTGGAAGATTGCTTGCAGATACCGCCAGAGTATAAGCTTTTTTAAATGAGCAGTGTTTTAGGGGGCTTGTTGCCCTTTCCGGCGAATACCTCAGCCAGAGACTACCCCCCTCGAAAATACAAAGCGCCTTAGCGCTATAACCAGGTGGGCAATTGCGAACGTATCTCTTCTGGTTGAAAGTCCACCAGGTTTTTACCTGTCTCACCGGCGACAGTAGCACGGGTTGGTATTCTGAGCGCATCGCGTAAACTACCGACCATGTAGGGTTCTGCCACGATGTACAATTTTTCATAGCGCCCTTCCTGCCTGCCCCGTTCCAGTGTTTTGGCAATCTCCTTGGCAAATTTCTCTCCGCTGCGGCGGTGTATTTCTGCGAAATTGCCCATTGCGTGGCGGCCCTGGCCGTGGCTGTCAAAACTACGCCCAGGAGCATCGCTCTCTTGCTCCCGCCCTGGCAATCGGGATTCCGGGTGCAAAAGATCCACTATTTCATGGAGTTGCCCAGCGCGTTTTTGAGCCTCGAAAATTCGGGCTTGAGACTGGTTGGCCACGAGAATCCATGCTAGTACCATGCCTATTCCCTCGCTGCTTCTATATCCGTATGTTAGTTAGATACTACGCCATCGGCGAAAGAGTATTTGCCAGTCAATGGGAATGCTGTTCAGTGATGGATAAAAAGTAATTAAAGCGCATTTTTTAATGCTGTTTGTGATGGTTATAGCGAGTGCTTCTTCCTCCCGAGTCCTGATGGGTTTTCTAGAATGTACTAAAGGCGCTTGAGACACAGGCTTGGATTCTAGCGTCATGTCTGTGTCTCTTGCCATATGGTGGAAGTAAAGAGGTTGTAATTATGAGTCTGATACCGAGAGGGTCCCTGCTGGATCTGGATAATATGATTGAGCAGATGCTCTATCCTGCACGCGCCATCGGCAGCGAGCGGGAGGGATTTTTTTCACCCCGTATTGATGTGAGTGAGCGGAAGAATATGTATGAGATCAGTGCCGAGCTGCCCGGGGTCGGCAAGGACGATATTAGTGTAACCCTGGAAAATGGTGTTTTGACCCTGGAAGCGGAAGTGCACAGGGAAGTGAAGGAAAAGCAGGACGGACAGATACTTCGCCAGGAACGTCGTTACGGAAAATTCCTGCGCAGTTTCAATCTGGGCGAGGAAGTCCGTGAGAATGATATAGATGCGAACTTTAAGGACGGTATTCTGACCTTGAAAGTCCCGAAACACGAAGGGCAACTTCCCCAGAGAAAGCGTATCGAAGTGCATTGATTCAAAACACTACAAAGGTGGCGGGAGCAGCCCGTCACCTGGAAGCCCGAATCCTCGGGGCAGACGGTGGCAGATGATGAAAGTGAAACAGGCAATGCACCAGGGTGTCACCTGGTGTAGCCCGGATATGCCACTAGAAGAAGTGGCGAAAATCCTGCGTGACGAAGATATTGGCGCCGTACCTATCGGTGAAAATGACAGGCTGGTCGGTATGATAACCGACCGTGATATTGTATGCCGCGGCGTAGTACAGGGGGAAACTTGCTCAACACTCAGCGCCCGCGATGTTATGACCGAGGGTATCGAGTGGTGCTGGGAAGAGGACGAGCTGCTCTCTGCCATGCACAAGATGGAGCAGCAATTGCTGCGCCGAATGCCGGTGCTCAATAGCGAGAAGCGTATGGTGGGCATTTTGAGCCTGGGTGATATCACAGCTGCAATCGCCGCCAAACAAGGTGGTCATTTCGCTTCGGCGGTGTCGGCGCATCACTGAAGGGGGTCTGAGGCCCCTATCTTTAGGATCCCACAGGCCCCATGGTATTCCTTTCCGGGCAGGATGGATAATGGGGCTCTTGCCTCACGGCAAAAAAATCCTCCAGCGCAGATAGGCTGTGAGTGTCCTCTTTTGTCTTCACAATCCCCATGATGCTTCGTACGGCCCCGAGAGTTGGGTGCTCTTCCCTTTACCTTGCGATCAACTGCAGCCTGGCAACATTGGTTGCCGGGTGAGTAACCGTGGCGGCAGGTTATAAAGCCTGGTCAAAAAACACAGTTGTTTTTCATGCTGGAAGTAATGGGATGGCGAAACCCGGGCTGTATTGGGCTTGGCTCGACCTCTCTGTTACCCGAGTGGATTTGGCCTGTTATGATACCGCTCTGTTACTGTTCCTCATCCACTTTGTTATTGCGTCCGCTCGGAGACACACCCTTATAGGTGGGCAGCCAAGCACCTGTAATCTGGTGGCCGATAGAGTAGAGGCTAAATCCCGGAGAAGGATCCATGAAACCCACTTATGAAATCCGCATCGGTACTTTGGCGGGTTTCGATACGCTTGTACCTCAATTGGGTGGTGTACCAGCCGAACTGTTGGCCCGCGCCTCTCTTCCCCCAAAGTGTGTGCGCCGCGCCGAGATACTGATTTCCATCTCTGCATTGGTAGACCTGCTGAATGTGTGTAAGCGGGAGTTGCAGTGTGATGACTTTGGCTTGCGCCTCGCCGAGATGCAGGGTCTGAGAATGCTTGGGATCCTGGGAAAACTACTACTCAGTGGGGGGAATCTGGATACGGCTCTGAGCGCGTGTCATCGCTATATGGTTTTGCACAATCAGGCGGACCACTGGCGACTTTCGGAACAGGGGGAGCGGTTGCGGGCGCAGCGGATCAGCCACTTTTCCGGACTCAATGACACAGATCAGTACAGTGAGTTGGCGGTGGGCGCCGCCTGCAGACTGTTTCGGGAACTGGCAGGCACAGACATCCGTCCTCTACAGGTGCTGTTTCGCCATGCCCCGGTTTCCTCTATGCAGCGCTACCGGGAGTATTTTGAGGCCGAGGTGCTGTTTGCTCAGGAATACGATTGCCTGATTTTTGATGCCGCTTTGTTACGGCGTCCACTCAACGCCCCCGCCCCCCGCCTGATCAACTACTTCGAAAAGTTTACCCATGGACTGATCAAGCAATACAAGGGAGACATCGCCGCGCAGGTGCGCACGCTGATTTTACAGACGCTGGGTGCCAAGCAGCACAGTCTGGCGCAGATTTCCCAATTGATGGACATGCCTGCGCGCACTTTACAGCGACGCTTGAGTGGGTCTGGAACTTCTTTCAGGCAGCTTTTGCAGCAGGCGCGTATGGAGACAGCGCGCTGGCACTTGCGCGCATCCAGTATTGATATCGGTCTGCTCTCTGCAAGTCTGGGCTATACGGATGTCAGCGCTTTTTCCAAAGCCTTTCGCGTCATTCACGGTAGTTCTCCCTTGCAGTGGCGTAAATATCAACGTGAAATAGACTGATTGAGACTCAGCAATGGCTTGTTGCGCCTGGTCTGAGTGCTGGGCCTGTTAGATTGCACCTCTAATCCTGCAGACATATCAGTTACCCATGGCCGGTTTGATGGCAACCGCTGTAAATCCAATACCAATGGAGGCTGTTTATTTTAGGGGTGGCTGCACACCCCCCTTCCACTGCCTTTTTGCCTCGCTCACGGTGAGGGGTTATGCTGAACGCCAGTTTCATCTGACCGGTATCAATAGGGAATGATTTATGGGAACGGACATCATCTACTGCAAAGCGGCTGTGGCCTGGAAAGCGGGTATACCGCTTTCTATCGAGGAAATCGCGGTGATGCCTCCGCAAAGGGACGAAGTTCGCGTCAGGTTGATGGCTACCGGGGTTTGTCACACCGATGCCTTCACACTGTCCGGGGAAGACCCAGAGGGTGTATTTCCTGCAATCCTCGGTCACGAGGGAGCGGGTATTGTCGAGTCGGTAGGTGCGGGTGTTACCGGCTTGCAGGTTGGAGACCATGTGATTCCCCTGTATACGCCTGAGTGTGGGGAGTGCAAGTTTTGCTTGTCTGGAAAAACCAACTTGTGTCAAAAAATTCGCAGCACACAGGGCAAGGGCCTGATGCCGGATGGTACTAGCCGTTTTTCGATTAATGGCCAACCCATTTATCATTATATGGGCACCTCTACTTTCTCCGAGTACACGGTTCTGCCGGAAATTTCCCTGGCCAAAATCAACCCCGAGGCACCCCTTAGGGAAGTGTGCCTGCTCGGTTGCGGCGTTACCACTGGTATGGGTGCTGTGATGAATACCGCAAAAGTTGAATCGGGTTCTACCGTGGCGATTTTCGGCCTTGGAGGCATCGGTCTGTCTGCGGTGATCGGGGCTAAAATGGTCGGAGCTGAGCGTATTATCGGCATTGATGTGAATGAGGATAAATTTTTACTGGCAAAAAAACTGGGCGCTACAGCATGCGTGAATCCAAATAATTATGGACAACCGATCCAGGAGGTGATTGTCGACCTGACCGATGGCGGCGTGGATTACTCCTTTGAGTGTATCGGCAATGTGCAGGTAATGCGCGCTGCTCTGGAATGCTGCCACAAAGGCTGGGGGGAATCAGTCATTATCGGAGTTGCCGGTGCGGGACAGGAAATCAGTACTCGTCCATTCCAACTGGTAACCGGTCGGGTTTGGCGTGGTACGGCGTTTGGTGGCGTGAAGGGTCGTTCGGAATTGCCGGATTATGTGGAGCGCTATCTGGCGGGGGAGTTTCAACTGAATGACTTTATTACCCATACTATGGCGCTGGAAAAAATCAATGATGCTTTCGATTTAATGCGCGAAGGTACCAGCATTCGCAGTGTGATTCACTACGATCAAGCCTGAGTGGAATATGAATATGTCTATCGAACTTGTCAGTAGTACCAAATCTTTTGACGGCCTGCAGCAGCAGTATCGGCACTGGTCTGAAGTTCTGAATTGCCCGATGCAGTTCTCCATCTTCTTGCCACAGAGTGCCGACAGGGAACCTGGACACCGTTATCCGGTACTCTACTGGCTGTCCGGCCTCACTTGTACGGACGCAAACTTCAGCCAGAAAGCTGGTGCCCAGCGTATGGCCGCAGAATTGGGCATTGTTCTGGTGATGCCGGATACCAGCCCGCGGGGGGCGAGCGTCGCTGATGATCCAGAATATGATCTGGGCCAGGGAGCGGGTTTCTATGTCAATGCCACACACGAGCCCTGGAAGCGGCATTACCGAATGTACGATTATATCGTAGAGGAATTGCCGCTATTGATCGAGGCGAATTTTCCCATAAACCAGCGGCGCGCAATCAGCGGGCATTCCATGGGTGGACATGGTGCCCTGGTGATCGGGTTTCGAAACCCCGAGCGTTACACCTCTATCTCGGCTTTCAGCCCGATCTGCAACCCCATGGCATGCCCCTGGGGTGAAAAAGCACTGGGTGCTTATCTGGGAGCGGATACTACCAGCTGGGAGGAGTACGATGCGACAGTACTGGTAGGCCGTGCGGCCAGTCCTCTGCCCCTGTTAATTTCCCAAGGGGAAGAGGATGAATTTCTCAAGCAACAGCTGCGACCCGAAGCTCTGCAACTAGCGGCTGAAGCCTGCGGCTATCCGATTCGACTGGAGCGTCATACGGGCTATGACCACAGCTATTACTTCATCGCCTCGTTTATGGAAGCGCATTTACGCTTTCATGCAGATTTTTTGTTGAGAAATCACCTTGAGAGTACACAATGAACTTTTCCTGGCTTGTCCGGTACGGTACTTTTATTGACCAATTGACCAAAAAATTGAAATTACTGAATCAGTAATAAAGGGCGATTTGTTTAACACTAAAAAGAGTAAGAAACGAGAATCTGCGGTGAATAAACTAATTGTGCAGTGTATAAGAGAGGCTATTCGTTCAATTTTCACTGGATCTGCTGAAGCCCAAGTAAGATCGAGTCACTGCCAATGCTGTTAAGCAGAACCGGTACCTTAAAACTGGGAGCAGCAGGATTGATTGCCAGCTACTCCGGGGATGCTACGCATTCTCTTTTACAGGGGAGTACTTTGTAGAAGCTGGTGCCTTGCTAAGTGATTTGTAGTATTGTTTATCTCTGTCTAATTGGGCTTTCAGAACCTACTGGTTTGGTGCCGGGTGACCTTGTCCGTGTCGCAAGGGACCGCGCCAGCTGGCTAAGCAATCTCGCCCCGTGGCCTACCCGGTCGTTGGGGTATTGATTAATCCCGCTCTCATACTGGCAGTATCAATTCACTGGACAGGCGGGTTGGTAAGTCCTTCAAATAAAGCGTAACCCTATGAAACGAATATTGCTTGCACTGATTGGTATTGTCTTTGCGGGGGTTGGTTTTGCAGAACCACTCACTATAGAGCGGCTGTTCTCTGACCCTGCCTTGAAAGGGTCTGTGCCCCGTGCGCTGGAGTATTCGCCCGATGGTCGTCGCGTGACCTTTTTAAAAGGGCGTGAAGAAGACTACAACCGCTACGATTTGTGGGAGTACAACATTGCCGACCGTCAATCCCGCATCCTGGTGAATTCCGACAGCCTGCACAGTGGCGCTGAGACCCTGTCCGATGAGGAAAAGGCCAGGCGGGAACGGCAGCGGCTCTATGGAAGCGGTATTATGAGATACAGCTGGTCTGAAGATGGCGAGTCTCTGCTGTTTCCCCTTGCCGGAGATATTTACTATTACGAACTCAGAACCGGGTCCGCGCGACGGCTGACCGAAACGAAAGCTTTCGAGACCGATGTGCGTGTTTCTCCCCTGGGGCGACAGGTCTCTTTTATTCGCGAACAGGATATTTTCGTTGTTGACCTGGCAAGTGGTGTAGAACGCCCCTTGACCACCGATGGCGAAGGGCCGATCAAAAATGGCATGGCGGAATTCGTTGCTCAGGAGGAAATGGGTCGTATGACCGGCTACTGGTGGTCCCCGGATGATCGCTATATCGCCTTCCTGCAAGTGGATGAGTCGCCGGTGGATGAAGTAACCCGCAGCGAGATTTATGCAGATCGAATCGATATGATCCGCCAGCGCTATCCGGCTGCGGGCCGCGCCAATGTAAAAATCCGCCTGGGGGTGATAGAAGTAAAGTCCGGCAAAACCCGTTGGATTAACCTTGGTGAAGCACAGGATATTTATATCCCCCGGGTGGAATGGGCGCGGGAGGATTTGCTGAGTTTCCAATGGCAGTCCCGCGATCAGCAGAAACTGGAACTGCGCTTATTCGATCTGAAAAGCGGGACTACCCGCCGCCTGCTGACGGAGTCCAGTGATACCTGGGTTAACCTGAGCGACGATTTGTATTTTCTGGAAGATAGCGATCAATTTATCTGGTCCTCCGAGAGAGATGGATACAGGCATCTCTACCTGTATACCCTGGCGGGCAAGCTGCTTAAGCAGTTAACCTCAGGAGACTGGGTGGTAGATGCGCTGGAAGCTGTAGACGAAAAAACCGGAATGGTTTATTTCACAGGACGTAAGGATACTGTGTTAGAGCGGCATCTCTACGCAGTGCCATTACAGGGCAAGGGGGGTATTCAGCGTTTATCCAAACGCCCAGGTATGCACAGCATTAAGTTTGCTGAGGATGCCTCGGGTTATATCGATACATTCTCAAGCGTAGATATCCCCCCCCAGGTTAGTCTGCACCGAACCGGTGGCGAGCGGATTACCTGGTTGGAGGAAAATGCGGTTGTCAAAGGGCATCCTTTACATCCATACAGGAACGACTGGATCACTCCTGAGTTCGGCAGTATCCAGGCACCCCAAGGGCATCAACTGCATTATCGCCTTTACAAGCCCGCGGACTTTGACGCGGGTAAACGTTACCCGGTTGTGATTTATGTGTATGGCGGCCCCCATGCGCAGGTAGTGAGTAACAGCTGGGATAGGGAGTTTAATCAATATATGGCCCAGCAGGGTTATATTGTGTTTTCCTTGGACAACCGCGGCTCTGCCAATCGAGGTACCGCCTTTGAAAATCCCATATTCAGGAATATGGGCGGCCCCGAGGTGGAAGACCAGATGACCGGAGTAAGGTTTCTGCGCTCGCTGCCCTTTGTGGATAGGAGCAATATTGGCATTTATGGCCACAGCTATGGCGGCTATATGGCCTTAATGAGCCTGTTTAAAGCAGGAAATATTTTAAAAGCGGGGGTTTCCGGTGCGCCGGTGACAGACTGGTCCCTCTACGATACCCATTACACGGAGCGCTATATGGGCAATCCGGATTCTGACGGGGATGCCTACCGGGCCTCTTCGGTTTTCCCCTATGTGGAGGGTTTGCAAGGGGACCTGCTGATCTACCACGGTATGGCGGATGACAATGTGCTGTTCACCAATACCACGCGGCTGATCAAGCAATTGCAGGATAATGGTCAGCAGTTTGAGTTGATGACCTATCCGGGTAAAAAGCACAGTTTACGTGGTAAAAAGACTCGAATTCACCAGTATACTATGATCAAGGATTTCTTTGATCGCCACCTTAGAAGTGGTAGCTGAGTTCTGTTTACCGACAGCCAGAGATTTTCTGGGGACCTCAAAATATTGGTGCAACCCTGTGAAAACCCCGCTGCTTTAATTGTGTGTGCCTGCCTTTGGCAGGCCGCCCTGCCCAGGCAATCGGTTTTGATACCGGATTGATCGTACTCAATAAAAAAATCGGGCGCGAACGCCCGTTTTTTTTCCCGGAAGTTTTTTCGAACCCAACAAATTTTCCCACCACCGCAAATTTATCCCGGCTGGGCTCATGCAAAGCCTTCTAATCACGTACCGTCTTGATCGAAACGATCCAGATTCATGACCTTGGTCCAGGCACTCACAAAATCCTTAACGAACTTTTCCTGGGCATCATTGGAGGCATACACCTCGGCGACAGCTCTCAACTCGGAGTTTGAGCCAAAGATCAGGTCTACGGAGGTTGCGCGCCACCTGGCTTTGCCGGTCTTGCGGTCATTTCCCTCATAGATCCCTTTCGATTTCTCTGATTTTGACCACTCAGTGGACATATCCAGCAGGTTGACGAAAAAATCGTTGGTTAAAGTCCCGGGACGATCAGTAAAGACACCATAGGGTGTTTGCTTGGTATTGGCGTTGAGGGTGCGCATGCCACCGATAAGCACTGTCATTTCGGGCACGCTCAGGGTGAGGAGGCTTGCGCGGTCCACCAGCAATTCTGTCGGGGTTCTGCCGTTACCCGCACCGAAATAATTGCGGAAACCATCGGCGCTTGGTTCGAGCATGGCCATGGACTTTACGTCTGTCTGTTGTTGGGATGCGTCTGCCCGACCCGCTGTAAAGGGCACCGGAACCTGATGTCCGCCTTCCTCCGCGGCTTTTTCCACGGCTGCCGATCCACCAAGGACGATGATATCGGCGAGGGATACCTTTTTTCCACCGGATTGCGCATCATTAAAATCCTGTTGGATCTCTTCCAGCTTTGCCAGTACCTTGGCCAGTTCATCGGGGTCATTAACTGGCCAGTCCTTTTGTGGTGCCAGGCGAATACGCGCCCCATTTGCTCCACCGCGCAGGTCCGAGCCGCGAAAGGTGGCGGCTGAGCCCCAGGCGGTTCTCACCAGTTCCGGTATGGTCAGTTCCGAATCGAGGATCTTGGATTTAAGCTGGGCAATATCTTCGTCATTGATGAGTGGGTGGTCCACTTTGGGTACCGGGTCCTGCCAAATAAGATCCTCGTCCGGCACTTCAATGCCGAGATACCGTGCGCGGGGGCCCATATCGCGGTGGGTCAATTTGAACCAGGCTCTGGCAAAGGCGCGCTGAAACTCTTCCGGGTTGTTTTGGAAGCGCTTGGCGATTTTTTTGTAACTCGGGTCCAGCTTCAGCGACAGGTCTGTTGTAAACATCATGGGCGGATGGCGCTTTTTTTTATCGAAAGCATCCGGTACCAGATTGGCTGCACTGGGGTCGTCGGGCATCCACTGAATCGCTCCCGCAGGGCTTTTTGTTTTTACCCAGTTGAAGTTGAACAGGTTGTTCAGATATTGCTGGCTCCAGTTAATTGGCGCGGCCGACCATACACCTTCCAGGCCGGCGGTCATAGTGTCATCCGCATTGCCTTTACCACATTTGTTTTTCCAACCGAATCCCTGCTGCTCTATGGGTGCGGCTGCGGGCTCGGGGCCCAGGCAATCTGCCTTGACTGCGCCATGGGCCTTGCCGAAGGTATGACCACCGGCGATCAGTGCTACTGTTTCCTCATCGTTCATGGCCATACGGCCGAAAGTTTCGCGGATATCCTTGGCGGCAGCGATCGGGTCTGGATTGCCATTGGGGCCTTCGGGGTTCACGTAAATCAGGCCCATCTGCACGGCCGACAGAGGCTTTTCCAGTTCGCGATCCCCCGTGTAGCGCTCGTCCGCAAGCCAGGTGGTTTCTGGGCCCCAGTAGACCAGGTCCGGCTCCCAATCATCTTCCCGACCACCGGCAAACCCGAAAGTCTTGAAGCCCATGGATTCCAGGGAGACATTGCCGGTGAGGATCATCAGGTCGCCCCAGGACAGTTTGCGGCCGTATTTTTGCTTGACCGGCCAGAGGAGTCGCCGCGCCTTATCCAGGCTGGCATTATCCGGCCAGCTGTTGAGGGGCTCGAATCGCTGCTGCGCACCGCGGGCGCCACCGCGACCGTCTCCGATTCGGTAGGTACCTGCGCTGTGCCAGGCCATGCGGATCATAAATGGACCGTAGTGGCCGAAATCGGCCGGCCACCAGTCCTGGGAAGTCTTTAACAGCACCTCGATATCATTCTTTACCGCTTTGAGGTCGAGGGTCTTGAATGCCTCAGCATAATCAAATTCATCGCCCATGGGGTTGGATTTAGGGGAGTGCTGGCGCAGGGGTCTGAGATCGAGTTGATCGGGCCACCAAAACAGGTTTGACTTTGGTTGTCCCTGAACGGGACCTTCACGGGTTACGGGAGCAGTCACAACTTCCTCCTCAGTGGCAGCGAAGCTTGCTGGCGCCAGTATGAATAGATTGATTAATAAAACGACATAAAGGGAATTTATTTTTATTAACACCGGAATCATCTCCATCAAAAAAGAAATGCAGACCTCAGCTCTTTACTATATAAGGTTTTTCTGTTGTTGTTGAAATAAATAATCTGCTGGGTATTTTTTACTATTGTAGACTTGTCGGATTTTTCATTTCCGCAAGGGCTTCAGCTTCCAGCTCAGGGGTTGCCCGGACTCTTTGAAAACCCAGTTAACCACTACCACTGCAGAGACAAATCCATCCGCAAAGGGTTCGATCATAGTGGCGTCTCTAATGTGCTCGAGCTAACAGGGGTGGCTATGTCAATTGAGTGAAATATTTCCTGGCAGGATTGTAATACCCGGCAAGTAGGAAAAGACTGGAACTATTCGTGCAGGGTGTTGGCGCTAAAGCTTTCAAGCGTTTCCAGAGTCTTGGAAAAAACAGCTAATTGCGGCCGTTCACTGCGCCAGTCAAAATCCTCGTGCCGGAAGTCCAGGTAGGAAAGTGCAGAGCCAAGACTGATATGAAGCAGGCTGAGTGCGTTGGGGAACTGGGCAACTTTGGATTCGAAAAAATTCAGGGTGCGATCAATTGCGCGATTATAGCGTTGCCACCAAAAATCCGAGACCAGCCCCTCTCGCTCGCGTATTTTTTCCACCTGCCGTAGTACCAGTACCTCCATAAGTCCGGAGCTGGCGCTACAAAATGTTTTCAGGTCCCAGTCCTCGTCCAGGGCCTTGCTTAAACGGCCGTCGCCCAGCTGTTTGTCCAGATAGGCGCAGATGACTTCGCTGTCCATGATGGTGGTTCCATTGTCCAGGCTCAGACAGGGTACCTTGCCGAGAGGATTGCTGGAGGTTAACTCTTCGCGATTGTGAAATGGGTGGGCAAAGTGTTCTGTGACACAAGACTGTAGCTTGTGTTCATGGATGACGATACGGACGTTGCGGGCAAAAGGTGAGGAATAAGTCAAATAGAGTTGCATAGCGCTACCCACCTGGTCTGATTGTCCTTCCCGCTGAGTGTGCAAAATGGTGCAGGCAATGTCCAGAAAATAGTCTGCGCTAATCTAGTGATGCGTAATAGTGCCAATGATACGGTTATACAGATGTTGTTTGAGGTAAGCTCGCTGCTTTTTGAGACTGGCATAGTGATCGTCGTCAGTGCCGATGCCGCTTTCCTGAAGACCTCGAATCTGTTTGTCCAATCTTCGGTAAAGGTCGTTTTCCAGTTTGAATTTCACGTCTTCGGTTAGCAGTTGCCTGATAATATCGGCATACTCGGGAAAATCCAGCAAAAGTTCGTGTGAGGCTATGGACATAAGAGAACCTCCACTTGGCTCGGTTAGAGTTGTACTGCCTATTCTAGTTTAGGTCTGTGCAGTCACAAACTGCCTGTTCCCGAAGAATATGGCAAAGAACCGACTCTCAATGAGGTCCGCCATGACTTGGTTGGCAGTCTCCGTTGCAATACTGGGCTACTGTGTAAACTTATGTGTGTCTCAAGGGCCTGCGCGGTGGTGATTCGGCAGTCAGTTTGGACTCGGAGCCGAGAGCTTGCTCTAGGGATAGTGTGGATAGGAAACAGGCTGTAGATTGATGAGGGCAATGGATTGAGCCTGATGGGCAATAAAATAATTGGGGTGCAAATAGAAAACTGTGTAAACAGCACCGCTAAACTGGGTGCGTGAAGACATAGGGTGATATAAGGTGTAGTAGTTCAGATTTGATCTGACAGTTACCGGTTTTTCTGACGGTGGTCTGTCAGGTCAGGTTCAGTTCACGAACTTTTCCATCCAGATC
>NZ_CANLDD010000061.1 GCF_947489355.1 uncultured Microbulbifer sp. | reverse complement strand
CAATACAACACCCTCGTTGGTGATATGGGCACCAGTCTTAGCGGAGGGCAGAAGCAAAGAATTGTGATGGCGCGCGCCTTATATCGCGCACCTCGCATCCTGTTCATGGACGAAGCAACCAGTCATTTGGATATGGCGAATGAATCGCTGGTTAACCAGCATATTCAACAACTCGCCATCACCCGAATATTGGTTGCTCATAGACCGGAAACGGTTAAGTCTGCAGGGAGGCAGATAAGTCTGGCTGACAATAAGTTGGCATAATCTTTATATTAATTATAAATGAGAAAACCTATATGTATGAAATTAGTGAAGATATGTGTGATCAGGTAGTTGGAGGGGATGCTGCTGATGTCGCAGAAGGTGCGGTATATGGTGGTGCTGCTGCCGCGACAGTCGTGGGAGTTGTTGCAGCTGTAAGCGGTGCAGTTGCCGCTCCAGTTGTTGTTGGTGCTGTAATTATTGGGGCAGTAGCGGGTGCTGCATATGAAGCAATAACGGAAGAGTAAAGATGAAAGAGCTAAATAGTAATGAGTTAATGATAGTTTCTGGTGGTGGCCCTTCTATCGTGAAAGAGGTAGCTGAAGGAGCTGGAGGTGGAGCCCTTGCAGGCGCAGCAGCTGGAGCAGCGGTAGGCGGTGCATTAGGTGGGCCCGTTGGTGCTGCTGCAGGTGCTGTTCTTGGAGCTACCGTTGGTGCTATTGTAGGTGGAATTGACGGTGGTCAAGATGCATTGCAAGAGACAGGAAACAGTGCAATACCCTAACAACTGACATTATCATAGAGAGGTTTGCCAATTGGCAAACCTCCATCTTTGGTGCTTTCTTATGGATTATAAGTCATTGGGTTTCTCTATTCTTTTAATTTGTGTGTATTTATATGCTTTATTGTCTACTTTGACTTTCTCTAGTTTTGCAATTTTATCAAATGTTGTTCTAGCAATATTTTATTTTGCTATTGTTTTTCGAGAGCGTAAAGAGATTAAAGATACTTCCATGAAATTACATTTTGTTGATTATCTTATGTTTTACATTTTTGGCGAAAAAAAAATGTCTACCACAAAAAGAGTGATTTTTCATTGTCTTTTATTCTATCCGGCTGCATTGTTAATTTTTTACTTAATATATGGAGCATCAGGGATTTACCCAATTGTTGCGACAAGCATAATATGTGTTTTGATTGGGCTGGTGTCTGGAATTAAAAGTTCACAATCAAGACATAAGGCGTAATAATATTACGCTTCTTTCTATTCCTATGATGGCGATTATCAGAGTGCCCACCATGGTTGATCGGGTAATGCCATGTTTCCTAGCTAGCTGACTTACTGTATACACATTTTCATATCCTCCTATTTGGAAGCATCATGAACGATAAACCTATAGTCAGGTCAACGTTATGCTCGTATGTATGATGAGTTTTATGCCAGATTGCAGGTGTTTGATGGAATTACTATCGGGTCGGAAGCAAAGAATACCCTCCTCTCGGGGCACGCTGTGAATACCTCCCTGTACGCTCGTAATCGACGCCCATGCCTCATACGGTTCCGAGATAAGGGTATTCTTTCCTTCCGCTTTGTTAGTAACTCGGCTTTTACAAAGTAGAGCGATTCCGATAGAGGCGTCCAAATCTGATCCCGGCATCACTGCGGCTACTGGTAGGCGACGATCAATATCAATGCTGCCGTGGTGTTCACCATGGTGGGCAGTGAGGTCCTCTATTCGATCAAGGTTCTGATGGCGCTCAGGTGAAAGCTGAACCAGCGTAGGGTCGGACATATCATCATCAATATGGATAATCAGTGCCAGTGTAGTCCAAAGGCAGCGCCAAGCGGTTCGAACTGGAGGGCACTTGTGTGAATCCAGCTAAGCGTGCGATTTCAACCAAGTGATTTTCAGCGGTATGTTTGATTGTCGGGGTGTGAACAGCGCGCTTTCTATTTGCCTGCCGCCGATGAAGAGCCTAATTCTATCGGGTTCAGTGATTGCGAAGCACTGCGGTGATGAAACTGCAACTAGCATGTCCTTTTTTCGCTATCGATCAGCTAAATACCAATTGTGTCCATTGTTGACATTTGGGATCAAGAAATACATCAGTGCAGATTTATTTGGGCGGCTGCCAGTTGATGACAGGCTTGGTGCCGGAATCTTCACAAAGCCAGATTACTGCGCGCAGTTTATTGCGCAGTGTCCCATCGGATTCATACAGTTGGCGCCAGTCGTCTTTGGTGAATGGAACACTGTGTAGACGCATCTGTGCAAGTAAGTCGGCTTCGGTAGGGTAATGCAATTGTAGGGATTCATCTGTCTGGTAGTCAGTCGTCAGAGCAAGACTGAGTGTGCCGGCTTGGTGGTTCAGGTATTGGATTTCTCCCATCCAGGCGGTGAGTTGATTGTGGTTGCAGGTGATATAAGCCGGGATTGCCAGGCGCTGTTGTGCAGTTACAGGCAGGGGCAGAGTGAATAACACCAGCAGGACAAGAAAAATTTTCATGGCACGGTAGAGCCTCGGCCGGGAGGGGGAAAGCCCCCTCCGCTGTATTTTAAATGCCGCGATAGAGGTTGCTTAACTCGTCAGCGCGATTGGACTGTCCGTCGGTAAATTCATACATACAGGCATCATAGGTATAGTCCATAAAATTGTGGATAGGGTCCAGGCCATCCGCGTTTTTACCCTTTGTGCAGGAGTCACGGCCTACAGGACAACCGTTTGCCGGCGATCTTTCCGCCGGTGTGTCAGCGACGAAATCCCCATCGCCATTACAGCCCCCCTGGAATGTGTGATATAAGCCGAGCCAGTGTCCCACCTCATGAACCATTGTGTCCCCTTCATTAAATGGTGCGGAATCACCGCCGGGCAAAGAACCGGTCAAGACGACTACGCCATCGCGAATGGGGTTGGAAGCATAGCTACTGGGAAAGGTTGCCCAGCCCAGTAAGCCTCCACCGATATTTGCGGCATAAATATTGAGATCCCCTGCACCTCCCACCCGCAGAGCGGACTTCATGGCGGTTTCCGCTGTGGAGCCAGAATTCAGGTTATACCAACTATCATTTGCGCTAGTGGTCGTGGATACCAGGTTGAATGTGAATGGGGTATCTGAAAAAGCCGCATTCAGGATGTTCATTTGGTTAGTGATATCACCACTTGAAACCGCGCCGTTATTGCTGCTGTCGGTGATTACATGAAAATAAACATCGACTGAAACAGAGCCGGCAGGGCGGGGTATATAGCCGCTCCCACCATCACCACCGCCCGGTTTGCCGCGCAAATTACTGAGGTGGCGTTCCTTCATAGCAGCTTCCTCTGTAGTTGGATGCTTGGTGCCGCAGCGAAGGAAGCTTGCATTGTGATTTGCGTTTTCAAAGGCTTTGCTGCTTTGCGCATCGACAGTCATGGGTGTGGTGAGTGCACAAAAAGCCAAAGCTTTGCCGAGAAAAAGGGTTCGACAAGAGAATTGCATAGAATGATCCTTATTTTTATTTATCGTTCTTTTCTGCTTCGATTAAAGCCGGGGTAAGATCGGTTTTTAGAGCCTGGATGTCAACACGATCATTCTCCAGAGAAAAAATAATGGCGCATAATTCACCTGTTTATCTTACACCCAATTTCCCACTTTACGGTTTTTTATTCCCTGAATTGCGAATGTTATGATGCAAATAGTCACACTTGGAATATTGCTTTATTCTGTGGGTCAGCTTCGATATTTTATGAGGTGAAGCGAGTGTATTGAGCGAAAATAGTTTGCAGAATTTTTGCGACTCTCTGCCCATAACTAAAAGTATTGGTGCGTTGCAGTGCATAAAGGTAAGGATTAATTGGGCGCTACAAAAAATTTACTTTGGTAATATAAATAAAGTGACAACTTCGTGTTATGGAGCATTGTTGTCAGAAGTAAATATTTGGAGTAATTTTTTAGCAAACAGGCAAGAATTGTGAAAATGGGTGAAAAGAATATTTTTTCAAAGGCTCTTCCTCACTCTACGTCAGGGGAAGAATGTCCCTCTGCCAGGATCTTATGAGGCATGGAGGTCGATTACGAGCTTACAGGGATATATTCACAGTGCGTCCTGGAAGAGGGGTATTCTCTCTTTCCGATCCGGTAGTAATGCTAGTGTTTGTGTAAATAAAGGAATTACTGACAGGAAAGTGAAAAATGGAAGTATATTGCCAGCCCCGCAATGCGGGGCTTTTTTATCAGAAAGAAATATTTTTTGGTGTGCGCGGGAAAGGAATCACGTCCCGAATATTAGACATGCCTGTCACATAGGACACAAGGCGGTCAAAGCCCAGGCCAAACCCTGCATGGGGGACTGTGCCATACCGGCGCAGATCGCGATACCAGTCCAGGTGCGCACGGGGAATATTCATTTCATCCATGCGCTCGTCGAGTTTTTCCAGGCGCTCTTCTCGCTGTGCACCGCCGATAATCTCACCGATTCCGGGAGCCAGGACGTCCATGGCGGCTACTGTCCTGCCATCGTCATTCATGCGCATATAGAAGGCTTTGATGCCCTTCGGGTAGTTCATCACTATGACGGGCTTTTTGAAGTGTACTTCGGCAAGGTAGCGCTCGTGCTCGGAGGCAAGATCAATCCCCCAGGATACCGGAAATTCGAATTTTTCCTTGCAGTTTTCCAGAATTTCAATGGCATCTGAGTAATTGATGCGGGCAAAATCCTTCTCGATGATATTTTCCAGGCGGCTGATCGCCTCTTTATCGATACGCTGGGCAAAGAAGGCCATATCGTCCGCACGTTCGTTCAGAACAACTTTGCAGACGTGCTTCAGTACCTGTTCAGCCAGGTCGGCGATATCGGCCAGGTCGGCAAAAGCCACTTCCGGCTCTACCATCCAAAATTCGGCGAGGTGGCGGGTGGTGTTGGAATTTTCCGCCCGGAAGGTCGGCCCGAAAGTGTACACCCTGGACAGGGCCAGGCAATAGGCCTCGGCATTCAGTTGACCGGATACGGTAAGGAAGCTCTCTTCGCCAAAGAAGTCTTTGCTGTAATCAATTGCGCCCTGTTCGTTTCGCGGCAGATTTTCCATATCCAGGCTGCTCACCCGGAACATCTCACCGGCGCCCTCGCAGTCGGAGGCGGTGAGAATCGGGGTGTGCACATAGTTGAATCCGTTCTGATGGAAAAACTGGTGAATCGCCAGGGCAATACAATTGCGCACGCGGGCCACGGCGCCACTCACATTGGTGCGTGGACGCAGATGGGCGTGTTCGCGCAGGTGCTCCATGGTGTGGCGCTTGGGGGACATCGGGTAGGTATCCGGGTCCTCCACCCAGCCGATCACCTGCACCTCGGCGGCCAGCAGTTCGATAGATTGTCCCTTGCCCTGGGAAGGCTTGATGGTACCGAGGATATCCACTGCGCAACCGGTGGTCAGGCGCTGTACTTCCGACGGGTAATTGTGCAGATGGTTCTCCGCGACCACCTGGATCGGGTCAAAGCAGCTGCCGTCGTGCACGGCGAGGAAGGAAAGGCCGGCTTTTGAGTCCCGGCGGGTTCTGATCCAGCCCTGCACGCGCACTTCTTCGCCTTCGCGGCCGCTGGATTTCAACAGGCTATCTATAGGTTCGACTTTAACTGTCATTTTCAATCGATTTCTCGCTAGTCCTAAGGGTGGTGTCTTGTCAGCTTGCCTAAAAATTGTGCAATCCACCCGGGGAAAGTTACGGCGGGCATAGTGACCTGTTGCCGGAGGGAAATCCACCCCCAGGACGATCTGGGTCGGGGCAGGCTGAAACCTACCAGCGAATCTCTATCGGGGTTCCGGTCTGCACCAGGGACATGAACACATCCATTTCATTATTGCTGAGGGCGATGCAGCCATCGGTCCAGTTAAAGCGTTGGGTGATTGACGCGAGCCAGCCCAGCCCGTTGCGCTGTCCGTGAACCATAATAAAGCCGCCTGGCGATACGCCGCGGGCTTCGGCTTGGGCTCTGTCCCGGCTACTGGGGTAAGAGATATGCATGGCGCGGTAATAGGCGGAGTCCTCCTTTTTGTAATCCAGGATGTAGCGCCCTTCGGGTGTTTTCTCATCTCCTTCCTGCATTTTGTGCCCCTTAGGGGATGCTCCAAAGGCGACTTGGTAGGTTTTCACTACCTCCTGCCCATCCATCAACAGCATTTTGTTCTCCGATTTTATGACCTGCACCAGGGTGACTTCGGCCCTGGCGAGGCTGGCAAGTAACAGTACAAAGACGGCGATAGACCGCACCCTTTTGGCCTCCGATTTTTTAATGTTTCTTGAGTAAGGCAGTAATAGGATACAGCGTTTGGCCCAGGTAGCTCTGCGGGAATTTCCCGGTGGTTCCATATTTGGCTGGCCAGTGCTCCCTGGGAAAGTGCATGGTATTGAATAGCCAATCGAACAGGATGGTGTGGGCCGAATAATTGGTATCAATGGCAGGTTTTTCAGAGCTGTGGTGCCAGTGATGGAACTGGGGGGTTACGAAAATGTATTTGAGAGGGCCGAATGGCAGGCTGACATTGCAGTGAATCAGCACAGCCTGCAGGGCGGCGAAAGCCACGTACAGATTCAGCACTGCCTCACCCACGCCCAGGAGGTACAAAGGCACCATCACCATGGCTCTCTCGGAAAAAGTTTGGATAAAGTGGCTACGGGAGCCCGCCAACCAATCCATATTCTGCACAGAGTGGTGTACTGCATGGACCGGCCACAGGCATTGTATCTCGTGAAAGATTCTATGCTCCCAGTAGAGGACAAAATCTGCACAGAGAATTACCAGGACCAACTGCAATGCTATGGGCACCGAACCGATCAATGCCTGCACCTGTGCACTTACCGCCCAGTCAAAGTGGCTGACGTGGTAGTTGGCGTAGATCAGAATGGCGGAGATTGCCAGGTGGTTGAAGCAGAAATAGAAAAGATCCAGCCCCCATTCCTTGCGCAGGATTACCTGGTTTTTGTATTTGGGAAATAGCTTTTCCAGGCTAACGAAAACGATCACCGAGCCGAGGAAGGCGAGAATCAGCCAGTCCACCCCCAGCGACAGCCGCTCGGCCTCAACGGGGCCCACAGGAACCCTGTAACCCCCCAAAAGGAAAGCGGTTGCAGTCAGGGCTATGCCGGCAAACCCCATGCGCCGATACTTCTTCAAATAAAAGGTGAGCGCGCCAAAAAAGAGGGAAAAGTACATGCCGTACTTCAGTGCCTTCTGCAGCGACTCCGCATCGTAAACCTGGCGCAACTCGGTAGTGGTGAGGTGGGAGGGGAACAGATAGGCAAGTACCGCAAGTAAGCTGAGTGTCCCGAGGAAAATAGAAGCGTAGCCGCTGATCTTGCCCTCGCCAATGCGGAATTCTCTGTCTTTGTCAAGAGCAACCTGTCTCTTTTGATACTTGTAGCCTTCCATCAGTGATTCCATTGTTCTCCGGACCTGGGTGGATATTACACCCGGTAAAATATACTGCAGCTATAGGATCTTATCCGGCGGGGTTGCCGATACGAGGAGCTGTACCCAAGAGCGCCCTCCGGCGGGTACCGGGAACGGGAAAGAATTGCAGTTCATGTACCTGGTGGGGAGCGGGGCGCCTTGTCCGGTGTGGTGAGATAGCTTGGAAACTCAGCCGCTGGGTTTTTTCACCGTGTGCAACACCGTGTCCCATTCAAAATAGACATAAAAGTCTGCATATTCCCAGCGGGTAATTGCCGGTTCGCCCACGGGGCCTTCGATACTCATGGGGTCGCCCAGCTGAGTGGTGACCGCATCTTTTTTCAACCCGCGGACCTGCTCAAAGGTGAGGTCGCTCTTGTCGAGGTTTGCGGGTATTTCCAGGGGTTTTGCCTGGGCGCCGAAGGCGAAAAGGAGCGCCAGGGTGCCGGCAATCGAAGAGACCCCGTTGCGAGATCTGTTGAACATGCAGTGTTCTCCAGTTGGTGTTTCATTGCGTCACCCATTAAAACAGAAATTCCGCCAGAACACTTGGCCGCCTTCACGTTTTTTCCGCAAAAACCCAAAGGTACTGGTCGGAATACCGGGCAGGCACCATTCCAGGCTCCGGCAGTATTCGCCCAGCATGGCATTAGCTGCCCGGATTTGCCGGGTACTGGGTTTGTTGATTAGCCGTGGTGGGCATCACGACATTCGGACGTAAAGGCCCCGAAGCGCGGGGCTCGCGAGCTGCCCGGCTGAAAGGGGTGGCGTTCAAGGGGGCAGGTGGTTTGGCCGAGATATTGCTTTGTAGGCTGAAATTGTCTAAATACTTGGATTTATTACCTCTTTTCCGTTTAAATCGATCCTATGCTGAAACCTGTCCCCCTGTTTATTGGTCTGAGATATATTGCCGCCCGCCGCCGGCAGCAGTTTATTTCCTTTATCAACGGCTTCTCCCTGCTCGGCATGGCCCTGGGCGTACTTGCCTTGATTGTTGTCACTTCTGTCATGAACGGCTTTGATCGTGAGTTGAAAACGCGCATTTTGAGCGTTGTTCCCCACGGCTTTATCGAACGCGATGGCGGCTTGCAGGATTGGCGGGAAACGGCGCAACAGCTGGAGCGACAGCCCCATATAGAAGCGGCAAGCCCTTTTGTGAAGGGCTTTGCCCTGTTGAGCGCGAACAGCAACAGCCAGGGCGCCCAGTTTCAGGGGGTCGACCCAGCGACGTTGCCCAATGTTTCCGCGGTGGGTGAGCATATGATCATGGGCAGCCTGGATACCTTGCAACCGCGCAGTTATCAGATCGTACTCGGTCGCATTCTCGCCCAACAATTGAATGTGGTTCCCGGTGAAACCGTCATTTTAACCCTGCCCGAAGTGACCATCACGCCAGCGGGCATTTTCCCCCGCACTAAGCGCTTTACCGTGGCCGGTGTTTTCTCGGTGGGAGCGCAAGTGGACCAGAGTGTTGCCCTGATCAATATCGAGGATGCGGCCCGCCTGATGCGGTTGACCGGCAGGGTACAGGGGTTGCAGCTGCGCTTCGACGATATGGATAACGCATTGGGCAGGGTTTCTCTCTATGCGCAGGCGCTCGGTGAGGAATTTAGTGGTGAGGACTGGAGCCATTCCCAGGGTAGCCTGTTTCAAGCGGTGAAAATGGAAAAGACCGTGGTCACTTTGATGTTGCTGATTATCGTCGCCGTAGCCGCCTTCAATATTGTTTCGGCGCTGGTGTTGATGGTGGCAGACAAGCGCTCAGATATTGCCGTGTTGAGAACCCTCGGTCTGACTTCCCGCCAAATCATGGCAGTGTTTGTGGTGCAGGGTAGTGCCATTGGCATTATCGGTGCCTTCAGCGGTGCAGCATTGGGTCTTCTGATTGCCCTCAATCTCACCGATATAGTGTCTTGGGCGGAGGGCCTCACGGGAGGCAAAATATTCGATCCGCGGGTATTTTTTGTCAGCTACCTGCCTTCGGAATTCCGCGTGGGCGATGCTGTGGTGGTGCTCTCTGTTGCGGTGTGCATGAGCCTGCTGGCAACGCTGTTTCCCGCCTGGCGGGCGGCTCAGATTGAGCCTGCGGAAGCTTTAAGGTATGAATAAATTCATTTAAATCATATAGTTAAGATATTTTTTTAAAGTAAATTGAAGATTTTTGACAGCGGCAAAAGATTTTCTAAAACCTTCGGGGAAACGGATACCGGATAGTTCCCGGTGTGCCGGGCAGAACCGCTAGAAACATGCTCTGTGCGTAATACCTGATAGATCAAACAGCTAGAGCTTATTTTAAAATTTACCGACTAGATTTAGGAAGCCACGCAACAACTTTATGAACAGCCGAGTGGAAATAGATACCGGGCAGGCCCGGGCGGTAGTAGAGGCCCGCGATGATGCCGTGCTGGCTTGCCGGCAGCTGCACAAATCCTATCGCCAGGGCGGCAGGGAATTGGAGGTATTGAGCGGTGCCGAGTTGGAGGTCAGGCACGGAGAGAAGCTGGCGATTGTCGGTGCTTCCGGCTCGGGCAAATCGACCCTGCTCAACCTGCTGGGCGGCCTGGATACCCCGAGTGCGGGTCAAGTCTGGGTGGCGGGACACAACCTGGCCGGTCTCAGTGTCAACGAGCGCGGCAGGCTGCGGAACAGGCAACTCGGGTTTGTTTATCAGTTTCACCACCTCCTCAGCGAGTTTTCCGCACTGGAGAATGTGGCCATGCCACTTTTGATCGGTGGGCACAGTGTGGCCAAAGCCCGCACTGAGGCCAAATCCACTCTGGAGGCGGTGGGGCTTGGCAGGCGATTCGAGCACAAGCCTTCACAGCTATCCGGTGGTGAACGCCAGCGGGTCGCCATCGCCCGAGCCCTGGTGGCACAGCCCTCCTGCGTACTCATGGACGAGCCCACCGGCAATCTGGACAGGGCAACGGCCAGGGAGATCCACAAACTGATGGATCGGCTCAACCGGGATATGGGGATCAGTTTTGTGATTGTGACCCACGACCCGGATCTCGCTGCAGCGCTGGACCGCTGCCTGCACCTGATCGACGGTAAACTCCTCAGCAACTGGCACCAGGGTGAGCATGTTTAAGCCGATATCCACCTTTATCGGTCTGCGCTACGCCGGTGCCCGGCGTCGCGGCGATGACTCCGCGGGGCTGGTTTCGTTTATTTCCGGTCTGTCCATGGCCGGGTTGATTCTGGGTGTCGCCCTGATGATCGTGGTGATGTCGGTTATGAACGGCTTTGATCGTGAGCTGCGTGAGCGCATCCTCGGTATCATGCCCCACGCCACCATTTACAATGCCAGCCCCGATATCGACTGGTCCGCCCTGCGCCACCAACTGGCTGCCGATTCCGAGGTGGTGTCGGCGGCAGAAGTGTGGCAGATCAATGCGCTGGCTCGGCGCGGCGGGGAAGTCACACCCTTGTTGGTGCAGGGGGTTAACCCGGATACCATCGCCGAAGTGTCCAACATCAGGGGTTTTCTCAGTTCCGAAGCTTTCCCCAAGCTGATGGACACCGCCGAGCCCGGTATCATCCTCGGGCGCGGTATTGCAGAAAAACTGGGTGTGGAACAGGGGGCCTACCTGTCTCTGATTGTGCCTGACAACAACAGCGCCGCTGGCGCTCGGCGCGCGGCCCGTGTGACGGGTTTCAGAGTGGCTGAAATATTCCATTCCGGCACGGTTCTGGACCAGTCCCTGGCACTGGTGTCCTGGGAGCAGGCCCAGGCCCTGGCGGGCAATAGCGGTGGTGCCGGTGTGCAACTGCGGGTCAGGGAGATGCTTGAGGCCAATTGGATCATGCGTCGCTTACTGCGTGGACTTGACCAGCGAGGTTATTACGGTACTGACTGGAGTCGTACCCACGGCAACCTCTACCAGGCGATACAGATGTCCCGCAATCTGGTGGGGCTGCTGGTGCTGCTGATTATTGCCATCGCGGCTTTCAATGTGGTGTCCACCCTGGTGATGGTCGTGGTCGACAAACATACGGATATTGCAATACTGCGCACCATGGGGGCCAGCACACAACAGATTCTACTGACCTTTGTCAGCCAGGGAGCGCTGGTGGGGCTGGTTGGTGCGGTGGTCGGTGGCGCCCTCGGTGTCCTGGGGGCACTGACTGTCACGGATTTGGTCGCCGGACTGGAATCCGCACTCGGGGTCCAGTTCCTGAAATCCGATGTTTACCCGGTGGATTACCTACCATCCGAACTGGCCTGGTCCGATGTGGCGCTGGTAGTGGGTGCTGGAATACTGCTCAGCCTGCTGGCAACCCTGTATCCCGCATTGCAGGCCAGCCGGGTTCAACCTGCCGCAGCCCTGCGCAACGAGTAGCTTTGCCGCTAAAGGGTCTTCAGGCTCTTTTTGTGTTGGAACCACGGCTTCGCTTCAGGCTCATTTCGTATTGGAGAAGACTGGGTAGGGTATGCTACCCTGCCGGCACTGCGCTTTCCGAAATACAGAATCTTGGTGATAGTTGCGAGGGGAGTTGCTGCTTTCTGGCTCAACTGATCGCGGAACGGCGCTCCAGCCGCAGTTTCCACCGCTTGACAACATGCCAGCGCCAAAGTGCGCGTATGGCAAAATAGGCCAGGGCGGCAAAGAATGCCCCCGCCAGCAGGGAGCCGACAAAGAGCGGGATCCAGATTTTCTCCACCTCAGTGGTCAGCCATTCCCAGGACAGCTCGATATTGAAATCCACTGGCGGCGTACCCAGAGCCCAGCTGCCCAGCTTGTAAGTACTGTAAAAAATCGCCGGCAGGGTAACCGGATTGCTGATCCAGACCAGGATGACCGATAGCGGCAGATTGCAGCGCAGCCACAGGGCCAGCAGGGTGGCAATGATCATTTGCCCGGGCAGAGGCAGGAAGCTGGTGAATACACCTACCGCAAATGCGACCGAAACCGAGTGCCGGTTCAGGTGGAACAAGTTGGGGTCATGTAGCAGGGTTCCCAGAAACTTGAGCCCGTTCTTGGCTCGGATTTCTTCGGGGCTTGGCAGCCATCGCCTGATAATACTCTTCGGCATAACTCTGTTGAAACCTGGGTGCTGGCAGCCTTGTAATTTGGCCCTGTTCCGGGGCCTGGAAATTCTCAAGCCGGGCTTATCTCACTGGCCCCAATTTAGCATAGAGGGGCCCCCGGTAGTGGGATGCGCCCTAGCCGTACTTGGCGCGGGCGCTATTATGCCCACTTAGCGCGGGCAAGACTACCGTTGCCGGAAAGGTCATTATGCGCCAAAGGTTGTCAACAATCCTTGGTATGAGCTTTAGTTGACGCCAAATTCTCACTGTTTTAATGTATGCACCTCCTGGTAATTGTCGACAATCCTGGTGCCTTATGAGTGCAATCGGAGAGCGCAGCCCGGTACAGGAACCACACCAGAGCCTGGCTGAGCGCCTTTTTTTGACTTTGCGTGGCGAAATCGTGGAAGGGCGTATAGCTGCGGGCAGTAAAATCAGCGAGCCCGGGCTGGCCCGCCGCTTTAATGCCAGCCGGGGCAGCCTGCGCGAGGCCCTGATGCACCTGGAGTCCCTGGGCTTGCTGGAGCGCCGGGTAAACGTGGGTGCGCGCGTCGTTGATTTGGGTGAGCGCGGTCTGCTGGAACTCTACGAGGTGCGCGAGGCTCTGGAGGGTATGGCCTGCCGCCTTGCCGCCCAGCAGCGCACCGAAGAAGATTTGGCAGAACTGCGCCAAATGTTGTCCCGCCATGAGCAGCAGGAAGAGCTGCAAGCCGGTAAAGCTTATTTCCAGCCGGAAGGGGATTTTGATTTTCACTTCCGTATCGTACAGGCCTCCAAAAATGCGTTGTTGATCGACACTCTGTGTAATCGTCTTTATTACCGTGTTCGTATGTATCGCTACCAGTTGGGTATGGCCAGTCCCAGGGCCCGGCGCGCGTTTCGCGAACACAGCCATATCATCGAGGCCATAGAAGCGGGAGATGGGGAGCTGGCAGAGCTGTTAATGCGCCGGCATATCCGCGCTTCCAGGCAGAACATTGAAAATAAACTGAGGTAAAGTATGAGCCAAAAGCCTTCCGCCGGCGCGCGTTTCCGCACCGCACTTGCTGAGAACAAACCACTGCAAGTGGTTGGTACTATCAACGCCTACGCGGCAATCATGGCCGAACGTATTGGTCACAAGGCGATTTATCTCTCAGGTGCGGGCGTTGCTAACGCCTCTTACGGCCTGCCGGATTTGGGCATGACCAGCCTCGACAATGTGCTGGAGGATGTGCGCCGCATCACCGCTGCCAGCGAATTGCCACTGCTGGTGGATATCGATACCGGCTGGGGGGGCGCTTTCAATATCGCCCGCACTACTAAAGAAATGATCCATGCCGGTGCCGGTGCGGTACATATTGAAGACCAGGTCGCGCAAAAACGCTGTGGCCACCGTCCCAACAAAGAAATTGTTTCCAAACAGGAGATGGTGGATCGCATCAAGGCGGCGGTGGATGCCCGCACCGATGATGACTTCTTTATCATGGCCCGTACCGACGCCTTCGCCCAGGAAGGTCTGGATGCCGCTATCGAGCGTGCGCAGGCCTGCATTGAAGCGGGTGCCGAAGGCATTTTTGCCGAAGCAGTCACTGAATTAGAGCACTATCGCGCCTTTAAGGACGCATTGAATGTGCCGATTCTGGCGAATATTACCGAGTTTGGTAAGACCGAGCTGTATAACACCAAAGAGCTGGGCGAGGCCGGTGCAGATATCGTACTGTATCCGCTGTCAGCGTTTCGCGCCATGAGCCGTGCGGCGGAAAATGTGTATACCAGCATTCTGCAAAATGGCGACCAGAAAACGGTGGTGGACACCATGCAGACCCGTGAAGAGCTGTACGATTACCTCAGCTATCACGTGTTTGAGCAAAAGCTTGACGAGCTGTTCAACAAATAACGGACTACGTATCGGTTGAGGTCGGCTCGGCATTCAGCCGACGGGGACAGAAACTGCGTATTTAAAAAAAGGGGAGATAAGACGATGGCAGAAAAGACACTGAGTGGTGCCGGCCTGCGCGGCCAGGTAGCGGGTAAAACCGCATTGTCTACAGTAGGAAAATCCGGTTCCGGCCTGACTTACCGTGGCTACGATATTAAGGATCTGGCCCAACACTGTGGGTTTGAAGAAGTTGCCTACCTGATTTTGTATGGGGAACTGCCCACCGAGGGACAGCTTGTGGAATACAAGGCGCTACTGAAAACGATGCGTGGTCTGCCACTGGCCCTGAAAGAGGTGTTGGAGCGTATTCCCGCTGACGCCCACCCGATGGATGTAATGCGTACCGGCTGTTCCATGCTGGGGAACCTGGAAGGTGAAGAGTCCTTCGCGCAACAACTGGAAAAAGCCAACCGCTTGCTGGCTGCTTTTCCGTCCATTATCTGCTACTGGTATCGTTTCACCCACGACAATGTGCGCATTGAAACGGAAACCGGTGATGACAGCATCGGCGGTCATTTCCTGCATATGTTGCGCGGCGAGAACCCCAGCGCCCTGCACGAGCAGGTCATGAACGTTTCCCTGATCCTGTATGCCGAGCACGAATTCAACGCGTCCACCTTTACCGCACGTGTTTGTGCTTCCACTTTGTCGGACCTGTTCAGCTGTATCACCGGTGCCATCGGTACCCTGCGTGGCCCCTTGCACGGCGGTGCCAACGAGGCGGCAATGGAGCTGATCGAGCGTTTCTCCAACCCGGACGAAGCGGAAAAAGCACTGTTGGGCATGCTGGAGCGCAAAGAGAAAATCATGGGCTTCGGCCACGCGATTTACCGCGAGTCCGATCCGCGCAACGCCATCATCAAAGCCTGGTCTGAAAAGCTGGCTGAAGATGTCGGCGATACCGTGTTGTACCCGGTATCCGTGCGCTGTGAAGAAGTTATGTGGCGCGAGAAAAAGCTGTTCTGTAATGCAGACTTCTTCCATGCTTCCGCCTATCACTTTATGGGTATTCCCACCATACTGTTCACCCCGATCTTTGTGATGTCCCGCGTTACCGGCTGGGCCGCACATGTGTTCGAGCAGCGCGCAGACAACCGCATTATTCGCCCGAGCGCGGAGTATGTGGGCGTGGAGCCACGCAAAGTAACGCCTATCGCCGAGCGCGGTTAATACACTGCCAAACGAATGCGCGGCACGCCGGCCCCCAGTTGTCAGGATTCGGCAACTAGGGGCTTTCTCTTAACAGACCAGACTGAAAAACGATTCGACTGATTTACCAAGCTATGAATATTGATTACCGCAAATCACTGCCCGGTACAGACCTCGATTACTTCGATACCCGCGCCGCTGTGGACGCGATCCTGCCCGGTGCTTATGCCAAACTGCCGTATACCTCACGCATTCTGGCGGAAAACCTGGTGCGCCGTTGCGAGTCGGAAAAATTGACCGACTCCCTCAAGCAGATTATCGAGCGCAAGCGCGAGTTGGACTTTCCATGGTTCCCAGCCCGAGTGGTGTGCCACGATATTCTCGGCCAAACTGCATTGGTGGATCTGGCTGGTCTGCGCGATGCCATTGCCGATAAAGGCGGTGATCCTGCCAGGGTAAATCCCGTCGTTCCCACCCAGTTAATCGTGGACCACTCCCTTGCGGTGGAGCACCCCGGTTTTGAGAAGGGCGCCTTCGAGAAAAACCGTGCAGTGGAAGAGCGTCGCAATGAAGACCGCTTCCACTTTATCAACTGGACCAAAACCGCTTTTGAAAATGTAGATGTGATCCCGCCCGGTAACGGCATCATGCACCAGATTAACCTGGAGAAGATGTCGCCGGTGGTCCAGGTACGTGAAGGTGTGGCATTCCCGGATACCTGTGTCGGTACCGATAGCCATACGCCGATGGTAGATGCCCTGGGGGTAATTTCTGTCGGCGTGGGTGGCCTGGAAGCCGAAAGCGTAATGCTTGGTCGTGCCTCTTACATGCGCCTGCCAGATATCGTCGGCGTGGCGCTGAGCGGAAAATTGCAGCCTGGAATTACCGGTACCGACCTGGTTTTGGCTCTGACTGAATTCCTGCGCCGCCAGCGCGTGGTGGGTGCCTACCTGGAATTCTTCGGTGAAGGTGCTTCCAACCTGACCCTGGGCGACCGCGCCACTATCTCCAATATGACGCCAGAATATGGCGCAACGGCGGCCATGTTCTCTATTGATGCGCAAACCATGGATTACCTCAAGCTTACCGGTCGCGATGACGAACAGGTGGCTCTGGTAGAGCGGTTTGCCAGGGAAACCGGCCTCTGGTCCGATGCCTTGAAGGGCGCCGAATACGAGCGCGTACTGAAATTTGACCTCACTACTGTGGGCCGCAACCTGGCTGGCCCCTCCAACCCCCATGCGCTGCTGCCGGCCTCTGAACTGGCCAATCGCGGTATCGCCAAGGCCTGGCAAGACAAAGCGGGCGAGATGCCCGATGGTGCTGTGATCATCGCAGCCATTACCAGCTGCACCAACACCAGCAATCCACGCAATATGATTGCCGCAGGCCTGATTGCCCGCAATGCCAATAAGCTCGGCCTGACCCGCAAGCCTTGGGTGAAAAGCTCCCTGGCACCCGGCTCCAAGACGGTAAAAATGTATCTGGAAGAGGCAGACCTATTACCGGACCTGGAACAGATGGGTTTTGGTGTTGTGGCTTTCGCTTGCACTACCTGTAACGGTATGAGTGGTGCCCTTGATCCAAAAATCCAGCAGGAAGTCATCGACCGCGATTTGTATTCAACGGCGGTGCTTTCTGGCAACCGCAATTTCGATGGCCGTATCCACCCCTACGCCAAGCAGGCGTTCCTGGCTTCACCGCCCCTGGTAGTAGCTTACGCGATCGCCGGCACCATCCGTTTTGATATTGAAAAGGAGGCGTTGGGATACGATGACCAAGGTAAGTCCATTACCTTGAAAGATATCTGGCCCAGCGACGAAGAGATTGATGCAATTGTGCGCCAGAGTGTAAAGCCGCAACAATTCCGGGATGTCTATATCCCCATGTTTGAAGAGCGGGATGCAGCGGAAGAGCAGGGCAACCCCCTGTACGATTGGCGTTCAATGAGCACCTATATCCGTCGACCGCCCTATTGGGAAGGCGCGCTGGCTGGTGAGCGCACCCTGAAGGGGATGCGCCCGCTGGCGGTGCTGGGGGACAATATCACCACCGACCATCTATCCCCCTCCAACGCCATTTTGGCCAGTAGTGCTGCCGGTGAATACCTGGCGCAAATGGGCCTGCCGGAAGAGGACTTCAACTCTTACGCCACCCACCGAGGCGACCACCTCACGGCCCAGCGTGCCACTTTTGCCAACCCGAAATTACTCAATGAAATGGTGCGCGATGACAATGGCGAGATTCGCCAGGGCTCCCTGGCCCGTATCGAACCGGAAGGGCAGTGCACGCGCATGTGGGAAGCTATTGAAACTTATATGGATCGCAAACAACCGCTGATTATTGTGGCGGGTGCCGATTACGGTCAGGGTTCCTCTCGTGATTGGGCCGCGAAAGGTGTTCGCTTGGCCGGAGTGGAAGCCATTGTGGCGGAGGGCTTCGAGCGTATTCACCGCACCAACCTGATTGGTATGGGGGTGCTGCCGCTGGAGTTTAAGCCGGGTACTACCCGTGAAACCCTGGGCATTGACGGTTCCGAAACCTTCGATGTGATCGGAGAGCCCACGCCGCATGCCACCCTGGCGGTACTGATTCACCGCGCTAATGGTGAGACTATTGAGGCACCGGTCACTTGCCGCCTGGATACCGCTGAAGAGGTTTCCATATACGAAGCGGGTGGTGTCCTGCAGCGCTTTGCCAAAGACTTCCTAGAAGCAGAAGTGACGGCCTGAGTATGAAATATGCACCTCAAATAAAAATCCCCGCGGCCTATATGCGCGGAGGAACCAGTAAGGGCGTTTTCTTTCGCCTGCAGGATCTGCCCCAGGTCGCACAGGTGCCAGGAAAGGCCCGTGACAATCTGCTGCTACGCGTGATTGGTAGTCCGGATCCCTACGGAAAGCATACCGACGGTATGGGGGGTGCCACTTCGAGCACCAGTAAAACAGTGATCTTGTCGCCCAGCGAAAAGCCCGATCACGATGTGAACTACCTGTTTGGCCAGGTTTCTATTGATAAACCTTTTGTCGATTGGAGCGGTAACTGCGGGAATCTCACCGCCGCGGTGGGCGCCTTTGCCATCAATAGCGGTTTTGTAGAGCCTTCCAGGGTTCCAGAAAATGGCATCTGCACTGTACGTATCTGGCAGGCCAATATCGGTAAGACCATTGTTGCCCATGTGCCGATAACCAGCGGTGCCGTGCAAGAGACCGGAGATTTTGAACTGGATGGCGTCACCTTCCCGTCAGCCGAAGTGGAAATTGAGTTTATGAACCCCGCCGACGGCGAGGGTGCCCTGTTCCCCACTGGCAACCTGGTGGATGATCTGGAAGTGCCAGGTGTCGGTGTCCTCAAGGCCACCATGATCAATGCCGGAATCCCCACGATTTTCGTCAATGCAGAAGATATTGGTTATACCGGTACCGAACTACAGAATGCGATTAATGGCGATAGCCAAGCGCTCGCCATATTCGAGGCCATCCGTGCCTATGGCGCAGTAACCATGGGATTGATCTCCTCTGTCGAGGGAGCTGCAGCCCGCCAGCACACGCCGAAAGTCGCTTTTGTGGCCAAGCCACAGGATTACATTGCCTCAAGTGGTCAAGGGGTGGTTGCGGCAGATATCGATCTGCTTGTCCGTGCCTTGTCAATGGGTAAGCTACACCACGCCATGATGGGCACGGCCGCCGTGGCTATCGGCATAGCCGCCGCCATACCCGGCACTTTGGTGAATCTCGCCGCAGGTGGTGGCGAGCGCAATTCGGTCTGCTTCGGACACCCCTCCGGAAGCTTACGCGTTGGTGCTGAGGTGACAGCAGTGGACGGCCAATGGGCCGCAACCAAAGCCATTATGAGCCGCAGCGCCCGAGTCCTGATGGAAGGGTGGGTGAGGGTGCCTGGTGCTTGCTTCTAGAGGTGGATGGTTTGCTGGCATCATTGGAAAACTTTTTTGAACAGAGATCACTGCGATTCAGTTTCTCTGAACTTAATAATAAGCATTTTCAACTTTATTTATTCAAAATAGCAAAAAATAATTTTTCGACAAGCTTTTTCCACAAGTTCAATATAGATCTACCTTCAAATATTGCCAAGAGTGTTCCAAAACGACAGAGGGAATATTTTTTCGGGCGGATGGCTGCCCGATATGCGTTGGCTGCATTAGACATAAAGCAATTCCGGGTAGAAACGGGAAAATGGCGGGAGCCAGTTTGGCCAGAAGGTACAATCGGCAGCATCAGCCATAATGAACGATATGCTGGTGCAACTGTACTGAAAACCACACAAATGAAAGGTATTGGAATCGATATTGAGAGTGTGCTTTCTGAAAAATCTCAACTTGCATTACAGAACACAGCAATTTTTCAATCGGAAATCCGCTATCTGCAGGATCATGGCCTTATGACTGTTCCGGGTTCTGTTCTCTCCATTATTTTCTCAGCAAAAGAAAGCTTCTTCAAGGCTGCATTTCCTTTGGTAAGACGATACTTCAATTTCGATGCGGTCTCTTTGGTCGATTTCGATAACAACCAGAAACTTCTATTATTAGAGGTGCGCCAAGATCTTTGTCCAACCCTACAGCCAGGGGTTGTTCTTCCCGTACATTTTTATTGGCTAGATGGGAATACCATTCTTACTTATTGTGGCTTGCGGGATTCAGGTAACTAAGCTGCGGCGTCTGGCAATATTCAAATTGTTTTGAACTCCTAAAAAGGGCTACAACTTGCTGGAAAGCTCCGGCACCTCATGATTCAGTATACGGTCGTTGTGGCTGTAATCCATAGGGACATCAATGAGGTGCACGCCACCCTCTTTACAGCAGCTTTCAATCAGGGGTTTCAATTCATCTGTGGCTTCTACCCGATGGCCGTGAGCACCATAAGATTTTGCATAGGCAACAAAATCGGGATTACCAAAGTCCAGGCCGAAGTCATGAAACTCCATCATGGCCTGTTTCCATTTAATCATCCCATAGGCATTATCGCGCAGTATCAACACAATCAGATCTATATCCAGACGCACGGCAGTTTCGATCTCCTGAGAATTCATCATAAAGCCCCCATCGCCACATATGGCTATCACTCTGCGTTCTGGGCACACTAATTTTGCGGCCATTGCTGATGGCAGCCCGGCACCCATTGTGGCGAGGGCATTATCCAAAAGTACGGTATTCGGGGCGTGGGCCGGGTAATTCCGTGCGAACCATATTTTGAACATGCCGTTGTCGAGTGCGATGATACCCTTATCCGGCATGACTTCCCGTACATCCTTTACCAGGCGCTGGGGCCGAATTGGGAAAGTATCGCTATTGGAACCCTCCTGAATATGTTCTTGCAAGGCAGCTCGAATACGGTGGGCGTCAGTAAAACTCCAGTGTCCCTGAGGTTCCAGATGTTCATGGAGTTGCCACAAACTATTGGAGATATCCCCAACAACCTCAATCTGCGGAAAGTAAACAGGGTCTACCTGAGCGGAACTAAAATTGATATGTACCACTTCGGGACCGCCGGGGCGCATAAAAAATGGAGGCTTCTCCACCACATCGTGCCCAACGTTGATAATAAGATCGGCCTGATCAATGGCACGATGTACAAAATCCCCATCTGACAGGGCTGTATTGCCAATAAAGTGAGGTCCTGATTCGTCGATTACGCCTTTACCCATTTGCGTGGTCACCGTAGGGATTCCGAGCTTGTCGACGAATTTGCGTAACATCTTTGCCGTGAGTTTGCGATTGGCGCCGGCACCGACCAGCAACAGTGGCTTACGCGATGCAGTGATAGCTTCTGCAGCCTTGCGAATTGCTTTCTCCTCAGCAATAGGCCTGCGGGTGTAGCTGGTTTCCAATACCGGCATGCTGGAGTGTTCGCGAGCAATATCCTCAGGGAACTCGAGATGCGTGGCTCCCGGGCGTTCTTCTTCGGAGCGGCGGAAGGCCTCGCGCACGTGCGAGGGGACATAATCACCGCCGACAATGGTTTTGGTGAACTTGGTGAGAGGACGCATCATATCGACGATATTGATAATCTGGAACTGGCCTTGCTTGGAGCTTTTTATGGGCTTTTGCCCGGTAACCATCACCATCGGCATACCTCCGAGCTGGGCGTAAGCAGCGGCTGTCACCAGGTTGGTGGCGCCGGGCCCAAGGGTGGCAATGCATACGCCGGATTTACCGGTGAGACGGCCATAGGTGGCCGCCATAAAGCCGGCCGCCTGTTCATGGCGGGTCAGGATAAGCTTGATTTTTGAGCCGCGTAAAGACTCCAGCACGTCCAGATTTTCTTCCCCTGGTATACCGAAAATATATTCAACTCTCTCTGCTTCCAAGGCGTGAACAAACAGATCAGATGCTTTCATGTAAGAAACTCCTGTAGTCTTATGCTCTCAAGTTTGGTTCTTTTTTTGAGTTTTTATTGGCCGACGGGGTTACTTCCATTGCGCCGCCCCAGCCAGACAATCTATTATTTGTCGTGTTAATCATTACCCTCACCAAGTTAAGAAGAAAAATTGGGTATATGCTGAAATGATGCAGAGTTTCCACCAGAGTATGGTCAAGCTTTTGTAAATTTGCTCCATTGCCCCTTTGGTAATTCATGCCAGCGGGTCGCATTTTGGTTTAGAGGTCTCATTAAGAGATTTTACCCATGGAAATAGTTTTTTTGGGTACCGGTAAAACCAAGTGATAAAAGTGGCAATTGGCGCCTAAACCACTATCAGCCGATTTGCCATATGCCGGCATTATTGCGATCTGGCTGCAGGGGGTCACAATATTCGAACACATCTATTCCATTCCTATAGACAGAGCAAAGCCCGCTTTTTTGATCTTATATATGCAGAGATTATTGTTACCACAGCAGCACAAGCCAAAGCTGAGCATTACTACCGGGTCGGAAGGAAAGAATACCCCTCTCCCAGGACACGCTGTGAATACATCCTTGTACGCTCGTAATCAGTATCCATGCCTCATACGATCCTGGGAGAGGGGTATTCTTCTCTCCTGCTTTACTAGGGGCTGTTCCCGTTTCACATGGGTAGCCATAGGAAGGCACAAGCCATAGCTACTGTGCTTTGATAGCACCTCT
>NZ_CANLDD010000060.1 GCF_947489355.1 uncultured Microbulbifer sp. | reverse complement strand
CTGAAAGCCTCCGAGCGCTGGACGCACCCGATCCAGAACTGGAACTTGACGCTGTCACAGCTGACGATCCACTTCCCAGATCGCCTGGAGAAATATATCAGCCTATGAGGCTACTTGGCTGACACAGAGTTTTGAACACTCTCTTGTGTTAGAACCTCAACAATGCGAGCTTGCTCTTACAAATCAATAGGCTACATCCAAACGGGAACAGCCCCTAGGGACATCCCCAGAATCCCGTAAGGAAACCTGCCGCCCCTCAATCAGGCTCCTTTTGAATCACATCGCTCACCTGTACCGATGGCAGTCAATTCAAGCATGTTTACACCACTTGACTGTCCCGACTATTTACTCGTCACTTTAAAATACGCCAGTATACAAAGCTGTTTTGTTCTAGATTGAAACCCATGCTTGTGCGCAATACCCCGAAGAACTACCGCAATATCAGGGCATTGCCGCCCGGCCAAAGACGATTGGAAACGCGATTTCCTCACACTCTTTGCTGCCTTCGAAAAACATTGCTGGCTTGCTTCTACTTGGCTTCCGAAAAGGCATTCTTTGCATTTTCCAAAGCTGCATTCAGCGTTTCGCGGGCTTCAAATGGGGACTATGGGCCAAACTTCTAGAAAACACGGGCATGCCATTTACGCCTGTCTCCTAAAGCGGCATACACATCTTCGAGGTCCTTTAAATCCTGTGCCGCCTTTTGCTGTTCGTGCTGGACCTTCTTCCCTGCCATAGATGGACTGCTTCGTTCGTCACTGCTGAAAAGCTGACACAACCCACCCCTTCAATGATCTTTCTCCTACCTCTAAGCCAGGTAGAGAGCGTTACAGGATTTAGTGGCCGGGAACACCTGGGGCGGATCAAAATTAATGGCCGAAAGTGGTTAGCAGCCGTATACACGGCGCACTGAAAAGTCAAGATGGGTAGGAATTTCAATAAGTTGCGATCGTTTAAAGGATTGCGAATCGATCTTGTTCCCCGGTTTTCTACATGCCAGTCCACGCGCCAGTAGCGGCCGTCAACAGGGAGCTCCCTGATCCTTGGAATGCTGGTCCCCACCTCCTGAAGCCTCCAGTACAATCCATCGTTGTGAGTACTATTTATCGATGTAGAGTACTATTTAGGGTTGTAATTCACATGCTTCTCTCCCTGGGTCTGCTTATCCGCATGGTATGAAGACCGCACCAAGGGACCGCAGGCAGCATGCTTGAAGCCGATTTGCTCGGCATAGTGACGGTACTCTTCAAACTCGTCTGGATGCACGTAACGCTGCACCGGGAGGTGTTGCTTACTGGGTTGTAGATATTGGCCGATGGTGAGCATGTCGATATCATGCTCACGCATAACATCCATCACCTGAAAGATCTCTTCCTTTTCCTCACCGAGGCCCACCATCAGACCGGATTTGGTCAGCACATCCGGGCGACATTGTTTGTATTCCTGCAGCAGCTTCAGGGACCATTTGAAATTGGCGCCGGGACGGGATTCGCGGTACAGGCGCGGCACAGTCTCCAGATTGTGGTTGAACACATCGGGCGCCTCCTCCCCAAGAATTTCCAGGGCCACCGCCATCCGCCCGCGAAAGTCAGGAGTGAGAATTTCCACCTGCAGATTCGGCGAAAGCGCCCGGGACTGGCGGATACAGTCGGCGAAGTGCTGGGCCCCACCATCGCGCAGATCATCGCGATCCACCGAGGTAATCACCACGTAGCGCAGCCCCATGGCTGCAATGGCCCGGGCAAGGTTTGCGGGTTCTTGCGGGTCCAGGGGATTAGGCTTGCCGTGCCCCACATCACAGAAAGGGCAGCGACGGGTACAAATTTCACCCATGATCATAAAAGTCGCAGTGCCACCGCTGAAACATTCACCCAGGTTGGGGCAGCTGGCCTCTTCACAAACGGTGGAGAGTTTTTGCGAACGCAGAATTCCCTTAATACGGTCCACCTCTTTTGAAGCGGGCACCTTTACACGAATCCAGTCCGGTTTGCGCAGGACCGTATCGCTGGCAATCACCTTGACCGGGATACGCTCCACCTTGTCACCATCGCGCAGTTTTTCCCCCTGTTGAAGGCGGCGGGTGCGCTTGACCGGCACCAGATCGGGTTTGTTAGCCATTGTTTATTTCCTGCTGTTTGATGCTCAGTCGAGCAAATACGGTGTCGTCCAACGGCTGCCACTGGGCAGCGGACAGCTTCAGGGTATGCAGCAATTCGCGTATAAAGACCTCTGCCACCAGGTGCCAACTGGGTGCCCGCTGGAGCAACTCGGCCATCTGCACCATCTGCAATCCGGCGTAACCACAGGGGTTGATACGGAGGAAAGGCGCCAGATCCATGTCGATGTTAATGGCGATGCCGTGGAAACTGCAGCCGCGACGCACACGCAACCCAATAGAGGCGATTTTGTTGCCCGCGCGCGGGCCTTCAGCCAAATAGACGCCTGGTGCATCGGCGCGTGGCGACGCTGCGATGCCAAATGCTCCCAGCATGGTCACAGTGGCAATCTCCAACGCCGATACCAGTTCGCGAACGCCGATTTTTGCCCGGCGCAGGTCCAATAGTGGATAAACCACCAGTTGGCCGGGGCCGTGGTATGTCACCTGGCCACCGCGGTCCACCTGTACAACAGGAATATCTCCGGTGTTGAGCAGGTGTTCCGCCCTGCCCGCCTGCCCCTGGGTAAAAATAGGTTCGTGCTCCACGCACCAGATCTCATCTGCACTGCTTGCGTTGCGGAGGTCGGTATAACGGGACATAGCACGCCAGACAGTTTCGTAATCCCGCCGGGCAAGGTTGCGGACAGTGGTCATCAGAGCACCATATGTACCGAAGGGTGCTTTTTGAGCTCCTCAAACAGCGCTCTGAGCTGGTCTTCACCGGTGGCGAGAATGTAAAAGGTCATGGAAGTGAACTTACCAGTGCTGCTGTCGCGCAGGGTAATGCGGCCCTCGTCCAGTTCCGGAGCGTGGCGACGCATCACTTCCAATACAAACCGGTGCACTTTTTCATCGGCGTCGCGCACAACCTTGACCATGTAGTCTTCACAGGGAAATTGGATCTTTGGAGGTTGCTGGCTGGGGTTCTGGTTCATACCTCTCTCCGGGGCCGGGCTGTCAGGTAAGGGAAAGCTGGGACACAGCCGGGCGGCGATTATACAGCGGCTGATGCGCAGTGGACAGGGAGCTGCAGAGAGGGTGCGGGCTTTAAGCAGTGGGCAGGGCGGAACAATGCCCGCCCGGAAAACCCGCTTGCAAGTGCGATTTAATTGAAGAAGCCGATCACAAAGCGCTTGATGGAATCCCACAGGCGTTTGAAGATACCGGCACGCTCTACATCGTCTCCGGTGATGGCTTTGACTTCGGCAACGGTCTCGCCATCCAGAATCACCACAACCTTGCCCACCGGCTGGCCTTTCTGGATCGGAGCCTCCAGCTCGCCATCCACAATCAAATCTGCTTTGATCCCCTCCTCGCCACCACGGGGGATGGTGACGAAAACATCCTTCTCAACCGCAATACCCACGCGAGGCGTCTTGCCACCCCAAACGCGCTCGGTCTGCAAAACCTCGCCCTGGCCATAGACTTTGTGGGTCTGGTAGTAGCGGAAGCCATAAGCCAACAGTTTTTGGGTCTCAGAGGCGCGCTTTTCATCGCTATCGGTCCCCACCACTATGGCTATCAGGCGCATGCCGCGCTTCATTGCAGAGGCCACCAGGCAATAGCCCGCCTCTTCTGTGTGACCGGTTTTAATGCCGTCTACCGAGGCGTCGCGCCACAACAGGCGGTTGCGGTTAGGTTGGTTGATCCCCGAGTAATTGAAATACTTCTCGGAATAAATATCGTAGTGCTCCGGGTGGTCGGCAATCAGGGCACGGGCCAGAACACCCAAGTCACGGGCAGTGGTCAGGTGCCCTTCCTCCGGCCACCCGGTGGAATTGAGGAAGTGGGTATTCTCCATACCCAGAAGCTCTGCCTGCTGGTTCATCACTTCCGCAAACACCTCTTCACTGCCGGACACATGTTCGGCCAGAGCGATACTGGCATCGTTACCGGACTGGATGATGACCCCGCGCATCAGGTCTATCACAGGCACCTGGTCGCCGACTTTGACAAACATTTTTGAACCGCCCTTGCGCCAGGCTTTCTCGGAGATACGCACCATATCGCCTTCTTTGACGCTGCCTTTGTGTATTTCCTCAGAAACGATATAGACGGTCATCATCTTGGTGAGACTGGCGGGGGGAATCTGTTTGTCGGCTTCGTGCTCCACCAGAACCTGGCCGGTATTGGCATCCAGCAGCAGGTAAGAGTTTGCAGTCAATTGTGGCGGGGCTGGGATAAGAGATTGCGCCTGAACCAGGCCCGCACACAACAATAGGAAAGAACAGGCGATAATTCGTATGATCATAGGGGGAGTCTCATTAATCCTCGTGTTCATTGGCTGGCTGTTAACCCATTATGTATTTTAATAGATTAGTCGGCAGTTCTGGGGGGCACCCCATACCGCAAGCCACTGTATGCTGACAAAATACAAGAAAATTCGCGCCAATGCGCAGTATTTTGTGAACGGCGATCCAAATGACCGTCAAACCTTACTTCAGTCACTGGTTGCCAGGTATTTTTCGCAGAAACCATCCGCCCGCTCCGACAACCGCTGCGATGGTCTTATTCATACACTACCTGGGGCTGCCCCAGCTGCTTTTGCTCTACGGTTTCCCGCACAGTGGCGAGCGCCCGCTGCTGGGTAATAGGGCCAATACGCACCCGGTAAAGCACCTTGCCATCCCGCTCTACTGGGCTGACTGAAACAGGGTAATCAATTGCATCGGCAAGCTGGGCCCTTACCGCTTCCGCCTGGGCAAAATGACTGTATGCCCCTACCTGTAAAAAGGTATTCTCGGGCAGCTTAACGCGGGTATCCTGTGCCAAACCATCCGGGCCCACCAGCCCATCACCGGTCAGCAGCACCTCGGTTACCGGCGGCAATACCGCAGGGTCCAGCGACTCCACTTCCACACGGGCTACCCCCTGCTCCACATATCCCAACTTCTGGGCAGCGGTATAACTGAGGTCAATAATGCGCCCCTGCACAAAGGGACCGCGATCATTGACCCGCACAATAATACTGCGCCCGTTATCTAGATTGGTCACTTTGGCATAGCTGGGCAGAGGCAGGGTTTTATGTGCGGCAGAGATGGCGTACATGTTGTAGATCTCACCATTGGCGGTATTGCGACCATGGAACTTGGTGCCGTACCAGGAGGCTCTGCCGCGCTCTTTATAACCTTTAACTGCATCGCGCACATGATAAGTCACACCGTTGACGCGGTAGGGGGTCTTATTCCCGGCGGGGCCGATGGGCTCCCGGACCGGCGCCGGGTCCGGAGTGGCCAGCATACTCACGGGCGTTGGCGGACCACTGTCACGAATACTGCCAGCGGGCTTTGCACGCGGGCCAGGATGAGTCTGCGGCCCCCCACAGGACGCCAAAAACACAGCGGCAAGTAACACCCCAAACCGCGCATTGCACTGAACCATAATTCCCCCGCACGGCAACAAAGGGTTGCCGTCTCCAAGACGCCGTTGGCTGAAATTGTCTGATGAAATGAAAAAACTTCGACTGCAGCCAGGACCAATGGTTTCTCAAGGCTGGCTGTAATTGCCGGTTCAAAGCCGTACTGTCGCCTTATTGATGGGTTGCGGGCCCGTGAGATACGGGCAACTCCCCGAAGTTGTACCCGCCGTTCGAGAACGGCGAATCAATAAACGATAAAAAACCCATTGTATTGCCCGATCAATAGGGCCTCCCGCCACGCGCCTTGACAATCTCCTGGGCCAGTTCGTTGACCGCCATGGCGTAGAGGCGGCTGCGATTATAGCTGGTAATGGTGGAAAAATTATTGAGCCCCAGCCAGTACTGTTTGCCCCGCTCTGTCTGCAGGGAGAAGATAGTGGCAGGCATTTCCGGTGACACCTGGCTGGTGGCGGTGAAACCCTTTTCCGCCAACTCCCCCACGGTCCACTCGGGTTGCAGGGTATTGTTAACAATGGTCATATCTGCGTTGGGACGCGGGCTTGACAAAACGGCAACGGGCTCGCCGGGCTTCCAACCGTGCTGGGCGAGATAATTGGCCACGCTGCCGATGGCATCATGGGTGTTATTCCAAATATCCACCTTGCCGTCATCACTGAAGTCCACTGCGTAAGCGCGGTAGCTTGAGGGCATAAACTGGCCGTAACCCATGGCACCGGCATAGGAACCCTTCAATGTCAAAGGGTCTATACCCTGATCCCGGGTAAGCAGCAAATAGTGTTCCAGCTCTTTACTAAAGAAGGCGGAACGACGCGGATAGTTAAAGGCCAGGGTAGAGAGCGCATCCAGTACGCGATGACCGCCCATATTGCCGCCATAGCGGGTTTCAATACCGATAATGGCGACGATGATTTCTGCCGGCACACCGTACTTTTTTTCCGCTTCGGCCAGGACTTCGGCATTGTTGTCCCAGAAGTCGACGCCACCGGCGATGCTCTGTGGCGTCAAAAACATCTTGCGGTATTGGTACCATGGCTTGGCTCTTTCCGCTGGGCGCTGGATGGCCCTGAGAATGGAGTCCTTGCGCTTGGCTTGGCGCATCAGTTCCTGTAGTTCTTCGCGATCAAACTGGTGCTCTTCCACCATATACTCGACAAACTTCTGCGCATTCGCATTGTCACCGTGACCAGGCTCCTGCGCGCAGGCAGCGAGGGCCAGCCCCACACCAAACAATAGTCCAGAGGTCCACTTCAAAACCAACGCTCCTGTCTTCATCACGCATCTCTATATCCGGTTATCGATCAGCTGAACGATGCCCACTAGAAGTGGACCCTGCGCCGCTCTGTCCCTACAGCCATGAGGATACCGAATCCCGCCATCAGGGTAATCAGTGAAGTCCCCCCATAGCTGATCATCGGCAAGGGTACGCCCACTATTGGCAGCAGACCTGTAACCATACCAATGTTTACAAATACATAGACAAAAAAAGTGAGCGTTATACTCCCCGCCAATAGTCGCCCGAACAAGTACTGTGCCATAAAGCTAATATAGATACCGCGTGCGATCACCAAAACGTAAAGCAGTAGCAGCAAAAGCACGCCGCGCATGCCCCACTCCTCCGCCAGAACCGCAATAATAAAGTCGGTATGGCTCTCTGGCAGAAAATCCAGCTGTGATTGGGTGCCTTGCAGGTAACCTTTACCGTATACCCCTCCGGAACCAATAGCGGCTTTAGAGTTAAAAATATTCCAGCCGGCACCAAAACGGTCATCGTGGGGGTTGAGCAGTGTCAGGATGCGCTGGCGCTGGTAGTCCCTCAGGCCCCACTGCCAGATAGGCCAGGTGGACGCCATGAGCGCTGCGACCGCGGCACCGATCATCTTCCAGCTAAGCCCTGCCAGATACAATGCAAACAGACCGGAAGCGGCGATCAAAATGGCAGTGCCCAGATCCGGCTGGCGCACGATCAGCGCAGCCGGTACCGCCACGATGACTAAAGCCCCGCAAACCGCCGCGAGCGCAGGGGGCTGTGCGCGCTGGTGCAGGAAGGCAGCAACCATCATCGGCACCCCCAGCTTCATCATCTCAGAAGGTTGGAAGCGAAAGCCGCCTATCTCCAGCCAGCGCTGGGCACCCTTGGCACCGGTTCCAAAAAGCAACACCCCCAACAACAGGGTGCAGCCGCCCAGATAGGCCCAGATCGACCAACGCCGGTAAAAGTCCAGGGGAATCTGCGCAACAATAAACATACCTAAAAACGCCAGGCACATAAAAACCGACTGGCGCTGTACATAATTGATGTCGCCGCCAGAAGCGCTGTAGAGCACCCCCAAGCCAACACATGCCAACATCAACAACAGCACCAGCAGCGGCACATCGAGGTGCAGTCGACGGGCGAGGCTCACCGGTTTTCTGAGGCTGCTGTCCATATCGGACAGCCGGTGCGAGTAGTCGCGATTAGCCATTGCCCGCCCTCCCAGTCAACCCTGTATCCCGGGCGGTCTCAACGGGTGGGTACGGACGTGACATCCATTCGGCAAACAGCATTTGGGCCACCGGTGCAGCCACCTTGCCGCCGGCTTCCCCATTTTCCACCAGAATCGCCACTGCAATGCGGGGTTTGTCCACTGGGGCAAAGGCAACAAACAGCGCGTGATCCCGGTGGCGCTCCAGCAGTGCCTCAGAATCATATTGCGCACCCTGGGCGATACCCACCACCTGGGCGGTACCGGATTTACCGGCAACGCGAAAATCCAGGCCCTCACCGGCGCGCTTGCCGGTACCGTCGCTGCGATTGACCACAGCCTCCATGCCCTCAAACACCAAATCCCAGTGGTTCGGGTGTGCTTCCAGGTTGTGCAGCCTCTCCGGCGGCTGCACTGTGCCGTTGATGGTCTTTACCATTTGAGGCCGGTAGTGGGTGCCGCGATTGGCGATGGTCGCGGTCATCACCGCCAGTTGCAGCGGTGTGGCCAGCACGAAACCCTGCCCCAGCACCGCATTCAGGCTATCGCCGGGGAACCAGGGCACTCCCCGCGCGTTGCGCTTCCAGTGCCGCGAAGGAAAAAGACCAGCACGCTCTGTCGGCAGATCAATGCCGGTCTTGGCGCCGAGCCCGAAATGGGAGGCAATAGTGTGCATATCGTCAATATCCCAGCGGTGCGCCATATCCCAGAAGAACACATCGCAACTCTGTGCCATGGCCTGTACCAAATCCACTTTGTCGCCATGCCCCCAGCGGATATGGTCTCGGTAGATACGCGGGTCGTTGGGTAGTTTGTAGAAACCCGGATCCTTGATTTTGGTCTCCCGGGAAATAATCCCGGCCTCAAGGGCACCGAGACCCATCACGGGCTTCAGGGTCGAACCCGGGGGATACTGGCCCTGTACGACGCGATTAAACAGGGGGACATCGAGGGAGTCACTGAGGGTGCGGTAGTCGACAAAACTGATGCCGGTGACAAACAGATTGGGGTCGAAAGACGGCTTGCTCACAAAGGCCAGTACACCACCGGTATTGACATCAATGGCGACCACAGCACCGCGGCGATCACCGAGGGCAGCGGAGGCCACCTGTTGCAGGCGCGCATCCAGGTGCAGGGTCAGGCCAACACCCGGTTTGGGATCTTCGCGGTCCAGCACCCGCAGTACCCGGCCGCGCGCATTGATCTCGACATTCTCATAGCCCACTTCCCCGAGCAGGCGCTGCTCGTAACTGCGCTCCAGTCCCACCTTGCCGATACTGCGGGTACCTCGGTAGCGCCGCACGTCCTCCTGGGTGAAATTATTTAAATCGCGCTCACTGATGCGCCCCACATAGCCGACACTGTGGGCGAACAGCTCTCCCAGTGGATAGTAACGCACCAGTTCCGCCTCAACTGAAACACCGGGCATACGGAACTGGTTCACACTGATGTGTGCAATTTCATCTTCACTCAGACGAAAGCGCAGGGGTACCGGCTCAAAGGGTCGCCTGCGCTTCATGCGCTTGCGAAACTTGGCCACATCACTGTCTTCAAGGTGAATAAGATGACCGATCAATTCCAGGGTCGCATCCAGATCCCGTACACGCTCGCGCACAATGGAGAGGTTGTAGCTGGCACGGTTATCCGCAAGCAGGATGCCGTTGCGATCGTATATCAACCCCCGGGTAGGGGCTACCGGGCGCACCTGGATACGGTTTTCATCGGACTGGGTGCGATAGTCTTCGTAATTGACGATCTGAAGGTTGTAAAAGCGCGCAACCAAAACCCCCAGCAGCACAATAACACCGGCGATGGCCACCAGCATACGGTTGCGGAAAAGCCGCAGCTCGGTATAGGGGTCCTTGAGGCGATGGTCGTGAGGCATTTGGGCTTTTTTGAACGGTTTTGACTGGCGCTGGAAAGCTCTAAGTGAATTACATTACCACAGGGCACAAGTGAACAGACAACACCGGCTGGCCATTGTCTCCGTCATTTGTGGTAGGGGTGTCCCACCAGCAGTGTCCAGGCGCGATAAATCTGCTCGGCCAAAACCACACGCACCAGCGGATGTGGCAGAGTCAGTGGAGACAGGGACCACCGCTGCCTGGCCGCGTCCAGGCAATCCCCAGAGAGACCGTCGGGGCCGCCGACCAGCAGACAGACACTTTCCCCCAGCAGTTGCCATGCACGCAATTGCCGCGAGAGCTGCTCCGTACTCCAGGGTTTGCCCTTCACATCCAGCGCCACGACATGGTCCCGGGGACCGAGCGCAGAGAGCATCGCCGCCCCCTCCTTTCTCCGGGCCTTGTCGATCAGTGCCATGGCGTTTTTCTGGCCGCGTTGCCCCAGGGGGATTTCCACCATCTCCAGGAAAATTTCACGGGGCAAGCGTTTGGCGTACTCAGTGTAGCCCTCCTGCACCCAAGCGGGCATTTTCCCCCCGGCGGCGAGAATGCGGATTTTCACGGTCTCAGCCCCTATGGGGGTCGCTGCCGTCCGCTCCTTCGCGCGTATTCGGCGTTATCGACCAGAGTTTTTCCAGGTCGTAGAAGCCACGCAGATCCTCCAGCATCACATGTACCACCAAATCCCCATAGTCCACCAGCACCCATTCACCCTGCTCTTTCCCTTCCACGCCAATGGGTCGCACGCCTTGTTTCTTCAATTCGTCCACGACATTTTCCGCAAGGGATTTCACCTGGCGACTGGAGGTACCGGTACAGATCAGCAGATTGTCCATTACATCAGACAATTCGGAAACATCCAGGGCAACGATATCTTTGCCTTTCAGGTCTTCCAGTGCGTTGAACGCGATTTCTTTAATATTTGTCATAACACCTTAATGTTTTACCGGTCGCCAGCGGTATTCTGTTTTCTGTAAAGTTGATGGTCTTCAATATATTGCAGCACCGCAGCCGGCAGCAGGTAACGGGGTGACTGGCCGCTGCCGAGCAATTGGCGAATGTGAGTGGAAGAGATAGGCAACAGGCTCTGTTCGCGCACCACCAGGCGTCCGCAGGGCTCCCCGTGCAAATCGGCGATTGTTCCGCGATGACGCTCAAGCAAATCGATCAGCTGGGGGTTATCGCCCTCTTTTCCCCGCTGGGGCGGGCTCCAACCCGGCCGGGTCACCGCCACCAGGTGCGCCAGCGCCAACAGGCTCTGCCAGCGGTGCCAGTGGTGCAGGCTGAGCAGGGAATCCAGCCCCATACAGAAACTGATCGACACCTCAGGGCCCAGCTCTGCACGCAATTCCTCCAGGGTATCCACAGTATAAGTGACCCCCCCCCGCCGCAATTCCCGTTCATCCAGTTGCAACTCGTCACAACCTGCCAGTGCCAGCACCAACATCTGGCAGCGTTGACCGGGAGACACCCCCGGGCTTTCGCGGTGGCGCGGCTGGTGGCTTGGCAGTATGCGCATTTCATCGAACCCTAAAGCCTGACGCAGCTCCAGCGCCATACGCAGATGACCGAAATGTACCGGATCGAAGGTGCCGCCGAACAGGGCGATACTCTGCCGTTTGGTCGCCAAAATTACCTCTTGCGCCAGATGATTACACCGAAACAGCCTCTATTGCCGTATATGCCCGTCTCCCAGCACGATCCATTTTCGTGAGGTGAGCCCTTCCAGCCCCACCGGACCGCGGGCGTGGATTTTATCAGTGCTAATGCCGATTTCCGCCCCCAGGCCGTATTCAAAGCCATCGGCGAAACCGGTGGAGGCATTGACCATCACCGAACTGGAATCCACCTCCGTGAGGAAACGCCGGCTGCGGCTGTAATCCTCGCTCACTATGGCCTCCGTGTGGCCGGAGCCGTACCGGGCGATATGGGCCATCGCCGCATCCATATCCGCCACCACCCGGATCGACAGTAACGGCGCCAGGTACTCCTCAGCCCAATCCGCTTCCACGGCTGCCAGGCATCGCGGCAGTATCTCGCGAGTGCGCTCACAACCGCGCAGTTCCACGCCTTTGGACTCATAGGCCGCGGCCAAACGCGGCAGTATCTCTGCGGCAATCCCCTCCGCAACCAGCAGGGTTTCCATCGCATTACACACGCCGTAGCGGCGGGTTTTGGCATTGAGGGCAATGTCGAAGGCCTTTTGCGGGTCCGCACGGTCATCGATATAAACATGGCACACCCCGTGCAAGTGCTTGATCACCGGCACACTGGCCTCGCGGCTGACACGCTCAATCAGGCCAGTGCCACCGCGGGGCACAATCACATCCAGATATTCCGGCATAGTAATCAAAGCGCCCACTGCAGCGCGATCGCTGGTCCCCACCACCTGTACGGCTGTCTCCGGCAAATCCGACGCGCGCAATCCAGCGGCAATACAAGCGGCAATGGCCTGATTGGAGTGCAGCGCCTCACTCCCACCGCGCAAAATAGTGGCATTACCGGATTTCAGGCAGAGACTGGCAGCGTCTATGGTCACATTGGGACGGGACTCGTAAATAATCCCCACCACCCCCAACGGCACACGCATTCTGCCCACCTGGATACCACTGGGGCGATAGCGCAGATGCTCGATTTCCCCCACCGGGTCAGGCAGATCCGCGACCTGCAGCAACCCCGCAATCATATCGTCGATACGGGTGTTATCCAGTTCCAGGCGGTCGAGCAGTGCAGCGTCCAGACCCTGCGCACGCCCCGCCTGCATATCCCGGATATTGGCTTCGATCAGTTGCGCCCGCTGCGCTTCCATCTGGGTCGCGATCTCCCTGAGCGCACGGTTCTTGGCCGCAGTATTGGCCCTGGCCATCAACCGCGCCGCGGCGCGCGCAGCATGGCCCATCTGCCCGAGTTGAGTACGGATTTGGTCAGCAGTGTCGGTGGGGGTCACTTGGCGCTCCGTGCAAAATCCGGTCGGCCGCGCAGTATACCCCAGTGGGGTGGGGTTTGAATGGCCAAACCCAGTCTACTCCGGGAAATACGTCCACAGCCGGTCACTTCTGGGTCCACCGGTCCAGGTTGTCGGCGATATTGGCCAGGCGCGCCAAGGGGTCCTCCAGAGCCAGCAGTTCCACCCGCACCTTGTCTTCCAGCGGCAGCAACTGCGCCAGCTGCCAGGACAGGGCATCGGCTGAATCCACCTGGTCGAACTTCAGCGACAGTATTTTGGCGCGCTCTTTCAGTTCGTTGAGCACAGCGAGCAAACCATCGCAGTCGGCGGGTATGGGTTTCGGCGTCTTTTCCGGCAGCCATTCCACATCCCCCAGCAGCAGATCGTCTTCAGCTCTGTCGGTGCGGGTAATGCGAAAGCGGCGTCGGCCCACCACCTGTACATGCAGTAGCCCCTCCTCCCCCTGGCCCCAGTCGACAATATGCACATAGACACCCAGCGGCCACACCGAAGCAAGCCCCACTTCGCCACCGGAGCGAATAAGCACTACACCAAATCCGCTATCGGCCTTCAGGGCTTCACTCACCAGATGCAGGTAGCGCTGTTCGAAGATACGCAGAGGCAGGGTAACTCCGGGATACAGGGCCACACTCAAGGGAAAAAGAGGTATCTGTTGCACTGGGGTCACTCGCCGTATTTTGTTGTCTTCACTAAAGATACCACTGCGTACACGCCCGCCGCCCGGCAGAAATGGCGTTTTAGTGCCACTCGGCAAAGATGCGACCAGACTTGGAGTTTATTGCGGGTATTACCAGTGGCAAATGCCGCATACACCCAGTAAGCTGCTGCGGTCAATGCATTAGATGGAGACAATTTATGCCCATAGCGACAGCCCGTCATATTCTGGTGGAGAACGAAACAAAGTGCCAGCAGCTGAAGCAGGAAATCGAAAACGGGGCCGAGTTTGGCGAAATGGCCAAAGCGCACTCACAGTGTCCGTCCGGCCGCACCGGAGGCGATCTGGGAGAATTCAGTAAGGGCGTGATGGTCGCGCAATTCGACAAGGTGGTCTTTTCCGAAGAATTGCATAAGGTGCACGGCCCGGTGAAAACCCAGTTTGGTTATCACCTGCTGGAAATCACCAGCCGCGAGGATTGATGCCCAGCGGATAAACCTGTGCATAAAAAGCCCAATCACAATCCTATTGCCAGTCGGTTGAATTAACTGGCTGGCAATAGCTTAATGGGTCAGCTTTCTCCGACTGCCTTGGCGAGACTCAGATCAATGAATATAGCCATCGTGGCTATTATCCAGCACGTAAAAGGTCGCCTGAACATAGTCATTGTTATCGCCGGTGTTGTTCTGGTTGTAAACACCGACTTTAAAGTACTGGTATTGGCCGCTGACATCATAACCAGAGCTGCTCATGTCTACAGTCTTGGCCACATCCGCCTTACCCTCCCTAGAGATGGTCACGGTAAGGGTGTTGCCGACTACCTCAACCTTGTAGCTGAATATTTCATTCAAGGCAATACCGTCTGATGGATTTAAGGCGCTGTTCGAGCGGCTGCCGATTATTTCGTACCAGATATCGTTGCCACCTTCAGGCTGGTGTGCAATGTAGATGGAACCCAGGCTGTTGCCCGGCAGTTTACGGTAGTAAAGGCGTAGCGGTTCGTCGTCATTGGCATGGATCTGGCCGATGATAACCCGACCCACCTGGCTGCTACTACCGGTGCTAGTGACGTGATTCACGGCCAGAGTCGCACGCAAGACACCATCAACACCACCGGCGGCATTGCGAGCGGAAGCGGGTGCACTACCGAATACCCAGTTGTTTTCATTCACACCTTTCGTGCTAATGTTGGTGTTGCCGCGGCGCAACATCTCTCGTAGTTCCGTCCGGGTATAAGCAGTGTTATTGGAGGTTTTATATCCGGCAATCGGACAACGGAATACCATACCCCCGTCACTGGCGGTATAGAAATAACTGTTGTTCTCGTAGCCCGCGCTCAGCTCTGATTCCTTGATGGAGTCAGCGGTACCGCTGCCATCATTGTCGGAAGGCACGCTGAGATACCAATCGACCAATTCGAAATTACCGGACGGAGGGAGTGATGGGTTCAGATCATCTTCGACATCCTCACCACATCCGATCACATCGAATTCCAGAATACTGTTCCAGTTATTCGCAGTGTTACCGATACCAGTCAGGCGTACATACCGTGCGGTAGAATCCGATACCTCGTAACGCTCCATAGCGGAACTGCTGCCACTAGATTGACCACTACCCAAAATCGTCATCCAGTTTCTATTGTCAGAAGAGGTTTCAATAGAGAAGAAGCTGCTTCGTTGATCTCCCTTGTACCAGGCAATATCCACCGCTTCTATGACCTGCTCATAACCTAAGTCCATGGTAATCCATTTGACGCCGGCGGAAGACCAGCGGGATTCACTGGCAAAACTGCCATCTATCACATTAGCGGGGTCGTGACCATCACTAGTTCCATCATCTGATGCAGAGATGATCGACAGTTTGCTTCCGGAGGTGCAACTGCTGCTGCCTGGACTACCTCCTGAGCTGCCAAGGTTTTCCAGGGTAAAATTGTCGAAGCGGCCTTCATCGCCATTGTAGGTGCCAAACACCGTGATACTCAGGGCGTTGCCGGAATTGAACTCCACATCCAGCTTTCGCCATTCAGAATCGCTAATGCTGGCATTATGGGTACTGCCGCCAACCACCGCGCCAATGGTACCAGCGCCTTTTACATAGGCGCTGAGGCGATAATTGGTATCGGCAATTACAGGGACCTGTTGCTCTATACGGCCCCCGCTACCAGCAATTTTGGCGGATTTGTTGCCGATGTAAGCAACACTGGAAATGGCGGAAGGGTCAGTATCAGACCAACCATCCCAATCGTTTTCAAATCCCGGATTCTGCAGAGAAGCATTGGCGCTGGCCATGCAAATATTCAATAGGGTAATGATGGCAAAACTGATAATTTTCACTAAAGGCGGTTTTAAACGTTTCATTGAACTCTCATTATTATAGTTAGGATAAAATGATATACAGCGGGTACAACACAGCTGTTCGGTTTCTGCGCAGGGTTACAAAACACTTCGGCAGTGTAAAAGCGCGATCTGTAGCCGTTACTAAAAATCTGTGATATGAAAACTCTTAACTACGAAAAATCGGATAAAATTATTTCCATAATTTCTGTAAGCCTGACTTTTTGATCAGTAACTGTATTACTCCCCGTTAAATATCAGGAAATCAAACTGAGCAACCGGATAGAAGTTTACTACTTCGTTTCATTCATATCTAAGCGCAGCTTACTTAACTTAAACGCATGACAGCGCGAGGAATAATTGCTCCTCGATGCTGGATTACCAGCGCCGCCAGATTGTGACCACTTTTTGCCGCATTCGTGACAGGTCTGCCGCTCAAGCGGTGCGCCAGATACCCGGCATTGAATGAGTCACCGGCGGCTGTGGTATCCACCGGGACCACTTCATTAGCGGCAATGAACTCACTGAGCTTATCGGTTTTCACAACACAACCATCGCCACCTTTTTTCAGCACAATTTCCCGAATACCGAGATTTTTCAAACGGTCAAGTACCGCTGTTTCATCAGCATCGCCAAATAGCGCCTGCTCGTCTTCCAAGGTGGGCAAGGCAATATCTGTCAGGCGATACATCTGCAGGTAGGTTTGCCGGGCCAATAGATCACTACCCCACAGTGTTGGCCGGTAATTGCTATCAAAAATTACCATGCCGCCTGCTGCGCGGAATTCCACCAAGAATTCAAACAGACACTTTCGGGTAGAGGGGGAATAGATACCCAACGAGATGCCAGACAGATAAATGGCTTTGAATTCCATCAATCTGGCAAACAGTACCTTGGCATTGCTGGGGTTATCGAACAGACGCCTTGCCGGAGAGTTATCCCGCCAGTACAGGAAAGTCCGTTCTCCCTGCGGACCGGTTTGAATCAGATAGAGACCAGGTGTGGCACCCGTCTCTCGCAATATCAGATTGCATCCGATACCCTCATTGCGCCACTGCTGCAGCATCCAGTCACTCAAGTGGTCATCTCCCACAGCAGTGACATAATCCACCGGAAAACCCAATCGAGAGAGATAGAGTGCGGTATTCAGCGTATCCCCACCAAAGAACAGATTCGCATCCAGTGAATTATTAGTGATGGACAGGTCGTTATCACCCAGATTAATTTCCAGCATGCACTCACCGAGCACTGCCAATTTTTTTTTCATGGTAGTTTCCGCTTTGACACGCACAGCATTACCTCTACACAGATTCAATCGCTTGCGAACAAATCAGGAAAAGAACAGGCCGCCGTTTATATCAACATTGGTACCAGTGAGAAAGGAGGCTTCGTCAGAGGCCAGATAGGCGACAGCATCTGCCACTTCGCCCGCCTTGCCTTCACGCTTTAGCGGCGTTGCACTGGCAACGTTTGCACGTACGGCATCCTTGGTGAAAACATCGTGGAAAGTGGTGCTGATCATACCGGGGCAGAGCGCATTAACACGGATATTTTGCGGGCCCAATTCTTTCGCCATGGCACGGGTAAAGGTCATCACTGCACCTTTGGAAGTCGCGTAAACAGAAGCACCAGGACCGCCGCCGTCTCGACCAGCTTGAGAAGCCAGGTTTATAATCGCTCCGCCGTTCATATACGGTACTACCGCTTTGGTCAGCAGGAAGGTGCTGTTCAGATTCAGGGCGATAACCTTGCTGAAGAAGTCTTCATCCACCTCAGTGATCATCCTACGCTCAACCAAGCCGCCGGTAACATTGACGAGAATGTCAAGGTCAGGTCCATAGGTTTCACGGGCAGTTCCCACCAGGCGTGCAACATCCGTCTGCTTGGTCATGTCACCTTGCACGATGATCGCTTCACCACCAGCCTGCTTGATCTCTGTCAAAGTTTCATCGGCAGTCTGATTGTTGCTGAAGTAGTTGATTACTACTTTTGCGCCTTCTGCTGCCAACTTGAGTGATACCGCTTTGCCGATATCCCTAGCCCCGCCGCTGACGATTGCTACCTTGTTGTTCAATTTCATGTCTACTCCAAACGGTATAATGAGAAGTCGATGCTTTTTTATCGAAGTATTGTGTGGACATTGGTCATCCCGCTGCTTCAGCGAGTTGCTTTTTTTCTCGCCTGCTGCGTACCGGAGTGATACGCCCCCCAACCAGCAGCACCGAGATCAACATTAACGGAACCAAAGAGGCACCGAGAATGAAAAAGGGCGGGTAGAAAGTTCCATCATTGGTAATGATAGGTACCAATTGGATAGCAGTAATCACGCTGACCACACCCACCGCACCGCTGATTCCAGCTAGGCTGGCAACAGTCTTTCCAGAGAAATAATCGCTGGGTAAGGTTTGAATATTATTAATGGCCGCCTGGAAGCCGAACAGGATGACAGTGATCATGCCCAGTGCCAAAGTCGGTGTATTCGCCAAGGTGGTTGCCAGTAGTGCCGGCAGCATCAGCGCACCACCCACGAATACGGCAAACTTACGGGATTTGTTCACGCTCCAGCCCCTGCTGATAAGGCGGCCAGACAACCAGCCACCGAACAGTGCACCGGCAGCGGCACCCACATAGGGAATCCATGCGGAGGCGCCAATGGCTTTCACATCAAACCCGAATTTGTCGCTCAGGTAGAGTGGCAGCCAGGCTACGAACAACCACCAGATTGGTTCGATGAAAAAGCGCGCGGAGATCACGCTCCAGCTCTGGCGATGTGAAAGTAGCTCAATCAGACCGGGTACATACTCTTCTTTGCCATTGTTATTGCCTGCAGTGAACTGCCCACAAAGGATTAGTTCACGTTCTTCATGGGTAATCCAGGGGTGCGTATCTGGGCCGCTTTTGTAAATGATCAGCCACGGCACTAGCCACAGAAAGCCCAGCAGTGCGATCACCACAAAGGTAGCCTGCCAGCCAAGAAATGCGTAGAGGAAAGCCACCAGAGGGGGAGCAATGATGCTGCCTGCAGAAGCACCCGCACCAAAAATACCCTGTGCCAGCGCACGCTCTTTGGCCGGAAACCATTCCGCATTGGCCTTAGTGGCACCCGGCCAGTTGCCCGCCTCGCCGAAGCCCAGCAGGCTGCGGAAAAGACTGAAGGAGGCAACAGAGCTTGCCAGTGCGTGCAGTGCGATGGAAACAGACCAGACCACGATGGACAAAATGAAGCCAATGCGAGTGCCGACGGCATCAAAAATACGCCCGAAAACTGCCTGGCCAATGGCATAGGCAATCAAAAAAACACTCATGATGTTGGCATAGTCGTGGCTGTCCATGCCTAGATCGTCAGCAATACCCGGCCACATGACAGATAGTGCGGCGCGGTCAATATAGTTGATAATGGTGGCAAGAGCCACCAGCGACACAATGATCCAACGCAAGTTTTTCATTATTCTTATCCTGTTTCTATATTCAGAAAATCTTCTCGGTAAGGACTGAAGGAGTCGATCAGAACACCAGACTTTTTACACACTGCTCCGTGCTCCAGATTGGAGGCAATATAAAAACTATCCCCGGCTTTAAGAATTTTTTTGTGACCGTCCACCTGCACTTCAAACTCGCCACTTTCTACGTAGCTCACCTGGGTGTGGGGATGCCTATGCAGGTAGCCGATACTGCCTTCTTCAAACCAGACCCTAACTACCATTAGGCTTTCATCAAATCCTAGAATCTGACGTTTTATGCCACCACCAAGCTCTTCCGCTTCAATGGCCTCCTGCAGAAAAAATGTATCTGACGCAGGCATAAGCTCCTCCACTGTAAATACAGAATTAGTTATTTTTCTCCAATACTGAAAAGATTTGCTCGACCACGGAATACAAATTGATTGCCACGAAAGGTAAATGCGGTTTTGGTCTGAGCCGAAAAATCCTCGCGGCTGTTAAACGCCATCAATTTAGTCACGCCAGTCTTGAGTGCAATTGCAATCAGTTCCAGGTCGTCGCTGCGCTGAAGTTCGATACCGGCGACTTGGCTTTCTGCCTGCAGAGTAAATTCCTTGGCGGGGTTGTACTCACCGTGGGGTTCAAGCACGCTGACAAAAGTATGTCTGCGGACATTCTTCCGACGCGTAATAAAGGCTGCTTCCGAGCGCAGATTAAAATTTGGATCATCGGCTCCCAGTTCGGCAAACAACAACTCGGTTTTTCCGTCTACTAAGCTGGAGTTGGTATAGAAATGGCCGTTGTCATTCAACCAGGTCACCTGCGCGAGACCGGACTCCGGTTTTGCGTGGGCTTTCAGCCACAGGTGTTGGTATCCGTTTTTCTTACCCAGTGCAGAAATACTATCCTTATAGCCCTTTAGTATAAAGCTGGTATCCACAATCTGACCATTGTAGTGCAATGGCAAATCCAATTGGTGCTGCCTGCTGGACTGCACATCGAACAAATCGATGGCGAAAACATGGCCGCTGTCGGAATCGTTGATTAATGCCAAAGTGCGCTTGAGAGTAACTCCCGGATAGGCGGAATCAATTTCCGCCGAGCTGATTTTTACATGATCACCGACGTGGAAGAAAAGAAGTTCCGGATGGTTACTGCTGCCGATTTTCAGATCACCGTTGAAGTGCGTAGTTTCATCTACCACCACAGTGTTATGAGCAATGGTCTGCTTCGCATAGGTGTCGTTTTCCGGCAGATAGCGGCCACCATTTTTAGATTCCACATTCAGAAAACGGACAGCTCCATAATCGGTCACGATTTCCGCTTGGCGGTCGTAGAATTGCCAGGTGAGCTTGTCGAAATGGCCGTGGCCCATCCCCTGAGCGGAAGGCTTGAACAGCAGGGCCTGATCGCCATTTACCTGCAGGCGAAATACCACCAGCGCACCTTCATCCCCCTCCTTGCCATCGCGGAAGGCTCTGGACTTGAATACATATGGTTCCTGCTTGTTAGCATCCAGGTCCTGTGCAACCTTGAGGCCGTCGCCGGTCAGCAGAACCTGATCCTGCTTTGCGGCAATGTCCAGCAATTGCGGATTGCCCGTTTTGCCGTAGGCAATGGCCACACCCTGTACTAGTTCCGCAGTATCTATGCCCTTGTCTTTAATGGCATCATTAATGGGAAAAAAAAGATTGTTGTAACTGAGTTGAATGGTGGTATCAATGGCTTTCAGAATAATACCGTCGCGATAGCTAAAAATTTTCCGCCCCGGCTCATTGTTATCAATGGCTTTTGCAAAGGTCACAAAGGGCATCAGCGCGTAGCGCTGATAGTAAGGGCCTTCATTGTAATAACCGTCGGGAGAAAATAGGGTATTCAACTGCCGCAGGAAACCGCCTTTGCCGGATTTGTCGAGGCCCAACAGCGCCTGTTCAACCAGTTCGGGTTCGTCCAGCACATAACCGGCCATGCCTACACCAGCGGCCAGCCAGGTGCCGTGGTTATGCACTTTGTTGAAGGTTTCTGGAGATTCCACGGAAAGGAAGCGTGCAATCGGGCGCAGCATCCCCTGCTCAATCGTCTCGGCCTCCGTATCAGAGAGTGAGGGGCGAATCAGGTCGTAGGACTGAATGGTGTACACCAGCCACACCGCTTCATTCAAGTTCTGCCAGAACAACCTGCCTGGGTTTTTCGCTCCAAGGCGACGTTTCGGATGCAGATGAAGGGTTGGGTACAACGCTGCGTAGGCTAGCAGCATATCACGCACATACTCGGCATAGCGGCCGTCTTCAGTGATTTGATACAGTACGCCGGCGTTGTACATCAACTGGTAATTTTTCTTGTGTTGTTCGTGGGTATAACCACCGCCTGCATCGGCGGGCATTGGCACAGCGACAGGCCCTTTCAGTGAGCTGTCCACAGCAGCCTTAGTGGCAAGAAATGCACTGCGAAAACGGCCCTGCCGGGAAACAGCGGCCTGCATGGCGTCTACGTCTGCGGTATTGACCACCAAATTAGGGTGTGGTGTAGCATAACTTTCCTGGGAGTTCAGTATCAGACCCGTTACAAAAGCGACACTTATCCCTAAAGCTTTTAATTTTGATTCAAACTTCTGGCCAAACATTTTGATTACTTCACTTTATTGTTGGCGAGAACAGCGGTGTGAGGGCCCTCACGGGCCAGCTCTCTAACGTCCGGCAGCGGTGATTGGTGGAACTGGTTGCTGACAATACGGGTGATCGGCTCAGCCACGGTGTGCTCCACCACAATACCAGCACTGTCGGTAAAGGTATTGTCGTGGATGTTCGCAACCTGCACGCCGTGCAGTTTTACCAGTGCCTGGGACCGATTGCGTTTACCACTTCCGGATTTTTCCACGATATTGCTGGCAAAAGTAAAATGTGGCCCAAAGGTGCTTTCATCGGTACCACCGCGATACAGGTTGACAAGCGTACCCTTTACATTCCTGAATGTGTTTCCAGAAAGAGTGACGTATTCGGCATTGTAAACACCGAGATCATCTCTCTCCTTATCCAGTTTCAGAAAATCACCCGTAATATTATCAAGCACACTGTTTTCGATACTGATAAAGGTGGCAAAAGCCCGACTTCCCGAGTCAAAGAAATGATAGGAGTGGTTGACGTCCAGATTTTCAACACGACTGTTCTTCATCGAGAATCGGTAGTTTTTCAACATGCCCCATTTGGCAGTGCGGATCAGGGTATTACCGGTGGAGTCCGGGCTGTTTTTACCAGACAGCACCAGACCGTTGAGTTCCAGGCTGCCGCCATCAATAATTTCGAACATGACCGGGCGCTCGCTGGTCAGCGTCACCTTGCCGGTTTTTTTCGCCTTGATGGTAATGGTTTTATCAATCTGCAAGCGCTTGCGGGACTTGTAGATTCCATTTTCCAGCACCAGAGTGTCGCCATCGGCTGTGGTTTTCAGTGCGTCGAACAGCGTATCTTCACCGGGGTGCACAACAGTGGCTTTACCGCTACCGAAGGCAGCTTCCGGTTCAGACTTGGGGTACCATGAAACGCCCGTCATGCTTTTGCTGGTGGGTATCAGATTTCTGCTGACACCCTTATCCACCATGGCGGGGTCGACAGGATAGAGCAGGCCGTTTCCAGCTCGGCGAAGTCTTTTTACACCGGTGTTGATGCCCTCACGAATTTCTTGATCCACAAAGCCATTGGAAATATTGGCCGCAAAGTGAACCCCGGAGATGTCGTCAAATACAGAAAAGGGGGAGCGATCGCTCTCGTTGTAGAAAATATTATTGGAGATACTGGAGTCCAGCGGCACCGCGCTGCGCTCCGGGTCACTGCCGACTGCCAGCTGAATGTGATCCACATTGATAAAGCTGTTGTTCTCGACTCTGGCATTCACCACCTGATGGTAACGATTGATGGGAGAATCGGGTACACCGTTCATAATGCTGAATCCGCTCCCGAACCGATAGCCTGTGAGACCTTCGAGGTAATTGTTACGCACTGTCTGGTCGCGATTGATAACCCGAATACCGCCGGTGTGATCCTCGCTGTTGCCAATGAACACATTGCCTTCTATCAGGTTGCCATTGCCGTGGCGCAGGGTCAGGGTGCCGCGGGACTCGAAAAAGGTGTTGTTGCGGATTTTATTCTTGCCGGACTTGACGGAAATGATCTCTACTTCGCCGTCGCGCCGATCGAAGAAATTGTTCTCGACCACCGTCAGGGAATCTGTCAGTGAATAGCGGCTAGTGCCGACACGCAGGGTTTCACCACCATTGGAGCCCAATACCGGGCGCGGCCCAAAATAATTGTGATCGATACGGTGGTAATTTTCCTGGGAATCTTCGCTATCGAGGCGCACCGCTATGGTCACGCCCTTGTTGCGTTTACCGGCAAGGTGGCCGTGGTCAAAGCGGTTGTTTTTACCGTAGAGGGCAACCCAATAATCGGATTCCATGCGCTCAGGCTTGCTGAAGTCTTCAATCACGATTTCAGTTACACGGGAATTGTTTGCCAGGCTCTCCCGGTTGCGGCGGAAGGCGACCACTTCGCTGCTGGGGGAGTAACCGTTTTTGAACACCAGCCCGGCAACTACCAGGTACTCGCCCGCAAGACGCAGATTTGACTGACCGGATAAGACGACTTTGCCCTTCTCCTGGGCGATCAGCGTGATCGGATTCTCTTTTTTACCCACTCCGGTGAACAGAATTTCAAAATCCCGCCATACACCATTGGCAAGTACCACGGTATCGCCAGCTTCAAGATTTTTTGCAACTTCGGCGTATTCCTTCGGGTTGCTAACAAGGTATTCCTCTGCCGCTGCCTGTGCACAGAAGAGCAAAGCCTGGCCACATGTGAGCAGCGCTACGGCCAGCAGGCGATGGATTCCTTTAGCTCTAAGGATCACTTGAATATCTCTCTTATGACTTTTTTGCTTTTACGGTGTCCCGGTGTCCCGGTGTCCCGGTGTCCCGGTGTCCCGGTGTCCCGGTGTCCCGGTGTCCCGGTGTCCCGGTG
>NZ_CANLDD010000059.1 GCF_947489355.1 uncultured Microbulbifer sp. | reverse complement strand
TTGTGTTAGAACCTCAACAATGCGAGCTTGCTCTTACAAATCAATAGGCTACATCCAAACGGGAACAGCCCCTAGCCCACCAGGATACGATAAAAAGGTACAGCGGTACAGTTTACTGAAGTCGAATACCGTAATTTCTTAAGCGTAGTCGTGGAAAGTCCTGACATGAGGGGAATCGTCAACTCCGGGGCAGCGGAGGAGATCAATGACTCTCCATTTTTGTTTAGGGTACGGAGGTAGCTATATGTCTTACCTCCATCGGTAATATCATATTTTTCTGTATATGGACCTTCAGTAGTCCTCAATGACTTAATCCAGGGAAGGGATTTACTGAGTCGGGGCCTCTGTAAAATTTACTCGCAATTACCTTGTGTGACCGACCTATATCAAACAATTATTTCTTGTGTATTTATCTTTAGAGAGTTGGTTTTTTTAAGAAGAAATTTTTAAGGTAGTTGTGACTCTGCTCATACAAAGGTTGTTGGCTGGTTTCTGCGTCTGAAGGTTCGGCAAACTGAATCGTCTATGGGTAGTAAATGATACCTCGAAGAGTTCGAAGTCAAGGCTGCCCGATTGCTCGCAGATCTGTAGTAAGTTGTTGTAGGGAGGGTTAGAAACCCTCCTTTGCCAAGTCGCGACTCTTTCAATCTATAGAAAGTGTTGCATAAGCAATTGGCTGTATATCTGTATCAATTGTAGTGCCGTTTAAACTGACACTCATGGTTTTAAAGCCGAGATAGGAAAGCTCGTTATTTGTGCGGTTTATAACACTGATAACTACTGTTTTCAGTACATCTTTCATGAGCCTATCTACATTGGTTGAGTGCATGACGCCCATACCTTCGTTTTCTCTGCTTACCTCATTAAACAATTCATTTGCTAGTAGGACATTTCCATCCTTGTCAGATAGGGTCAGCGCTAGTGAGACATGCCTCCGGCTTGTTACAGTCCAAACGCCAGCTTCATTTTCAAATTCGAAATTCAATATTTTCCCGGTTAGGGAGTAGGAAGGGGGCGATGAGTCATTTCCTTTGTAGGCATCTACACCTACCGAATTAAATTCCTTTATGAATATATCTTGTAATATCACAGAAACCGGTTGATATTCAATATTTTCATACTTTAAACCAAACTTCCAAGGGTCCTGCTTGCCAACGAAGCTATTTGATTTTTCGTCATTTGAGTCTATCCAAGCCCTGGTATCTTCAAATTGATAGACTGCTAATTTTTTCCCTGCAATCCCGTTGTATTGTAGGTCAACGCCTGGGTCATATGTTGCAACCAATGCTCTAGTGCACCCACCAAGTATTGTAATTGCAAAGAACAATATAGTAACTTTAAGCTTCATTTTAACCTCTTTTGGCTCTTGTGATTAATGACAAAAATTTTTACATTTTGATTGGGGGATATGTAGCGATTTGCTTTTTCCATAAGGTGATGAAAAACAGCAATTTGTTATGCTGTTATATATTTACCTAATTGACAAAAATAGTCTTGGCAACAGAAAATCATTTTTTTATATTTTCAAAAGTTTTGATATATAGGTTGCTTAGAAAGATTTGGATGAATACATTAAACTAATTTGTGTGGTTACATATTCTTCGTAAATGGTTAACTGGGATTAGCAGAGGCATAGTATTATTGGATTGCCGGCCATTCGCTTCACCCACCGCCGAGCACAATTTTGAAGCAAACTGGCGCCAACTTCAAGGAAAACTGCTTTGAGTCAGCTGGCTGGTTAAATTTTGCACACCAGTGCTGTTTTGGGCTGCAACCACTCTCCCACTACCCCGGAAACAGTGGCAATCTACAACCTATTGAATTTAAACAATATTACTATTCCTGGCCATCCAATATACCCTTTGTATTTGTGGGGCGCAGATATATTCGTGCCAGCAGCCATACTTGTTTTGAGTAGTCACTTAAATCATCTAACTGTTTAATTTCAGGTGTTCGCAGAAAACGGGTTCTTCTAGCTGGGGCTACGAGATTGCCCGCAGATATCAACAGTTATGTAGTCACAAAAAAGGGGGCATATAGCCCCCTACGGTAATGTTTTCGGAAAAACAGCCAGTGCCTGGCATTCACCTCTCTTGTCGATACCACTTCCGAGGATTCTGCCCCCAGCCAGGCTTCAGATCGTACTTAAGCACCCGACGCTGTTGGCCCAGGACGTAATGGCGTTCTCGGACGATACGCCAAACCTGTTGAGTAATCCGGTACAGCCGCCGATGCCTGAACACATGATCGCGCAGTCACCCTGGCCGTTGCAGTGGTTCGCACTCCAGTTATGGCCGAGTTCGTGGGCTGTGAGTGCGACACGGGAAGCGAAGTTGCCGCTGAATCTTGATTGAGACACCCCGTAGCCTACATTGAAACTGCAAACCCCATTCAGATAGGCAATACCGATCACACTGCCGGCGAGATTCTTGCCGGTCATCAAGTGGGCAACATCACGCGGTACCCCGGCCTGGTTGGTTCTCCACTCGCTTCGGAACTGGGAGAGCAACCCGCTTGGATTTGTCGAGGAGTAGGGGTCGGCCCCGGTGCGCACGATGATTCTGCCGATCGCATAGCCAATGTCGGTTTCGTTCAGGTAGATTAACTCCACCGCATTCATTGTGCTCTCGATATCGGCGATGGTGGCGGATACCGAGCTTCCGTTCAGGTTGTAGTACTCGGTGTCGGCATCGAACGCGACATCCGCCTCAAGGGTGACCAGGCTCTGTTGCAAAGTATTGGATATCCCGTGCAGCATATGCTCGAACGGCTCCTCATCGGCGCCACAGGTCCAATCGCCGGGCAGAATATCGCTGGTACGGTACACCACATGCAAATCGGGCGCGATGCCGGATGTGGCGTCGGATAGCGGTTGAACGGCCCAGATTTCGTCGGGCATCTGAATCCAGGCCCTGACTTGGCCCCCCTCGGTCACCGATGCGGCTACCTTGGCGTCCTTCATACCCTTCAAGCTGCCCTGATACGTGCGTATGGGTGGTGCCTTGAACTCGTGTTTCACGCCGTCTCCATCAACGGTGTATACCACCAGGTTGGGGCTGCGTACTGAGTGGGGGGACAGCGACATCTGTACCGGCCTGCCGTCCAGGGTAAGATCCATATGGATATCTTTTACGGCCCCCGAGCGGGCATCCGGATTAACATCGGTTGTGATACGTTGGACACTGTACTGATTTAGATTCAAATTTAAATTCAGAGCATCCGCCACTGCCGCTTCGAGCTCAGCCTGTACATTCTGCTCGAGTGGGGTTTTTGCATGAATGATACTGCTGAAAGCGCAGAGTGCCATCAGTGCGGCACATCCTATTTTTCTTATATATCTCTTCAGCATTTTATTTTTCTCCGTATCTTTAGCATTGGTTTTTTTACAGCATTCTGTAGCCTCTTTTTCGGTGTAGCGGACTAATGAACCAATGGCGCAAGGGTCTACACGACCGGTGACTCCATCCTCAGGTACGCAAGATAATATCGGGTCTTATCCTGATGATTGTGTTGTTTCTGTTGCTGTAACTGCGCGGGACAACTGGAGCCACCATGGTGTGCGGGCCGGGGTTGAATACAATGCCCTTACCAGGGTTGGGCGCATGGAGCTGACCACTTTGCGTGGAGGATGTGACAGCGCCGTTCCTTTGCCATCGACTACCAAGTCGAAACTCTAGTACCACTTTTTATTTTTTATGTCAATAATTGGCTGAAAAACTCAAGGGGCTGTCAGGTTAATGATTATTTTAGAGGTAAACCGGTGCCAACGCCCTGAAAAACAGTATGTATTCAAGGGCTTGTTTTTATTTTGTACCAGGGTGCTACCTGGCAAGCCGAACAAAACCCTATATGTCATTTATTATTCAATAGGGCCCAAGTTAACGGCGTTGAAATGAGCTTTTGTATATCGGTTACGGGAGCGGGTAGTGGCAATACTGAATTTGCGGATTTCATTCGCCGCTCACACCGGGCTGAATTGGGTATCGGGGTGCGGCAGACAGGTGAAATTTCACAAGCGAATCCGGTTCTTGAATGCTCACATCCAGCAGCTATTGTCAGATCGTTAGGGTTTTTTCAAAGTGGTGTAACCATGGCAGATACACATACCTGTCAAAAATAATTGATAGCAGAAAATGAGGGTAGACAGTGGCCAATCAAACAATTCGAAACAAAATGCAGCTTCGCCCTATGGGAAGTTCCGGTATCAGTGCCTCTGTCATTGGCCTGGGGACATGGGCAATGGGTGGTTGGAAGTGGGGTGGAGGTGACGACAAGTCTTCTATTGATGCTGTTCGCGCCTCTATAGATTCAGGCGTAACATTGATCGATACCGCACCTGCCTACGGTTTGGGTCGTTCAGAAAAGCTGGTTGGGGAGGCGGTGAAAGGCCGCCGTGACGAAGTTGTGCTGGCCACCAAATGCGGATTGGTCTGGCACACTGATAAAGGCAACTACTTCCTCGATGAAGATGGAAAAAAAGTTCATCGTTATCTGGGTAGGGAGGCGATTTTTTACGAGGCAGAGCAAAGCCTGAAACGCCTCGGAACGGACTATATCGATCTGTACATCACCCATTGGCAAGACAGTACAACGCCTATTGCCGAAACTATGGATGCGTTATTAACACTCAAGAAACAGGGTAAAATTCGAGCAATCGGTATTTCTAATGCCTCACCCGAGGACTTCAGAGCATATGTGGCTGCCGGGCAATTGGACGCCATTCAGGAGTGTTATTCCATGCTCGACCGGGGCATTGAGCATACCCTGCTGCCACTGTGTAAGCAGTACGATGTGGCAATGCTCAGTTACTCAACCCTGGCCCTTGGCCTGCTTTCAGGAAAAATCGGTCCGGATCGTGTGTTTGAAGGCGATGACCTGCGCCTTAAAAACCCCCGCTTCAGTATTGAAAATCGTGCAAAAATTCAAGGGTTTTTGCAGTCGATCCAAGATATTGCAAAGGTGCACAATCTATCCATTGCCCAAACAGTTATTGCATGGACCCTTGCGCAACCGGGAATTACCTATGCGCTCTGCGGTGCGCGAAATGTGAAACAGGCCGCTGAAAATGCTGATGCTGGAATGGTTAAACTGGCTGGTAATGAGCTTGATCAGATAACTCAGGCAATCAAGCATCACCTCGAAAATTTTGACGATACCGAGAGTACATGAGGCGTACTACCTGATTTTAACTGGTGGTTACTACCGGGTCGAAAGGAAAGAATACCCCTCTCCCAGGACACGCTGTGAATACATCCTTGTACGCTCGTAATCGGCATCCATGCCTCATACGATCCTGGGGGAGGGGTATTCTTCCCTCCTGCTTTACTAGTAAGAACCCAATAAAACGGTGTCTGAGTATTTATATCATAATGAATGATCCCGATTTTTATCGGGTGCTGGTTTTGCACCTGAGTGAGAAAGGTTCAGATCACTAACAATTTTACCAGCTCAGCTACCAGCCTGGCCGCTCTTCGCGATGCAAAGGGGAGGGTGTTGGTTACCATTAAATCCACTGTATTCGGTAAAGAAGCAGGTGTAGCTGGTAATGGCTCAGAATCTGGCATATGCAAAACGTACCAGTGCCGGGTACAATCCCCCCCCCACTTTTTTTGGGTTGGATCTTCATACTGCGCACCTCGGTCCAAGGTACAGGCAGGCTGTTTTTTTGAGACAGATAGATGAATATTAGGGAAGCAACGAAGGAAGATTGGGATTTGATATGGCCGATCTTCCATGAAATAGCTAAAGCCGGTGATACTTATGCTTATGAAATGGATGCTACCAAGGCACAGGCTGAAAAAATCTGGCTGGAAATCCCACGTAAAACTTTTGTCTTTGAAGAAAATAAAAAAATTCTTGGTTCCTATTATCTAAAAACCAACCAGGCAGGTCCAGGCAAGCATGTCTGCAATTGTGGTTATATGGTTTCTTCATCCGCTAGAGGCAGAGGGCTTGCCACCACAATGTGTCGGCATTCGCAAAACATTGCACTAGACCTTGGTTACAAGGCGATGCAATTCAACTTTGTTGCCTCCAGCAACGAGGGCGCTGTTCGCTTATGGTGTAAACTTGGCTTTAACATTGTAGGCCGTCTCCCCAAGGCATTTAACCATCCTATACAAGGATATGTTGATGCCTTGGTATTGTTTAAATGGCTGGCAGATTGCTGAAAACCGAGAAAGTAGCCAGCCATTTTTCCTGATCATCTTTTTTATAAAAAACGCGCCTTTAGCTTGTGCCCGGCAGTGTCATGGAGGGCATGCCTGTACAAAGAATTTTGGCGCTGAATACTCTCATGGAGATGGCGGCTGGGGTAAAGGCCCGCCCATGCAGCCCCGGTCGTGCCCTCTGCATGGTTTGGTGTCAGGGCTTGTGCGGGTGCGCTGAATGCATTTGGTTGTTTTTCGTGCAGGAGGGTGCGGGCAGGGGTATTGTACTGTTGAGCGGGGTGGGGCTTGCAGTTACTATCCGAGAAGAGGGTAGAGATTGGGATTTTTGCCTGTAGGCTGATAATATAGCGCACAAATCACTTATTTTTGACTCTAAATCAAATAGTTACAATTTATCCCAGCGCCATCTGGCCACACCGCTATAATCCCAGGCCCCAGGAAAAGCTTTACCGGTATCATTATGCAAAAGGAAACTTCCAACTCTCGTTCTGTGGTCGTATTGGGCGGCGGCAGTTTCGGGACTGCGATTGCCAATATCGTAGCGGGAAATGGTCACGACACCCGCCAGTGGATGCGGGATGCTACACAGGCGGAAGCCTGCCGGGAGGCCCGTGAAAATAATCAATATTTACCTGGCGTAGCCTTGCATCCAGGGCTTCGTATCAGCAGCGACCTACATGAGGCGGTACAGGGCTGCGATATCGTCTTTATCGCTATCCCCAGCAAGTCTTTTCGTGCAGTGGTGCAGCGCCTGGCGCCGATGTTGAAACCGGGCACCATGTTGATTTCCACCACCAAGGGCATAGAGCATGATCATTTCCACTTGATGAGCGAAATTCTTCGCGAGGAAACTGCCGGGATGCGTATTGGCGTGCTGAGCGGCCCCAATTTCGCCAAGGAAATTGTCGCAGGCCACTACACTGCAACCGTGATTGCCAGCGAGGACGAGGAACTGTGCGGCGATATCCAGGCTGCGCTGCATTCCGAGACGTTTCGTGTCTATTCCAGTCAAGATATTTTTGGCGTTGAACTGGCCGGGGCCTTGAAAAATATCTATGCGATCATAACCGGCATGGCAGCGGCGCTGGATCGCGGGCAGAACACCATCAGCCTGCTGATCACGCGCTCTCTTGCCGAGATGATGCGTTTTGCCGAAGCCATGGGGGCAGATCCCATGACATTTATCGGTCTTGCCGGTGTTGGGGATCTGATACTCACCTGCTCTTCGAACCTGAGCCGCAATTATCGGGTTGGCTATCTGGTGGGTAAGGGCAAGTCCCTGGATCGCGCTGTCGCGGAAATCGGTCAGGTCGCCGAAGGTGTGAATACTATTCGCCTGATAAAAAAGAAAGCGGAGGAAATGGGCGTCTACATGCCCTTGGTTTCCGCGATTTACGCCATATTATTTGAACAGCGGCCGATTCCGGATGTTATTCGCCATTTAATGTCGGGCGCGCAAACATTTGATGTGGCCTATTCGGCCAAACCCTAACGGAAGCCTCTTTATGAAAAACGATGAACTCAAGCGCAATCTGACCTCTGGCAGCCAATGGGTGCGCCTGCTCTACATGGTGCTGTTTGCCATCTGTCTGGAAATTGCCGGATTTTTATTGCTGGCGGTGGTGGTATTGCAGTTTCTTTTTTCGATTATCAACGGCAGCGCCAATGATAACCTGCGCCGCCTCGGTGATCAGCTTGCCTCCTATGTCTACCAGACAATCCAGTTTTTAATTTACAACACCGAAGAAAAACCCTTCCCGTTTTCCGAGTGGCCGGAGTCCGATGTGGAAGATCTCTCCGGTTATGAGGGTGCCGAAGAAGTTTCCGCGGAGGTGGTTTCCAATAAAGGCAAAGGGGAAACGGCGAAGAAGGCCGGGCAAACAGAAGAAGCTGAGGATGCTATTATCCTTGGGGCCGGCGAGTCTGTAAGGCAATCCAAGTCCGGGTTGGCGAAAGACCGTTCGGACGAGCCCCCGGCTTCCAGTTCCGACAAACCGGGTGAGTCCGGTGAGCGTGCTGATAAGGCCTGACCCTTTGTTTACCCCGGCTTGAGGCAGTGCTTATGCAGCTCTTTATCCTGCGCCACGGCAAGGCCGAACCCCTGCTTGGCAACGATGCTGCGCGCGCTTTGACGGAATCTGGGCGCATTCAGGTTACACAGGTGTGTGAGAAGCGCGCCGAAGAGCTGTCTGCCGTGCGCGCACTCTGGGCAAGCCCCTTTGTGCGCACCCAGCAGACTGCCGGGATTGTTTCTGCACACTTGGGGTTGCCTGTGCTTACCGAGCCCCTGCTGATTGGCGATACCAACCCCCGGGAAGTCCTCGACAGGCTGCAGGAACAGGCCCGGGAAACCTTTCCCATCCTTATGGTCAGCCACCAGCCCCTGGTGGGCAAGCTGCTCAACGGTCTGTGCGGCAGCGTTGATCAATACCCTTTCGGCACGGCCAGTCTCGCTTGTGTCAGTGCCGAGGTCTGGGCGAACGGCTGCGCTGACCTGGATTGGCTGCAACACGCCGGATAACCACACTCTGATCCCCAAGCGGCAGATTGCCCAGGCCGTGTCCATTCACATTGCACCGAAATCCCTGTCCCGCTGGTGTTAAGAGTCATTGCAGGAGGCCGCGGCCAACTGCACCATTAGTGTCTTTGACAGATGGGAATAGATCCGATGGGATCAGCGGCTATGAAGCACACAGGGTACAGCGAAGTGCATCTTGAGTTCGACAGCAAAGCCATTGCTGCGCGCCAGTGGGGGAGTGTCGAGGGGGAACGGGTATTGGCTCTGCACGGCTGGCTGGATAACTGCGCAAGCTTCGACCGCCTGGCACCAATGCTGAAGGGGATAAACCTGGTTGCCCTGGATATGGCCGGGCACGGTCGCAGCTATCACCGCTCTTCCGATGCCAATTACAATATCTGGGAGGAGACCGAGGATATTCTGGGTGCTGCCGAAGCCCTGGGTTGGCGCAAGTTCTCGCTGCTCGCGCACTCCCGTGGCGCTATTGCGGGAATGATTGCCGCCGGTGCCTTTCCCGGTCGGGTAAAACGTCTCGCTTTGATCGATGGTTTGGTGCCGCCTTCAGCGGAGGATGCCCAGGCGCCGGATATCCTCGCCAGGGCCATCGCCCAGCGCGCCCGTTACAGTGTGGTGCGCAAAGCGCGGGTTTACCGGACTTTTGCCCAGGCGGTTGAAGCCCGGATGAACGGCATGTTCCCTTTGTCGGCTTGGGCCGCCGGTGTACTCACCGAGCGGGGCATCCGCCCTGCCGACGGCGGCTTTATCTGGCGCAATGACCCGCGCCTGATGGCGTCCTCCACCGCCAAGCTCAACGGGGCTCAGGTGCGGGCGTTTTTATCCCGTCTCAATATGCCGGTGCGCCTGGTACTGGCGGAAGGGGGGATCGAGGGTATGATCGAGCGGTTACGCCCGGTGCTGAAAGAGCATGAAAATATCACAGTGCAGGTGATGCCCGGCAGTCACCACCTGCATATGGAGGCGGGTGCGGAGGGGATTGCAGCGTGGTTTGGGCCTTTCCTGCGCGGCGAGGTCGACCCCTAGCTGCCTAGAAGGGTACCCGTTTCGAGTAGCAGCTGGCATCCATTTCGCGCACTTCCACCGAGACGGCGGGGACGCCATCGGCAAACTGGCACAGGCAATTGAACACCGCCGAACTGAGTGCCTCCCGCTCTCTGGCGCTGCGCCCTTGCAGCAGGCGAATCTCTGCGTGGATAAAACTATCCCCCTGGTCGCCGGCAATAAACTGGTCGTACGCCCTGGCGCGGGTCTTGATAGTGTGGGAGGCGAACAGACCGGAGCGGTTCATTGCCTCCTGCGCCGAGCTGACCAGGGCGGCAACGGAAATCCTGTTTTCCAGATTTTTTGCGTACTCTATGATCAGATGAGGCATAGCGATTCACTCTGTAAACACGGTGGCCGGCAACGCTTCCGGGCCGATCCGGTTACTGGCGGATCAGGGAGAGAAATTCGTTGCGTGTGGCCTGGTTGCTGCGGAAGATACCCAGCATGGCTGAAGTCTTCATCACGGAGTTCTGCTTTTCCACGCCGCGCATCATCATGCACATATGCTGGGCCTCTATGATAACACCAACGCCGGCGGCACCGGTGACATCTTGCAGGGTCTCGGCGATCTCAACGGTGAGCTGCTCCTGAATCTGCAGGCGGCGGGCGAACATATCGACGATGCGTGCTACCTTGGACAGGCCCACAACCTTGCCATTGGGAATATAGGCCACATGGGCACGGCCGATAAACGGCAGCAGGTGGTGCTCACACAGGGAGTAGAGTTCGATATCCTTGACCAGTACCATTTCGCTGCAGTCGGACGGGAAGAGTGCACCGTTGACCACGTTTTCCAGGGTCTGCTTGTAACCGCGGGTCAGGTATGCCATGGCCTTGGCGGCGCGCTCCGGGGTATCTTTGAGTCCGGGGCGTTGCGGATCTTCACCGATTGCTTCAATAATTTGCGCGTAATGTCTGTTCATGCTGCTCTTTCCAACATCTCGGCCCGAAGGGCGGATGCGCTACCCTAAGCGTTTGCAACCCGAGAGTAAAGATGATCTGCGCGAACCCCGATAAGAGCCACAGCAATTTAGGATAGGTCCCATGATAGAAAGGCGTGAATCCAACCTGCGCGAGTTGACCACAGTACTGGATTATATTCGCTGGGGTGCCAGCCGGTTTCACGAGGCCGGCCTCTGTTTTGGCCACGGTACCGACAATGCTTGGGATGAAGCGGTATTGCTGGTTACCCATGCCCTGTATCTACCGCCCTACAGCAAACCGGAAATACTGCAGGCCCGCCTGACCAGCGAGGAGCGCCGCGAGGTACTCGCCATACTGGAGCGGCGTTTCACCGAGCGGATTCCCGCTGCTTACCTCACCCGTGAGGCCCACTTTTGCGATATGACCTTCTACGTGGACGAGCGGGTGCTGGTGCCCCGTTCGCCCATCGCAGAACTGATACGTCGCGGCTTTGAGCCCTGGCTCAAGGTGGAGCCCCTGGCGATACTGGATTTGTGCTGTGGTAGTGGCTGTATCGGTATCGCCTGCGCCGAGGCCTTTACACAGGCGCGGGTGGACCTCAGCGACATCTCGGCGGGTGCGATTGAGGTGGCACAGATCAATATCAACCGCCACCACCTGAATGAGCAGGTGCGCGCCCTGCAATCGGACCTCTTTGACAACCTGCAAGGTTTCAGCTACGAGCTGATTGTCTGCAATCCGCCCTATGTGAGCGCAGGGGACCTGGCCGAAATGCCCGATGAATTCCGGCTAGAGCCGGAAATCGCCCTGGGTTCGGGAGAGGATGGCCTGGATTTCACGCGCCGCCTGTTGCACCAGGCTGCCACCCACCTGCAACCGGAGGGATTGCTGGTCTGCGAGGTGGGCAACAGTTGGGAAGCGCTTGAGCAGGCGTTCCCGGAGGTGCCGTTTTTGTGGCCGGAATTCGAGGACGGCGGGCACGGCGTGTTTGTGATCAGCCGTGAGGAGCTGCTCGCCTACCAGCCCCTCTTTGAGAAAGAGTAATTGTTTTTGTCAATCCGGTGAAATGGGCAGCCGGGTTACCCCTCGGAAATGAGTGTGCGAAGTGTCTGTGCTTTTTGCCGGGCACCGCTCGCACGGGTGGGGAACGCTCTATAATGTGCGGCTTTCTCTCGAGCCAACCCCACTTCAACCAATAACGAGCTGGAAAAGTCGCTTATGTCGGGCAATACTTTTGGCAAACTGTTCAATGTTACCACTTTTGGCGAAAGTCACGGCCCCGCTCTGGGCTGTATCGTCGATGGCTGCCCACCGGGGCTGGAGATCCATGCAGAGGACATCCAGCGGGAGCTGGATCGCCGCAGGCCCGGCACCTCCCGCTATACCACCCAGCGCCGTGAACCGGATCGGGTGCAGATACTCTCCGGCGTGTTCGAAGGGAAAACCACCGGCACGCCCATCGGTCTTGTGATTGAAAACACCGACCAGCGCTCAAAGGATTACAGCAGTATTGCCGAACAGGTGCGCCCGGCCCATGCCGACTATACCTACTGGCAGAAGTATGGTGTGCGCGACTATCGCGGCGGTGGCCGCTCCTCTGCGCGGGAGACCGCCATGCGCGTTGCCGCCGGCGCGATTGCGAAGAAATGGCTGAAACAGAAATACGGCATTCTGGTGCGCGGTTACCTGTCCCAATTGGGGCCCATTCAGGTGCAAAAGCTGGATTGGGATCAGGTTGAGCAAAACCCGTTTTTCTGCCCGGATGCAGACCGCGTAGCGGAGATGGAGCACTACATGCAGGCCCTGATCAAAGAGGGCAATTCCATTGGTGCGCGTATTTCCATTCACGCCAGCGGCGTACCCGCGGGTCTGGGCGAGCCGGTATTTGACCGCCTGGATGCGGATCTGGCCCGTGGCCTGATGAGTATCAATGCGGTGAAAGGGGTGGAAATCGGTGCGGGTTTTGCCAGTGTGGAGCAAAAGGGTACCGAGCATCGGGATGAAATCACACCTGAGGATGGATTCCTGTCAAACAATGCCGGCGGCATTCTGGGGGGCATTTCCAGTGGCCAGGATATTGTTGTCCATATCGCCCTGAAACCCACTTCCAGCCTGCGGATTCCAGGCCGCAGCATTGACCGTTCCGGCAACGCCATCGAAGTGGTGACAAAAGGGCGCCACGACCCCTGTGTGGGCATTCGTGCAACCCCGATTGCCGAAGCGATGATGGCCCTGGTCCTGATGGACCACGCCCTGCGCCAGCGGGGCCAGAATGGGGATGTGGTGCCGGGTTAGTCCGGGAAGCGGATTTTGTGATCCGCCACCCCGCGAGAGACAAAAAAATTATCGGACAGTACTGTTTATCTACGCATTGCAAGTCGTGTGCTATTCAAGAATAGCCAATCCATTCGGCGTGCAGACTCACCCGGCAACCACACTGGCCGTCGGGTTGGTAGGGTTTTGATTGGAAAAAGGGCGCGTGGCGGGTGGATTCCAGTGGAGGCCAAACCGTCAATCGCCGGGTAGTCAGCCACCGGTCATACTCCGCACCATACTGATCATCACCCCGGCGGCAACGGCAGAGCCAATTACACCGGCCACATTCGGACCCATGGCGTGCATCAACAGGAAGTTGTGGGGGTTGGCTTCCAGGCCCACCTTGTTGGATACCCGCGCAGCCATGGGCACAGCGGATACACCGGCGGAACCGATCAGCGGGTTGACCTTGTGTTTGCTGAACAGGTTAAGCAGCTTGGCCATTAGTACGCCGGCGGCGGTGCCGATGGCGAAAGCCACAATACCCAGGGTGAGGATACCGAGGGTTTTCGGGTCCAGGAACTTGTCCGCGACGAGCTTGGAGCCCACAGACAGCCCGAGGAAAATAGTGGTGATATTGATCAACGCATTCTGGGCGGTGTCGGAAAGTCGTGCCACCACGCCGCATTCGCGCATCAGATTGCCGAAACAGAACATCCCCAGGAGCGGGGCGGCGGCCGGCAGGAACAGGGCCACCAGGATCAGCAATAACAGCGGGAAGGTGATTTTCTCCCGTTTGCTCACATGGCGTAGCTGTACCATTTCGATTTTTCGCTCCCGCTCGGTCGTGAGGGCGCGCATAATCGGCGGCTGGATCATAGGCACCAGTGCCATATAGGAGTAAGCCGCAACCGCGATGGCCCCGAGTAGGTCGGGTGCCAGCAGGCTGGAGACATAAATCGCTGTGGGGCCATCGGCGCCGCCGATGATACCAATCGCCGCGGCATCGGCGATGCTGAAATCCATAATGCCGGCCACGGATAAACCAACGGCACCCAACACCGTAGCGAAGATACCAAACTGTGCTGCGGCGCCCAGAAACAAAGTGCGCGGATTGGCCAGCAGTGGACCGAAGTCTGTCATGGCACCGACCCCCATAAAGATCACCAGGGGCGCGACTGCGGAGGCTATAGCCACAGAGTAGAAGTTGTACAGCATGCCGTTGCTGAAGCCGGCATCCCGGGCAAACTCCGTTGCCTGTACCTGCAAAGCAGCTGGTGCTCTGGCCAGTGCCTCTTTCAGGGCACTGAGACCGCTGTTGCTATCCAGGCCTAAAATCTGCGCCATTTGTGTTAATACTGCGGTATCTCCCTGGGCCAGCGCGGTTTCCGCCGCGGAAAGTGCCAGGTCCGCGCCGGGAATATTTGCCAGTATCCCGCCAAAGCCAATGGGGACCAGCAGCAGCGGCTCAAACTGCTTGCGAATGGCCAAGAACAGCAGTACCAGCCCCGCAAGAATCATGGTGAATTGGCCCGGCGTCATTTGAGAGAGGCCGGATGATTGCCAAAGAGTAATGAAGTTATTCACTTGTGACTCCTACCTCCCGCTAAGCGATGGCCAGCAGGACATCACCCACCGCCACGGCATCGCCCTCTTTCACCGTCACACTGGAGACGCTGCCGCTGCGCGGCGCACTGACGATGGTTTCCATTTTCATGGCTTCCAGCACCACAATGGCCTGGCCCGCACTGACCTGATCTCCGGGCTGCACCATGACCTTGAAAATATTGCCCGCAAGCGGTGCATTGACCGGCTCCCCACTGCCACTGGCGCTATGCACTGCACTGGTGTTTGTCGCGGTTGCCGGGGTGGCAGCGGACACACTGGTGAGGTCACCGCCATCGGATACGGTCACGGTGTATCTCTGCCCTTCAACCGACACCGTGTAGACCGCCTCGCCCTGATCATTTTTGATGGCATCGTTCCCGTGGCTGTTGGGCACAGGTTCAAAAGCGGCGGCATTACCGCGGTTTTTCAGGAACTTCAGACCGATTTGCGGGAAGAGTGCGTAGGTGAGCACATCGTCAATCTCACCTTCGCCGTCGGTAAGCGCAAGGTCCTCCTCACCGGCTTTTTCCTGCAGCGCCAGGGTCAGTTTATCCAGTTCTGGTGCGATCAGGTCAGCGGGGCGGCAGGTCACAGGTACCTCTCCGTCCAGCACCCGCATCTGCAGTTCCTGATTCACCTCGGCGGGTGTCGCGCCATATTCCCCCTTCAAAACAGCGGCAGTCTCTTTGGAGATCGACTGGTAACGGCTGCCGGTCAGTACATTCAGCACGGCCTGGGTACCCACAATTTGTGATGTGGGGGTAACCAGGGGGATATATCCCAGATCCTGGCGCACGCGGGGGATTTCCTCCAGCACCTCGTCGAGGCGATCACCGGCGCCCTGTTCGCGCAGTTGGTTTTCCATATTGGTGAGCATGCCTCCGGGTACCTGGGCCACAAGAATCCGTGAGTCCACGCCTTTTAGGGAGCCCTCGAACTTGGCGTACTTTTTGCGCACCTCGCGGAAGTAAGCGGCGATCTCTTCCAGCAGGCGGATATCCAGGCCGGTGTCCCGCTCGGTGCCCTCCAGAATGGCCACTAATGTCTCGGTGGGGCTGTGGCCGTAGGTCATGGACATGGAGCTGATGGCCGTATCCACATTGTCGATGCCCGCCTCGATGCATTTGAGCGCAGTGGCAGTGGAGAGGCCCGTGGTGGCATGGCACTGCATATGGATGGGGATGTTCACAGCCGCCTTCAGGCGCTTCACCAACTCATAACCCTCATAGGGCCGCAGCAGCCCGGCCATATCCTTGATTGCGATGGAGTCCGCGCCCATATCCTCGATCCGGCGGCCCAGATCCACCCAAAGGTCCATGGTGTGGACCGGGCTAACGGTGAAAGAAATAGTGCCCTGGGCGTGCTTTCCGTGCTTTTTGACCGATGCCAGTGCCGTTTTCAGATTGCGCATATCGTTCATGGCATCGAATACACGGAACACATCCACCCCGTTTTTTGCCGCGCGCTCGACAAACTTTTCCACCACGTCATCGGCGTAGTGGCGGTAGCCCAAAATATTCTGTCCGCGGAACAGCATCTGTTGCGGGGTATTGGGCATGGCTTTTTTCAGTTCGCGGATGCGTTCCCAGGGGTCCTCGCCGAGATAGCGGATACAGGCATCAAAAGTGGCACCGCCCCAGGACTCCAGTGACCAGAATCCCACCTTGTCGAGTTTTCCCGCGATAGGGAGCATATCGTCCAGGCGCAAGCGGGTTGCAAACAGTGACTGGTGGGCATCGCGCAGGACTACGTCGGTAATCCCCAATGGCTTTTTAACCTCAGTCATGGGTTCTCTCTCTCGGCAGAAATATTTGGATGGTGAACAAAAAAAAGAAGGGCGGCTAGCGGTTTTTGCGGTGTTGATCAATTGCCGCCTTGATAATGGCGTGTAAGCGTGCCCTGTCTCCCGCGCCGGTATAGGGTGGTGCAGTGGCCGGTTTGGCCTCGGGAAAGTAATGCCTGATTATACGGGACATAATGCCGGTTCCAATGACCAGCAACAGCAGGAACGTAAAAACAACCCCCATCCCGAACAGCGTCATGTCCAGTCCCTGTTGAAAAAGTGTCTCTTGCACAGTTATCCCCTAAGCCAGTGGGTTATGAAATTTGTTTTTTGCCGATTGTGTTGTTTGGGCGCGATTAAGGCTTCATGATGAAAAGCCAGCCCTCGGGTTTACCCTGGTCTTTGACGGGCTCGTCAATGGGCAATGGCATTCGCGTACAAACAGCACTTTTTAGTCTCCGCCCATCAGCAGCCCCATCGCCAGGTGTGTAAGCTCGGGTATCGACATTGTGGGCCCCGGAATCAGACAGGACCCAGTGAGGCCACCCCTTCTTCTGACCACTACGTCACTTTACCGCATATCCGTGGGTCTCTCCCCCTTGCAAAGTTACCTGGCCACAAAAGCCTGGCGGATGTGGAGCCGCTACTTGTTGCAGAATAAAATGGCGTCCGCAATTTCCTATTATCAGTACAAGTTACTTTTAAAATCAATCGGTTATTGGTTTCATTGGCAACAATGCACCCTGTTTTAATCCATCCGCACTTGCTTCAGGGCCTGTCTTTTGAGCATTCATTGAACATCCCTGGAATGACTATGCCTACAGTGGTAAAGCACCCGCTGATAGAATATGCGCCAGTTATCCCCGTGTGTTTTCCAGATCCAGTTGTATGACCAGTAAGACAGCCCTGCCTCGACCGAAAATCTACCAGGCGCCAATGGAAGGTGTCATTGATCACCATGTGCGCAAAATGCTCTGCGCAATCGGTGGGATTGATCTCTGTGTAACGGAATTTGTGCGCGTAACCAATACGCGGCTGCCCCGCCGCGTGTTTACCCGGCTGTGCCCGGAGCTTTTGCATGGCGCTGCCACGGCGGGTGGCACTCCGGTACGCCTGCAACTGTTGGGAGGCAACCCGGAAGCCATGGCGGCCAATGCCCACAAGGCGGTTGAAGTGGGGGCGAGCGCCATTGACCTGAATTTTGGATGCCCGGCGAAATCCGTCAACAACAGTGACGGTGGCGCCTGTCTGTTGCAAAGCCCGGACAGGTTGGAAGCCATTGTCGGTGCAGTGCGCCGGGCTGTTCCGCAGGCTATCCCTGTCACAGCCAAGATCCGCCTGGGTTACAACGACAGGTCCACTTATCTGGATAACGCCCTCGCCGCCGCTGCCGGAGGTGCCAGTGAGCTGGCAGTACACGCCCGCGCCAAGGTGGATGGCTACAAGCCGCCAGCCTACTGGGCGTGTATCGGGGAAATCAAGGAGAGACTGGACATTCCCGTTATTGCCAATGGCGACATCTGGACACTGGAGGCGTTCAAGCGTTGCCGTGCAGTGACCGGTTGCGAGGCCTTTATGTTCGGACGCAGCCTGCTCGCACGCCCGGATCTGGGTCTGCAGATCAAGGCTTTCTGTGCCGGTGAGAACTACCGCCCTATGGGTTGGCAACAGGTTGTTGCTCTTTTGTGGGACTATTATCAGACCACCAGGGAAATATATCCCTCCAAATATCTGGGCAACCGTATCAAGCAGTGGCTCGCCTACCTCAAGCTGGCCTTTCCCGAAGCCCGGATTTTTTTTGAAAAACTGAAACGACTGCGCATGGCAGAAGCCATTGAAGCGGTATTTATCCGGGAATTACAGGGTCGGCAAAGAGCGCTTGAAGAAATAGACGTGCTGTGAGCCACGGGAGTTACGTCGCTGGAAATTTTTTTGCTCTTTAATTATCGGGTAAAGAACGCCCTGAAATGCACAAAAGGCCGGGTGCTTCTATTGATATCAATGTTTTCTGCCGGTTTACTACCGGGTCGAAAGGAAAGCATACCCCTCTTCCAGAACGGGCTGTGAATACATCTCTGTATGCTCGCAATCGGCATCCATGCCTCATACGATCCTGGGAGAGAGGTATTCTTCCCTCCTGCTCTACTAGTAAGGACCGGATCGCTGCGTTGAACCGGAATCTCGCCACTAGCCAACCGCAAGAGTGCCAATCTGGGCAAACCCGATCAACAGCGCTACAGAGAGAAAGCCGATGCGATCTGTAAGACGGTGATGGAACAGGAGGCAGTGGAGCGGACGTGGGCGAAGAGTGCCAGGATGTGAGTCGGGAGTGCCAGCCAGGGCATGCTAACGCTGACCCCTGTCGGTCGGTATTACTCCAGTCTAAACTTGCGGGTGCAATTTCAATCACCTTCACATAGGGGCTGTTGAAATTACCGCCAATTCAGACCAAGGTCTAATACCTTCGAGAATAATGCGCTGTTAACTTTTATCGTGGGTTGGATAACTTGTGCGCAATTTTGTTACAAAAGAAATAATAAAAAATCCTCAATTGGACGACTTGGGGTCTTTATTATCAACGCACTTCCTTTTGTGGAAGAAGCAATCACGGCCCACCCCGTCAAATATTACGAGGAAGATCAACATGTACTCCTATGTTCACTGCTTAACCGGGGCGCTATGCTTGCTGTTTACCGCCTTCTGCACGCCCGGTGTTTTCGCTCAATGTGTAGATAATGTTGTACTTGTCCATGGTAACATTGGGCACCCAACGGATTGGGATAGTACTTATCAAAGATTGCTTGACGAAGGCTACACATCAAACCAGATTTTTCGCCCTAGTTGGGGCTCCAAGATCTGTCCAGCATGCAATAATCACAGCGGCTCTGAAGAGGTGCCTGTGCTCAATGCTATTAATACGGCGATCAACAGTTCTTGCACCGGCAAGATAGATGTCATCGGCCACTCCATGGGGGTGACTCTGGCAGCCAAAGCCATCATTAGTGAAGGCCGTGTTGATAAAGTGGATGCCTTTATCGGTATCGCCGGAGCTTACAGAGGGCTCTGGTCCTGCGGAAGATATCCGTTCAACGTTACCACCAGTACTTGTGGCCAGGATGGCTTGTCGGTTTCCAGTCCCTTTCTGGACTGGCTCTATGGCAAAGAAATTGCCAGCCGCGTTTACTCAATAAAGAGTTACACAGATCAAGTCGTTTGTGGCACCGGTGTCTGTACAGTGGGTGGCGTGCATTCGAGTCGTATTGAGGGCGAGATAGAGACTTTCACCTTTACCTATGGACACTTCGGTCTGCAAAAATATACCGCCAGCAAGCAGTATGCATTGCTCCACTGAACCGGAGCGCTAAGTAGAAGACTCAAAATTTTACAGGGAAGACGCGGCAAGAAAGTTAACGTTTTACCGTATGTATAGAAGGGTAAACAAGCAACCTTCCTTAAGTTCCAGCATCTGTTTACCCTCTGAAGGATGCCCAAAACGCTGGTGTGTCGGGTAAATCCCGAGGGCTAATTTTACCTATCTCGTTATCTTCTAAACGGTTCGGCTACCTGGTGATCAAAGTAGTCGCTCGGTGCTATGGTCGTAACGTGTTGCGGTCAAGATAGTCCAGTTTCGGTGGTATTCACCATGAGCCACTGATTCAATTCGCCTGAATCTGGTGATGTTAATCAATACCATGGGCTGCATTGCCAAATTTTGCCTATGCCTGAACGTTTACACCGGCGATTCTTCGCCTGACCTCTGATCTGAATATTGTGCGCATAGTGCTTTTTTCACGCGTATGAACATGACAGAGGAGTCCGTAACAGAGGCAGAGCGCTGTAGTGGTAGACTGCCAAGGACCTAAAGGCTACTGGTTCGTGAATGGCGGCTACAGCCTGGTAAGAGAGAGAGTGGTCCGGATCAATGGCTACTTCATCTGGTGGATTTCCCGGATTCAAGAAAAAGGGGGGGATTGAGAGAAAAAATGTGGTAGGGGCAAAATTAATTGCTACACTATATTGTGGCTGATTAAATGCCTAAATATGTCGGATGATGCAAATAAACCAAAGGCTGGGCGTTAGGTGACTTTGATTTAACTCTGGGAGGAACTTATGAAACTTAAAGCGCTATTTTTGAACTGTACGCTCAAGAAGTCCCCGAAAACTTCCAATACCGAGGCCCTCATCGACAAGGTTGTAGCACTGATGGCTCCAATGGGTGTCGAGTGTGAGACCGTTCGTTTAGTCGACTACAAAATCAAATATGGCGTTGAATCCGACATGGGAGATGGGGATGAATGGCCGAAGATTTACGATAAGATCAAGCAGGCCGATATCCTTGTGCCGTCGATGCCGATATGGATGGGGGTCAGAGCATCACCCTGCCAGCTAATGTGTGAACGCCTGGATGGCTCATATCGGGATCTTGATCCAAAAACCGGCCAATACCCATTATATGGCAAGGTGGTGGGTGTGATCGTTACAGGGAATGAGGATGGTGCACATGATTGCTGCGCGACAACCCTGTATAACTTTACCCATTACGGGTGTACTGTTCCGCCAAATGCCGACTGCTATTGGGTTGGTGATGCTGGGCCGGGACCAAGTTACATCGAACAGGGACAGGGTCATCTCTATACAAATCGCACAGCCCGCTTCCTCGCAAGCAGCACTGTGTGGATGGCCAAAATGCTCAGGGAACATGGTCCGATTGAAACCAATTTGATAAAACTTACTGAAGAGGCGCAAAAAGTCAGTACCGACACAGCCCCGGCAGGCTGATGGTGGAATCGAAGGGATGTTTGTAGTAGTCAAGTCTGAACTACTACATCTGAACTAATCCAGTTAAACCAGTCGACCCAGGTCAAGGTTGCGCGTTCAACCTCATCCAGCCCTTTCCATGGGCCTGTTCTGTGAATGATCCACCTTGAGGTTTCTGCCAGTGCGTTGTCGTAGGAGTCGCCGACGCCTGGAAGCCCGTCTCACTAAGCCGTTCAGTGTATCGAATCGACAGGTACTGACTACCCCGATCACTGTGATGGATAACGCTGCGGGGCTTGCCTCGTGCCCATTCCAGAGCATCAAGCACGATGTCGGTAATGAATAACACCCTTACTTCAGTTTGCGGCCGAGTTTCGCCTGGGCGAAAAAGCGGCAGCCTTGCGCAAGATCTTGTTAGCGCGCTTCAGCTCGCGGGCTTCGCGCTTTAACTCTTTAAGGCGGGCTGCATCACCACTGGTGGTGCCGGGCTTAGTGCCGTTGTCGACTTCCTTCTTGTTGGTCCATGACCGTAGAGTCTCAGGCGCGCAGCCGATTTTGAGGCGATAACTCTAATCACTGCCCAGCGTGATTGATGCTCGTGCCTACCAGTCAATACCATGCGAACTGCGCGTTCCCGTACTTCGGGGGAGTATCCAGGTCGTTTGCTCATTGGCTAATTCTCTCGAGAAAGTTAGCCTTCGAGAAATCCGGGGAGATTCAGGTTCTGTTAGTCAATATGGAGCTGGTGCCATCCGCCCTCTTTACTGGCGGCGAAATCTATCTGATTAATATGTGGTCAATATCACTCTCTTTACCCACTTGAAATTCAAAAACCGCCCATGAAAATGACAGCATCTACCTTCTTTCGCTCCATAACCTGCACTATTAACACCACTACGCCCTTTACAGCTGGGAGGCGCTATGAATTTAAGCTAGTATCGAGACATTCGTCTCACCCACCGACACAACGAAGGCAATGGCCAGTATGAACAAGGCAACTGAGAAACCACCCATTTTATGGCTCCAGACCCTGGTTTTTAGCATTACACTGCTAATCGCTCTAATCGCCGTCCCGTGGTATGCCTTTACCCATGGCTATAGCTTGGCCGTCGTTATCTGTGCATTGTTATTCTGGATTTCCAACGGCATATCGATTACCGCTGGCTACCACCGTCTCTGGTCACACCATACCTATAAAGCCCACCCACTATTACAAATTCTACTGGCCCTGTTTGGTGCTGCCGCCACCCAGAACAGTATTCTAGTGTGGGCCTCAGGCCACCGCCGCCACCATCGTCATGTCGATGACAACGAACGCGATCCCTATTCAGCCAAAAAAGGCTTCTGGTTTTCTCACATCGGCTGGATGCTGAGACACTATGACAGCGGCAAAGACAACTTTGACAACGCCAAAGACTTACAGCACGACAAGATTGTTATGTGGCAACACCGTCACTATTTGGCCATCACGCTGGCGATGAATTTTATACCGCCATTATTAGTAGGCATTGCCACCGGCGACATCATCGGCAGCCTTTTGTTAGTCGGTGTCTTGCGCCTAGTGATCAGTCATCACACGACCTTTTTAATTAATTCTCTGGCCCATATTTGGGGTAAGCGTCCCTATACTGAAAGTAATACTGCCAGAGACAACGGCTTTATCGCCCTGTTAACCTATGGCGAGGGTTACCACAATTACCATCACTTGTTTCAGTACGATTATCGCAACGGTGTGCGCTGGTGGCAGTTTGACCCTACCAAATGGTTGATTAAAAGCGCCAGTTGGGTGGGCTTGACAAAGGATTTAAAACGAGCACCCAGTTTTAAAATCCTCAAAGCCATGCTGGATATGAAATTTAAAAAAGCCCAGGAAAAACTAGCCTCCACCTCAGAAACAGAAGAATATTCACAGTTAGAGTGGTCCAAAATCTTGGAGCAGGAATATCAGCAATTTTCCAACATCCTCAATGAGTGGAACCAGTTGCGCCAAAAGTGGTATGAACAGAAGCGTGACAAACTCAACGAAGCAACCCATGCTCTGCAAGAAAAGTGGCACTCCACCGCCCTGCACACCCGCTTTAAAGAATTGAAATATGCCTTGAAAATGCAAACTAGGCGTTTGGATCTCCTGACTCAACAGTTTGCCACCGCTTAATGCCATCATCCAAAACGGTAGTAAAAAGTTCCGTTAAAGGGCAGACACGAGTTACTAACAAGGCGGAAGGGAAGAATACCCTTATCTCGGACCGTATGAGGCATGGACGCCGATTACGAGCGTACAGGGGGGGTTCACAGCTTGCCCCGAGAGGAGGGTATTCTTTGCTTCCGACCCGGTAGTAATTCTCAGCACCACCGAATGACTCTTTGCAGAAGACCCTGAGAAGCTATGGCTTATTGATGATGGCCGGAATCAGAGCAAAGGAAGTTAAAGGCCCTGATGTGTGGATGCCACCTTATGAGCCTTTATAGGCCATCTATGTTCAGCGGTTTATCACAATGGTCGAGAAGTATGGGCTGGCTCTTACTGAAAAAGAATCAGCTCAGTTTATGGCTTCGTTGGAAGAGAAATAGGTTGGTAAGTGAGTACTAGAATATTTTCCAGATTCTGGGCGATTACCCTTCTAATTAATCAAGAAGTAAACCACCGCCTCTGGCGGTGAGACTCGACAGGGCTCTGCCGTTCCGGCGTGCAGGGTAAAAATATGGCCTCCTATGAGCCGGTAAGTTCCATGAGGAGGCGATATTAGAGATTGGCAGAGCCAAGCTTACGTTAAGCATTATTGCAGGTATCATGTTGTATTTGTTCCGAAATACAAAAAGAAGGCGATATTTGGTGCGTTGCGAAAGAAGGTTGGGGTCATTTTTCGTGATCTTTGCCTTCAGGCAGGGATAGAACTGGTAGAGGGCTACGCAATGAGGGATCACATCCACATGTTGCTGATGATCCCTCCGAAGTTCAGCGTGGCCAATACAGTGGGATTTCTCAAGGGTAAGTCAGCAATCCGGATATTCCGGGAGTGCTTGCAAGCCAAAAGAATTTTCACTGGCCGCCATTTGTGGGCAAGAGGTTATTGCGTAAGCACAGTGGGCTTAGATGAAGAGGTGGTTCGGAAGTACATCAAAAACCAAGAAAGTGAGGAGCGCCGTCAGGAGCAGATGCGCTTGGAAGGGTTTTAACTAATAGCCTGGTAGTCCTCAGAAGTCTGTGTCATTTCTCTATCATTAGCAAAAAAGAGATGACCTATGACCAAACCTTCTTTCGATATGGATGCTGCTGTCAAGGCGCTGTGTGAGAGCAAAGACCTCAGCGGCAAAGATGGCATCCTGACGCCTCTGATCAAACAGCTTACCGAAGCAGCCATGAGCGCGAACCTGGAGGTGTAGTGGTCAAGTATTTTTGGCCACCGTCTTTTGAGCTGTATTAGTTCAGACCAAATCTGACACATCTCCTTGAAAAGAAGGGGTTTACCGGTTTTGATGAAGGTGACAAAACC
>NZ_CANLDD010000058.1 GCF_947489355.1 uncultured Microbulbifer sp. | reverse complement strand
GGAACGTTAGTTCCGTACAGACCGCTTTGAGCGGTTCACGATTAAAGCCACCGGCTTTGCCGGTGGATATTTACTAGTCCAGACACTAATTCTTATGCGCGTTGCGTACTGCGTCGTAAATCACTTGGAAGGCACTCGCAAGTTTCTCGGCGTCGTCTTCGATCATCTCACCTGATGGCCAGTGTGAGGAGTTTCCTCCACCGCGCTGAAGGGAGGCAATCAGGATATCTGCGGCAATGCGCTCGTCTGAGTCGTCCATAGGGAAAGTCTGTATTGCTGCTGGTGTGGAAGCTTGCAGTGTACCGGGAAACCCGTCACCTGGGGAGTGGTGTGACAGCCGGGAGAGATCGGCAGTTTCTTGATGTAACGGACACTATCAAAACCATTGAAGAGCCGCAGGAGCGGACGGAGGCGAAAGTGGAATTAACGCTCTCCATTAACCAGGCCAAGAGTATCGAGTGGGAGCTGAACCTTCAGCAGGCCACATTGTTCTCTTTCATCCTGAATGCTGCGTATTGGGCAGACAAGCAGGGTGGCTACTGATATCTCAGCAAGGGCAAGATCATCGATGAGTTGCCTATTCTCTCTGACAAGCGTGATACCGTTTACCGGTTGGGTTCACAGCTGATCCGCAAGGGTCTGATTGAACGAAAAGTAATCAATGGCGGTGATCACTACCGGGTGACGGAGAAGGGGCTTCAGTGGAACAAGGCTGAGGTCGGAAAAAAATCCGAGGTACCGCGGAAAAATATCCGAGGGCCGGAGAAAAATCCGAGTAATCTCGGGGAAAAACCCGACTTACCTCGGAAAAATATCCGAGCTAAGGTCGGAAAAAAATCCGACGTATCAGTATACCAATCTATCAGTTAACCAGGATCAGAATACAAACACTGGTGATCCACCCGCTGATCAACCCGATCCCATCGAACAGGAATTTGCCCAACTCTGGGAGATTTACCCAAAGCGAGCCGGTGGCAATCCCAAGGTCGGGGCGCTGAAGTCATACCGCACCCTGCGAAAACAATTCCCGTTTGAACCCATTCGAGCCGGTCTGGTGCGATACGCCAGGTACTGCGAGGCTACCAATGACACTGGCACCCAGTATGTGAAACAGGCCAAAACCTTCTTCGGCCCGGACCTGCACTGGCAGGACGAATACCCGCTTCCCAAGCAAGGAAAACCCCATGGAACCCATCCGCCAGGCCCTGGAAACCGCCTCCAGCAGCAACACCGCCAGATCAACGCCGCAGCCGCTAGAGCCCAGGCACGAAGCGCTGCTGCTGGCCCTGTGGAAACGCATGACCCAACTGTACGGCCACAAGTGGTCGTCACAGCATGCCCTGTATGACTCCGAAGCGGATGAGATTGCCGGCTGCTACAGCGAGGATTTCATGCTGTGGGCGAAGAAGACCCAAGATCTGAGCGAGATGGCCTGGCGCCGTGGAATGAATTACGTGGAGTACAGAAACCAGGAGGCGGCGCGACAGGGGGAAATCGACAGCTGGCCGCCTAACTACGCGGAGTTTGTCGGTATGTGTATCCCAGCCCCTGGAGAACACATATTCCGAGCGTTTGAGCCTCCGAAACTGCCCAACAAAACTGCTCAGGAGCGATCCAGGGTGGTTGGACGCCAGACCCTGGACAGCCTGAAATCTCTGTTTGCAGAGACGGCAGAGTAAACCGAAGCCATTTGGAGAGGGTGAAATATGCCAACCCTGGATATGTTCTCAACTACGGGTACCAAGCCCAGAAGGCCACCACGAGTGATGATGCACATATTGGATGCTGGCCATGATGGCGCTGGCCGCCGGGCCATTGAATTCCAATGCCGCAAATGTGGCTACGAGACTGGATGGGTCAGGAGCGATGAATCCGTTTCCGAGATTAAGCGGGGCAGACCCTGCCCGGAATGTAACAAATCGAATTATTTTTTTTGAGTGTGTACCAAATGCGGACTCTGGAATTCACCTTGCCCCAGCCCACACCATCCAACAACCAGCTGCTGCGGATGCACTGGAGAAAGCGCAGGACGGTGAAAAAGCAATTGGCCATGGAAGTAGCGGCAGCCCTGGTGAGAAGTGGTCAGCGTCGGCCCAACGAGCCCCTGGCACAGGTGTATATCGAGATTGAGCGCGGATCTGCCGGTGAACTGGACGATGACAACCTGCAGGGTGGCACAAAGCTGCTGATCGATGTGCTGGAAAAGCCCAGCCGGACCAATCCCCACGGCCTGGGCCTGATTGAGAACGACAACAACCAGTGCGTAGTTAAGCGCCGAGTCACCCAGGCTCTGGCCAAGCGCGGCCAGGGCTACACCCGAGTACTGATTGCGGAGGTGCTGGAGTGAGCCAAGTTGAGCTGCCTAAGAGATTCCGGCAATTTGTTGGTTAATCGAGATAGGGGAAAAGATGATCAATGAAATCAGCATTCGCGAGCGCTTGTGGGAGTGGTTCAGGGCCTATCCTGAACGTGCGGGGGATTCAGTGAGCTGGCCTCGTATGGCGGCATTTGGGCGAAGGATGATCTCAGGGCATAGAGAGGGCCCGGTACCGATAGATTACGAGAGAGCAGCCCTTACGGATGCCGCAGTATTGGCTTACCTGAATGTGATATCCAGGCGCCAGGACAAGGAAAAGGCTGCGTTAGAGAGGTTGGTTTTTTGGTTGAGGTATTACTACCGGTGGGAAATGCGAGAGACCTGCATAAGGGTGAAGCGATCCAAAGCCTGGGTGGAGAATATGTGTAACTTAATCGAGGGAACGGCAGAGGCACTTTATTTGGCGGATAATGCCGCATAACTGTATTTAAATACAAGCTGTATGTATTGACAGCCTAGGCGTGAAGATACTATATTCAGATAAGCTGTCGCGAAGTATGCGCAGCGGGACCATACCCCCCTTTGAAAGCCCCGTCTGGTTAATCCGGCGGGGCTTTTTTATGGCTGTAATTCGACTGTTTACTCCAGAGCCACTGCCCCTATAGATGAAGCCCTTAGATGCTTTGCAGTAGTCAAGCGCTGGAACAGGTAAGTTCGTAACTGGAGTTCTCTGAATGTTAGGTGAACCTGATTAAGAGTTGAAATCTATTAGCTTGTAGCCTATCTGGTTGGTACAGAGTAAAGGCTATCACTGGCCCGTGTTTTTATAAAAATTGTGGCTGGGCATCAGATACCAGAGAACGCCCGCCACCAAATATTGCACGGGGATATTTCCAGCTAAGTTTGCCTGCTCGGTTCGATCAGCTAACACCATCAACAGCATACTGGTCGCATATGCTAGATTTAACCAGATAGTGAACCAGATTAAACTGATGTTGGCAGCGGGATTTTTGGCGGCACGAATTAGGAATATGCCCAGCATGGCGAGTAGAATAAAAATAAGCAGTTCGTACTCATGCTGCGGCGGCGTCCATCCCCATCCTGCAGGCCATATCCATGCCATCATCGGATAAATGGCTAAGATAAAAAGCAGACCTATAACCTTCAGGGCAATGGGGAGGCTCTTGGCGCGAGTAATGTCATCCATAGTTTGCTCCAGAGCGGAGACCGCTTTTAAGTTGATTTAGCTGCAGTCAATAATATAGATGAACTAGGGCCTAGTTCGCTTGGCGAAGACTTTTTTGTGTTCGCAATTCGACTGTTTGCCTTGGAGTCACTGCTTCCCTATGGAAGAAGTCCTCAGATGCTTTGCAATAGCCAAGGGCTGGAACAGGTGGATTCTCTATAACGATTTCCAGCTGAAGCTCGTAGTGGTTCACCCTGATGATTTTGAGTTCATGGGGTTTCCACAAGACTGGTTGGGGATTCCAGTGAAGCCGCTTGGTTAAGAATGGTCTAGCGCCAGTTACTTACTTTCACTGTCCAGTCGTTGTAACAATTTAACGTTCCTGGGCATTAAATACCAAAGGATCCCGGCAATTAAATACTGTACGGAGATATTTCCGGCCCAGTTTACCATTTCGACTCGATTAGCTACCATCATCACAAGCATGGTGGTACCACACACCAAGTTCACCGAAATAGTGAACCAGATCAGACCAATGTTTGCAGCGAGATTGCGGCCAGCAAGAATTAAATAAACGCCCAGAGTTGCGTATAGCGCCAGACCAATTAGTTGAAATTCGTGATACGGCGGTATCTTTCCCCATCCCGTAGGCCATGCCCATAGCATCATCGGGTAAACGCCAAAGATATAAAATAGACCTATAGCCTTCAGGGCAATGGGGAGACACTTGACGCGAGCGGTGCCGTCCATGGTTTTTTCCAGAGCGGAGACCGCTTTTAAATTGTTTTGGCCACGGCCAATAATATAGACTAGATAGCTTTCAATTAGTCTAGTGCGGTTTTTTGGGGCGTCACGTCGTCTTTTTGATCCAAAGTTACTGCCCTATACGGATGCAACCCTCGGATGCTATGCAATAGCCAGGCGCCAGTTACTCACTATCGCTGTGCAGTCGTTGTAATAATTTAATGTTTTTGGGTATTAGGTACCAGAGAACCCCAGCAATTAAATACTGTGCGGGGATCTCACCGATCAAGTTATCTTCAAGGACTTGATCAGGTGCCAGCATAAAAAGTAAAAGACTGATGGTTGCATGTACCAAGCTCAACCAAATTACGAGCCAAACCAGAACGAGGTTAGCAATGGGATGTTTAGCGGCGAGCAACAGGAATACCCCCAGAGTTGCATAGGTTCCTATAATAGTATATTCGTATTCGGGCTGCCGTGGTGTCCATCCCCATCCTTCAGGCCACCACCATTCCATTAACGGGTAAATAGCAAAGGTAAAAAACAAGCCTATAATCATCATGACAATGGTGAGGCATTTGATACGGGTGATGTCATCCATAGCCTTCCCCTGGGCGGAGACCGCTTTTAAGTTGATTTTGTCGCAGTCAATAATATAGACGAAATAGTTCCTGGCCTGCCCCGTGCGGGCTTTTTTGTATCTGGTACTCCCATGCTTGAAAACGACTACTTCACGGAAGAGGAGTTGTCCTGCCGTTGTTGTGGCAAGAACCACTTCTCGGGCGACACGCTGCGCCGACTGATCAGGGTGAGGGAGCGGTTTGCTAAGCCGATGGTAATCAACTCCGGCTACCGCTGCCGGGACCACTGCGCCAGGATCGGCTCCATCATGACACACACTACCGGGCAGGCTGTAGATGTATCAGTTTCTGGTGGGCGTGCCTATGAGCTGCTGGGGATCGCGCTGGAGGAAGGGTTCACTGGTATTGGAGTAAAGCAGCATGGTCCACACAAGGGCAGATTCCTGCACCTGGACGATCTTGGAGCTATTCCGGGCAAGCGTGACGGCCCCACAGTCTGGAGCTACCCAAGGTAGGGCGTATGAAGGGAGTGGCACAGAATTGATTCCGGGCCAGTAATCAGGATAATAGTGGTCATTGTTATCAGTATTTAAAGGTTATGAGTAATCGCAGCATCGAGATAATGAAGTCAGCTATTTATTCTCTGGTTGTCTTTTGTATTGTCGGCCCATTTATAGGAGCCATTATTGTTGCTGGGGTGGTGGGAAAGTTACCTTTTGGGATTTTATTTTTCGCCTACGCTATGGGCTTAATTCCAGCGGCGGCATCATGTTTAATAAATTGGATTTTATTCTTATCTCTTAAGAATAAGCTAAAAATTCCCAACTATTTAATGGGCGTAGCAAACGGGCTTATATTGTTGGTTGCCCTAACAATACTAACAGGCTTTCCAAACCATTTAGATAGCGGTGTAGTCTTATTGTTAATCTTTACAGTACCATCAGCTATATGTAGTAGTATCGTAAACTCGTATGCAAGTAAAAGAATACACTCATAACAAATAAGGATATGTTGCGCTTGCTGCAACTTTGATACTTAAATGAACAAACCGGCCACTGAGCCGGTTTTTTACTCTGGATAGGGTGTTCATATTTTGTACGATTGTGCCAAATCTATGTAACTAGCTGTTTTTAATCCGGGCTGTGGAGAGTTGGCGCAGAATTGATTTAGGGAAGGTAATCAAAGTATAGTAGTCACCGTGACTACTATATAAATGGTATGCTCTAAGAGAGACTGATGAAAAAGAATAGAATCTACTTTGAAAATAATCCATGGCCAGAAGGTCATCCGATAGAAGTTTTTGAGTGGGCAGCAACGGTTAAAAATGGTGAGGTATGGTTCGATTTTAATTTAGATAGTGATGCTTACTACTCAGAAAGAGATATTGAGGATGATGAGGGTGTAGAATACGAGTCAGACTGGGAAGCCCCCATTGTATGGGGTAACTATCACGCGTGCACTTTGGAGGGAGGCTTTAAAGTTTGTAAAGCATCTGAATATAATCCTGACTTTCTAGATGGTTATGAAGTGTTAGTAGATATGCATCCAGATAATATTGAAGAGGGGGATGAGCCAGCTTTTCGTATATACTTACTTGGCCATGATGCAGCCGCCTGCCATAAAATAAAATTTTTACGTAACCCAGAGAATGGTAAGTTTTCAATAATCTGGCATGGACGCATAGCTCTAGCATATATTGGTGATTATGAATTCAGGCATAATTTCAACGCAAAGTTGACTGACTTAGATATGCCTCAAATAGAAAATAGTATAACAAGGTGATGAATTTCGTTCCGCCCCTACAGGGCTCCACCGGACATGCTACGATGCGCTTCGCATGCCGATTATCACGGCGTTATAAGCCTTAGGAAAGTATGAGTACGAGATATATAGACGAAGGATATCCTCTATTACATTGGGCGACCTCTATTGAGGCTGTCTGTCCAAAGTGTGGTGGTGTAGGTGTTATAGACGGCAATCCTATGTGGAGGGATTGGCGTGCAACATTCCTTTGCCACAGCTGTTCACACTCAATGAAAACTGAGCGGGATGGTTGGCATGGTCCAGTTCTTGGTATGGGTAATCGTCCCTGTCGTTCTTGTGGCCACAAGTGGGTTCGAGCAGAGAAAGAATTTGAAGATCCCTCCAAAATTAAGTCAGAGTCATCAAATACAAAATGTCCACAGTGTAATTCAGAAAACGAAGTCGCCCTGGAGTTTACACGCACCGAACCTTCTGATCATGCAATTGATCCGTTCTTTGGTCTTGAGTTGGTACTAAAAGAACCTACACGTCATGGCACTGTTTGGGTTTATGGTGCTGAGCATCTCAAGCACCTAAAAGAATACACAGCGGCTCAGCACAGGGTGGCAAGCGGCACCAAGTGGTCGTACTTTACGAGGCTCCCCAAATGGGTAAAGTCAGCGAAAAATCGAGAAGCAATATTAAAGGCAGTCACAAAATTGGAGCGGCGGCTTATAACAAGGTGCTGCTAGGGAAAAACCTACGTTGCGCTTCGGTTTTCCCCAGAGCACGGCGTTATGCGGCCAAGGGATGAGCATGCATTTTACGATTCACCTAAAAACATCTAAGTTCGATATCTTGAGGGAGGATGAAAATCCGATTAATCCAATCTATGGTCAATCTCTACTCCTCTGGATTCAAGATCAACTAAAGGACAAATATGAATTCACAACGGTCGATTATGAAGACTGGGGTTGGTACTGCGATATTATTTTTCAAACCAGAACATACATGCTTGGCTCATCGGCCTTTTACGAAGAAGGCGATGATACAAATGCCGAATTAGAGTGGGTGTTTCAAGTTCAAAAACAACGCTCTTTCAAAGAGGTATTATTCTTTCAAGAAAAAATGACCGCGCAAGATGACTGCCTTCAATTCTTTCAGGCATTCTTCACAAAATTTGATGCCATTAAGATACTATCAAGTGAAGCAATCGCATAACAAGGTGCTGCTAGGGACGGTCTGCTACGCAGCCCTCCCCAGAGCTAGGCGTTATGCGGCAAGTAGATTATGAAGAAATTAATATACATTAAGGTCTACAAGGGATATCTCGAAGCGAGAACCGTTGGAGAAAATACCGACAAACAATATCGCTCAGAAGGGTTAAATCATCCAAGATCTCTAGCTGGAAAGTTTACAGAGGTGGAGGAAACGTTCAAAAATGCAATTTCTGACCAACCAAAGCTTTTATTTGGCTTAGTAAAGCCTAAAGTTTTGGTTCACCTGGTTCCAGAAATGGAGGGTGGCTACACAGAGCTAGAAATAAGATTTTTCCGCGAGGCAGCTTTTGGTGGCGGAGCTTCACAAATATATCTCCTTGACGATAAATATCCGCCGCAACAAGATAATGAATTATCAGATGTCAGCAAGTGGCTATAACAAATAAGGATCTGTTGTGCTTGCTGCAACATTTACACCTGAATAAAAAAACCGGCCACTGAGCCGGTTTTTTTACGCCTGGAGAAAGCTACTTTCCCAGGTTCCACAATCTGGAGCTATTGAGGGAGGGCATATGGAGGGGCTCACAGTTCAGACTGGAGATACCCAGGGAGACAAAGTGAACCTGCAACCCACCCGCATCCCCAAGCTTCTGAGGCTGGCCAAAGGCCGTGATTGCGTCCGCTGCGGCAATAACGAGGGTACCACTGTAGCTGCTCATTACCAGGGCCAGCGCAGCCACAGCTACGGTAAGGGCCGGGGAATCAAGCCCCACGATGCCATGGCTGCACATCTTTGTTATCGCTGCCACGCTGAGGCGGATAGCAGTGGTCTGGGTAGCTGTCCCGAGGACCACAGCAGCCGCTTTCTGTTGCTGATTGTCATTACTCAAATGAATTTGCTTATAGATGGTCGCATCACCGCACGAGACTATGCCCAGGCCTTTCTACACAAGCTGTGCCGCAATACGTCGGAACTCATGGAATGTGGAGAGGATGAGCTGCACCACACTGCCTGCCGCCTGGCCGAGTGCTGGGACTCAGGTGAGATCGCTATCGCCTCCCAGGGAGCCATGGTTAGCAGCTTTGTGGGGGTGGCTCGGTGACCCGCAAAACCAACGAGCTGGGGCAGTTACTGTAAACGCTAGCCCGGATTATAGAGACGTGGCTTACATCCACAGAAAGTTCCCCCTAACTTATTGATTTAATTATTGGTAAAATGTGTTCAAGAGTGAGAGGTTGAATCAGGCGACTTGAGCCAATGGCTCACTATCTCCGGTTATTATTTGAACGAAAACTCATAACCTGCTGTAAATAAAGGGTTTTCTTCGGAGCTTGGAAGCTCCATCCCAGAAATAGTGGCCAAATGGATAGTGAGCCACCGGTTCTTTAATAAACTGTTATAACTCCTAGGGATAGAAGTGAATTTATCTGACTTGGTTGAAGGTGCCGGAAAGCTTGAATCAGTAGAGCCCTTCAGTTACCCAAAAATTACTGAAGATATTCAAGTCATTCGGTTAAATTTTCATTCCATGAATTGTGATATATACGCAATTGAGGAAACTGATGAAATTCGTTTACAAGAATCAATGGCCGTAGAAGGGATGGTGGTAAATAAGCGAAGTACCGTTTTTCAAGTCTGTGTAGGCAGTGAACTATTGTGGGCTTGGGATATGACGAATAATCAAGGTTTTTCTGATGCTTTGAAATTTGAATTCAAGAATGGGGTGTCGGTGGAACTTGTGGTTGTAGCTTCTTCAATAAAACAGTTCTATGTAAAAGAGTTATAACAAGGCGTTGCACCAGACAAGCTGGTGAACGCGGCGTTAGTGGTCTAAACATGAAGTTAGTTTACTTAACCTTAGTAATATCATTATGCTCATTTTCGTATGGAAGTGAGTTTTGCGGTGACCAGCCTGCGAAACTACTTGAGTTTGAGCCTGTGAAAAACCTAGATCATGAAACAAAACGGGATTATTCAAACGATATATCTACAGCATTATTTGACATAGATAATGACGGTATCAAAGAAAAGGTTTATCGCACAAAATTAATGGTACGAGGGGTTAAATGCTGGGGAGATCTATACGCATTTCGTCCGGATAACGACCTGCTAAATCAAGGAACAATCAATATTCGCGACTTTAGCCGAAAAGCTGATATAAATGTCCGTGAAATTGGTCTTAAAAGGTGGCTCACTGATCCTGAGAAATTCATGCCTACAAATATATATAGACAGTGCATCACCTTTGAACCATTTGTTTTCTCTGAAAAAGTACTTGTGAAGGCTGGCAAGGTTGTATTTGAGTTAGCTGCAAATGAAAAAAGCGCAAGCATTAAAGATGTGTGCCAAAACCACTAACAAAAAAAGGCAAGGCGACGCATAAATGCGCGCTTGCTTTTGGCGTTATGTGAATGTTAGATTCAGTGCCAGGGAAATGGATGAAAAATAAATTAAGAATACTGATAGCTACTACATTGCTTCTGCCTTCAATAGTTTGTAGCGCAGAAAACCCTGATGCATTAACTATCGACATGACAAGGAGTTTTGCCGCTATAGCAAGTAAGGGCAGCCCCAGAATGGTGGATCAATATACTCGAATGGAGCGCGTGTACTCGGAATCACTTGATATTATCTTCGACTACACAATTCTCGCTGCCATACCTGAGTTAAGTGAAGCTGAACATAGAGGCCGTCTTAGAAGCAATTTTGCAAGCGTCATGTGTGCCACACCTAAGTTTCATGATCAGCTATTGAAAAAAGGTGTAAAGCAAATCTATAGGTACTCTAATAAATCAGGTGAGGTGTTGCGTGAATTCACCTTTTCTATCAATGATTGTGCGTAAATCACATAACAAGCCCATCAATGGCGCCTCTTCGGGGCTTGACCTCCGCACTGCGTGCTCCGGCCCATTATGGGAGCGTTAGAGTTGGCTAGCTTAGACAAGACAATCGATAACTTGGGGCTTTACCGCCTGTACAAAGATGACTGTCACTGCTTCTCATTAGCTTGCCTTCTGAGGGAGTCAGATTGGCGACCGATTAACGCCCCATGGTGGCTGGGAAAGTCAGCTTCAATAATTGGTGCCGATCTAGATGGCAATTTTCTTATTCGGCACTGTGATGGTTCTGTCCGTCTATGGCTTCACTCTGAAGGAAGGGACGTCATTCTAGCCAAAAGCATCACCAAGTTTCTGAAAAATATCGAACATGACCCCAGCACGTCACCCTAATAAACGCAAGCAATAAGCTAGGGCCCTTCGCAGGGCGGTGCTAGCCGCTGTTATCCAACCACCCAAGCCGGCCACTGAGCCGGTTTTTTTACGCCTGGAGAAAGCTTCTTCCTCAGGTTTCATAAACTGGAGTTGCTGAGGGAGAGGGCGTATGGATGGGCTCGCTATTCGGATTGGAGATACCCAGGGGTACATGAAACCCACCCGCATCCCGAATCTACTGAGGCTGGCCAAAGGCCGTGATTGCGTCCGCTGTGGTAATAACGAGGGCACCACAGTGGCCGCCCACTACCAGGGCCAGCGCAGCCACAGCTACGGTAAGGGCCGGGGAATCAAGCCCCACGATGCTATGACTGCGCATCTCTGTTATCGCTGCCACGCTGAGGCGGATAGCAGTGGTCTGGGTAACTGTCCCGAGGACCACAGTAGACGCTTTCTGCTGCTGATCATCACTACTCAAATTAATTTGCTTATAGAGGGGCGCATCACCGCACGAGACTATGCCCAGGCCTTCCTGCTGAAGCTGTGCCGCAATACGGCAGAACTCATGGAGTGTGGAGAGCCAGAGCTTCACGACATCGCCTGCCGCCTGGCCGAGTGCTGGGACTCCGGCGAGATCGCTATCGCCTCCCAGGGGGCCATGGTGAGCAGCTATGTGGGGGTGGGCCCATGACCCGCAAAACCAACGGCCAGGGCTAATTTTACTGCCATGGTCACAGTGAATGGAGGGTACCGAGCTTGTCCTGCATAATATTAGCTGGCCCAGCTGTTTAAATTGCCGCAAAAAATAATATTATATTCAGGAAAAGACTCGCTATGCTACGTGAACAATACTATTTTCCACTGCTCCAATACCGAGAAAATATGAAATTTTTACTACCGATCTACATTGCAATCACCTAGACCAGAATCAGTAATAATTTCACCATCTGGGCAAGCTTTGATTGTGCCCATACAAGTGGAGAACGGATGTAATGTGGCGCAGTTTTGGCAACTCCAACCTGAATTATTTGGCTTTTCACACTGATTACCACAGCATCCACAGCAGAGAGCAGGGTCTGGGTTACCTCCTGGCGCTAAAATTAATTTAGATCCAGCCGGTAGCCTATTGTCAATCAATACTCTTCTTTCTTTACTGACAATATCTGTTCTTTTGTCAATTTGTGCTTTCTCTTTTTTTGCTTCATCTTGAAACCCATAAATGGCAATTAAACCCAGAAATATCAAAATAATTTTTAATATTTTCACAAGTTTTCTCCATAAATGTGTGTGTAAATTTCTAGCCTAGCATGAGTTTAGTGTAAAGCAATTTCGATTTTTGCGTTGCATCGTAAGTTATTTTTATAACTGGTTGCTCTCTGTTTATGAAAAAAACAAATGAATTATGAGTATGGTTGGCGGATATCAGAAATAAAAAATTCAATCTATTTTTAATTTTTCGATTATGTAGATTTGGTGCTTTATGGTTGGAATATAAAGCAGCTATCTTGCGATTGTTGTCTCTAACAGACACCCAACCCCACAAACCGGCCACTGAGCCGGTTTTTTTTATGCCTGGAGAGCGTGATTCCATGAATGGACAGGAAGCCGGAAGCGCCACAGTAACCGTTGCGGGCGTAGGACTGACACAAACCCCTGCCACTCCGCTGCAGGTGCTAGGGGTGATTATCGCCATGCTGGGCCTGGTGTGGAATGTGTACGCAGTGATTACACGCAACCGTCATAACCTATAAGGCCACCACCAGCTTTCCGGTGCTTGCTGGCAACACCTGGCGCCGTTCGGTCGGTACCATCAGAACCCCTGCCAATGGCGGTGGCGGCACCGTGCCGGACGATTCCTGGTGCGTGGCTGCCGGCACCTGGTTGACAAAAAAGCTGCTGGCTGATCACTGCAAAGCGGGGGATCGGATCGACTGTTGGGATATTGGTGACAGGGATACCCACCTGGCACCCATTCACAAAGTTAAACCCCAGCACGAAGTGCCCTGTGTACTACTCACCACGGCAAGCGGTGCCCAGGTGCTTTGCAGTCGTGAAACCCCCGTCACTGATCCACACGGCACAGTGTACGAAGCCCAGCACTGTCAGGGAGTAAAACTGGGTGTGCTGCATAAAGAGGAGCCGCTCACCTGGGAAACCGTCGAGCAGGTCGAATGTGCCGGCCTGCGCACCGTGTACAAGATCAGCGTGGGCAATATCAGCTATGCCGCCGGTGTGGATTCCCAGCACCGGGTCATTACCCACAACCAAAGGCACAAGCCCTAGCTTTGCTTTGTGAACATTTTTTTTACAAGGAAAACCTGTGAACAATACCACTTATGAAAACGCCAATGTCGATGTGACTGGACTGCTGGAGGCCCAGGTGGCCTTCCGAATTACGAATGGGCAGTTCGTGGATGAATTAATCCGCGTGCAGGTAACTCGGATGGAAGAGGACGTCAACAACGACGGCAAGGTTGACCAGTTGAATCTGAAAGTCCAGGGCGCAGTGATTCACCCGGACAACACCGTCAAGGTCACCGCAGGTGGGCGCACAATGGAATGTCCGGCCAGAGTGGAGAGTATCCTGGTGTCAGCCATAGCCGACAACACGGTAGATGTCTTGGTGCGCCAGGCAGAGGTGACCGACGAGTGTGTCTATCGGATGCTGAATCTGGCTGTGGCTATGCAGGCCTGGGAGTCTATCCCTGGAGATCCTGGCCGAGGATATTCCGCGTAAGGGCAAGCAGATGAAATTGGATGCAATTCAAAAGCGGATCAATGCGTTGGCGGAAAGGACATCACAGAGCAATGTCCACCTTTTAGATGGAGTTGAGTAGTTTAGTCCAAACATGACATTTGGCGACAACCTTCTTTCAGTTTTATTGATTGATCCTTCGGCAATTGTATTTTAGAACTTTTTCATAAAACCTTTGCCTTTTACTTGATATGGTCGCTCAAGTAGCTATCGTACTCAATATAATCCATGCCCTAGTTCCGATCAAATATTAGAGTTAGTGTTCTGTGTATCAAAATGGTTGCGAGGGGAAGGTGTTTAGTTGTTAAGCTCAATAGTTGAAATAAAAGAGGTTTTAATATGCACATATTGTTTACTATTATTTCTTCAATTTTCTTGATTTTTTTTCAACTCTCATCGGGGAATGCTTTTGCTGAAGACCAAGGAAAGGTTTTAATGGTCGTTACAAACACTTCCCAAATACAAGGTACAAACAAGCCTACAGGCTATTTTTTACCTGAACTATCGCACCCTTATTATACGTTTACCAAAGCTGGATTCGATGTCGATTTTGCAAGCCCACTTGGCGGGTATGCACCTGTCGACCCGCGCAGCATTGACCTGTCAGACGCTGATAATAAGGCTTTTTATAATGATCATGGTTTAATGAATCAGACTGGTGATACAATTTCTATCTCTGATATTAATCCAAAATATTACAAGGCTATTTTTTTTGTAGGCGGTCATGGCCCTATGTGGGACTTCCCAAACTCAGAGAGCCTTCAAAAAGTCACACGTCAAATCTATGAAAACGGCGATATCGTTGCTGCGTTGTGTCATGGGCCTGCTGCTCTCATTAATGTAAAGCTATCGAATGGTTCCTATTTAATTGAAGGAAAATCTGTCACGTCTTTCACAAATGAGGAAGAAGATACTACTGGAGTGAAAGATAAAATGCCATTTTTACTTGAAACTAGCTTAATTGAACGTGGGGCTAAGTTCAAAAAAGCGCCGGTAAGAAAGGTTAATGTCGTTATCGATGGCCGACTTGTCACAGGTCAAAATCCAGCCTCTTCTTATAAAACAGCTGAAGCTGTTATCAAATTGATTCAAGAGAAATAATAAGGATAGAAGCAACTGTAGCCTGTACTGGTCTCCCCCAACTCAAGTGGTCCTCTGCCTCCTTAAGCAGATCTCGTGCGCCCCGGCGTAGTAGTTTTGTCAGTGGATCAGCTATCTGCTGTCGACCTGTAAACTCAACAACGGTATTCTTATTCATCGCGGCGTACTCTTGGTTTATTGTTTGGTGACAATAAATCAACCAGATACGCTGCTTTCTTTCAAACTCTCAAACACCAGCATTGGTTGTAACTCTCTACTCGCACAGAACCCCTTAAGGCCGCGGTGATTTATGACTACTTCCAAAATAAACCCCGATAATGAGCTCTACTACCCTGCTGACACTCTTGGGCTGGAAGCAGAAGAGATGCGTCGATTGGGCCATAAAGTGGTGGATCTGGTCGTCGACCGCTTGATGCGTAAGAATGTTGAAGATGCCGTGCTTACGGGTTCGCCTGCCGACTTGATGGCGCTTCTTGGCGCCCCCTTGCCGAACAAGCCGATGGATCCGGACGCATCACTGGCATTGCTTGCTGAAGTCGCCTTACGGCATCAGCAAAGAGGCGACCACCCACGTTATTTCGCCAGAGTGCCCGGCCCCAGTTCGTTTGCCGCCGTTCTCGGTGAATGGCTGGGGACCGGGTTCAACGCAATCGCTGCGTCCTGGGCTGGCGGCTCGGGCCCGGCGACGCTTGAACTCATCGTTATCGAGTGGTTGTGGCAGTTAATGGGCTTTCCCGAAGGAAGCGAAGGTATCCTGGTCAGTGGCGGGTCCCATGCCAGCCTGACGGCGTTTTCCGTGGCCCGCTCGGTTTACGGCAAGGGCGTCGTTTACCTGACCGACCAGACGCATTCGTCACTGGTCCGCAACCTTAGAGAAATGGGCTGGCCAAAGCAGCATATCCGAATACTGGAGAGTGACGAGAACTACAAAATGTCGATGGAGTGCCTGACGCGAGCCATTGAGGAAGACAGGGTTGCAGGCAGGCGTCCTTCGATGATCATCGGAACTGCGGGAACCACCAACGCGGGAACTGTCGACCCACTGCACGAAATCGCGGACATCTGTCAACAGGAAGATCTGTGGTTTCATGTCGATGGCGCGTACGGGGGGCCGGCTGCGATTACCCAACAGGGGCGTCAGTATTTATCCGGGATCGAACGAGCCGATTCGCTGGTCCTGGATCCGCATAAATGGCTGTTTCAGCCTTATGACGTTGGCTGTGTCCTGGTTCGTCGTCCCGGCGCACTTGAGCATTGTTTCAGCATGAATCCGGAGTATCTAAAGGATGTTGAAGCCGGCGCCGGCGAGGTGGATTTTCGAAACCGCAGTTTGGAGCTCACACGTCGATCACGAGCGGTAAAACTCTGGATGAGCTTGCGTACATATGGTATTGAGCGATTTCGAAAAGCGATCAATCACGGCATCAAACTGGCAGAATTTGCCGAAGCCTACTTACGTTCCAGGCCTGAAACATGGGAGGTGATCACGCCTGCTCAAATTGGCGTTGTCTGCTTCTCCCTTAAAAATGGGACTCCCCGGCAGCATGCCGCCAGGGCAAAGGCCTTGTCGGACAGCGGTTACGCGTGCGTATCCTCGACCAAGCTCAAAGACCGCAGTGTGCTTCGACTCTGCACTATTAACCCGCTGACAACAGAGGAAGATGTCATGGGTACCATCGATTACCTGGAAACCGATATTGGGTGTTCGACAATATTGGGCAGAAATTGCTCATGAAATCATTCCGTTTCAGTCGTGTTGGCTCAGCAGGTGGCCGTCACAGTAGCCCCTCATCCATCAAGAGAAAAGCAGGTTGCGCTAAGGGAAGCCCCTGGCCTCTGACCTGGATGTTGAACATATCGTCCTGCTTTCATGGACCCACGAGCACGACGGGGGTGAAGACTGGACTGTAGAGTTGAAGCGGCAGTTTGCAGAAGACCCTGAAATCTATGGCTTGTTGATGATGGTTGAAACCAGAGTAAAGGGGGCAGGGGGCCTGATGAGTGGATGCTACCCTATGAGCCAGTGCAGGCCATCTATGTTCAACGATTTATGGCGATAGTGGAGAAGTATGGGTTGACTCTAGCTGAGGAGGAATCAGTTCAGTTCCTGGCGATGTTGAAGAGCTAAGGTGAACTGCACCAGATTTGCACCACAAAGCTACTAACTGATTGATTTTAAACATTTATATGGTGCCCGAGGCCGGACTCGAACCGGCATGGCCATGACAGCCGAGGGATTTTAAATCCCTTGTGTATACCAATTTCACCACTCGGGCCGGATAGATATTGTTATCTGGGGTAAGAATGGAGGCTAGGGTCGGAATCGAACCGGCGTACACGGAGTTGCAGTCCGCTGCATGACCACTCTGCCACCTAGCCTATTATTCCGTCAGACACGGAACCCAAACGTGCCGGATTTTATCGGATAAAACTGAAAAATCCTAGCGTTTTCTTATAGTTACGTACACGTGACTATAAGAGGGGGGCTATTCTAGGGGCTGCCGCCGCTTAGTCAAGCCTTGTTTGTGTCTATATGAAAAAAACTGAATTAAAGCCCTCTTAGTGCGTTAGGGTAATTGACATAATAACTTTTAGCGATGTTGCCAATAAACCTATTTCTATTTGTTCTAGATTTGAGGTTTTGGTTGCTGGAAATCTTTCACTGGTGTCCGATACTGTTTTTATCTGGCTAACACGTCTCCCCCCAAAACGTGTTTAGTAACGTCAGAAGGGCGCACCATATTGGTAATTGCCCGATGTGTAGCAAGGATGAAATCCTCCAAGTTTCACTCCTAATGGTCTTGGCCCTGACGCTCTCCCCCCCGTCGTCAGGGCTTTTTTTTGTGGGTGCTTGCTGTTTTTTAGCTGATCAGCGTCCCTTGTCGGTGAGATTCCCGATTGCCAGTGTCTTCACTGGCTGTCCAGCTACTTTTTCCGACAGCACTCTGAAGCGATCAAGGGTCACCTCTCCCCTGGTGCGGGCCAGTTCCCGGGCCACATCGTCAATACTCGCCTTTCCGCCACTAACTGCACGAATTTCTTTATCCAGCGTCATGATTACATTCGTAGCACGGGCAGTAACTGGACCGGAGGAGCGCTTCACCAGCAGGGTTGGTGCTTTTTGCCCCCATTCCATCAGTTTGTCCATCGCTTCCTGATAGCGGATTTCACTGATTCCCCCGGAGCGGCGCAGAATTTCCAGAGAGTAAAATTCAGCCAGACCTTCGACGATCCAATCGCTCTGGTCGTCGCCGTGGATACCTGTGGCCACATGGATCAGCTCATGGATCATGCTGCTGGTGCGGTTTGCACTGATCAATGGTCGATCTGCATGCATAAACAGAGAGCGGGGGCCGGAAAGCCCTCCACGCCACATGGGGTCACGGGCCGTTACGATCAGCAAACGGTCGGGAAATAGAGGAAAGATCTTCTTGATTTCCGGCAGGCTCCAATTGAGAAACGCGAGAGCATCCTGGCGGTGAATATTTTCTCCCAGGGGGCCGGAAACCGAGGTGGAAGTACCGGCGATCCAGTCCTGGCGGCTGCCGATTTTTCCCACGATCATCCAGCCTTTGGGGCGTACAAATCGGCGATTTAGGTCCGACAGCTGGTACAGGTGCTCGTCAACCTTCGGATAGGGCAGGGCGGCGGACCAGTGCTTGGGCAGTTGTAGCTGTAAGCGGGCATTGGCGTGGCCCTTGCCGTTTGTTGAAATGGGGGGAATCAGCCTGTCGCTACGGAGTATTGCCCAGTCCTCGGTAATCCGCGAGTCATAACTGCCGTTATTTCTTTGGTTATCGATGATAAAACTGTAGCTGAGTTTTGCCTTGGGGCCAGTGGGATGCCAGATAGCCCTATTTTCCTCAATCACCAATGGCTGTCTGCTTGACAGGTTCTTGTAGCGGCCCGACTCCAGGTTGAGGGTGAGTTTATTGGGCAGCTGTTCGCCGCTTAATTCGATACTGATATGGGCCAGTTTTGTATCGGGCTCAATCTTTGCGGTATACAGCAATTCATAGCTGTGCGTGCCTTGGGCGAGCGTAATCAGCAGCAGTGGAAGAGTGAGTAATCTGACAAGCATCATGTGTTTAGCAGGAAATCTGACAAGTTATCGATTGGACAACACGGGAGCTTACAGGTGCATACGTGTTACCAGCAAACAATCAGCCTCAGCTTAGGGAGCGCGTAAGCGCTTGAAAGATGTACTCCAGCCGGGACAGAGGGTCGCGATATTAATCTAGGAAGCACATTAATATGACCTGTAAAAAATACACTTAAAAAGTCGTTATCAAATAAGTCCATAGTAAAAATTATAATAAATCCAGTAAATAAGTGGTTCAGACATACTCGGGTAGCCATGACATTGAGTATTCTGTCCATGCCCTGGTTTTTTTTGACTGCCAAAACTGCTCGTCCAAAGTTCACAGTTGAAGTATCTTAGTTCTACTCGAAGTCCCGGAATCACAATCCAAACGGTATTGGCTCTGGGACTAGCTGTGCAATTTGTCCCTCACTGCGCAGCGCCATTTAGCGGAAATTCAAAGACCAATTGGATTACTGGCTCGATGAAAGGGCATCACCACCTGGCTGGTTTGCCCAGTGACTGCGGATGGGTACCGCAAGGGCAACCAGATCCAGTTGGGGATTTTTAAGGGTTATGGCTATCTTCCCGATGGGGGATTCTCCTCTGCCATTGGAAAAATATCCCGGGCATCACCAGCAGTACAAACAGCAGCGCGCTTACCGTGCCCCCGACCATGGGTGCGGCAATGCGTTTCATGACATCTGCGCCAGTACCGTCGGAGACCATGACCGGTACTAAAGAAATCAGCAGGGTAAGGCTGGTCATCAGCATCGGGCGAATGCGGCCGGCTGCGGCTTGGGCTACATATCTGGTGGAGTCGTCAGGATCGGGCACGGAATCAGTCGAAGCGCTTTCCGCAACAGACAGGTAGTGCAGCATCAACAGTCCCATTTCTGCCGCGAGCCCCGCCATGGCAATCATACCAACCCACACAGCAACGCTCAGTTTGTATTCCAGCAGGTACAACAGCCAGAAGGCGCCGATCAGGGCCATGGGCATGGCTGTAAGTACAAAGAGTGTGTCAGCCAGGCGTCCGCGATGCAGATAAAGCAGGAAGCAAACGGCTAGTAGCGTCAGTGGTACCAGCCATTGCAAGCTGGATTTGGCGCGTTCCAGATACTGGTATTGGCCGGCCCAGGCAATGCGCTGGCCGGGTACAAGGGTGACCTGATCCGCAACCACTTGCCGGGCGCGGCTCACATAGTCAGCAACAGCGACTCCACTTTTCAGGTCGACAAATACCAGCCCCACCAGTTGTCCATCCTCGTTGCGAATCATCGGTGGGCCCGTGCGGTAATTGAGGTTTGCCAACTGGTTCAGTGGTATCTGGGCACCGTCCGATGCCGGCACCAATATTTGTTCCAGTTGCTCCGGGGTATCGCGGTAATCGCGGGCGTAGCGTACCAGGACATCGTAGCGTTCGCGTCCTTCAATGGTTTGGGTGGCGGCGAGACCGCCGGCGGCAGCGGAAATCACATCCTCGATGTCCTGGATGTTGAGGCCGTGGCGGGAAGCCCTTGTGCGATCAATATCAAAGTCCAGAAAGTAACCACCGGTAAGCCGTTCGGCAAAGACGCTGCGCGTTTCCACTGCCGTGCGCTCATCGCTGCGCAAGGCGGCCTCAACCGCCAGGGCAGTTTGTTCGATTCCCTCCAGGCTATCCCCGAATACCTTGATGCCGAGCTGGCTGCGAATGCCGGTAGCCAACATTTCCGTGCGTGTTTGGATCGGCATCCACCAGATATTGGGCATGCCGGGGAAACGCAGCTTTTCATCCATTTCCGCCAGCAGATCATCCCAGCTAAGGCCCGGCCGCCATTCGCTTTTTGGTTTTAGAGTGATCACGGTTTCGACCATGGAGAGTGGCGCCGGATCGGTTGCGCTGTTGGAACGCCCGATCTTGCCGAATACCCGTTCCACCTCGGGGAACCGCTTCAGTTCGGTATCCATCTGCTGTAGCACCTTGCCCGCCTCGGTCACGGACATGCCGGGCAGAGCTGTGGGCATATAGAGAATACTGCCCTCATTCAACGGCGGCATAAATTCACCCTCAAGCCTGCTGATGGGGTAGGCCACCGAGACCAGCGCCAGCAATGACAAAGCGGCAACCACTTTGCGCTGCCGGATACAATAGTGGATCGCGGGCTGCAGGGTTTTCACCAGCACGCGCGTAATCGGGTTCTCGTTGCTGCGGATTTTACCGCGCATCAACAATACTGCCAGGGCCGGAATCAGGGTGATGGCGAGCAGCGCGGCGAAGGCCATGCTGTAGGTTTTGGTAAACGCGAGGGGTTTGAATAGGCGGCCCTCGGTGGCTTCCAATGCGAATACCGGCAGGAAGGAAACCGTGATAATCACCAGGGAGAAGAAAATACTCGGGCCCACCTCTTGCATGGCGCCGACGATCAATTGTCTGCGCTCCCCTGCAGAGAGCGGTTTACCAGCGCTTGCCGCGAGCTGTTTGTGGATGTTATCCACCATCACCACAGCCGCATCCACCATCGCACCGATAGCCACGGCGATGCCGCCCAGGGACATAATATTGGCAGTCAGCCCCTGGATGGAGAGGGGGATAAAAGCCAGCAGCACGGCGATGGGCAGGGTGATGACCGCTACCAGTGCGGAGCGGGCATGTAGCAGGAACAGCGCAATCACCGCTGCGACCACCAGCATTTCCTCCAGCAGGGTGTTTTTGAGGTTGTCGATGGCGCTGTTGATCAGGTTGGAGCGATCATAGGTCACGACCAGTTCCACGCCCTCGGGCAGGCCGGCCCTGATTTCCTCGATACGCTGCTTGACCCGTTCGATCACTTTGAGGGCATTTTCCCCGTAGCGCATGATGACAATACCGCCCACGGTCTGCCCTTCGCCATCGAGTTCGGCAATACCGCGCTGCATGGCCGGTCCCAGGCTGATATCGGCAACCTGGTTGAGAGTCACGGGAATATTTGCCGCGTTGACACCGATGACGACTTGCTCAAGATCCTCGACGCCTTGGATATAACCGCGGCCGCGCACCATGTGTTCGTGACCGGCGATTTCCAATACACGCCCGCCGGTATCGTTATTGCTACGGCGGATGGCTTCGACCACTTTGCCCAGGGGGATATTGAACATCCCCAGGCGGTAGGGGTCGATTTGAATCTGATACTCCTTCTCGAAGCCGCCAATGGAGGCCACCTCGGCAACACCGGCTACCGAAGTGAGCCAGTAACGCAGCTTGAAGTCCTGCAGGGCGCGCAGTTCCTGCAGGTCGTGCCTGCCGCTGCGATCCACCAGAGCGTATTGGAATACCCATCCCACACCGGTGGCATCCGGGCCCAGGGTGGGTTGTACATCCTCTGGCAGCTGGTCTGCCACCTGGTTCAGATACTCCAGAACCCGCGATCGGGCCCAGTAGATATCGGTGCCATCTTCAAAAATGGCATAGACAAAGCTGAGCCCGAGGAAACTCTGGCCCCGTACAAATTTGACTTTGGGAAGGCCCAGCAGCGCGGTGGAGAGAGGGTAGGTAATCTGGTCCTCCACCAGGTCAGGGCTGCGACCGGGCCACTCTGTCATCACGATAACCTGGGCATCGGATAAATCCGGGATGGCATCCAGGGGGATGTTTATCAGTGTGCGGTAGCCTGCCAGTGCGGCTATGGCCACAAGGACCAGGGTAATGCCAGGTTTGCCGGCACAGAGGCCGATAATGCGTGCAATCAGACCCTTCGATTCGGGAGTTACCATTGCTGCGCCCCCGACTTCAAACGACTTTCCGCAGCGATCAGAAAAACGCCGGAAGTGATTATCCTGTCCCCGGCCAGAAGGCCGGAGCGGATCACAATCTGGTCGCTGTCACCGTAGCCTGTGCGGACCTGAACCGGCTCCAGGCGGCCCTGCCCCAGATCGCGAAATACAATGCGTTTGTTACCGGATATCAGCACGGCATCCCGCGGCACTACCAGTTGATTACCCAACTCGGCACTGAGCAGGATGTTCGCGAACAAACCGGGGCGCAGTTCACCATTGGCATTGGGTAGCGAGACACGCAGGCGTGCGCTGCGGTTGCTGTGGTTGAGGAAGGGGTCTATCTGGGTAAGCGTGGCCGGTATCTCCCGGTGGTGTACATTGGTTAGACGCACCTTGGCAGGCATACCGATTTGCAAAAGGGGCAGCTGATCTTCGTAGGCATGGGCTTCAATCCATATCCGGCTTAAATCGGCTATCCGCAGCAGGTTCTTGCCTTTTTCAAAGGAGGAGCCGGCGACGATATGTTTCTCGATAATCACCCCGCTGGCCGGGGCAAAGATCGGTATATAGTCCTGTGCTTTCTGCTGCTCTGCCAGCCAGTCAATTTGTGCTTCGGAAAGCCCCCACAGCAGCAAACGCCTGCGCGCTGCCTGCTCGAGGGCATCGCCCCGGCGATGGGCTTTCAGGTATTCGTCTTGTACTGCCAGCAGCTCGGGGCTGTACACGGTAAACAGTACTTCGCCACGGTTGACCTGTTTGCCCTCGAAGTCCGCATCCAGATCGCCGATCCAGCCATCGAAGCGGAGGCTGATATCGCGCAGGCGGGTTTCATCATAAGTCACCTGGCCGTGCAGGTGCACAGGCAGTGAGAAGGGCTTGCGTTCCACCATGCCGGTTCTGATACCGATGGCCTGGCGCCTGGCACTTTCCACTACAAGGCTGTTGCTGTTTAACTCCCCGTGACGCACCGGCTGTAAATCCATACCGCAAATGGGGCAGGTTCCAGGCTCAGCGGATTTGACCGAAGGGTGCATGGCACAGGTGTAATAGGCCGCATCGGAAGCCTGGGGTGCCGACTTCAGGCGCAGCCCCTTGCGGTTGGTACTCAAGTCGAAGGAGAGATCCACGTGTTGATCGTGGCCGGTAGCCACATCCACCACCATTGGCCAGGCACCCACCATAGCCAGTTCCATTTCGCCCTGAAAAACGCCGGGGGCTGTCTCGCTGAATGCCGCTTGGGCCCGCATCGCCGGCATGGAGCCCATGGCGGGCATTTCCGCCACAGCGCGCACCTGGGCACCGGCTACCGGATTGCCCTGTGAATCCCGAACTTCGATACGTATCTGGTTTCTGCCTGCACGGGGTTTGAGTGGATCGATGGATACTGCAACCTGGAAGGGGCCGGTCTGGATAAATTCCGCCGCTGTATTTACCGTCAGTGGAAAGCGGTCTTTCCAGTAAAAGGCCCCTGCCGCCGCAGCAAGCATAAGACCCAAGGCCAGGAAGCCAATGCTTTTAGGGCGATTCATGCTTTCCCTCCCTGGCTGGAGAGGGTTCTCTTGCCGGTGCGCCAGGCGATTGTGGTCTTTTGTCTGCTGAGGACAGCAGCGGGGTTTTTGGTAGTCAAGGTTCGCTCCTCGGACAATGATTCTGAAACCCCGCGCACTCAAATGGTGATGGGGACATTGGGTGTCAGAGAAAGGGAACGATCAAATACGCAGGCGCAGGGTATCCAGCCAGGTGCGGTTGCCGGGATGGGGGAGGTGAGAAATGGGGCCGGTGACACCGGGTGGCACGGGCGGGGCCAGTATCTGCGGCCATTGGTAATTTGGCGGCGGTGCAAACTGCGGTAGTTCGAGCGTCAGGGGAGCAGTAGTGGTGAGGGCTGCCTGGTGATCATCCAGGGGTGTTTTGAGGGAAACCTGGGCCTCAAACTCGCAGCAGTCTATCGGGGGTTCGGAGTCTGTGGACGTATGGTCACAGCAGCAGACTGCCGCCGGTGCCGGGCGATCCATCATTTCACAGGCCAACACGGCCTGGACCTGGAATATTAGCAGGAGCAGGGTCGCCAGCGAGGCCAGCCTGGTGCGAAATCTGGATGGAGCGTGTTTCATTGACAGTAAATCATACAGCAAGGGATACCATTGGACAAAGTACCGGGGTCCGGGTTTCCCGGCAGCCGTCACTTATAGGTATAGGGTTACCTTAGTTGAATCACCCTGGGTTTGCCGGAGGCAATTTGATTTGAGTCATGCCACTTGGGCAGACTCGGCTTGCTGATAATACAGGTTTTCGTATTCGGTTGGAGGCATATCGCCAATCGGCTCGAGAATGCGGCGATGGTTAAATGTAGTAGTTCAGACTTGATCTGACAGTTACCGGTTTTTCTGACGGTGGTCTGTCAGGTCAGGTTCAGTTCACGAACTTTTCCATCCAGATCTTTTTGCCATCTTCAAGCGTTTGTACAGGCGTACGGCCACAGCACTTCTTGCCTTGGTGGGTTCGTTCATTATTGTAATAATTGAGCCATTCGTCTAGATCCATCTGCAGATCCTCCAGCGAGCCATAAATCTTGCGTCGTAGTGACGGCTGATAAAACTCCTGCAGAATAGTCTTGTGAAATCGCTCACAGATACCATTCGTTTGTGGATGCCGGGCTTTCGTCTTCGTATGTTCAATCTCATTCACGCTCAAATACAGCTGATAATCATGCTGCTCCAGCTTGCCACAGTACTCGGTGCCACGATCAGTCAGGATACGCAGCACAGGTAGCTCATGCGAAGCGTAGAATGGCAGCACACGGTCATTCAGAAGGTCTGCTGCAGTGATTGGCGTCTTTGTTGTATACAGCTTGCAGTGTGCCACTTTTGCGTAGCTGTCAACGTAGGTCTGCGGGTAGTAAAGCAGTTTGATTTTATCGCGACCGCGATTGCAGAACACGAAGAGGATTTCCAGTGCAGGAGATAGCTCCATCTCTAGCTCGACCAGCGCCGCCAGGCCGTTGATAGACTTGCGCATATCGGCAGGCTCCATGTACAAGTAGGTCTGCGCGGACTGCTTCGGACGCAGCATCACCCCTGCTCCCGTAGTAGGCGCCAGAGCAAGGGAAGGGTTTGCTCAAGGGCTGATACTGGTAACTGCATCTGAATGCCGCCGGGCAATGCCAGCTCAACCGAAGCCTCTAAAGCTGGCATGGGCACCGGCATCAGCTTAGGCCGGGGCTTGCTCTGTAGTGGTCAACTTTTACCGGACAGTAAGTTAAGCTTTTCTTCCGCCTTTGCAGGTGGTATACCATCGTTGTGCTGATGGGGACGCTCCCAGTTGTAGTAGGTCATCAGATA
>NZ_CANLDD010000057.1 GCF_947489355.1 uncultured Microbulbifer sp. | reverse complement strand
ACCAGAAGATTTAATGGATAATTACTTGGCGGCACAAGCCGCATAAATGGTATGCGCTTCAAGGTTGAATCCGCGATTTTTTTATATCTATAAGATAATCAGTTATTTTTAGAGAACTGACACCAAACCATAAAAACAATAAATAGCTGAATTCATAGACGTACAGCGTAGATGTCGTTGGTGGGGCACTCCATTGTGCCGGCATGCAATGTCACAGAAGTTTATGCTGCAGAGTGTATTCCTTGCCAGGAAGGGATTCTTCTATCAATTACACCTCAAGTAGTAATGAAGTTCACTGTAAGAATAACCAAGCAGGAAAGTTATATCTATGCACAAAAAGAGGTTTACTGTAATTTTTCTATCATTGATTTGGCTTAGTTTCTCTTTTTCGGAGGCGTCTAACGGAATGATATTTTCAAATCCTTTAAAGGCATGCACTTTTTCTGAAATGAACCTCAGCATCACCCTGAATGGAAAGCCGGCAGCAGGTGCAAAAGTTATTCGATTGGTGGACTGGAAGACAGAATCTGTCGATACCTTTATGGCTGATGACAGTGGCAAGGTCCATCTTCCAGCCAAATTTGAAAGCTCTATTACACAGGTTTTACCAGTAGAATTTGTATCTTCCCAGGTTATCAATGTGCAATATATGGATCAAACTTACAAGATATGGGTATATGCAAAAAGAAATCCAAAAGAGAATTCCGAGCTTGCAGGGAAGTCATTTAGCCTTACCTGCGAACTGCTAGATAACCCTAAAACAGAGAGAGCATTCAATTCATTACTAAAGACATCATGCAAGTTTATCTGATCATTTACACAACAAGGGTGATAACAGGATGCTTATGCTTACTCCAAAATATAGTGCCCAACTCGCCGCGGATATCTACCTGGTACAAAAACCTGGCACACAGGAATTGTTTTATGATGCCTATAAAGAGGATCTTGAAGTTGATAAAAAAACAAATAATCAATTAAGCGGAAAAACCGGAGCTTTTTTTCTTCTTAAGAATACCCATACCATGGGTATAGCCGCTTGTGGCACCGGCCGATTTAAAGGTCAGGCTTTTGTCGCATTAAAAGGCACTTCAAACGGTTATGATGCACTCACAGATATCAATGCGGGAATAAAGAGGTTCCATACCGGTGGTGCCGTGCATCAGGGGTTTTATTACACCTTTGAGTCCATCCTGCCCCAATTGCAGCAATTTACACAAGAAATGCCCAACGAAATCCATACTATTCATTGTGTCGGTCACAGTTTGGGTGGTGCTCTTGCGACGTTAGCCGCCGATTGGCTATCTTATAATAGCGGAAAAACAGTTAAACTTTATACATTTGGCAGCCCGCGAGTCGGTTTGGATCACTTTTCCAGCAACTGCAAACGCAGGCTTACCCCTGGCAATATTTATCGGGTTTACCACCGCGATGACCCGGTGCCCATGGTACCTACCTGGCCGTTTATACATGTGCCCAATGGGGGCGTGGGGGATTTTCAATTACCAACCTCCAACCATAGCCCTATTAAAAGCCATAGCAGCGCAACCTATATAGCTTCTGTTTCCCCGAATGACTCTGGACTTGATTGGAATGCCATTAAAAACAGGAAACCCAAACAGAATCTGGAGAGAAGCATTGAGGCTTGGCTGAGATCCGATGGCATACTGTCACTGACAATAAACACCGCCTGGATCGCCGGAGAGGCAATGCTTTGGGTATTAAAAAAGATTGGACACTTAGCCGGTATTTCTCTGGTTGTTGCTGGCAGCACGACCTTCACCCTGCTGGACAGGCTGGCAATCTTTCTCCATAAAGCCTATCAAATCAGCAAGGATATTTCCTTCTGGGTAATGCGTCTGATCCGCAGACTGGCACAGCTGATCGGTATGACGATTGTAACCGGGGTAGAAATCACCGTTTCATTTATTCGCATGGTTTTTTTGCGTCTACATCGCGCCATCTCCGATCTGGTTATGCGGGCCGGACGTACGATTCACTAATCTTGACTCGAAAACAGCGTAGCAGGGAGACCTCTCTCGTTATAGGTTCACCTCCATTGTGAAAGCAAATTGATTTCGCCTCTGAAAAATGCTCCCATTTTGCTGTGGCCAGCGTCATCAAACGGGCATTTAAAATAGTATTTCGTCTTCTATTTGATCGTTTTATTGACGGTGCGGTGCAGCCGCAGAGAAGTACCTGCACCTGAAGGCTTGTCCTGGCATCTGGCCTCCTGTTATAAGGCCATGGCATTATTGGATTTTCATGGGGAGTCTATATTGACATAATCCAGATATCCGCAATGCTTTTTATGGTTGCTTTTGAATCCGCCATAATAGGACTGCCAACAATTAAAAAGCCCGGCAAACAATATTATCGGGCAAATACACCTTGACGTATTTAAATTACACCCTTACATGCCTATTATAAGGATTTGGGTTTACCCTGAAGTTCCGCCAACCGCATTTTTATCTGTTGATTTTCAAATTCATCGGGAATTTCAAATATCAGCGGTTTTGCAACCCGTGTATAGTATTCCGCGTCCTTTTTCTGGTAAAGCTCTTCCGCCAGCCACTGGGCGATATGTAATTCGCGCGGTGCCCGTTGATAAGCCTTTTCCAGTATCTCCAAATATTTTTCCCTTGGGAAGTCCAGCATCTCCATCGTCATGGCCAGGCCAAACCAGTGGGAGGCTTTCTGGGGTTCTTTATCCACCAGATACGTAAATTCATCAGAGGCCCGCTTCAAACTGTGCAGATCCCGCACTTTATTGGGCATCATGGCCTGCTGGTTCACCGTCAGCCAGGCATGTGCACTCAGGTACCAGGGCTGCTGGCGATCATTGCTCGGTACACTGGCCAGCAAGTGGCTGGCTTGGGGGAAGTCACCCATACGTAGATCGGCACTCGCCTTGATGGAGACCAACTCGGTATTGTAGATACCGGTGTGCAGTGCGTAGGCCATCAAGTCATCCAGCGCCTGTAGGTTGTAACCGGACTGGGCGATAAACCCTGCCAGCACATTCACCGCCTCCCTTTTTGTCAGGCGTTTAACCTCCGGGGTGGACTCGAGAAAGTCCGCGGGAATTTCTCCGGTCACCGTGTCAAATTCACCCAGTTCGTATGCAGCGGCGTAGGCCTTTTCGATTTCCGCCAGTGTCATGCCGAGTGCCTCTTCCAGCGCTAGCACCGGGTCCGCACCATCGTTGTACGCCTTGATAAACTGATTAAATTCCTCCTTCTTGCCACTGGTCATCATCAACCAGTGAGACAGCAGCCAACCACTGGCATAGACATCGGATTTGGCTTCAGCATCCGTGTTGTATACCGTGGCACGCAACAACGGCTCCAGGGGCATCAGGCCGGTGTACATCAGAGTCAGGGCACGTTCTTGCGGAATGTCCCCGAGTTCATAGCGGCCCTTCTTTGGGAAAGACATTGTCGCCATGAACTCAGCAAAGCCTTCGCTATACCAATAGGGGAAGTGGGTGGTGTTGCCGTTGTAACTGAGGAAATGGGTGTACTCGTGGAAGAGAAACTCGCGGGCTTTGAGCTGGCGCTCGGCACTGCGACCATCCAGATTGACCAGGGCATAGCTGCCCTCTGCCGAAGTATCGAACAGTCCATTGGTCATTTCTGCCAGTTCAGCGCCCACCAGGCCGGCATAGGTATCGCGATCCCCGGCAGCATAGATGGTGAACTTTCGGCTGTCGGGAGTCGCGTCGAGTAATTCAATCGCCACGGCGCGGTAGCGTTCAAGATCGGCCACCAGGCGCTTTACGGTCTTGGGATCGCCATCGGTAATGACCCGGAAGTGGTCACTATCCAAGGCATACCAGATTTCCTCCCCCAAATACCGGGGACTAGCACCGGCAGTCAAGACAAAACCAAAATAAAATACTAAACAAACAGCTACGCGGGAAACCATAGTTCAAGCCACCGAGTCATTATTGCCGGAACCCTCCCTGGCACACCCGTAAAGCTTACACACTACCGGTTTTTATTGGCTAAAAAAAGATCAACTTGATCATAAAACAGCAGATTCGTGACTTTTATATGACTGGATATCCATAAATCTATCGAACATATCAAAAGCAATAGCGGATGTCGGTAGCGACAAGCAACGAGACAAATCTCTCAGTTTTGCCTTGATCCACCGACAAATAACGGCCAAACCTCTATATTTTCCTGTTGACCAGATATCAGTCTTTGGTCAAAAAATAAAAATGATTCAAACAGATGAGAGATAAAAATGAAAATAATTCGTTTACTGGCGTTGCTCAGCAGCGCCCTGATATCAACCCATGCCTGGTCGGCACCGGAGTATATTGCAGACCTGGATATCACTTCCTTTGACGGCACCCTGCTGGATGCCAATCTGTTTGTACCGGAAACCCCCCCACCGACAGAAGGCTATCCCACGGTCATCTTTACCAATAGCTGGGCCCTGGATAAGCACCAGTACCATTTCCAGGCCCGAGCACTGGCGGAAAAGGGCTATCTGGTACTGAGCTACTCGACCCGCGGTTTCGGCCAATCCGGCGGCCTGGTGGATGTGGCCGGAGAAAATAGTATCGCTGACGTCAGTGTGCTGATCGACTGGCTCGAAGCCAACTATCCCGTGGGCAGACTGGGCATGGCGGGCATTTCTTACGGTGGCGGTATCTCATTGCTGGGTGCCGCCCAAGACGCCCGCGTGAAGGCCGTGGCCTGCCTGTCCGGCTGGGCTGATGTGGTAGAGGCGCTCTACCCCAATGAAACCGTCAATCTGGTTTGGGGCGGTCTATTGGTCAACACCGCCCTGCGCAAGGAACCGGAATTGAACCAACTCTGGGCCGATCTGCGCAGCGGCCAGAATTTGGAGCAAGTGATCCGTTTTGCCGCGCAACGCTCGGCCATTAGCTATATCGATGGGTTAAACGAGCACGGCACTGCCGTACTGCTCTCGAATAATTTCGCCGATTACCTGTTCAAACCCAACAGTATGGTTGACCTCTATTCCCTCTTGGAAGGTCCAAAAAAGCTGTTGTTAAATCCGGGTACCCATGCCATTACCGAAATCCTCGCGGGCAATGAGGGCCATATCTGGTCCACCAGTTTCCGCTGGTTTGATCATCACCTCAAGGGCGAGCACAACGGCATCGACAGCGAACCCAAAGTGGATATGACCGTACGGATTAGCAACAAACTGGAGCACTACGAGGACTACCCGGTAACTGGCGACAGTACCACCTGGTACCTGCGGCCGCGCTTTACCCTGTTCAACAACGGCGGCATGACGGGCGAACGCTATGACGGCTGGCGCTGGACCAACACCTTCCACGGGGGCTCCGACACCTTCGCCGGTACCGGTATCCCGCTGTTATCCGACGCCCTGGAAGGCTTCGGCATCCCGGTTTACACCCCCATGCTAGCCATTAACGGCTATTACGCAATTGAATATCAATCCCCAATCCAGTGGCAAACCCTCAGGATTCGCGGGGTGCCGAGGCTGGAAATGTGGATCGAACCCAGCAGGGAAACCGTACAGTTGAATGCGCATCTCTACGATGTCGGCCCCCTGGGGCTGGGCCGGCTGATCACCCATGTACCCGTTACCCTGCGCGCTGGCAGGGCAGGAGAGCAGCAGAAGATCGATGTGGAGTTGTTCACCACCAGCTACGATGTCCCCGCCGGTCATCGGGTGGTGCTGGCCATTGATACCCAGGGCCTGATCTACCAGAAGCCGCAGGACACCGCTTACCGTATCCGTGTACCCTACAGCAGCAGCGAGGTCTCCAGCCTGACGATCCCACACCTCTGAGGCAATACGCCAGATTGACCTTTCCCCGGCAGACTCTGCCGGGGATTGAACTGCCCTGCTGATCGACTCGTCTCACCACAGTGCGTAATTTCTCACCGAGCCGTTACAATGCGCTTTTTGATCGAATACCCGCACTTATGAATAAGAAGATCCCCTTTGCCCTGCTGGCCACTGCACTGCTGTTCACAGCCGCTCACGCCCCGGCAGAAATGACTCCGGAACCGCCTCAGCAACCAGCCGCCGCGGAAATAGCGGCAACGGATTACAACGACGCCCCTGAAGGCAAACTGCCCAAGGGCGTGCGCCCCCTTGCCTATCGCCTCGACCTGCTGCTGGACCCGCGCCAAGCGTCCTTCAACGGCAGCGTTGCGATCGATATCCGCCTGACCGAAAGCGCAGACCACCTCTGGCTGCACGGCAAGAATCTCACTGTAAAAAAAATCAGCGCAGCGCGGAAAGACGGCCACACAGTCGCGGCTTCTTACCGCCAGGTCCTCGACAGCGGTGTGGCCGCGATCACCTTCGCCGAGCCTCTGCCCGCCGGCGACTTCACCCTACACATCGACTATAACGCGGCCTTCGATCGCAACCTCGCTGGCCTGTTTAAGGTAGAGGAGCAGGGCAATGCCTATGCCCTGGCCAAGTCCGAATCCATCCAGGCGCGCAAATACCTGCCCGGTTTTGACGAGCCCGGCCTGAAGGCACCCTTCTCTATCAGCCTCACCGTGCCCGAGGGTTACGCCGCCATCAGCAATGGCCCGGAGCTGGCACGGGAGCCGGCCGGTGCGGGCCTTGAGAAAGTCACCTTTGCCACCACCCCGCCCATGTCCACCTACCTGCTGTCTCTGTCGGTGGGCCCCTTCGACATGGTGGAACGCCCGGCCATCCCGCCGAATAAATACCGTAGGGAACCTATCCCATTAAGAGGTTTTGCGCGTCAGGGCCGCGGCGAGGATATGGATTACATCCTCGATATTACACCGAAAATGGTGGAAATCTTTGAGACCCAGCTGCAACGTCCCTACCCCTTCAGGAAACTGGATATTATCGCTGCCCCCCAGTGGCCCAGCGGCGCAACAGAGCTGTCCGCCGCCATCACTTATCGCGAACAGCGCATTCTGGTGGGAGACAATCCCGCACCCGGTACCCGCCTGGCGCTGGTGGAGGTGCACGCCCACGAGATCGCACACATGTGGTTCGGCAACCAGGTCACCCCCCCCTGGTGGGACGACCTGTGGCTGAAAGAGGGCTTTGCCACCTGGGGTGAACCCCTGGCACTCACCATTATGGAGCCCGAGGGTGGTCACGATCTCAACGCCACCACCTACGCCATCAACGCCATGCAGCTCGATTCCCTCGCCAGTACCCGCGCCATCCGCGAACCGGTGACAAACAACAACACTATCCGCAACGCCTACGATGCCATCACTTATTCAAAAAGCCTCGGCGTCATCAATATGGTGGACAGCTACTTCGGTGCCGAACGTTTTCGCCCGGCACTGGGCCGCTACCTGGAAACCTTTAGTGGTGGTGAGGCGGACTCGCCGTCTTTCTACAAGGTGATTGGTGAGAAAACCAATACCCCGGAACTGACGGAAACCTTTCGCAGTTTTGTCGAACAAAAAGGTGTCCCCCAACTGGAGCTGGCACTGGCGTGTGCCGAGTCGGGCCGTGCCAAACTGCGGGTACACCAGAGCCGCTACAAACCGCTGGGCTCCCCCATTCCCACTAGCCGGCAGCAATGGAACATTCCCTTCTGCTACAAAAGCGATACTGGTGTGCAACACTGCCAGATGCTCACACAGGCCGATACAACCCTGGATATGCCCGGCGACACCTGCCCCAGTTGGATCATGCCCAATGTGCAGGGCAGTGGTTACTATCGCTGGAACCTGCCCGAAACCCAGTGGCAGGCACTGGTGAAGCGCTTTGACCAGTTTGCCCCCACCGAGCAGCTGTCGATAATCGACAGCGCCTTCGCCGCCTTTGAAGCCGGCAAGCTGTCGGACACCTTGCTGCTCGAGGTGGTGCGACAATCTGCCGGGGCAGACAAGCGCCAGGTGATCACCATGCCGCTGCGCTACCTGCGCAAGTACCGCACTAATTATCTCGATGAAGCGCAGCGCGCTGCATTTTTGAATTTTACCCGCAGCCTCTACCTGCCGCACCTCAACAGCAGCGCCGACAGTCACGACGCCGACCGGCAGATACTGCACAGTACCCTGCTCGGCTTTATGGCCCTGGTGGCTGAAGACCCGCAAGCGCGCAGGCAGTTAATGGACATGGCCGGCGCCTTCACCGGCTTTAAAGTCCCGCGTGATCCACAGGCTCTGGACTCAGATCTCTACGCTGCTGCCCTGACGGTTGCGGTGCAGGACGCCGGCAGGGATTTTCTCACACACCTGGTGAACCTGCGCGGCGAGTTGGATGATCCGCGCTTTGAAAGCGCCAGTGCCAATGCCATTGGCAGCAGCGACAACCCACGGCAGCTGGAAACCCTCCACAAGCTGGCACTCAGCGAGGATATGGGCCCGCGCGAGGCTTTTGGCCTGATCCAGTACGCTTTGGCACAGCGCCGGGTACAAGCCCAACACTGGGCCTGGCTACAGCAGAATTTTGAAAAGGTGGTGGATAAAATCCCCGCACAAATTCGCCGCCGCACCCCCGCTTTCGCCAACACTTTTTGTGATCGAAAGCGCCTGGGGGAATTGCAACAGCTGTTTGCAAAGCATGGGGATTTAACCCCCGGCTATGAGCGCAGTCTGGCCCAGACCGAGGAACGTATTGCACTGTGCATGGCACTGCAGGAAAAGGGCCGCTCGCTGATGGAGGCGCTGCCCCAGGCGATGGGCACAGTGGCAGATAGCCGTTCCTGAGCCCACCCGACCGTGCCCAAATTGAATCCCCCCCTCCGGCATCCCAAGGGAAGCCTGGGCGGGCGGGGACCATGCGCAAATAAAGCCGGTATTGACTTTTTACGTGGCGCTGGGCTGGTTTTTACGATATCAGGGCTTGCCCTGATTGATCTCTGAACCGGGTCAACGCCGGGATCAGCTCTCGGACTCCGCGCGGTAGGCATCGGCGTCCAGCATATTGTCCAACTCGCCCACATCCGCCGGCTTGACACGGTAAAACCAGCCATCGTCATAGGGCGAGGCATTCACGGTCTCCGGCGCCTCTTCCAGGGCTTCGTTCACCGCCACCACCTCGCCGGTTACAGGGGCGTAAATATCGCTGGCGGCCTTTACAGACTCAACCACACCAGCCTCATCACCAGCGGCCAGGGCATTGCCCACTTCCGGGGTTTCAACGTACACCACATCCCCCAGAGCCTCCTGGGCGTGATCGCTGATACCGATGGTGATGGTACCGTCCTCTTCCAGCCGCGCCCATTCGTGGCTGGGCAGGTATTTCAGTTCATTGCGGATTTCACTCATGCCGTGACCCCTTGATAAAGCCTCTGAATATATGTTCTTACCCACGCATCCAGCTGCGGTGCGATGCTCAAATAATCGATTTGCCGTTGCGCACAAAGCAGGGCTTAACCACCTTGACCGGCTGTAGTTGCCTGCGGATTTCCACCTGGGCGCAATCACCGACACCCGCCGGCACTCGAGCCAGGGCAATGGAGTGGCCCAAAGTCGGTGAAAAGGTGCCGCTGGTAATGATACCGCGGTCTTCCGTGCCGTCTACCACTACTGGCTGGCCCGCGCGCAAAACACCACGCTCTTCCAGTACCAGGCCCACCAGCTTCTGCTTAACCCCTTGCGCTCTCTCCTGCATCAGCGTTGTGCGACCGATAAAATCGCGATCCTCCGGCGTCCAGGCCAGGGTCCAGGCCATATTGGCCTGCAATGGCGAGGTGTCCTCGTCCATTTCGTGGCCGTAGAGATTCATCCCCGCTTCCAGGCGCAGGGTATCGCGGGCGCCAAGGCCGCAGGGCGCAACACCAGCATCGGTCAGTGCCTGCCAGAAGCCACTAGCCTCTTCACCGGGCAGCATGATTTCCAGGCCGTCTTCGCCGGTATAGCCGGTCCGCGCCACAAACCAGTCGCCGCGGGCCACACTCTGAAAAACCTTCAACGCGTCGATGGCCACGTCCCAGTCGTTACCCAGGGCCAGTTTGACCCTGCGGATGGCACTGGGTCCCTGGATGGCGATCATCGCCAGTTGCGGGCGCTCGGCCAACTCGATATCGAAGGGCTCCGCCTGCTTTCTCATCCAGGCGAGATCTTTTTCGCGCGTCGCACAATTCACCACCAGGCGATAGCCGGGATCGCGCAGATAGACAATCAGGTCGTCAATCACACCACCCTTTTCATTCAGCATGCCCGTGTACAGGGCCTTGCCGGGGTTGCCATCCAGTTTGGCCACATCGTTGGCCAGCAGATAGCGCAGATAGTCGCGGGCACCGCTGCCCTCAATATCGACGACCGTCATATGGGAGACATCGAACATCCCCGCCTCAGCGCGCACCTTGTTATGTTCTTCCAGCTGAGACCCGTAGTGCAGTGGCATATCCCACCCACCGAAATCCACCATCTTGCCGCCCGCGGCGACATGTGCATCATAGAGAGGCGTTGTGTTTCCCATCGTCAAATCTCAGTCTGCCAGGTTGCAAAGCGGCGTATTCTAGCGGCTTGGGTAGCGGCGTTACCAGCAGGCGCCCCCACGCGGCAGATCTGCTCAGAAAGCCGTGCGGCCACTGGCAGTTAACCCTGCCCAGATCGTCGATAGCCGCCAAAGATTCCGCTGGGGCCTTCAACCATCAGCGCACTTGCGGATACAGAGAGGCAGTCCGGACGGTGCAGGTTTCCACTCTCAGGGGCAATCGGGGCTGACAGGGGGGAATCACTCGTCGGAATGACCCCGCCCTTCGCCGGCACCCTCTGTGTCTTTTTCCTGCTGGGTAGACTCATCCACCTTGAGGCCATACCTTTTCGCGCGCCTGCGCCACAGGCGCTTGGCCAGTGCCTGCCGGTCCGGTGTCTTGTCGGCCTCATCGACGATTTCCTCGCCGAGCAGCGTCTCCAGCAAATCCTCCAGGGTCACCAGCCCCTCAAGGCCACCGTACTCATCCAGAACGGCACTGATCTGTACCCGCCGTGACAGCATTTTCTGGAAAGCCTGATAGATGGTGGCGGTTTCCGGCAGCATCAGCATATCGCGGCGGTATTCGGCCAGTTTTCTGTGCCGCTCCCCCTTGGCATAAGCGAGCAGTAACTCCTGTTTGAGTACAAACCCCACGACACAGTCGGGGTCGCGATTTTCAAAAACCGGGATGCGGGAAAAACGGCCTCTCTCCACCTCCTCGTAGGCTTCACCCACCGTCTCATCCTGGGGCAGGGAAAACACCACGGTGCGCGGCGTCATCACCTCGCGCACCGAGTGATCGCGCAAGGTAAAAAACAAGTTGCGCAGAATGTTCGATTCGCGCGGCTCCAACTGCCCCTCCGCCTCACCGATCTCCGCCATGATCGCAAACTCATCGCGGCTGAAGCCCGTCAGGGTGGGGCCGTGAGAAAGCCCGCGGGTCAGCCACTTTGACATTTTTACAAACGGATACAGCAACCACACCAGAGCGCGCAGCACGAAAGCGGTAAAAGGCGCCAGTTGGCGCCAGTAAAGCGCACCCAGAGTTTTGGGGATAATTTCAGAGAATACCAGGATCAACAGGGTCAGGATCGCCGAGGCAATGCCCAGGTACTGGCTGCCGAAAACCACCGCAGCCTGAGCACCGGCGCCGGCGGCACCGACGGTGTGTGCAACGGTATTCAGGGTGAGAATAGCGGCCAGGGGCGCATTGATATCCGCTTTGAGTTGGCGCAACACTGCTCCGGCCCTGTGCTCCTTCTGCTCCAGCAGGCGTACGTAGGGTGTGGTCACACTGAGAATGACCGCCTCGGCGATGGAACACAGAAAGGAGAAACCGAGGGCAATCAGGATGTAGGTGATTAAAAGGCTCATAACTTACGGGCAAAAGTGGCATCAGGGTTGAATTTTCGCGCACCCCCCAGGGCGCAGTAAACCAGGGCAATCACCAGTCCGCTGAGGAAGCCACCAATATGCGCTGCATTGGCCACACCTACGCCGGTAAAGAAAGTCACAATGCCCAACGCACACAGGAACAACAAGATCAGTGCCGCGGCCGGGAAACCAGTGGGGACATCCCGCCACGCGGGCTGCCAGCGTTGTATCACCAGTACAGCACCCACAAGCGCATATACCACACCGGACATACCGCCAAAGCGGACCTGCGACTCCCACAGATACTGGGACAAATTGGAAATAACGGCCCCGAGCACGACCAGGGCGACAAACGCCAAACTCCCTGCGCGGGCTTCCAGGGGCCGGCCCAGTATCCAGATGCCCAGGGCGTTAAACAGGGCATGGGGCAGGGAGAAGTGCACCATCGCCGGGGTGATCAGGCGCCAGTACTCCCCGTGTTGCAGGTGCCATGCCAGGGAGGATTGCACAAACAGGGGGCTGCCACCCTGATCCGGAGTGATCAACAGGACATTCGCGGAGTTATTGGCCAAAAGGACCCAACCGAGGAAACACAGCGCAATCAACACCAGGCTGACAGGGGTCCGGATCAGGGGGAACACGGGTAAAACCGGGCTTGCCGGCGGCGACCCGGCCGGCTTGTTGCCAGTGCGGCTTTCAGGGCTTGGCTCCGGTCTCTGTGGCGGCTGTACTCCTGTCACACCGGACCCGGGGCTATCACCGGGCGCGACGCGCTGCAGCTGCACATCATCGAAATTGATCTCTCCAGCCTCCCAGCGCTGCAAGAGCGGCTTTAGCATTTGCCCGAAATGATCGTCAACGGTCAGTAATAACTGCCGGTTTTTTTCCTCGACGATCCGCAATGGCAATTGGTAGCGCTGGATAAAACCGACCAGTGCACCGAGATCTTTGGAAAGGGGAAACGAGTAAACTGCAATCCACTGGCTCAATTGACAAAAACCTTTTTTATTGGCTCGCCACAGGCGCCCTCAGCGCCCACCGGATGTCTTCAATACTGCACCCCTGCAGGAACTGTGGCAGCGCTATCAATGGGCTTTCACTACACCGCCATGGCCCGCAAAATGATACGTTTCTTTAACATGGGGCTGGCGTCCACCATATTCAAACCGGTATTGCGCAGCCAGCGCCAGTGTAACTCCCCGGCGCCAAAGAGCGATTTAAAGGCGCTCATGGCCTTCAGGGTGGCGGCATTGTCTCCGCGACGACGGCGCTCATAGCGCGCCAGTACCGACGGGTGGGCAGGCTCCAGTCCGCGCGATAGGGCGCGATCAACCTCATCGCCCAGCACGCGCACATCCTGTAATCCCAGGTTGACGCCCTGCCCCGCGAGGGGATGGATACTGTGGGCGGCATCCCCCACCAGGACCGCACCAGGGCCCTGATAGTGCTCCGCGTGGCGGGCGCGCAGGGGAAAGGACAGGCGCTCACTGACGGATTCCACTTTGCCGAGCCGGCCTTCAAAGGCTTTTTCCAGGTTCAGGGCAAAGGCCCAGTCGTCCAGCATCAGCAATTCCCGCGCCAGCTCGTTGTCCGCCGACCAGACCACGGCACAGTGGTTGTCATCGCCGAGCCCGGCCAGGGGCAAAAAGGCCAGCGGACCCGTCTGCAAAAAGCACTGCCAGGCGGTGTGGCGGTGCGGCTTTTCACAGCGGGCCACACACACCAGGGCAGTCTGGTGGTAATCGGTGTCCTGACAGCGGATATGCAACAGGTCCCGCACCCTGGAGCGGACGCCATCCGCACCCACCAGAAGCCGCGTGCGCACTATCTCGGGCTGCTCCCGCAGCCCCTCCAGCGCATTGACCTGATCGCCACGGGATTGCAGATGCCAGAGCCCACAGTCGCGCCACCAGCTCTCCAGGCGAAAGCCGTTGACCAGCTCCACGTTGGGCAGTGACTTCAGGCGTGAGCGCAACGCGCTAACAATCACATTGTTCTCAACGATATGACCGAGGTTGGGCAATTGCACATCGCGGCTCGTAAAGCGCACAGAGCCGGTACCGTCGGCATCCCAAACACGCATCTCCACATAGGGACAGGCGCGCGCCGCGGAGATCCCTGCCCAGGCGCCCACCTCCTCAAGCAGTTCGCGGGAGGCCTGGGTCAGCGCCACCACGCGGGGCTCGTAGTGTTCTGCCGGTTTGAGTGCAGTTTCCGGGGCGGACTCCAGCAGCGCCATGCGCATCCCCGGGTGGCGCACTGCCAACAGTGCGGCCTGGGCCATGCCGACTATGCCGGCGCCGACAATGGCGAAATCTAAGCGGTGTCTATTCATAACAAACCCATTGCGCAGTTGTGCCGAACAGGGGCACCCCTAAAGCCCAAATCCCGCCGCCTGACGCACAAACGCCGTGCGCAGAGGCGGTACCAGTGTCAAACCCAGCATGCCCATTTGACGCACACTCCGCAGCAGCGGGTTCGATGCGGCGAACAGCGCCGGAATACGATGGCTGAAACCAATCGTCAGCCGCTGGTCCAGGCGGCGGCCACGACCATAAGCCGCCAACATTTCCAATTGCGACGAAGACCCCTGTGCCGGCCTTTCACCCGCCATCGCCTGTGCCAGACCGTAGCAGTCACGCAGGGTCAGATTGAATCCCTGCCCGGCCACCGGGTGCAAAAAGTGCGCACAGTTGCCGATCAACGCCACATTGCGCCGCCACTGTTCCCGCGCCAGGGACAGGCTGAGGGGGTACGCCTGCAGCGACCCCATGCGCACAAACCGCCCTGCGCGCCAGCCAAATGCGCGCTGCACCTGTTGCAGCCGCTCGCGCTCGGACAATGTACACAGCGCTTTGGCATCCTCTTGCCCACAGGCCCAGACCAGGGCCGCGCGATACAGTCCGTCCCGCTGTGGCAGCGGCAGCAGGGCCATGGGGCCCGCCGCGGTGAATCGTTCGAAGGCAACCCCTCTGTGGTGCCGCTGTAGACCAACAGTAGTGACCAGCGCCTGTTGTTGGTACTTTACCGTGTCAATTTCTATACCCAACTGCCGACACAGGGGGGAGTCAACCCCGTCGGCGACCACCAGTAGCCCGGCGGTCAGGCGATGTTCAGCGCCCCCCTCGCCGGCGCGCCAGTGCAGGGTTGCACCCTCGGCGCCCATGCGTACTGTCGTCACCTGGGCCGGGGCAATAGGCTTGACCGGCGTGTCAGCCAGGGCACTGTGCAGGATAGGCCCCAGCGCGGCATTCTCAATCACTGCTCCCAGCATACCCTCGAAACCTGCCCATGGCTGTTCAACGGCAGAGAGGCAAGCGCCGAACGCCTGGCCGCGGTCGCTCACCTGAATACGCTGAATAGGGGCGCTGTATGCGCGCAGAGCGGGCCAAAGACCCAACTGTTGAAACAATTGCAGGCTACCCGCGGCTATCGCCGTGGCACGGGTGTCGAAACTGGGCAACAGGACACTGGCCGCAGCATCCGGCAGCGCTCTCTGCTCCAACAGAACCACACGGAGTTGTGGGCAAAAATGCGCCAGCATCAATGCCAGGCTTGCGCCGGCCATGCCGCCACCGACAATGGCCACATCGGCTCGCTCTAGAGGCTCGCTCATGAGGTTTTCCCCTGGGCACAGGCGCCCAACATTTACTGCACCGGCAGGCGCAAAAAAAGCGAATTAAGCATTAACGGGTCAGTAAATCTCCGCCGTGGCGCATAGTGTACTCAATCTCTGCCACCGCCCTGGGAGCGGCCGCGGACAGGACCTGCGCACCATCATGGGTCAGGGCGATATCGTCCTCGACTCGAATGCCGATCCCGCGAAATTTCACAGGGATACGCTCGTCATCCGCGGGCACATAGATGCCGGGCTCAACCGTCATCGCCATCCCCACCTCCAACTGGCGCCAGGCGCCGTGTACGCGGTAGTCTCCAACATCGTGCACATCCATACCCAGCCAGTGGCCGACGCGGTGCATATAAAAGCGCTGGTAGTCGCCGGCTTCTATCAAACCATGCACCTCGCCGCGCAGTAATCCCAGATCCACCAGGCCGCGTGTAATCACTTCTACACTGGCAGTGTGGGGATCATCCCAGTGATTGCCAGCCTGTATCTGATCGATTGCAGCCTGCTGCGCTGCCAGAACAATTTCATAGAGGGCCCTCTGTCTGCCACTAAAGCGACCATTAACCGGGTAGGTTCTGGTGATATCGGCGGCATAGCCGCGGTATTCACAGCCGGCATCCACCAGTACCAGATCCCCCGCCTTTAATTGCGCACGGTTGCTGCAGTAATGCATAACAAGGGCGTTGTGGCCACTGCCGACAATGGTGGGATAGGCTGTTTCCCGTGCCCCGCAGTCCACAAAAGTGTGTAACAGTGTGGCCTCCAACTGGTATTCATAGAGCCCGGGCCCACAGCGCGCCATGGCGCGGCGGTGCGCATCGGCACTGATGTTTGCAGCACTGGCCATCAGGCGCAATTCCCGCGCACTTTTTATCAGACGCATTTCCCGCAGCGGATAATCCAAGTCGACCATGTCCGGCACGCCTCTGTTGCCCGGTGCCGCATCAATGGCCTGCAGATAGTTGCGAATACGTCTGTCCAGATGCGGGTAGCGCCCCATAGGGAAATAAATGCGCCCGCAGCCCTCCAAAAGCCCCGGCAAAATATCGTCCAAATCTCCGATGGGGAAGGCGTCAGCCAAACCGAGGAGTACTGCGGCACCCTCGGGCCCCAGGCGCGGGCCGTCCCACCGCTCCTTTTCCGCATCACACTCCCGACAAAACAACAGGGTTTCCCCTTGCGCGCGCCCCGGTACCAGTACCAGTAGTGCTTCGGGCTCAGCAAACCCGGTCAGGTAGAGAAAGTCGCTGTCCTGGCGAAAGGGGAAATAGGTATCGCGGGAGCGCAGTTGTTCACTGGCGGACGATAAGATCGCCAGGCTGCCCGGTACCAGTTCGGCCATCAGCCGGGCGCGCCGGCGGGCATATTCCGCTTTGCCGATGCCCTGTGAATTTTTCACGCGGTCGGGTATCAGTGCACGGTAGGACCAATTCCGGATTGGCCCGCCTGTAGTTCGGTGAAGATATTGAGCACTGCAACCCGCACATACTCCTGCAGTTCCAGCAGTTGCTGTTCCGCTTCTTCCCCCTCCTCGGCATGATCCGCATCCACCTGCGAAATCGCGCCGATATCTTTCAGTGCCTCCTCACTGGTAGGCCTTATTTTTACCCCGGCACCGCCGACACCATATCCGTGTAAAAAACCCGCACACCAATGGCCCAGTGCCAGTGTACGCTCGACAATATCCCCATCCTCGCAGAGTACCAACCGAAAGGAAAAGGCGGTGTCACCCAGTTGTTTTCGGCTCTCCGCCGCCAATTGCAACAATTCCCGATTCAAGCCCTCCGACACGGCCGCCAGGTCGAGCATTTCGGCCAGCTCCCGCTGCCAGCGGTCATTGTCCGGTATGGCACCCGTCGCCAGCACACCACAGATAAAACCGTGCAACTCACTGGGATCCGCGCGGCTGCCGGCCGCGAGAATGGCATTGGCGAGAAGCGCAAATCGGTTGGTTTCAGAAGTCATGCTCAGCGCACCATTTTTTTCCTGATCGGGATGCAGTCAGCACACTGTGGCTGCAGTGACTGTGCAAAGACCGGGCTTTGTCGGAGAATTTTGTGATTGCTTGCGCAGGTGGAGCGATTGACCCACCATTTCGCCGGCAATATAGTAGCGTAAACCCTCGCAATCTGTCGTGTTGCGAGCCCGATATCGACCTCAAATGCAGGAAATATGGATAAGCTGCGCGCGTTAGAAAGCACCGTGGATGCACTGATCGTTCGCTGCCAACAGCTAGCCAGTGACAATCGTGAACTACGTCGGCAGGAAGCCGACTGGCTGCGCGAGCGCCAGCACCTGATAAAAAATAACGAGGCCGCCCGCTCGCGGGTCGAAGCCATGATCAATCGTCTCAAGGGGCTAACGCAGGATTCCTGATGGCTGACTCCGCCCAAATTCCCGAAACCGTCACTGTCTCTATTCTCGACAAAGACTACCGTGTCGCCTGCTCGGAAAGTGAACACGCCGGGCTGCAGGCCTCTGCCCGTCTGTTGCACGAGCGCATGTCGCGTATCCGCGCCTCGGGTACGGTCATCGGCATTGAGCGCATCGCCGTCATGGCGGCACTGAATATTGCCCATGAGCTGATCCAGGCAAAAGCGGAGCTGGGCCGGATTCCCCTTCAAGAGGAAATGCTCGACCAACTCAAAGATAAGGTGCAAAACGCACTGGGGGAGATAGACCCTGCAGAGCCCCAGCCATAATCGCCTGTGTCTCACAGCCCCAGATGCGACCACAGGATTTGAATTTCCGGTTAACAGTCCCCCCACTCCAGGTTATAATTACTCCATACCCTGGGGTGCTGGCCAGCAGACTGTGTCCTTGAGCCGATAATCTTACCCCGGTGGTTTCCAGCGAGTGCTGGTGTGCAGGTCCGCCATGCAGCGGAAAGCCTAATGTACTCCGGATACCGCCACCTTGAACCTTACGGTTCAAGGCCCCGTCTACAGCGGCACGCTCGGGGTTCCCTATTCTCTCCAGTCACTCCCCATAGATGAGCGAAAATAAAACGCAACTGCGCCGCCGTATGCGTGCGGGGCGACGGGACCTGAGCGCGTATCAACAGCGTCTGCACGGTCGCGCGACCATTGCCCTGTTAAGCCGTCTCCCACAAATGAGACGCGCGCAGCATATTGGCATTTACTGGCCGATTGACGGTGAACTGGATATTCGCCAGCTGTTGCAACGCTTTCGTGCAAAACACTTTTACCTGCCGGTTCTGCCACTGGAATCGCAGCCACACCTGAGGTTCAAACGCTGGCAAGGAGAGACGCTTTCTTTTCGCAACCGGTTTCGCATTCCCGAGCCAGCAACCGGTCCCAGCCGCGCACCGAAGTTACTGGATCTGGTACTGGTACCCCTGGTGGCATTCGACCCGAACGGGGCCCGCCTGGGCATGGGTGCGGGCTTTTATGATCGCACGTTTGAACACAAGCAGCTATTGCCCGGCGCCGGCCCGCAACTGATTGGTACCGCCCACCAGCTACAGTGCGTCGAGCACCTCCCCACAGATAACTGGGATATCCCCCTGGATCTGGTCGTGACGGAAAAGCGTATCTATCGCTGTCGATAACCCCTAGACAAGCCACATAAAAAAGGCCGAACACACAATGTGAGCGGCCTTCCTTGTGAGTGCGCGGGCAGAGCGCCCCCCGGCATCAGCCTAGCGGGTAACCACTCCCTGCTGCAGAGCGGCCGGTGGTTCCGGCTCCGAGGCAAAAACCTCGGACAAGCCACTGGTGCTCAACAGTACGCCCGCGACAAAGACAATCACAGCGATTGTCAGCGCATCGGGTTTCATTGGGACCATCCTGTACGATCAATTTTGTTGTTATAGGTGTTTCGCCCCGCATATGACACAAGCCACAGCAAAAGTTCCACGACCAGAGAAGATACTGAAAATTCGCTGGAATAGTAACCGGTTCCTGCACATTTTATGGGGCTTTTGTCGCATTTTTACACAAAGAAGCCCACAAAACGAAACCCCCCGATCGGCGCAGCCGTTCATGACAGAGTCTTTTTCTCCACCGGGCCCGCTGCGGAACTCAGCTGGCCAGAAAGCAGGTATAGGCCGGGTTTTCTGTTTCATCCCAGAAGGGGAATTGCAGCTGCTGCAGTACATTCAGAAGCGCACCTCGGGCAGCTGGTGCAACCTGTAATCCAACCAGAACCCTGCCAAAGGCGGCACCGTGATTGCGGTAGTGAAACAGGGTAATATTCCAACGCCCCGCCAGGTGCTCAAGGAATTTGCGCAGGGCACCTGGCCGTTCCGGAAACTCAAAGCGATATACAACCTCGTCGCGCAATCCCGGCACCCGGCCACCCACGAGGTGCCGGATATGCAATTTGGCCATCTCGTTGTCGGTGAGATCGGTTACCTGATAACCGCCCGCTTCCAGTTTGCCGATCAACCGCTGCCTATCGTCATCGGCGGTCACCTGCAGACCGACAAAAATATGGGCCTCCTCGTCACTGGCATAGCGGTAATTAAACTCGGTGATAGCGCGGTCGCCCAAATCCCGACAAAAGCGCAGGTAGCTGCCGGGGCGCTCGGGTATGCATACCGCGAGCACCACCTCGCGCTTCTCGCCGATTTCCGTGCGCTCGCTGATATAGCGCAGTCGGTCGAAATTGAGATTGGCCCCGCTGCACACCGTGGCCAGGGCGGCGTTGCGACACCCGCTCTGCCCGGTAAATTTCTTCAACCCCGCCAGCCCCACTGCGCCGGCGGGCTCGGCGATGGAGCGGGTATCTTCGAAGATATCCTTGATGGCGGCACAGATCTCGTCGGTGCTCACGGTAATCACACCGTCCAGGGTTTCCCTCAACACCCGGAAAGTCTCCTCGCCGATCTCGGCTACGGCAACGCCGTCGGCAAACAGTCCCACTTGCGGAAGGCGCACCCGCTCACCGCCTGCCAGGGCGGCCCTGAGACAGGCGGCGTCCTCGGGCTCAACCCCATACACCCTGGTTTCCGGTCGCACATACTTGATAAAGGCGGCCATGCCCGCGGCCAGCCCGCCACCACCCACCGGAATAAATACGGCTTCAAGATCGCCGGGGTGCTGGCGCAGCATTTCCATGGCCACGGTGCCCTGGCCCGCGATCACATCGGGATCATCATAGGGATGCACAAAGACCAGGCCCCGTGCCTCCGCCAGTTGCCGCGCACGTGCCGCGGCCTCGTCAAACGTATCCCCGTGCAGCACCATTTCGGCACCGCGCATACGCACCGCGTTGACCTTGATATGTGGGGTTGTCTTTGGCATCACGATCGTGGCGCGCACCCCCAACTGTGCTGCCCCCAGAGCCAGACCTTGTGCATGGTTGCCCGCAGAGGCGGCGATGACCCCGCACGCCCGCTGTTGCGGTGGCAGCTGCAGCAGTTTGTTATAGGCACCGCGTATCTTGAAGGAAAATACCGGTTGCAGATCCTCTCGCTTGAGCAAAATGCGATTGTTTAGTCGGTGGGACAACTGACGCATCTGCTGCAATGGTGTTTCGATAGCGACATCGTAAATGCGTGCGTCTAAAATGCGCTTGATATAGGACTTGGGCATAGCGTGTTTCGATAGCCATTGCGGATTATTGCTTTGCGCGACTCAGGGGAGGGGAGCTGCAGGGCGCACACCTTCGGCATGCCAGTCTAAGCCTTTGCAGGCATATTTGCCATAAATTTTAATATATCGCGCTTTTTTATATCAAATAATGCAATTAAGGCCGATATAATTGCCCAGGAAGCGACTCTACAGATGACCCAGGATGAATTGAAGCTGGCCTCCGCGCGCGCAGCAATCGACCATATCACCCCGCACCTGGAGACCGACTCCATCGTCGGTATCGGCACCGGTTCTACAGCGAACTACTTTATCGATCACCTGGCAGTGATCAAGGGCAAATTTGATGGCGCCGTAGCCAGTTCCGAAGCCTCCGCTGAGCGGCTCAAGTCCCACGGTGTCCCGGTTTATGAACTGAACTGTGTCGACAGTATCCAGTTCTATGTGGACGGTACCGATGAGGTCAACCCGGCACTCGAGCTGATCAAAGGGGGAGGGGCGGCCCTGACCCGGGAGAAAATTGTTGCGGCCTGTGCCGATCTATTCATCTGTATTGCCGATGAGAGCAAGTGGGTCGAGACACTGGGCGCGTTTCCGTTGCCGGTGGAAGTGATTCCCATGGCACGCGCCCTGGTAGCCCGCGAACTGCTAAAACTGGGGGGGGACCCCGTATATCGCCAGGGTGTGATCACAGACAATGGTAATGCGATCCTCGATGTGTATAACTTAAAGATCCAAAAGCCCATTGCCCTGGAAGAAACAATCAACAATATCACCGGGGTAGTGACCCATGGAATCTTTGCCAGACGCCCAGCAGACCTGTTGCTGCTCAGTACCGGCGCAGGGGTAAAAACCATCACCGTCTAACTGTGCTGAAAACTATGCGACAAAACCATAGAAAGGGGATACTGGCGGTACTGTTCACCAGTGCGGCACTGAGTGCCGGCTGTGCCACCAGCCCACCCGAGAATCCCGATGACCTCTGTTCCATCTTTCAGGACAAGAAAGGCTGGTACGCTGAGGCCAGAGGAGCAGAAAAACAGTGGGGCTCACCGGTCGCGATTATGATGGCGATCCTGCACCAGGAATCCCGCTTCGTATCCGATGCCCGCCCACCTCGCAGCAAGATACTGGGGTTTATCCCCGGACCGCGCCCTTCGGACGCCTATGGTTACGCACAGGCTCTGGGTGCCACTTGGCGCGATTATCAGCGCTCCACATTCCGCTATGGGGCGGATCGCGATGATTTCGGAGACGCTATCGACTTTGTCGGCTGGTACAACAACGCCAGTGCGCGCCAGTGCCAGATCCGCTCCAATGACACCTACCATTTGTACCTGGCCTACCACGAGGGCCGCGGCGGCTTTAACCGGCGCAGCTTTAAAAACAAGACCTGGCTCAAGCAGGTCTCTCAAAAAGTATCCGCACGGGCACGGCGCTATCAGCAACAGCTCAATCGCTGTGAATCGTCCCTGGACAGGCGCAAGAAACTCTTCGGTCTTTTTTAAGCCCTCAGTGCTGACGACAAAAATACCGGGGCCTGGCGGGAAATTACGCAGCAGGCTCCCTGAAACTGGCTACCCTAAAACTAATGTTCCAGAACTGAGGGCTCTGCTGCCTGCCAGTTCCCCCTCGACAAACCTATGAAGTCGGTAGCCCTTACGCGACGCTGGGCGCTCCCCCACAGAAGCAAAAGCGTCCATCGACCTCAGGAGAGCCCAATGAAGTTTTTTTCAACCCTCCTCGCGCTATCCGCCCTGCTGCTCACCATGCCGGTTACCCTGGCACAGCCTGCGACCCCACAGACTGAGGCATCAAAAGTCTCCTTCAGTGAACCCCAGCTCAAACAGTTTGCCAACGCCTACCGCGCAATTGTGGTGTTGAGCCGCGAGTATGCGCCCAAGCTCAAAGCAGCCAGCGATATCCGCCAAGCTGAGGCTCTCAACAAGGAGGCCCAGGCCAAAATGGTCGCGGCCATTGAAAAAACAGGACTATCAAAAAGCAAATACCAGGAAATTGCCAACAGCATCAAATCCAACCCGGCTTTACTGGAAAAGGTCAACAAAATACTGCAACAGCCACGACCACAGCAGTAGTAGCCAATCCCAGCGGCACGCCACAGCCCCGGGTGTGCCGTTTTAATTCAGTTTAACTTCCAGTAACTGGCAAATAGCCGGCAGATTACGTTTCACCCAACCGCCGTCAAAAGAGCCCCAGTCGCACAGCCGGTAATAACCGTCATTGTGGCGCACACCCTCCTGAATAAACGCCACCCTGGTACCGTGACCGGGCAGCCCCTTGGCGATTATGTCTTGTATTGTGCGTCGCGGCCAGCCGGTGGCCGCTTCCAGTGCAGGGTTGTTTGGGCGGGGAATCTGTTCAATTAAATACGCAATCAACATACGCCGACAGATCGTCGGGTTCAGCTGAGTTTGAATGTGTGCTGACGGCATATGACTACTCCTTCAATACCAGATAAATTTTATGGCTAGCCCGTATGACTTACAGGTCTAAGCAATAAACGAACAGGGGACCCCAGGCCACAGACTTTTACACAAGCTCCACTCCAGCGCCACGAAAAAGCCGACAGCCACACACGGACAACTGGCCATCAACACCCGTCAGGTTAAAGGTATTTTACTTAACCTGTGCGGCAACCCACTACATTCAAACAAACATCGATTTATCCGCGCTGGCCGGCAGACTTGTTCCTTTCCGACACTCGGCGGCAATAAACCTGACTTTCTCACGCACATTACGCATAATCCCGCATGCATCAGAAAAAACACATGCACCATACACCATAATATCGAGGGCTGAGAGAGTGGAAAGCGAGACACCCAACCTCCGTGAAACGGGCCCAGGAATCCTCGCCGCAGCAGTGCGTGCCATGCTGGCCGGCGCACAGGCAGCAGGACTGAACTGCCAGCGGTTGCTGTGTGACAGTGGCATTGACCCCGCCCGGCTCGAAAGCCCGGAAAGCCGTATCGGCCGGGAAGAAGTGGCCAACCTTCTACGCCTTGAGTGGGACCTGTTGAACGACGAATCCGGCGGCTTCCTGTCACGCCCCTGGCTGCCGGGCACCTTCGCTATGATGGGCCACGCCTGTATCAGCTGCCCCAACCTGCACCGGGCATTGCTGCGTTCCGTGCGCTTTATCCACATGGTCAGCGACGACCTGCACATCAGGTTGGTGGAGGACGGAGAGGAAGCGCGGCTAGTCTTCCACCACGGTAATGAAAAGAAGCTGCCCAACCAGATCTTTGTGGAGTCTATCGCGGTTATCTGGCTGCGCTTTTTCAGTTGGTTAATTGATCGCACCATTCTGCTGGAGCGCGTGTTGCTGGCATTCCCGCCACCGGATTACAATGAAGACTACAGTGATATGTTCCCCTGCAGGCACTACTTTAACCAGACTGAGACCTGTCTGGTTTTCAGTACCCGTTACCTGCCGCTGCCTCTGGTGCGCGATGCGCAACAGCTGGCGGAGTTTCTATCCCGCGCGCCGGAGTGCCTGCTAACCCAATATAAGTCTGACCGCAGCTTTACCGGTCGTATACGCCGTATGCTGCAACAGCAAAACAGTATTGAAAACCTCGCCCTGGACGATGTTGCAGCACGCCTTTATACCTCCCCGCAAACCTTGCGCAGACGACTTAAGGAGGAAGGCAACAGCTGGCAGGACATCAAGGATTCTGTGCGCCGTGATATGGCGGTTTACCAATTAAAGCAACAGGAGACTGCTGTTGCAGAAATCGCCGAGCGACTCGGCTTTTCCGAACCCAGCGCCTTTAATCGCGCCTTTAAAAAATGGACAGGGCTTGCCCCTGGTGCCTACCGGGAGAAATTCCGCAACTATTAATCCGACAAAAAATGACTCCCCTGAACCTATTATGACTTTTGATTGGGCATGCCGACACAACTGGGTAGAATCGCTTTTATTTCCCTGGTCCATACCAGCGGGAGTCGGACGCATTTCCTTAATAGAGTGGGCAACTCGGAAAATGTTAAAGGGCTCTTGCGGTATCCAGGCAATCCGAATAGCGCTTTAGTGCCACCATTCAAAATCGGACTTAGCCAAGGTACAAGCGTACCCAAACCTGCACGAATTTGACATTGTATAGCCCCTCACTCATTCTGGCTATAGCAGGAAAATCTGTAGAGATTTCTGCCACAACCTTCACAATAAAATACCACCTATTCTAAGTTGGGTTTTGGAGACTTAGTATGCACAAGATAGCAACCACTTTACTTTTGATTGCGGTAATGCAGGTTTGTGATGCAGATACAATAATAGAGGTTCCGGCAAGCCCCGAGAAAGGTTTCAATTTTCCGTATCTAATCAAACTGCCTGAAAATTTGCCGTCTGGCGATCGTCTTCGTCTTATAGTCGAAACAAATAATACCGGAAAAGTTTCCGATGACTTCTCAATTCATTATGCGGCTGCGAAAGATGCCATAACCGGAAATGCAGTCGGTCCCTGGCTATCCAAGAGGCTATCACTCCCAATATTGATGCCAGTGCTCCCCCGCTCAGAGTCCCAATGGGAGAATTATACACACGCTCTTGACCGGGATACCATGCTTGAAGACGCCAGTACTATAAAAAGAATAGATCTTCAACTGCTAACAATGATTGAGGATGCAAAAAAAAGACTCCATAAGCGATCAGTCAATGTTGGTGATAACATTATTTTAACCGGATTTTCTGCATCGGGAACATTTGCAAATCGTTTTTCTATGTTACACCCTGAAAAAATTGCAATAGTTGTTGCCGGCGGATTAAATGGCACTCTAATGTTACCTTTAAGCGCAATAGGGGAACATAAATTAAACTACCCGCTAGGAATAAATGATTTTGAAGACATAGCCGACAAACCTTTTAACAGAACAGCATGGTTGCGCATTCACCAATTCCTTTTTATGGGCGAGCAAGACACCAATGATGCTGTTGCATATGATGATGCCTATTCTGAATCTGAAAGAGTAATTATCCACAGTACAACTGGAAAGAACATGCAACCTGAACGCTGGCTAAACAGTCAAAAACATTATATTGATAGTGAAGCAGATGTGCTATTTCGCACTTTTCAGGGAATAGGCCACGGAACCAATGGAAAAATCCATCAAGAATTTCTGGAATTCGTACAAAAAAACCTCTAATAAACGATAAGGCATTCTACCCGGATTTTGGATGGCCGTTTCACTGACACACTGTTCCGTATCCGACCAGCTACCAAGCACTGTATATAGTAAATATCCACCGGCAAAGCCGGTGGCTTTAATCGTGAACCGCTCAAAGCGGTCTGTACGGAACTAACGTTCCT
>NZ_CANLDD010000056.1 GCF_947489355.1 uncultured Microbulbifer sp. | reverse complement strand
CTGGACCAGTAGCGATACGGCGATTGCTGCCGTGGATAGCCAGGGTGCGCTGATTGCTGTCGACGAAGGCAATGCGATCATTTCTGCCAGCCAGGACGCTATCGTCAGTAATACGGTGACAGTGACCGTGTCCAGTGCCGTATTGACCGATATCCAGGTGACCCCGGCCGTGGTCAGTCTGCCCAAGGGCAACGCCCAGCAACTCACCGCCCTGGGCACCTATAGCGACGGCACCCGTGTCGATCTCACCGACAGTGTGGACTGGCATATTGGCGATACCGCCATTGCCACCCTGGATATGTTGGGTGAACTTGTGGCGGTGGGTGAAGGCAGCACCACGGCCTTTGCCAGTTCGGCGGGTATGGTGAGTAATACCGTGACGATCACGATCACGGTCACCGGCGCCGAGTTAACCAGTATCCAGGTGACCCCGGCCAGCGTTAACCTGGCCAAAGGCAATACCCAACAGCTCACCGCCCTGGGCCGCTACACCGACGGCAGCAGTGCCGATATCACCGACAGCGTCGACTGGCACAGCGACAATACCGCCGTCGCCACCCTGGACAGATCGGGGGAACTCACGGCAGTGGAGGAAGGCAGTACCACGGCCTCTGCCAGTTGGGGTGACATTGTCAGCAATACCGTGACCGTCACCGTGAGCGGTGCCGTTTTGACTGCGATTCAGGTAACGCCGGCCAGCAACAGCCTGGCCAAGGGCAACAGCCAGCAGCTCACCGCCCAGGGTACTTTTAGTGATGGCACTACGGCTGATCTCACTAGCAGTGTTGCCTGGACCAGTAGCGATACCAATATTGTTACGGTGGATAGCAGTGGTGAACTGACGGCAGTCAATGAGGGCAACGCGACCGTGTCCGCCAGCCAGGATGGCATTGTCAGCAATACCGCCACAGTCACCATCACCGGTGCCGTCTTAACTGCGCTTCAGGTAACACCGGCGACCATTAGACTGGCCAGGGGCAACAGCCAGCAACTCGCCGCTATGGGCACCTATAGCGACGGCAGCACTGCTGATCTGACCAATAGTGTCGCCTGGACCAGTAGCAACACGGCCACCATAACGATCAATACCCTTGGCCAAGCGGTGGCCGTCGGTCTGGGCAATGCCGAAATTTCTGCCAGTCAGAACGGCATTGCCAGCAATACCGCAACAGTGACCGTCACCCCCGCCGTATTGACCGGCATTCAAGTCACACCGGCCACCGTTAACCTGGCCAAAGGCAATGCCCAACAGCTCACCGCCCTGGGCCGCTACAGCGATGGCAGCACCGCCGATATTACCAACAGCGTCAGCTGGAATAGCAACGATACTGCTATCGCTACTTTGGATATGTCAGGCGAACTCACAGCGGTGGAAGAGGGCGGTACCACCGCCTATGCCCGTTTGGGCAGTACTGTCAGCAATCCCGTAACCGTCAGTGTCACCGGTGCCGTATTAACTGCGATTCAGATAACGCCGGCGAACAACAGTCTGGCCAAGGGCAACAGCCAACAACTCGCCGCGATGGGCACCTATAGCGACGGCAGCACTGCCGATCTGACGAGTAGCGTTGCCTGGAACAGTAGCGATACCAATATTGCCACGGTGGATAGCAGCGGTGAACTGACGGCGGTCAATGAAGGCAATACGACTGTCTCTGCCAGCCAGAATGGGATTCTTAGTAATACCGCCACAGTCGCCATTACTGCCGCGGTGTTGACCAATATCCAGGTCACACCGGCGAACAATAATTTGGCCAAGGGCAATACGCAGCAATTAACCGCCCAGGGCACTTTTAGTGATGGCACCACGGCGGATTTAACCAGTGGCGTTGCCTGGAGCAGTAGCGATACCAATATTGCCACGGTGGATAGCAGTGGTGAACTGATGGCAGTCAATGAAGGCAATACGACTGTCTCTGCCAGCCAGGATGGGATTGTTAGCAATACCGCCACAGTCGCCATTACTGCCGCGGTGTTGACCAATATCCAGGTCACGCCGGCGAGCAATAGTCTGGCCAAGGGCACCACGCAGCAATTAACTGCCCAGGGCACTTTTAGTGATGGCACCACTAGCGATCTGACCAATAGTGTTGCCTGGACCAGTAGCGATACCAATATTGTGACGGTCGACAGCCAAGGTGAATTAACGGCGGTCAATGAGGGCGACGCGACTGTCTCTGCCAGCCAGAATGGGATTGTTAGTAATACCGCAACAGTCACTATCACCGGTGCGGTATTAACCGCGATTCAGGTCACACCGGCCAGCAATAGTCTGCGGGGGGATGACCATCCGCACTCTGTCAGATAGCGGTAGAGCGTGCGATACACTGCACAGGTGATCGCCGGCGGCCCGTGTTGACCTTGAGGGCAAGGTTGGGGCTGGCAAGGAAAGACTTGAGCCCGCTATGCGAACTTGTTGCGTTGAAAGGTACTTTCACACGCAATCAAGAGTGGCGGGTGACCCTGCAAAGGCGCTTTGGCGTATCTGACAGCCCGCCACTACCGATTGGCCGTTTTGTCTATGACTTTAGTCAGGCTTGCGTCTTCATCAACCCGATCAGGGACGCAGTGCACCGATAAATCGAATATTACCGGTAGTGATAAAGTAGCGTTTGTAGGCGGTTCTGCAGACGATACCTTCGGCGAAGTTATTGCCAGGGATTAATACGAGGCTAACTTAAAAGCGAACGGTGTGGACAGCGCAGCCTATTTAGAGTGGCCATTATCTTCTCAAGGTTGATACGTTTTATGTGAAGAGCCTGAAATAAATATTTTGATTGATACCGGTGCTTTTTATTGGAAAGGGCGAGGTGTTATGAGCGAAAGCCTCGATCTTGACTTTCCAATCGGAGGTGATCAGCCTGATGAAAAAACGTATCCTGTGTATTTGAGCGTGTATTCCCCGGCGATTCCGAGCTTTGGAAAAGCCAGAAAGGTAAACAGGTTAATAAGTTCGAGGCTGAATGGCACTAAGTTAAGCCCAAACCCCAGCAACCATGCGGGTTTGGAGCGATAACTCATGAGCAAATCACATGCCTCTAGGTCTCCAGAGACTACAAAAGCAGCGAGAAAGCTCTTGCCGGCCAGTTACTCTGGTGAGATGCCAATAAGCCTGAAAGCCGCACTATTACTGGGTTCCATAGCTTAACTTAGCGCCATTCAGTTCGAGGCTTATGATTTAGTGAAAAGTGCAGAAGATGTTTGCCTTACAATAAATGGCCGGACAATGGCTGGTGGATTTAAATCCAATACAGTAAAGGCGCCGAAAAGCTTGATAAGGGATGAGCTGAAAAAAATACTTCGAGCAGAGTAGCTCCCCCCAAAAAGCCCCGGTAGGGTCATCTGCCGGAGCTTTATTCTAACTGGTTTCCCCGCTTTAGCCGCTACGCCATATCCCCGGTGGAGAACCGGTTGGCGGCGTGCTTGAGAATCAGGATATCCAGCAGCTCCTTGGCGACCTTCTTCTTCTCCTCCTCGCTGAACCCGCTCAGCCTCAAACGACATCTGGCCTGCGCTCCCCCTGCGCAAATACCAGCTCACCCAAGGCGATGTGTAGTCCCTTGGCCAGCCTGCATAACTGATTTCTCTCAGTTACCGGTTACGCAGGGAAGCTAAAACCCGGTTTTTGCGCCACTCCAGAGACAGTACTAACACCACAAACCAGGGTGAAAATGCTGCTCTGTTACCGTCGGAGGGTTCAGGTTTGATAATGACAGGCCCTCCATTCCGCCTGAGCAGTGGATCCCAGCGCTATCGATGATCGTATTCTACGAGGCCATCAAAAGCCAGGCTGACGCTCAGAGATTGATGTCACGGGACTACAGTTGCTGAATCCAGGCTATAAGATAAGGTCAGGTATGAATGGTTCCTGGCACCAATTTAAGCTGTTTAACAGGCTCTACGACAAATCAAGCACTTACTGGTAAAGCATGAGGGAAGAATACCCCTCTCCCAGTAGTGTATGAGGCATGGATGCCGATTACGAGCGTACAAGGATGTATTCACAGCGTGTCCTGGGAGAGGGGTATTCTTTCCTTCAGACCTGATAGTAACTTTTTGATTTGCAGCCCGAATATCCCTCTTCGGGTTAGCAGGCGGCTGAAAAATAGTTTTTCAACAACCTGTTAAGGGGTCCTGTCCAGAAAACCGCCAAATGTCACCCATGCGGTTATTGGCCAGGGAGGGTGGGGGCATGATGAAGGGGTGATATTTAACCAAGAGTTCCTCTACATCAACAAAATTGTACGTGCCGAAGCACGGCGGCACACACAGTTTTGTTGACAAACATTGTACCTAGAACTACTGGTGAAAATCATGTTGAATTTCAGGTCTGGGTTTCGAATCGGGGCAAGGAGAGGCTCTACACCCAAGGTTTACCGCAGCTATATATTTATCATTTTTACAACGCTGTCCGCTTGTATGGTCGGTCCTGACTTCGCGAGACCAGAGCTTTCTCCCGCAGCCAAATTTACCCGGAATGATCCAGAGGCAACGGTCTCCTCGAACGTGCAGGGCGGTGCATCACAATCCTTTTCCAGCAGTCGAGATGTCCCTGGCGATTGGTGGGAACTGTTCCGCTCAGAGCCCTTGAACATTTATGTTCGTGTTGCTGTCGCAAACAGCCCAACCCTTGCGCAGTCAGAAGCTAGCCTTGTTCAAGCGCAAGAAACCGCAAATGCCGCGGGTGGTGCTCTATATCCCACTATCATTGGTTCAACGAGTTTTACTCGTCAGAAATTTGCTTTGGAAGGTGGTGCAGCAAGCCAGGTTATTGCAGACATTAGTCCGATTTTCAGTGTGTACAGCGCGTCGTTGAGCTTATCGTACACCTTAGATATTTGGGGTGGTATTAGACGCAATATTGAATCGCAAGTCGCTAATGTTCAGTACGCACAATTCCAAGTAGAGGCAGCCCATCTAGCACTCGTGTCAAATCTCCTCAATGCCGTTATCATGGAGGCATCAATCAAAGGGCAGATTCGTGCAACCAAAGAAATTATCAATGTGCAGGAGCAACAACTCTTTATCCTTCGCACACAATTCAGATTGGGTGGTGTAGATGAAAGTCAGGTCTTACAGCAGCTGGCTACACTGGAGCAAACCAAAGCCACACTCCCTCCCTTAGAGCAGAGTTTGGTCGTTCAGAAAAATTTGATCATCGCTCTGGGTGGCTTCTATCCAACCGAAAAGGTCGTTCAGGAGTTTGAGCTATCTGACCTGAGCCTGCCAAGAGAGCTTCCTCTCAGCCTGCCATCTGAACTTGTCATACAGCGTCCAGATATCCGTTCTGCAGAAGCTCAATTATGGGCAGCCAGTGCCAATATTGGCGTGGCATTGGCGAACCAGCTGCCCAACATCACCATCATGGCGGATGTGGGCACCGAATCTGAAGAGTTTTCTCGGATGTTTTCGTCGGGTACTGGCGTATGGTCCATCACAACCTCTTTGAGCCAAACGATTTTTGATGGCGGAACACTGAACAGCGAGCGTAAAGCCGCTATTGCAGCCTTCCATGCCGCCGCTGCGAACTATCGTGAAGTGGTTGTTTCTGCATTTAGTGATGTCGCCAATGCCATTAGTGCAGTGCAAAAGGATGCCTTAACGCTTAAAGCAAGCCTTTCTGCAGAGCGCTCAGCACTGCGCAGCCTTACACTTACGCAGCAGCAATACACTCTTGGTGCAATTGATCTCACTACGCTATTGCTTGCCGTTCAAACGTATCAGCAGGCCAAGATCAATCTCGTTCAGGCACAAGCGGTTCGCTTTTCAGATACGGTCGCGCTGTTTTTCGCGCTGGGCGGAGGGTGGTGGAACAGGCCACTGTCAGCACCAAACCGGATACAAGGGCCTTAAACAGTAATTTCTCCCCTACGCTCATACAGGGGAGTAGCCATCGTTAGTATTACATACTGATTTATTTAACTGAAAATAAATTTACATAGTCGACCAGCTATAAATACCGTGAAGAAACCTTTAAAAAAACTAAATATGACGATTATGCTGGTCTGCGTCGGTATTGTATTTGGCGGCCTTTATGCTTTTCAGCAATACAAGTCTTTGGTCGCTGGCAGGGCCGTCACAGAAATACAGAACAAGATTGAGGTTGTTTCCACATACACAGCCAGCAAGCAACGCTGGACTGAAAAAATTACCGCCATCGGCAACCTTGTTGCCATAAAAGGAGCAGACCTATCGCCTCAGGTTGCTGGTAATGTCACCCGCATCAATTTCTCCTCGGGCCAAGACGTGCTGCAAGGCACCGTCCTTATTGAGCAGGATACTACACAAGAAATTGCGCAACTCCTATCTCTGGAAGCACAGGAAGAGTACGCACGTCAGACGCTGGAGCGTGATTTGGAGCAATACAAAGTCAATGCAGTCAGCAAGCAGCAGATTGATTTGGATTGGTCAAACCTGAAGAATCTTGAAGGTGAGGTACAAAATCAGCTCGCTTTGATTGCCAAAATGAACATTAAAGCTCCATTCGATGGGCGATTGGGTATCCGTCTTGTTAGTGTTGGGCAATACCTCAATGTAGGCACACCCTATGTGTCTCTGCAGCAACTGGATGAACTCTTCGTTGATTTTTATATACCGCAGCGCTTTTTGGGCACTGTGCAGGCAGAACAGGAGATAGAGATAACTGTAGACACCTATCCCGGAAAAGTCATTAAGGGCAAACTGATAGCCATCAACTCCGAAGTTGATATCAACAACGGGAATGCGCTCATTCGGGGGCGTTTCAAAAATCCTGATAAAAAACTGCTTCCCGGTATGTTTGTTGATGTCAACCTTGTGATATCAGCCCCCAAAGAAGAGATAACGTTGCCTCAAACAGCCATCACTTACCATTCTTATGGGGTGACAGTGTATGTGCTCAAGAAGACTGCGAGAAAAACCAACGGTAAAATTGTATATCTGGCTGAAGAACGTTTTATCCAAACCGGAGCAAAGCGCGGAGATCAGGTTGTTGTCATCAGAGGAGTTGAGGAGAATGCGTTAGTTGTCAGCGCTGGGCAGATCAAATTGCACAATGGTTCCGCTGTCACTATAGATAATTCGGTATTGCCAAAGAACGACCCTGATCCAAAGCCGGTTGAGCATTAGAGAGAGATGAGCAATTTTACTGAAATATTCGTTCGCCGTCCTGTCTTGGCATCAACCATCAGTCTGATGATTCTGGCACTTGGTTTGCGCGCAATTTTTCAATTGCCTGTGCTTGAATATCCTAAAACCGAAAATGCTGTTATTACTGTTTCCACCACCTACTATGGGGCTAGCGCTGAAACCATCGCAGGTTTTATTACCACTCCCTTAGAGGAGGCAATCGCGCAGGCTGAGGGTATAGATTATATGACCTCGACTAGCGCCAGTACAGTTAGCACAATTACCATAAACCTGGAACTCAATTATGACGTAGACAAGGCTCTAACGGAAATTTCAGCTCAGATCAGCTCCGTCATAGATCAGTTGCCTCAGCAGACGCAAAACCCCGTTTTTAGCATCGAAATTGGTGAAACGATTGATGCTATGTATATTGGTTTCACCGCTGATGTTATCGATCCAAACCAATTGACGGACTATATTATTCGCGTTGTCCAGCCTCAGGTGCAGGCAATTGCAGGCGTGCAGACAGCTGAACTCATAGGAGAAAAACGCTATGCAATCCGAGCGTGGATAAACCCGTATAAGCTGGCTGCCTACGGATTAACAGGCACAGATATCGCTAATGCACTGGCTGATAATGATTTTATTTCCGGGGTTGGCAATTCCAAAGGCCAGATGGTGCAGGTTGAATTAACTGCTAATACCAATTTGACGGATGTTGAGCAGTTTCGTCAACTCGTAGTGAAACAGGTCGACGGCGCCATTGTTCGCATGCGTGATGTCGGTACAGTGGTTCTTGGATCAGAAGATTATGATAACGCCGTTCTCTTCGATGGCAAGCAGGCGGTTTACATCGGTGTAAAAGCATCTCCAGCGGCAAATGTATTGTCTATGTTAGAAGAGGTTCGAAATCTCATTCCAGTTGTACAAGAAACTATGCCGCCGGGTCTGGAAGCGCGCATCGTCTATGATTCGGGTCTCTTCATTAACGCTGCTATTGATGAAGTGATCCGCGCATTAGTTGAAGCGGTGCTGATTGTAACCCTTGTGGTGTTCCTGTTTATAGGCTCCACACGCACCGTTGCCATTCCAATTGTCGCAATCCCACTTTCCCTGATTGGTACCTTCTTTTTTATGTTGATGCTGGGCTATTCCATCAACTTGCTCACGCTGCTCGCTTTGGTGTTGGCTATTGGTTTAGTGGTGGATGATGCGATTATCGTCGTTGAAGATGTGGAACGCCACATCAGCGAAGGAAGCACGCCAATGCGAGCGGCCATTCAGGCAGGGCAGGATTTGGGACGACCGATTATTGCAATGACGGTGGTACTTGTTGCTGTGTACGCACCTATCGGTTTTCAAGGTGGGTTGACCGGTGCGCTTTTTACGGAATTCGCGTTCACAGTTGTTGGCGCAGTGAGTGTTTCGGCCATAGTTGCGCTAACACTTACCCCAATGATGAGCTCAAAAATATTAAAGCCCAGATCTCAGGCATCTTCAAGCTGGGATTCTATGATGGTACGCAGAGTGGATGGTGTCTATGATCAATTTAGACAGTTCTATCTGCGTTTATTGGATAAATCGCTGGATAATCGGCCTGTCGTTTTGACCTTCGCTTTCATCATACTGGCGAGCATTCCCTTCCTATACGATACTTCAAAAAAAGAACTGTCTCCACAGGAAGATCAGGGTATTGTTCTGGTTCAATCAACCCCCGCGTCATCAGCCACCTTGGAGCAAAAACTTCTTTACTCTCAACAGATCTATGACATCGCGTCCAAATATCCTGAAACAGAGGGGATGTTTCAGCTTATTCTGGCGAGTAGCGCCCTTTCGGGCGTTCAGTTGACCCCATGGGATCAGCGCGATAAAACGGCGACAGAGCTTCAATATGCAATGCAAGCGCCTATGGAGGGTATTGCTGGCTTCAAAAATGTGATGTTCCAAAACCCACCATTACCCGGTAGTAGTGGGTTGCCAGTCCAGTTTGTCATCAAAACCACCCTGCCAGTCGATCAGCTAAATCTGGTGGGTTCCGACTTTCTGGAAAAGGCCAGGGCTAGCGGAAAATTTATTTACATTGATAAGGATCTCAAGATTGACAAGCCGCAAGGGCAGATCATCATTGATCGTGATTTGACTGCAGAATTGGGCCTCACTCTTGCAGATGTGGGCTCTTCTCTGACTAATCTTATGAGTGGAGGGTACATAAATTATTTCGACCTGGATGGAAGATCTTATAAGGTCATTCCGCAAATCATTCAGTATGATCGCCTTAATCCCGAGCAGCTCCTCAATACCTACATCCGCACAGATAATGATTCTTTTGTGCCACTTTCAACAATTGCCACCCTGGAAACTGCAGTAACGCCGGAGTTTATTCCACATTTCCAGCAGCAGAATTCTATGACACTTTCAGGTGTACCAAACCTTGGTGTGCAGTTGGAAGAGGCCCTCTCAACCCTCCAGCAGCTTGCCAAGGCTGAATTACCAGAAGGTTATACGATTGATTATGCGCAACAATCCCGCCAGTATGAGCAAGAATCCAACACCTTTGCAATAACCTTCGCCTTTTCTTTTCTCGTTATCTTTCTTACGCTTGCCGCCTTGTTTGAAAGTTTCAGAGATCCGATTATTATTCTGATCTCGGTTCCAATGTCCATTGCAGGTGCATTATTCTTCATCAACATCGGAGTAGGTGGAGCAAGTATCAATATTTATACTCAGGTCGGCATCATCACTTTGATGGGTTTGATTTCCAAGCACGGCATCCTCATCGTGGAGGTCGCTACCGAACTGCAGCAAAATAAGGGGGTTGGCAAGAGGGAGGCAATAATTGGCGCCTTAAAAATTCGTCTTCGTGCAATCCTGATGACAACCGCTGCAATGGTCCTGGGTGTGATTCCACTGGTGCTTGCTTCTGGAGCTGGTGCCGCCTCCCGCTTCAATATGGGGCTTGTCATTGCCACAGGGCTTTCCATCGGAACCCTGTTTACCCTGTTTGTAGTGCCCAACGTCTATATGCTCATCGCAATTGATCGCTCAAAAATAGTTCAAGCCGATGTATAGTGGCCAAGTATTTATCCAATTACCACCCTCGCTACGTCATATCTGTAAAATACTGGGGATAGTGGCCATAAAATGTCGGATTGCGACCTCTTATCGTTACATTCACAGCGAACATTGTTCAATAGCCTACTACCAAGTTGCATATTTGGGGGGTTGGGTAGCCCGCCTCCATTCAGTTAAAATATTAGTGTTTCAGGATCGTTTTGATATCCTCAAACCGTACTCCGTGTTTAGCCAGTAGTTGCTTCACCCGGTGGGAGTCATTACTGGATTTCTTGGTTTTCCTGCTTACATTGAACAGTGTTCTTCCTGCCTCTGCCATGGAGTTGGAGTTACGACATATCTCTATAAGGCTGGCGAGTTTCAATTGATCGTAGTAATCAATCTCTTTGGTGCAGCCAGGCCCCAATACCTGCACAATCAGCGCTCCGGGGTCCAGATCTGAGCTGGGGGCAGATTGCCACTTCCGTCTCAGCCGGTTTATCTCCTCTTCGGCCACGGCAGCGGTAATGCGGCCACCGTCAGCGAGGGTGCCCATACGGGTGATACTGGCATTGAGGTCGCGGAAGTTGGCTGACCAAGTAGCATCGGGTGAACGGCTGAAGGTCAGGTATTTTTCACGGGCCACTTTGTTGAAGTTCACCAGGTAGCCAGACTTGCTGGAAAAGGCCTCCAGTTCAAAATCGATATTGGGTTCTAGATCCTCTATCCGCTCCTTTAGGGAGGGGAGCTGATAGGTCCACAGGTCTATTCGGGCAAGCAGGTCTTCACGAAACAGCCCCTCGCGGGATTGCTGAGTGAGGTCACGGTTGGTGCCAGCGATCAGCTGAAAGTCGCTGTTGACCTCTTTGTCTGAGCCAAAGGGCATGAAGCGCTTGTCCTCGATTGCTCTCAGTAGCATCGCTTGCTCGTCCAGTCCTAACTCGCCGACCTCATCCAGAAACAGCAACCCTTTATTGGCCTCCATCAGTAACCCTGGTCGGTCGGCGGCGGCGCCGGTGAATGCGCCTTTTTTATGGCCAAACAGCGCGGACATGGCATTTTCACCCCGCAGCGTCGCACAGTTTACGGCAACTAGGCGGCCATCAAGCTTGCCACGCTGTTTCCTGAGCTCATACACCCGCTGGGCAAGCTGGGATTTGCCGGCGCCTGTGGGGCCGGTGATCAGGATGGGCTCATTAGAGCGGATAGAGACTTGCTCCAGTTGCTCAATCATCTTGTTGAAGGCGGCGTTATTGGTCTCAATGCCTCCTTTCAGGTAGGTCGTGCCTTCCTGGTGTTCCTTTTGAAAGCGCGAGGCGATCTGGTCGTACTTCGATAAGTCGAGGTCGATGATCTGGTATTGGCCCGGCAGGTTGCTATCGCGCTTGGCGGGAGAGGTTTGTAGCAGTTGGCCGGGCAGGTAGCCCGCTTCGGTGAGTAGGTATAGGCATATCTGGGCAACGTGGGTGCCCGTGGTGATATGCGTGAGGTACTTCTCTTTGCTGGGCTTGAAGTCGTAGCCGCGGGCAAAGTCGAGCAGGTCGCTATAGACCGTTTCGAAGTCCCAGGGGTCGTTGAAGTTGACGCGGTGGTGCACGACCTCGGTCTCGGGTGAGACGCGCGCGATATCCTCTGTCACCTGCTTGGCAAGGTTATCGGAGTGGTTATCAAAGAGCAGCTCGAGACGATCAATTAGCAAGTCGTCGTGCTGGCACATTGAAATAGTGGGTCGCCACTTATCCCAGCGCTTTTCGCCTTTGCCGCGCCGGTCCATGGTGGTGCCGAGAATACTGATAGCTACTGTTTTCATACTATCTAATATAATAACAATCTATCTTTAAAGATAGTTATATGATGTTTGTGGTAGCAGACCATTAGGTCAATAATAGCGCTAAAGAAAAATAAAACTTGTTTTAAAACAATAAGATAGGAGGTATTTCAGGGCTGTATGTAAAAGTTGGCACTCTTTTCGCTATGCCTATAGTAAGAAAAATGAGAGCAGAGAATGAAGGGAATAGAACCATGACTCAGCAATCTTACGAAGTAATGCAGGACGGCGGCGTGCCAATCAAATCCTGGACGGTAGGTGTGCCTTTTGAGGCTGAGGCGAAAGAGCAGCTGAAGAATATTTCACGGATGCCCTTTATTCATCGGTGGGTGGCTGCAATGCCCGATGTACATCTGGGTAAAGGCGCAACTATTGGTAGTGTGGTACCGACGCTGGGGGCAGTGATCCCTGCGGCAGTTGGTGTGGATATTGGCTGCGGAATGATGGCGGTGCGAACCAGCCTGAAAGCCGGCCAGCTGCCGGATAACCTCGCGGGTGTGCGTAATGCTATAGAGCGTGTTGTGCCTCATGGTCGTACCGGTGGTCGACGGGGCAAGGGTCGAGATAAGGGGGCCTGGGCTAATTTGCCTGATGATGTGATGGCTGCATGGGCGCCACTGTCAGCCCAGTTTGATGTGTTGAAAGAGAAGCACGGTGTGCTGAAGAATACGAATAACATCAATCATTTGGGGACACTGGGAACGGGCAACCATTTTATCGAGATGTGTTTGGATGAGCACGAAAACGTGTGGTTGATGCTGCATAGTGGATCCCGTGGTGTGGGAAACCGAATCGGTACGTATTTTATTGAAATGGCGAAGAAGGATATGGAGCGTTGGCATATTCGTCTGCCTGATTCGGATCTGGCCTACCTGCCAGAAGGCTCGGATCACTTTGATGAGTATGTTGAAGCGGTCGAATGGGCTCAGAACTTTGCGCGTATTAATCGTGAGGTGATGATGGCTCGGGTTATCAAGGCAGTGAAGGATTCACTGGGGATGGATTTTGAAGCACGTATGGAAGCGGTCAATTGCCACCATAACTATATCTCCCGCGAACATCACTACGGGGAAAATGTGCTGGTAACTCGAAAAGGTGCCGTTCGTGCCCGCGCTGGAGAGATGGGTATTATCCCGGGAAGCATGGGCGCGCGTTCATTCATTGTACGAGGCCTGGGTAACGAAGAGAGCTTTTGTAGCTGTAGCCATGGTGCGGGGCGAGTGATGTCACGCACTAAGGCGAAAAAGCTGGTCTCGCTGGAAGCGCATCGTCAGGCAACTGCAGGGGTAGAGTGCAGAAAGGATGCAGGTGTGATTGATGAAACACCTTCAGCCTATAAGTCTATTGAAAAGGTGATGGAGGCTCAAAAGGATCTTGTTGAAGTTGTATACACCCTAAAGCAAGTGGTGTGTGTGAAAGGGTAAAGGAATGCTGAGTTTGCCAGGGGATGGCGAGCGCTAAAAAGCGTTGCAGAGATTATAGGGCGTGCTGATGTGGAGGGAGTGTCACCACCTAAAATGATTGACATGCAGATGGCCAGGTAAAACGGGCGATAACGTAATCAGCGCTGGGCGCAGGGTTGAGGATGCAGGCTCGATGCTCTGACGCGGGTGTCAGCTGGCGCGCGTTTCCAAGTCTTTTGCTGGTCGGAAGTAATGCTCCGGTTGTTGTTATCCACGGGTTCGAATCCCGTCACGTCCACCAGATAAATATTGAAGGAAGATAAAGTGATTGTAATTGATGGTTCGCAAGGGGAAGGTGGCGGACAAATTTTCAGAACAACACTGACCCTGGCGATGTGTTTAGGTAAGCCGGTTCGGATTAAAAATATCCGTGCGGGAAGAAATCGCCCTGGACTATTGCGACAGCATCTTGCCTGCTTGCGTGCAGCAAAAGAAATTAGCGGTGCAGCAGTGACTGGTGATGAGCTTGGCTCTTCGGTTGTGACTTTCGAGCCCGGTAAGGTTAAGCCAGGGGAATACCGGTTTGCGATTGGCTCTGCCGGGAGCACCACCTTGGTGTTTCAGACAGTTCTGATGCCGTTGCTGTTGGCGGACGGTATGAGTGAGTTGTATCTGGAAGGTGGGACACATAATGGTATGGCGCCGAGCTTCGATTTCATTGAGCAATGTTTTTTGCCGGTGTTGTCAGGAATTGGATGCCGCGTAGAGGTTGATCTTGAACGATATGGGTTTTATCCAGCTGGCGGAGGCGCTTGGCGTGTGAGGATTCATCCTGCGAATAAAATTCAGTCCCTGACCCTAGTGGAGCGTGGCGAAGTGATCAGTATGGAGGCGGTAGCGCTTTCAGCTCGTATCCCTTCGCATGTTACTGAACGGGAGCTAAGCCAAGTAAAGAAAAAATGCTATTGGCCCGAGTCTTCGTTGAATCAAAGGCTCGTCAGCTCAGAGGGGCCGGGGAATATGGTCTCTCTTCGAGTGAATGTTGGAGAGGTTACTGAGGTATTTGAGTCTGTGGGGGAGCGTAACGTCAGCGCAGAGCGGGTGGCGGGTCGTGCGATCAGAGAGTTGAAGCGCTATCTGGAGGCAGGTGTTCCAGTGGGGGAGCATTTGGCCGATCAGCTAGTGTTGCCGATGGCACTAGGGGGTGGTGGGTGCGTTCAAACACTGAAGCCTAGTCAGCACCTTCTGACCAATATTGAGGTTATCAAGGCTATTGCTGATGTGAAAATAGTTCTCACTGAGAATGGTGGTGATGACTGGGATGTTGTAGTCAGTCAGAAAATTGAGGGTTAAAAAGCACTAGGTGGAAGTTGGATTATTAAATTTCGTTTGTGAATTTTAAAAGGAAATAAAGTTTTTGTTAAAAATAGGTTGACATTTTTTTTGTGAAGCCTAACATTGCGATCCAACAAATGATTGGTTTTTAAATTTCTGGAATTAAAGATAATAATTTTTGGAACTGTAAATTAATCAACAGAGCTGCTTTAAAAACAGTTGAGAGCGCAATGAAACAGGCCACTACAAAAGTACAGCAACAACCGATGACGCACCATAGCGTGTGTTCGGAACGTTGTGCGTTTCCCATGCATGGGCAGGGATTGGGCAACAATACATAGTCGCGTCTTTCTTTGTGGAAGGCGTAACGGCCTTCTGAGAATTTAAGAGTTAATAGTAAACTCTTTTAAACCCGGTAGGCCATCTCACCAGTAGAGATAAACTACCGGGTTTTTTTATGCCTGAGAAAAGGTGTTTAAGGTATGAGGTTTTAGATTGGTGCGAACGAGCAGCTGTATTCTGGTGAGTAACTGTAGGCAAATAAATAGGCATGTAACAAAACAACAATGCCCGAATTTGTTTTTACAAAATCGTGGACAGGGGGAGCGTGCATTTAATGTAAATACACTTTCAGTTCTTGATCAGGCAGAGCATCGTTGTAATCAACAAATACAAGTCATGGGTAAATTAAGTATGTAGTCCTTCGGAAATCCCGGAAGGCTGCGGCCAGTCGGGATAATTAGAAAAGAAATTTTCGAAAACCCCGTCTAGCAATCCTGGTCGGGGTTTTTGTTTGCAGGAAGCAAAGTAAGCCGCGACTGTATGGATACCCAAAACACTTCGCGGGGCAGGCTCTGCAGAAGAGAAGCAGTTTTTAATAGATAAATTTTTGGTCTGTAGCTGAGTGGTAAAGCGTCCGGCTGTTAACCGGAAGATCGTAGGTTCAATCCCTACCAGACCAGCCAGTTCCTTGATGGGAAGAGTAATGGTGATGTTAGCTCAGTGGTAGAGCGCCTGGCTGTGGACCAGGAGATCAGGGTTCGATTCCCGGCATCACCCCAATAATTTGAAAGCAGTAGAAAGAGGTAAAGAAGTTTAGCAGGTGTAGCTCAATAGGTAGAGCAGGTGCCTTCCAAACACCGGGTTGAGGGTTCGAGATCCTTGGCCCTCTCCAGGATCAATGAATGCATGTGGGATAGCTTCATCCAGTCCGAGGGCTCCAGAAAAAATTCCGCGAAAGTGCGAGGAGTGGAAAATAACAAGGTGTGGATGACGCCTGATAAAAAAGAGAGAAAGGAAATGACAAGTCTAGTTCGAATTCTTAGATTGAATAAAGCTGGACTGCCTCAGGCATGGGTAAGTCGCGAAGAGGCGGCAACTTTATATGTTAAAGATCAGGTGTTGTGGAGCTTGGGAAGTGAGTCATTTCGTTTGAATGGTGGCTATAACCAAATCGGTGAGCGTTCCCATTTAAAGCTAGCTCCAATTATCGCTTGCACGGGCAAAACAGGGAAAAAGAGTTTTACTCCGGCACTAAGCAACCGAATGTTGTTTAGGCGTGATGGACATCGATGTATGTACTGTGGGTTTGAGTTTGACGACCGTAGTCTGACACGAGACCACATTATTCCTAGAGTTCAGGGTGGCCCTGATAGCTGGAAAAATGTTGTGGCCGCTTGCGTCAGGTGCAATGGGCATAAAGGGGGGCGTACTCCTGAACAAGCAGGTATGGAATTAATGGCCATTCCGTTTGTGCCAAATGTATTTGAATTTATGTACTTGGCTAATCGCCTGATTCGAGGTGATCAGATGGAGTACTTACAGTCCCGGTTTACCGGGCAAAGATGTTGGGAAGCGGCGTAGCCGTCCTCTCACAAAAGAGTTTGGGAAGTTTTATCAAGTTAGCGGAGCCGGTTCTGACAGCCTGCACGGCACAAGCATCTCTGATGTGTTGTGTACCAATTTGATAAAAGCCTAAACACCTACTTTGTAGCTCAGTTGGGTAGAGCAGTCGACTAATAATCGATCGGGCGCAGGTTCAATTCCTGCCAAAGTATCCGTCGTCTAAAAAACGACTCATTGGTAAAGGCGAGAGCCAGGGGTTCAAATCCCCACAGGACTATCATCCCTGATTGAAATCTACTAGAGGTCCATGACTCTGGGTTATTAATCGATGGCAAGTGGTTGCAAAACCGATTGCCCGGATCTTTGACATAGGGCGCCGGTATTGTTGCCGTTGGTGGTGGGTTTGTTGAGTGCGATGTCACTACAGGTTTTCAAGATGTTATTACATGAGCCAAGTAAGTTCTCAGGAAGAGAGCCTCATAGAATAACCAAGAAAACCTCTGTATTGACATCCCGTTTAGCACAAGCAATCAACCGCAGCTTTGCTGGGTGGACCTCGCTCTTTATATAAGGGTATTGAGAAAAGGAAATCTGAACGCGGTAAGAATGATGAAATCACTATTTAAAATGTGGAACACCTTGGATATTGCGGATAACGAGCGAGCATTGTTATTCCGCCGGAATCGATTTGAGTTGGTTCTAAAGCCGGGTCGTCACCGGGTACAGGTGATGACTGGTGGTGTGCGAATTGAAACATACGATGTGACCGATGTGGTCTTCACGGCGGCCAAGGCAAAATTTTTGCTAAATACTCACTCAAGTATACTGAGAGAGTATCTGGAGTCCTATGAACTGACTGATTATCAAGTAGGTTTGTTCTACCGGGATGGCCACTTGGTCGATATTATCCCACCTGGGTCATTCCGTGCTGTATGGAAAGATGTTGAGGATGTTCGGCTGGATATTATCGATATCAGTGAGGCGTATGCTATCGATGAAAAGCTACTCGGCTTGCTCGGTCGTGGGGCAAAGGTCGGTCAGTGTAAAACAGCTGTGCAAGCCATTAGCTACACTGAGGTGCCCGATGAGCATGTGGGTTTGCTGTTGGTTAACGGCAAGTTCGAGAAGTTACTGCAGCCTGGCAGCTATGGTTACTGGAAATATAATCGTTCCGTCACTGTTAAACTGTTAGATCTTCGCCTGCAAGCCATTGAGGTGAGTGGCCAGGAGATCCTGACTAAGGATCTGGTCAGTTTACGTGTTAACCTGACCGGCAGTTATAGAGTGACAGATCCTCAGGTTGTTGCGTTGAAACTGAACGACTACAGCGGGTTTATCTACCGAGAATTACAGCTGCGACTGCGTGAGGCGGTTGGAACTCAAGCCCTGGATAGCCTGCTTGAAGATAAAGACAGTCTCAATCTTGTGATTGCCGATGGTATTCGTGAAAGACTGGCAGAATATGGCATTGAGATGATCAGTGTTGGTGTAAAGGATATTATCCTGCCTGGTGATATGAAGGTGATTTTGAATCAAGTGGTCGAGGCTCAAAAAGAGTCAGAAGCTAACCTGATTAAACGCCGTGAGGAAACTCAAGCGATGCGATCACTGCATAACACCGCCAAGATGATGGATAACAATCCAACGCTGCTGCGCTTGAAAGAGCTGGAGGCGCTGGAACGCATCACAGGGCGTATCGATAAGATCTCTGTTTACGGTGGTCTTGATGGTGTGCTGAATGACTTGGTCAAGCTGGCACCCAGGGCTAAGTCTGACGGATAAGTCACCGGTTAATACCGGTGGTTGCTCCCTATACATGGATAAAGCAAGATGCGAGTCGAAATGATATTTTGTGCTGGCCGTTCATGTCAAAAATAAAGAGTGAAAATGAAACAAGATAATTTATTGCAGACAATTTATAACAATCATGAATCCCTTTATGAGCAGGTGAAAGTTCATCTTGAGCAGGGTGCTGACTTTAATCGGGTTACATCCTATGGTGAGTCTGCACTAAGAGTGGCGTCGAATAATGGTCGTGTTGATGTTATTAAGCTTCTTCTTGAACATGGTGCTGATGAAGGTCAGCTGGAAGAAGGCGTTTGGGTTTAGAGAATAGAGGGTATCCTCAGGCTGAGTTGTTGCTGGCGTGCGGTGTTGCGGCGAAGGGTGCAAATATCAGGCCGTTACTGGATGATGGTTATGAAGGTTTAAAACTGGCGGAGCAGATCCGCCGCCTGCGAATCACATCCATTGCCCGGTTTATGGCGCAGTGGCATGAACTCCCCGGTCAATAATTTTTAGCAGTAATACCAAGGGGGGAATCCCTTGTTTATACAAGGTTAGTAGGACAATGAGCAGTAAAACACAGTATCTCATTAAGCAGGGGTTGCTTACATCGCCCCCCAAGTTCCTTGAGACGGGGGTGCAGTATGAGGTCGTCATGGGGTCCATCGCCTATGGGGTTGCCGAAGATCATTCGGATATGGATGTCTATGGATTCGCCATTCCCCCAAGAGATTGGGTGTTTCCGCATCTTAGAGGCGAGATACCTGGCTTTGATGAAGCGGGCCCTCAGTTTGAGCAGATCCAGCAGCATCATATGATCGATAAGTCTGGGATGGGCGGTAAGGGGCGCGAGTACGACCTCACCCTATATTCGATAGTGAAGTACTTTCGTTTACTAATGGAAAACAACCCAAATATTATCGACTCTCTGTTTGTGCCCCGAAACTGTGTCCTATATAGCACAGCTGTTGGTGAGCTGGTGCGGGAGCGCAGACAGCTATTCCTGCATAAGGGGTGCTGGGCACGATTTAAAGGCTATGCCTATGCTCAGGTGCATAAGATGCGTACCAAAGTTCCTGAGGGTGGCCGGAAAGAGATCATCGAAAAGTTTGGTTACGATGTGAAATTTGCCTACCACATGGTACGCCTTCTCAATGAGGTAGAACAAATTCTGGTTGAAGAAGATCTAGATCTCGCTAGAAACAAGGAACAGCTGAAAGCGATACGTCGTGGAGAATGGTCTCAGCAGGCAGTGGAAGACTACTTCTCAGATAAAGAAAATCAGCTGGAGAAACTGTATCTGGAAAGTAAGCTCCCAGCAGTGCCTGAGTCGGCTTCTATTAAAGAACTATTAATGCAGTGTCTTGAGCAGCATTATGGCTCACTTGAGCAGTGTGTTGTTCGAGAGGATGAAGCATTGATTGCATTGCGAGAAATTGAATCGATCACTGTTCGCGTGAGAACAGGCAAGATGAGTATTGAGAGAAAGTAAATGTTTCTGCAAATTCAAAATAAGTGCTTGCGACCATGCTTAGAACCGACTATAGTTCGCACAACTCTTATCCCGGTACGTTTTCTAGTTAAGACGTACACTCTAAACAGGAGGCTTAATATGATTAACACAAAAATTATTTACACAATGTTGGGCTTCGCTGCCAAGACTTATTTTAGCTAAGTCTATTTATTTCCCTCTACGGGAGAAGTTCTACAACATTAGCTTATTTTAAGATCGGTTCTAAATCGATAGTGACTGCCTCGAAGTTTAAATAGCTTTGAGGCTATGCTTTCGTGTGCTTAATCGGTCTAGGCTTTGATGTTCCCAACATTTTTCTTTGGCTTTTCTGCGCCTGCACTAGATCACTTTTTAATGGTGTTTGTCTCTGCAAGTCGCGTCTGCTAGTTGTAAGAAATGCCAGAGATCTCTCTACGTTATTAATACGTTTGAAAATAATAATTTTCGAGCGGGAGACGGTTTTGCCTAAAAAAAGTATAACTTTCTGGATCACGGTTAGAACAATGGATACTTTTTCAAAAAAGTTAGCTGATAAATCTTATTATAGGAAAGTCGATGTTGTAAAAACTTTGCAGACATCGTCACAGGCTGCAGTTAGGCTGGTGATTTCTGACAAAAATTGGTTGGAGACTTTAGCGGTAGACCAGCTGAAGAAAACGACCGAGTTGCCGGGCATGTGTTGTGGAGTAGGAATGCCGGACTTGCACCCAGGCAAAGGTCAGCCAATAGGTGCTGCGTTTATCACGCGCGATCAGGTTTACCCGCATCTGGTGGGTAGCGACATTGGTTGTGGCATGGGCTTATGGAAACTGGATGTTACAAGGCGACAGGTAAAGCTGGATAAATGGGAGAAGCGACTCGTTGATTTGGATGACCCTTGGCAGGGTGGAGACACCGACCAGTGGTTGAGTGATTCAGGCGTTAAAACTAATGATGACTCTTTGAAAGAGGCGAATCTCAAACTGGGCACTATTGGTGGGGGGAACCACTTTGCGGAAATTCAGCAAGTGAATGAGATTTTCGCACATGAAGTGTTATCCGGATTGGGCTTGGATAAACAATCGGTTGTGTTTCTGGCTCACTCAGGTTCCCGCGGCCTTGGTCAGAAAATACTTCGCAACCATGTTGATGTCTTCGGTGCTCAAAGCTTAACGAATGATGCTATGGCCCGGTACCTTGAGCGGCATGATTATGCGGTTCAGTGGGCGGTGGCCAATCGCGACCTCATTGCGAAGCGGTTTTGTGAACGTTTAGGTGTGAATCGAGATGCGCTGCTGGATGTTTCGCACAATACAGTGACTGCAATGGATCAGCAATCTATTGATGCATTGGGGTTGGAGTACACAAGTGAAAGTCGTTATTGGATTCATCGTAAAGGCGCCAGCCCCACTGATCAGGGGTTAGTCATGATTCCGGGTTCGAGAGGGAGCTTGAGCTATCTGGTGAAACCCAGAGCCTCTGAGGCATATAACTTGGCGGCGGGTGGCTTTTCTCTTGCTCATGGTGCGGGGCGTAAGTGGAAGCGAAGTGAATCCCGAGGACGACTTGAAAAACGCTATAAGGTTAAAGATTTGGAAGTGACGGATCTGGGGAGCCGGGTGATCTGTAAACAAAGAGACCTGCTCTATGAGGAGGCGCCTCAAGCTTACAAGAACATCAGCACAGTTGTGGATGATCTGGTGCAGGCGGGTATGGTCGATGTGGTTGCGAGCTTCAAGCCGCTGATCACCTACAAAACACGGAAAAAGTGAAGTGCTTAATTTGGATAAGAGGATGGAAAGTAAAAAAAATGTGGTCGTCTGGCTTCAACTCAGTGCGGGTCAAGGTCCAAAGGAGTGTGGCTGGGTAGTTGCCCAATTGATAAAGCGGCTATTACACAATGCGCAAAAGCATTCGATCTCAGCTGAACTGGTAGAGAGCTTGGCTTTTGAAAAGGCAATGCGAAAGCAAAATCTTATCGAGATCGATGCATATCTATCCGGCTTAATTCGTTTGGAGGGTGCTGGAGTTGAGGCCTATGCCGAGTCTTGGGTTGGACCGATCAAGTGGCAGGGTGAAAGCCCCTATCGGCCGAAACATAAGCGCTGCAACTGGTTTGCCGGGATTGAGCTTGTCTCTGTAAACGGTGCACAAGAAGTTGATATCCGCGAGTTGGCGCGTGAAGTCGATATGGAGGCTATGCGTTCAGGTGGCCCGGGCGGACAGCATGTAAACAAGACCAGCAGCGCGGTACGTATTACGCACAGGCCTTCTGGCGTGCAGATTCGGGTTGAGTCTGATCGGTCCCAGCATCGAAATCGTCAGCTGGCGATGGAGCGTCTACAGATGATCTTGGCTGCAGGTATTGAGGCTGAAGGTCGTGCTCAGGTGCGTGATCGATGGTTAAAACATTATCAGGTTAAGCGAGGCAGCCCTGTGCGAGTGTTTCAGGGGGCGGATTTTAGAGAAAAGTATTAGCGGTTATTTATGGCTAAGTACTTACGGCAGAGGCTAGGTATTTGAACTCTTGTGAAGAGTAACAGTGAGGAGAGTAAAAATGAGTTATTTCAAAGTGCCTTTGGGTTTTGGAAATAGAAAGCGTAAAGGGAACAAGTCGGGTGGCAGACACCGCCCGGCTCAATTATTGCTCACGGCGTTGATGGCCGGAGTGACTGGCTATGCAAAGTACAAGTTTTGGATTGCAGGAAATGAAACGCGAACAAGTAAAAGAGGTTTTAGCGTGCTTAGACGATGAGCGTCGAGTTTTTCGGTATTTTCGAGACCGTTATTGTTTCGATTTGATGGAATTTGAAATGGATCGCCAAGGTTACGAAAGCATTAAAGTGGCTGAGCTGAAGGCGGGCTCACTGGGTCGGTACCTGCAGAAACCGGTAGTGGCGCAGGCACTTAAGCACTGTGCTAATGGCTTGGTGTCAAAACAGGATTTACAGACCCTATGGTCAAAAGATCTGTTGCCGTTCTATGTCAGTTTAAGCAGTTGGGGCGAGGCTGATCGTGGCTGGGATCAGACTTCTAGAAATCAGTGCAACCTGGTATTGCAGTTGAATTTTGATGGAAAGCATGATGAGCAATACCGAAAGCTGGTAAAGCCCGATGACGATTGCGGGCCCTTTGAGTGCTGGGGGCACCCTGTACAGAAAGGTAACCGTAAAACAATGTCATGGATACGGATGGATATTGATTTCGACACTAATGAAGTATTGATCGAGGAGATACAGAGTGACTGGTTACGCAATGCCTCAAGCGCACTGGCATGTGTAAAGTCGCGTAGAACCAAAAAGCCCTCTCTCAAACCGAGAGATGTGTATGGAGATATTCTCGGTGATTTCGAAGATCTGGAGAGTTACGTAGAGCAGACGTTGGCGCCCTACAGAAAGATATGGGCTGAAGCATCGATGTTAGCAGCCCTGCGATTAATTCGTGATGAACTTGGACTCTCAACGGTTTACTACCACAGCTTTGATACTGGCAAGAAGCTAAAGGATGTCTGTGGGGCTCCTCCTCGGTCAATGTACACCCAATTGCCTAAGCAGTTTGGGTTTGAGGAGACGGGTGATGCACCGGAGTTTTTAGTAAGGGATAAATTTGCGCGACGATGTATTAAGGCAATTCATAACCCGCGCTGGTTTCGTCGTCTTGTTAAGTAGTGGTGTGTGATTAATAGAATAAATTGGCTTTCGCCAAGAATACGGCGGGGCGATGGAGGAGAGTTTTATGTCTAAACTGATTACTACCGGGTCGGAAGGAAAGAATACCCCTCTCCCAGGACACGCTGTGAATACATCCTTGTACGCTCTTAATCGGCATCCATGCCTCATATGGTCCTGGGAGAGGGGTATTCTTCCCTCCTGTTTTACTAGTAAGAGCAGAAAAAATACAAATACCCAAGGGCCCCACATTCAGGCGTGGGCCAGTCAACGATATCAAAGGAGTTAGCGCGAAATAGTGGTTAGCTCAGGTATCAGCACAAGCAAGCCCAGAGGTTTGCGCTTTGGCGTCGTAAAGAGGCCAGAAAGGTAACAAAGCTTACACCAGAGCTGGTTAGCTTGGTCGAGGATAAGCTTGCTGAAAAATAGAGCCTGGAGCAGATCTCAGGCTGGCTACTCAAGGAGCACACTTGATACTGTTGAGCCATGAGCGCATCTATCAGCATGTGTGGGCCGACAAGGCGAGGCGTGGCAAACTGTTCATAAACCTCCGGCGGCACGGTAGAAAGTATCACAAGCGAAGCAATAGTAAAAACAATTGCGGCCAAATCAGGAATCGGGTAAGTATCAATGAGCGCCCTGTGGAGGCAGATGCGAAGAGTCGGGTTGGCGACTGTGAAATTGATACCGTCATTGGCAGAGGACATCGCGGCGCTCTGGTGGCTAACGTAGAGCGCGTAACGGAGTTTACCTTATCTGCACAGATGAAGAACAAAAACGCAGAGGCGGTGACAGAGGCCAGTATAGCTCTGCTGAAGCCGTATGCGGCGGCATTGCTTACAATTACGGCGGACAATGGTAAGAGTTTGCTTATCACGAAAAAATTGTTAAGGGGTTTGGGGCGCGGGTTTATTTCGTGCGCTCCCACCATTCCTGGGAGCGTGGTTTGAACGAGAATACGAATGGCCTGTTGCACCTATATTGGCCCAGGAGTACGGGCTTTAAAAAGATAACTCAGGGAGAGATTGGTGTAGTGGTGTGCGATTTAAATAGCTTGCCAAGGAAAACATTAGGCTTTGAAACACCGGAATATTTAATGGATAATTGCTCGGCGGCACAAGCCGCATAAATGGTATGCACTCCAAGGTTAAATCCGTGATGTATTATTGTTTGCGTTCAAGTTTCAATAGTCATCCCCAAGCTAGACTTGTAGAAACAAATGATGAACAAGCACATGAAGTTGTCCGGGGAAGGAAAAGGGTCTATGATGGAGAGTTCAATGCTGACAGTTTCCTGGAAGATATTTCTGTGGCGCAACTCTTAAAGTTGGATTTATTAGAAACGCATTCAGGACTATTGGTATTGTCTCGGAGAATGGTTGATCACATAAATAATTTAAACTTGCAAAAAATGGAATTTTATGACTGCGCATTGAATGCTCGCTCAGAAAAGATAATGGGCAAATTTTTTACAATAAAGAACAATTATGCATTAAATGTAATCGACAAAGATATAACGCCAAATCATTTTTGGCCGTACCTTAAGAAATTTAAATACGAAAGCTATGTTATTACAACTAGGCAAGATTTTTTATTTGGCTGGGATATTGCTGAACCGGCAATGCTTATATGTAGTGAACGGTTTTGTGCGATGGTGCCAAAGTCCATGTTTTTAATTGACTATGAGGAGCTTCCTTGTTGCTTCGATAAAACTAAGCGAAGAAGATAGAGGGTTCGCAGTCTGGCAGTATTTTCCACCGATAACCGGGGGCGTTGTTAAGTAAAGAAAGATGAGTAAGTATGGAATACCTGATCCGATCAAAGAGTACACAGATGAGCATGAATTTTGGGGAAAAAACATTGGCGATGCCGAGGTAACAATCGAAGAAATCGAGTATCAAGGTGAGGAAAAGATCTCCTTCCAACTATCAATTTCTCTTATCTGATTCTGAGAGTTCAGCTTGCGTGATCTGGACATGCAATCAGGAGGCATTTGAGGAATTACTTGATGTTGCACTTGAATATCTTGAAAAATTATAATGCTATGCACCCGTCTCGTTGACGGTAATTTTGGTTTAACAACCCAATGAGCATGAACCAAATATACTGATGTTAAATGCTATTTTGAACCGGACTCCTTCGTGCCAGTAGCCCGCCAGCAAAGTGATCAGGAGCCGTTTCAAGGGTACGATGGGAAGGGTTGTCCTGTCTATAGCACCACTGTTTTTGGCAGTTTAGTTCACGGTTCACTAGCACTCAAAACCTCTGCCGATCCAGATCCTTACTTCTGTCCGAAAAGGTTCCAGGGCCAATGGGTAGATGAGGAAACCGGGCTTTATTACAACCGTTTCCGCTACTATGGCCCTCAGGCCACACAGTATATGTCGCCTGATTCGATAGAGGTTCAGGAAGAAGGAGTAATGGTATGTGGGCGATCCAATCACTGCATTAGATGTATTGGGGCTCGTGAAAGGCCATGGACTTAATTGGCAATAGCTTTCGTAAGACGGTTTTCCAAAATGAGCTGCTCGTGAACTTAGTGGATGGCCTGGTCCTAAATGTACTTTTCACAATACTATTCCAAATTAGTATGCAACCCACGCAGAACAAAAAATACTAAATCACCTTGGACCAAAACTCATGAAAGATGGCATATTAACAATGCAGGGTTATTTGACCCCATTTGGATTAGGTAAATGTACACACCCAAACAGTTGTCACAAGTTTATGCAGAAATTTGCAAAGAAAAAATGTGTGGCGATCGTATATATGGTAAAAATATTCAGATCAAATTTTTATATATGAGTCGAGCAATCCACGAATAAGTTTAGTGTAGAGAGGATGCATGTTTATAGATCGCGGATTCAACCTTGAAGCGCATACCATTTATGCGGCTTGTGCCGCCAAGTAATTATCCATTAAATCTTCTGGTG
>NZ_CANLDD010000055.1 GCF_947489355.1 uncultured Microbulbifer sp. | reverse complement strand
TCCACTTCCCGGATCGCCTGGAGAAATATATCAGCCTATGAGGCTACTTGGCTGACACAGAGTTTTGAACACCCTCCTACCCTGACACAGAGGGCTCCTCTGACAAAAGCAATAACATCAAGCTGACAAATGAAACTATCACCAAAAAACCTACTATCGCAGACTTTATAAATATCGCGTTAGCACTATGCCGAACCAAATCCTTCTCATTATCGTTTAGTATTGCTTCACATGATGCACAAACTGCTTCATCCACGCCCACAAATTTACAGCATTTAGGGCACCTCCCTTTCCTTTCCTTAAATATATCGCAAGCAATTGGTATTAATGAAGGCATAGGCGCACCCTAGTTATTAGAATTACAATTCTTTGACATTCTACTCACGATCACAGCACATATAGCTGCAGTATAAAAATTTTTACTTTTCGATTTACCTGGCTTTAATGGATTAGCGCAAGTGTCCCACATATCTTCACGACAAGCCTTGCGTTGCTCAGCACGCTTGCGATCTGCTTCTTCAAATTCGTTCTTCAATCTTTCAAAGCCGTCCCTTATCTCAGAGATCGGGTCGGGAAATGGTTTATGAAGTGCATCATTAATATTTTTTATAGCTTCATTCCATTCATCCCAAGTATCTTTATTACTACCATCTTCCTCAGAACAATCATTCTCTTTTCGCCTCTCGCAAGGTTTCCACCCCACGATGTAACCACCCACCCACATGGGTTCTTGGCAGCCGGGGGCATAGGGATTTATTTGATCACCGTACAAATCACCCAAGCGCCTAATAGAAAGACCTAATGGATCAAATAACATTATCGGATTTCCCCCAACATACCCAAAGGTATTAATACCCCCCGCTAACCCAATCGGATCACTCTGCAGATACCTTCCTGTGGTGGGGGCATAATCCCGATAGTAGTTGTAATAAAAACGGCCCAACGCAAATCCGCTACAAGATTCACTACAACCCCAGTAACATCAATCACTTAAAGAACATGCAGCCCAGTGCGGAGGATACTTTATCAAGTTACAGCCCCCGACGCACTTTCTCGCTTAACTTTCTCAACAGCAATGGAACCTTTCCTTTTAGCGGCGGTGCCGAGGATGCAAACAACACTTGTTGTTACCTATACCGCGCGTAACGCAGGGGCCTTGCTACAGAATAAGCCCTGCCCTTGTGGATGAGGTTTGGATTTGGGTTTGAGGTGAGTGAGATAGGTTTCAAGGGTGGCTTTGCAGCCACTTTTTTCTATGCCGTGCGCAGCAGGCATAGCGCATCGTTTCAGACGGGCTGACGTTCAAAGGTTGGCAGGTACGGCAGATACAGTGGCTTGACTCAGTAGGGCCTTGGCCGGCCCGACCAAGTAGCGGCGGCCTTGTCCTTCAGTTTCGCCGGGTGCGTAGCGGCGTGGATCTCGCGCAACTTTTCAATGCTTACCTGGGTGTAAATCTGCGTGGTAGACAGGTCACTGTGCCCTAACATCTGCTGGATAAAGCGGATGTCAGCACCGTTCTCCAGCATGTGGGTAGCCATGGCGTGTCGTAGCAAGTGGCAGGCACCGGGTTTGTCGATGCCAGCGTGATAGAGATATTTCTTGACCATCTCGGTCAAACGGTTGTTGATCCAGGGCTCTCCATAATCCGTCAGGAACAGATGACCCTCGTCCCGGCCAGTCAGCAACTGGTGACGCACTTCGCGGCGGTAGCGTTCAACCCAGTGCAGCGCCCGCTCACCTACTGGCAGCAACCGGTCTTTACGGCCCTTGCCCTGCCGAACCAGCAGGGTCTTGCGGCTGGTGTCGGTGTCATAGAGCCCCAGGTTGACCAGCTCCATGCGACGGATACCAGTGCTGTAGAGCAGTTCCAGCATGGCGCGGTCGCGCACGCCGTAGAGGTTTTGGGTGTCCACGGTGGCGAAGAGGCTTTCCACTTCCTCAACGCTCAGTATCTGTTTCGGCAACCCCCGTTGCTGCTTAGGTAGTTCCAGCTCGCTGGCGGGATTAAGAGCAATATAGTTTTCCCGCGCAAGCCATTTGAAAAAGGCCCGCAGTGGTGCCAGCAATGCGTGCTGGCTGCCGTAGCTCAACGGTTCACCGTTGCTCTTACGATAGTAGTAAAGGTGCTTCTGATAGTTTTCCAAAATGGGCCGGGTGATCGCTCTGGGATCATTGAGATCGCGTTCATCACACCAGGCGATAAAGCGCTGCAAGCCTCGGTCGCGGGTGCGGCAGGTTTGCTCACTCAGGCCCCGGACGGCGCTCCATTCGATAAAACGCAGTAAATAGGGGGTCAACCCGTTGTGGCTGATGTCCGGGGTCTGCCGGGGTTTGGGGGCCTTGGCTTTGGCGCGGTGCTGGTTTTTTTTGTACAGGCCACGACGCCAGTGTTTGTTGTAGGCCATGGTTACGACACCCCCTGTTTACACAGCCTGTAAGGCATTTTCGCACTTGGTCCGCGAGGTTTTTGCGCAGGCCCCACCACTGCTGGCTTCCAGCGATTTTTCCACTTCCGCGATAGCCCCGCGTTGGGGCCGCGATGACCCCGCGAACCGGGGGGCTTCACCCCGCGAAGTGACTGTCGTAGCGGTTTTTTTATCGTTGCTTTTGTCATTGTTTTTCCCTCTATTGTGGCCGCCACTTTTCAGCTTGGCGGTATCCAGCAGGCCCATCAGGAAAGCATCCCCGTCCGCCCCTTCGCCCCGATACAGCAGTTCGTATTCGAACGATTGGCCGCGACCGCCGCGATGGACCAACAGGTATTCCATGTCCACCAGGCGCTGGATATGCACCCGCACCTGAGTTTCACTCCAGCCGCAAAGACTGCGCACCTGGCGGCGGCTAAAACGGAAGTCCGTGGACTCGATCTTTTGTTTTTCACACTCGCTGTCCACCAGCTCGGTGATCAGGGTCAGCAGCTTGCGGGTTTGCACCGGCAATTCGTCGAGCGTCTTGCCCAGCACGTCGCTGGCCAGACGGTTGGCGGTGTCGATGTCCTTCAGGGTGACTTCCACATAATCGATCTGCCGATCATTGTGCTGGAGTGTTTGCACTTCCCGTTGGTACTGGTGCAGGAGTGCGATACTGTCGATCAGAGTGAGGTACTTTTCGTGGTCGCGGCGAGTGCGGGTCTTGTCGTCGAGGAAAGTGAGCTGGTCCGCATAAGGATTGATCACCACCAGTGGTTTTAACAGGCGCTGGGCGTTGCGGTGCAATTGGATAATGCGCTCTTTCTCCAACTTGTTATGCAGCCCTTGCAGCGTACGCCGAGCGCGCTGGGCGGCGTGGATGGCCCGAGTCTGTTCGCGACCTTCGTTGACGGTGAGTACCAGGCAGCGATTTAGCAGTTCTTCATCGATGTCGATAGCAGTGGTGGTCATCAACAGCATCACCGGCCCTTCCACTTTGTATTCTCGGGTGATCAGCTGGCCGCTGGCTTCGTCCTTGCCAGTGCTGGCAATAATGACCTGACCTTCCGATTGCAACAGCTTGAGCGCGTAACTGGCATTACTCGCTCCCTCTTCCTCGCTGATCGCCAGTATCTTGTTTTTTAAGTTGGTCTCGCCCATGTAGAACAGGCTCTGCCCGGTCATAGCGGAGTACTGCACCCGTTCATCTTCCGGTATCAGCGCGAGGATGGATTCCATCAACGCACTTTTGCCAGCGGCGCTACTGCTTTGGATAATCACCGCCAGCGGCCGCTCCAGCTTGCGGCTGACACAGGCCAAGTAGCCGGTGAGTTTGTTGGTTTCCTCGCCCACAACACCAGCACGGTTAAAGTCATTGAGAATGTGGTTTAGTAGGTCTTCGTCCCGCAACAGCGCCAGGGCTTCGGCTCGTTCTCGCTCATTCAGCTCCGCCGGCTGTTCGGCTTCCGGTTGTTGTTGCCGGTGCTGTTGCTCCTCCAGAGCCAACAGCACCTTGCCCAGATCCTTTTTGATCACCTTGTCTTGCACGCATAGCTCGACACTGGCCTGATTGATAAACACCTGTCGCTGTTTGGCGCTGGTGAGATCTAGCCTATCCATATGGAAGTGGTCGTCGCGCTTGACCAAGAGCTGGATTTTCAGCTCCCTGGCCGGATTTTTATCCAGGCCCCGCACCCGGTAGAGGCGGTCACTGAGGGTGATAAACAACTCCTCTTCGCTGCCACTGATCTCGATATCGGTGCGTGGCATTGGTGGTATTGGGGTGGCGTAGGTCTCCGCTGCAGTAGGCGCAGGAGACTCTGTTGCAGCGGGTGCTTCTCCCTCCCGGCTGAGGCTGCCATTCTGTTCGACCAGCGCCTCTGTCTGTTGGGCGAAGCACCCCTTAACCGAGGTTGGAGCGGCTAAAGTGGAGGGGGTCTGTTGTTCAAGTGCCAGTTGACGCTCAGGCGGTTTACCCTGTCCCATCCACTCGGCTTTTCTAATCATCAGACCCAGGGATTGCGCAGCAGGGGTCACTTGTAAAGCGTACTCATTGACGTCCATACCCCTGGGGAACAGGATACGAAAGCATTCGAAGCCCTGCGCCATCAGTTTCTCCGCCAGCTCCAGCGCAGCCTTGTCACCGGCAGCATCTCGATCATAGGCAATCAGTACCCGCTTTACCTTGTGCTCGACCAAAGCTTGCAGGAGTTCGTCAGTAAAGCCATTGGCACCGTAACTGCTGGTAACATGCCTGAAGCCCCAACGCCAGAGGGTTAAGGCATCGATCAATGATTCACAGAGTATGACCTCCTCGGCATTGGCCAACCCTGCCACATTGAACACACCCTCATGCGGCCCTGGTAAGTAGGTATGCTTGGGTGTCCCCTTGCGCAACGCATCCAGCAACTTGCGTCCATAGACTTCGGCAATCACACCGCTGCCATCCATCACCGGGATAACCAATGAGCCGTTAAAGTGCTCACGCCCCGTGTCTCGATACAAGCCTATGCGCTGCAACTGCTCGCGGATTTCCTTTCCGGCTTTGCGGTTTTTCTGCGGTAGTCTCAGCCCTAATGTACGGTTGGCATAACCCAGCTTAAAGTAGTTAATCAACTCTGCGTCATCCAACCCGCGCTTTTGCAGATAGGTTTGCGCTTCGGATTCCTGCTTTAAGGTCTGGTGGTAATACTCGATGACCTGACGCAGCATCGCCTGATCGTCAGCATCTGTGGTCACTGGGGCTTCCAGCTTCGGCACCGTACTGTTTTTTACCGGCGTATCGGCAGCTAAAGGTAGATGGTCATTGCGCAGTAGCTCCAGCGCATGGCGGAAGCTGACGCCCTGAGTTTTCATTACCCAGTCGATCACGCTGCCACCTTCACCGCAGGCCCCCAGGCAGTGCCACAGATTGGATTCCGGGCTGATCACAAAACTCGGCGTCTTATCGTCATGGAAAGGACAATGGCCGATGTAGTCCTTTCCGTGCTTCTTGAGGGGTAGGCCCCAGTTTTCCACTAGCCGAACCAATGACACCTCGTTTTTGATCCGGTTGACGACCTCATCTGAGAACCGTGCCATACCTGTTATGCTCCAAATAGCGTCAAGAGTCTCAAGTGCTTTATTTTAGTATCTTATATGATACCATTGTCAAGACCTCTGAGATAACAAGGTTTATAGTGATGGAAACTTCAATCTATCTCTTGCACCTTATGAGCATCGCCAAACGACTTGCGGAATTTAGGAAACAGAAGGGCCTAACCCAACAAGCACTAGCCGATGCCATCGGCCTGCATGTGACTCAGGTAAAGCGCTATGAGGCGGGTAGCTCCCAGCCTTCACTAGAGGCCATTAAGAAGATTGCCAAGACCTTACGTGTCACCACGGATTCTCTAATTTTTGAGGAGGGAGAACTGGAGCCAGAGACCGATCTGGCGCTGCAATTTCAAGCAATTCGGCAGATGCCGGACGAGGAAAAGCAGGTAATCAAGCAACTGTTGGAGGGGATGATTATTAAATACGAGACTGCACGATGGTCTTCTAGAAGCAAGTAACAGCTACGAAAAAGCCCAACGCTTAGTTGGGCTTTGACCGTCAGAAATCAGAACTGTTTTAAGCCAAGGCTATCTTAAATCACAACGATGCTGAAAGATTATCAAGAAAGCGATAAATTTCAGTTTCATCTAGCAGTTTTGCAAGTTCAATTGGCGTATCGCCATCGACGTTTCTGATGACGCCTGAATCGCGGGCCATTGTTTCACCTCTATCATGCAGCCATCTATGACTCGGCAGACAATTTATCAAACATTTCTAATGCCCCCTCTACCTCGTCATCAGCAGCCTGTCGAATAAAATCCAGCCCTAAACTTTTATCTTTTGAAATCCCATTGGATCCATAAAATAAATCTAAACCATAGCTTAGCTTTGCTCTGGGGTGGCCCTTTTCAGCTGCTGCCTTAAATAAAGAAGAGGCTTTCATAGCATCTCTTCCAACCATATCACCAGCATCATAATAAACCCCAAGAGTATACAGCGCCGGAGGGTAACCTAGCTCAGCAGCCTCCTTAAGAAGCTGAAAACTACGCCGCTCAAACTCTTCTAAGGATTCTTCACCCTGCAAGCTAAACATTGAATATAAAAATATTGCTTCTGGATTTTTCCTCTTAATATGCGGCAAAAGCATGCTATAGGCAATTTTACAATCACCTTCTTCTATTTCTTTTCGAGCAGCATCTAATTCTTTTCGTACGCTAGTATTATCCATGAGGTATTATCGGATTTCCTGTAGGCCCAGTACAGCGGCACTGCGGATGGTGAGTAGATTTAGCGCCTAACGTTTCTTTAGCCATCTTCTCGGCCTGCCTTTTCGCTGTCCTTAAATCATCAGCAACTCCATATCCATAACCAAAGTCTTTATTATCATTAGAGCAATTATCGGAGCTACGACCGTCTTTTTGAACTCGGCAGATACATGTGTACTTACCTCTTTGTTTTGGAGGATAAGGAACTGAAATCCCATCCTCCGCTGTGCGATCATTCAAGCCATTGATGACTCCCTGTAAAGTTCTCACTGCTTGATAAGTACGGTAGCCTCGATAACCAACGTAAGCAGCTCTTCCTAGAACAGCTGCACCAACACAAATACCGCCACATGCAGCAAGACCTTGTGGATCGGTGTAAAAAAGAGGGTTTTGCTCAGCATACCCGTAAGTATTAATTCCCCCCTCTAGCCCAATAGGATCACTCTGTAAATACCTGCCGGTGGCCGGATCATAGTCCCGATAGTAGTTGTAATAAAAACGGCCCAACGCAAATCCGCTACAAGATTCACTACAACCCCAGTAACATCAATCACTTAAAGAACATGCAGCCCAGTGCGGAGGATACTTTATCAAGTTACAGCCCCCGACGCACTTTCTCGCTTAACTTTCTCAACAGCAATGGAACCTTTCCTTTTAGCGGCGGTGCCGAGGATGCAAACAACACTTGTTGTTACCTATACCGCGCGTAACGCAGGGGCCTTGCTACAGAATAAGCCCTGCCCTTGTGGATGAGGTTTGGATTTGGGTTTGAGGTGAGTGAGATAGGTTTCAAGGGTGGCTTTGCAGCCACTTTTTTCTATGCCGTGCGCAGCAGGCATAGCGCATCGTTTCAGACGGGCTGACGTTCAAAGGTTGGCAGGTACGGCAGATACAGTGGCTTGACTCAGTAGGGCCTTGGCCGGCCCGACCAAGTAGCGGCGGCCTTGTCCTTCAGTTTCGCCGGGTGCGTAGCGGCGTGGATCTCGCGCAACTTTTCAATGCTTACCTGGGTGTAAATCTGCGTGGTAGACAGGTCACTGTGCCCTAACATCTGCTGGATAAAGCGGATGTCAGCACCGTTCTCCAGCATGTGGGTAGCCATGGCGTGTCGTAGCAAGTGGCAGGCACCGGGTTTGTCGATGCCAGCGTGATAGAGATATTTCTTGACCATCTCGGTCAAACGGTTGTTGATCCAGGGCTCTCCATAATCCGTCAGGAACAGATGACCCTCGTCCCGGCCAGTCAGCAACTGGTGACGCACTTCGCGGCGGTAGCGTTCAACCCAGTGCAGCGCCCGCTCACCTACTGGCAGCAACCGGTCTTTACGGCCCTTGCCCTGCCGAACCAGCAGGGTCTTGCGGCTGGTGTCGGTGTCATAGAGCCCCAGGTTGACCAGCTCCATGCGACGGATACCAGTGCTGTAGAGCAGTTCCAGCATGGCGCGGTCGCGCACGCCGTAGAGGTTTTGGGTGTCCACGGTGGCGAAGAGGCTTTCCACTTCCTCAACGCTCAGTATCTGTTTCGGCAACCCCCGTTGCTGCTTAGGTAGTTCCAGCTCGCTGGCGGGATTAAGAGCAATATAGTTTTCCCGCGCAAGCCATTTGAAAAAGGCCCGCAGTGGTGCCAGCAATGCGTGCTGGCTGCCGTAGCTCAACGGTTCACCGTTGCTCTTACGATAGTAGTAAAGGTGCTTCTGATAGTTTTCCAAAATGGGCCGGGTGATCGCTCTGGGATCATTGAGATCGCGTTCATCACACCAGGCGATAAAGCGCTGCAAGCCTCGGTCGCGGGTGCGGCAGGTTTGCTCACTCAGGCCCCGGACGGCGCTCCATTCGATAAAACGCAGTAAATAGGGGGTCAACCCGTTGTGGCTGATGTCCGGGGTCTGCCGGGGTTTGGGGGCCTTGGCTTTGGCGCGGTGCTGGTTTTTTTTGTACAGGCCACGACGCCAGTGTTTGTTGTAGGCCATGGTTACGACACCCCCTGTTTACACAGCCTGTAAGGCATTTTCGCACTTGGTCCGCGAGGTTTTTGCGCAGGCCCCACCACTGCTGGCTTCCAGCGATTTTTCCACTTCCGCGATAGCCCCGCGTTGGGGCCGCGATGACCCCGCGAACCGGGGGGCTTCACCCCGCGAAGTGACTGTCGTAGCGGTTTTTTTATCGTTGCTTTTGTCATTGTTTTTCCCTCTATTGTGGCCGCCACTTTTCAGCTTGGCGGTATCCAGCAGGCCCATCAGGAAAGCATCCCCGTCCGCCCCTTCGCCCCGATACAGCAGTTCGTATTCGAACGATTGGCCGCGACCGCCGCGATGGACCAACAGGTATTCCATGTCCACCAGGCGCTGGATATGCACCCGCACCTGAGTTTCACTCCAGCCGCAAAGACTGCGCACCTGGCGGCGGCTAAAACGGAAGTCCGTGGACTCGATCTTTTGTTTTTCACACTCGCTGTCCACCAGCTCGGTGATCAGGGTCAGCAGCTTGCGGGTTTGCACCGGCAATTCGTCGAGCGTCTTGCCCAGCACGTCGCTGGCCAGACGGTTGGCGGTGTCGATGTCCTTCAGGGTGACTTCCACATAATCGATCTGCCGATCATTGTGCTGGAGTGTTTGCACTTCCCGTTGGTACTGGTGCAGGAGTGCGATACTGTCGATCAGAGTGAGGTACTTTTCGTGGTCGCGGCGAGTGCGGGTCTTGTCGTCGAGGAAAGTGAGCTGGTCCGCATAAGGATTGATCACCACCAGTGGTTTTAACAGGCGCTGGGCGTTGCGGTGCAATTGGATAATGCGCTCTTTCTCCAACTTGTTATGCAGCCCTTGCAGCGTACGCCGAGCGCGCTGGGCGGCGTGGATGGCCCGAGTCTGTTCGCGACCTTCGTTGACGGTGAGTACCAGGCAGCGATTTAGCAGTTCTTCATCGATGTCGATAGCAGTGGTGGTCATCAACAGCATCACCGGCCCTTCCACTTTGTATTCTCGGGTGATCAGCTGGCCGCTGGCTTCGTCCTTGCCAGTGCTGGCAATAATGACCTGACCTTCCGATTGCAACAGCTTGAGCGCGTAACTGGCATTACTCGCTCCCTCTTCCTCGCTGATCGCCAGTATCTTGTTTTTTAAGTTGGTCTCGCCCATGTAGAACAGGCTCTGCCCGGTCATAGCGGAGTACTGCACCCGTTCATCTTCCGGTATCAGCGCGAGGATGGATTCCATCAACGCACTTTTGCCAGCGGCGCTACTGCTTTGGATAATCACCGCCAGCGGCCGCTCCAGCTTGCGGCTGACACAGGCCAAGTAGCCGGTGAGTTTGTTGGTTTCCTCGCCCACAACACCAGCACGGTTAAAGTCATTGAGAATGTGGTTTAGTAGGTCTTCGTCCCGCAACAGCGCCAGGGCTTCGGCTCGTTCTCGCTCATTCAGCTCCGCCGGCTGTTCGGCTTCCGGTTGTTGTTGCCGGTGCTGTTGCTCCTCCAGAGCCAACAGCACCTTGCCCAGATCCTTTTTGATCACCTTGTCTTGCACGCATAGCTCGACACTGGCCTGATTGATAAACACCTGTCGCTGTTTGGCGCTGGTGAGATCTAGCCTATCCATATGGAAGTGGTCGTCGCGCTTGACCAAGAGCTGGATTTTCAGCTCCCTGGCCGGATTTTTATCCAGGCCCCGCACCCGGTAGAGGCGGTCACTGAGGGTGATAAACAACTCCTCTTCGCTGCCACTGATCTCGATATCGGTGCGTGGCATTGGTGGTATTGGGGTGGCGTAGGTCTCCGCTGCAGTAGGCGCAGGAGACTCTGTTGCAGCGGGTGCTTCTCCCTCCCGGCTGAGGCTGCCATTCTGTTCGACCAGCGCCTCTGTCTGTTGGGCGAAGCACCCCTTAACCGAGGTTGGAGCGGCTAAAGTGGAGGGGGTCTGTTGTTCAAGTGCCAGTTGACGCTCAGGCGGTTTACCCTGTCCCATCCACTCGGCTTTTCTAATCATCAGACCCAGGGATTGCGCAGCAGGGGTCACTTGTAAAGCGTACTCATTGACGTCCATACCCCTGGGGAACAGGATACGAAAGCATTCGAAGCCCTGCGCCATCAGTTTCTCCGCCAGCTCCAGCGCAGCCTTGTCACCGGCAGCATCTCGATCATAGGCAATCAGTACCCGCTTTACCTTGTGCTCGACCAAAGCTTGCAGGAGTTCGTCAGTAAAGCCATTGGCACCGTAACTGCTGGTAACATGCCTGAAGCCCCAACGCCAGAGGGTTAAGGCATCGATCAATGATTCACAGAGTATGACCTCCTCGGCATTGGCCAACCCTGCCACATTGAACACACCCTCATGCGGCCCTGGTAAGTAGGTATGCTTGGGTGTCCCCTTGCGCAACGCATCCAGCAACTTGCGTCCATAGACTTCGGCAATCACACCGCTGCCATCCATCACCGGGATAACCAATGAGCCGTTAAAGTGCTCACGCCCCGTGTCTCGATACAAGCCTATGCGCTGCAACTGCTCGCGGATTTCCTTTCCGGCTTTGCGGTTTTTCTGCGGTAGTCTCAGCCCTAATGTACGGTTGGCATAACCCAGCTTAAAGTAGTTAATCAACTCTGCGTCATCCAACCCGCGCTTTTGCAGATAGGTTTGCGCTTCGGATTCCTGCTTTAAGGTCTGGTGGTAATACTCGATGACCTGACGCAGCATCGCCTGATCGTCAGCATCTGTGGTCACTGGGGCTTCCAGCTTCGGCACCGTACTGTTTTTTACCGGCGTATCGGCAGCTAAAGGTAGATGGTCATTGCGCAGTAGCTCCAGCGCATGGCGGAAGCTGACGCCCTGAGTTTTCATTACCCAGTCGATCACGCTGCCACCTTCACCGCAGGCCCCCAGGCAGTGCCACAGATTGGATTCCGGGCTGATCACAAAACTCGGCGTCTTATCGTCATGGAAAGGACAATGGCCGATGTAGTCCTTTCCGTGCTTCTTGAGGGGTAGGCCCCAGTTTTCCACTAGCCGAACCAATGACACCTCGTTTTTGATCCGGTTGACGACCTCATCTGAGAACCGTGCCATACCTGTTATGCTCCAAATAGCGTCAAGAGTCTCAAGTGCTTTATTTTAGTATCTTATATGATACCATTGTCAAGACCTCTGAGATAACAAGGTTTATAGTGATGGAAACTTCAATCTATCTCTTGCACCTTATGAGCATCGCCAAACGACTTGCGGAATTTAGGAAACAGAAGGGCCTAACCCAACAAGCACTAGCCGATGCCATCGGCCTGCATGTGACTCAGGTAAAGCGCTATGAGGCGGGTAGCTCCCAGCCTTCACTAGAGGCCATTAAGAAGATTGCCAAGACCTTACGTGTCACCACGGATTCTCTAATTTTTGAGGAGGGAGAACTGGAGCCAGAGACCGATCTGGCGCTGCAATTTCAAGCAATTCGGCAGATGCCGGACGAGGAAAAGCAGGTAATCAAGCAACTGTTGGAGGGGATGATTATTAAATACGAGACTGCACGATGGTCTTCTAGAAGCAAGTAACAGCTACGAAAAAGCCCAACGCTTAGTTGGGCTTTGACCGTCAGAAATCAGAACTGTTTTAAGCCAAGGCTATCTTAAATCACAACGATGCTGAAAGATTATCAAGAAAGCGATAAATTTCAGTTTCATCTAGCAGTTTTGCAAGTTCAATTGGCGTATCGCCATCGACGTTTCTGATGACGCCTGAATCGCGGGCCATTGTTTCACCTCTATCATGCAGCCATCTATGACTCGGCAGACAATTTATCAAACATTTCTAATGCCCCCTCTACCTCGTCATCAGCAGCCTGTCGAATAAAATCCAGCCCTAAACTTTTATCTTTTGAAATCCCATTGGATCCATAAAATAAATCTAAACCATAGCTTAGCTTTGCTCTGGGGTGGCCCTTTTCAGCTGCTGCCTTAAATAAAGAAGAGGCTTTCATAGCATCTCTTCCAACCATATCACCAGCATCATAATAAACCCCAAGAGTATACAGCGCCGGAGGGTAACCTAGCTCAGCAGCCTCCTTAAGAAGCTGAAAACTACGCCGCTCAAACTCTTCTAAGGATTCTTCACCCTGCAAGCTAAACATTGAATATAAAAATATTGCTTCTGGATTTTTCCTCTTAATATGCGGCAAAAGCATGCTATAGGCAATTTTACAATCACCTTCTTCTATTTCTTTTCGAGCAGCATCTAATTCTTTTCGTACGCTAGTATTATCCATGAGGTATTATCGGATTTCCTGTAGGCCCAGTACAGCGGCACTGCGGATGGTGAGTAGATTTAGCGCCTAACGTTTCTTTAGCCATCTTCTCGGCCTGCCTTTTCGCTGTCCTTAAATCATCAGCAACTCCATATCCATAACCAAAGTCTTTATTATCATTAGAGCAATTATCGGAGCTACGACCGTCTTTTTGAACTCGGCAGATACATGTGTACTTACCTCTTTGTTTTGGAGGATAAGGAACTGAAATCCCATCCTCCGCTGTGCGATCATTCAAGCCATTGATGACTCCCTGTAAAGTTCTCACTGCTTGATAAGTACGGTAGCCTCGATAACCAACGTAAGCAGCTCTTCCTAGAACAGCTGCACCAACACAAATACCGCCACATGCAGCAAGACCTTGTGGATCGGTGTAAAAAAGAGGGTTTTGCTCAGCATACCCGTAAGTATTAATTCCCCCCTCTAGCCCAATAGGATCACTCTGTAAATACCTGCCGGTGGCCGGATCATAGTCCCGATAGTAGTTGTAGTGATGCGGCGCTTCAACCTCCTTAAGCTGCCCCGGAAAGCGCAGGTTCACTACAGTCTGATTGTTATCACCATCCGGATCAGTATCCGGCATTGACTGCCCAAAAGCATCGCTGTCCCAGCGCCAGACCACGGTTTCATTCTGACTCGTGCCCACCCTGGGAGTATACAGGTGGTCTGTGTGCAGATAGGTCAGAGTCACACTCTGAACCTGCCCTCCAGTGTAAACGGTCTCTACCTGTGCAATGGGCATATTGTCCAGGTAAATATAGTCCACCCGATTCTGCACGGCACCAGCTGCGCTGAGGTGGGTTTCACCCAGGTACTGGCCGTTCAGATCGTAGTGCAACAGGTTGTCTTCCGTCTTGTCGGTGCGTACCCGCTGGCCGATGGCATTGTAGTAGTAGGTACCCTTCAGTATGCCGTTTTCGCTGTAGGTGTTGAGCCGGTTGGCGTGGTTGTAGGTGTACTGCCTGGCACCGTCATTGGTGCTGGTAGTATTGCCGGCGCTATCGGTGCTCCAGGCCTCACCACCCTTTTCGCTGAGGCGGTTCGAGTTGCTCTCGTAGCCATAAGCGATCACTTCACTGGTATTGTTTTTTGTGGTGGTCTGCTGGGTACGGTTGCCCAGCAGGTCGTAGGTAAAACGGTTTTGCCCAGCCACATAGCTGTCATCGGTGAGGCGATAGAGCGTATCGTAGTCGTAACTGCGGTTTTTTGCCGCATCCAGACTGTCGGTGATGCCGGTGATATTGTCGACCGGATTGTAACTGTAGCTTTGCGACAGAAGATCGCCCCCGCTGCCGGTGACACTCACCGATTGCAAACGGCCGTCCTGGTCGTAGCCGTAGTGTTGGGTAATGCCGTTGCCGTAGTCCATGGCGGCAACGCCACCGAAGGGCTGGTAGCGCACATTGCTGACCAGGGTCTGGGCCGGCGCTTCGGCATTTTCCCGGGTGGTGACTGTGGCGATACGCCCCAGGACATCGCGCTCATAGTGGACAACGCGCCCGGAGGGATAGGTGATCTCTGTTACCCGCCCTTCGCTGTCGTAGCGGTAGCCGGTCCTGAAATCCTGCCCGGCGATGGTATCGTCCTGCTGTGTGATGCGCCCAAGTACGTCATAGGTCAAACTGGTACTGCCGGCGTCGTTACTGTAACCAGTCAGACGACCGATACCCTTGTTGCCATCAACAATACTGTCGTAGCTAAAGTTGGCATTTTCACCGGAACTGCCCGGATAACGAATGCCGGTAAGGCGGTTGAGGACATCGTAAGTCCGCTGACTGACAATACCGCGGGCATCGGTGCTGGATATGCGGTTGCCGGCGGTATCATAGGTATAGCGACTGGTACCGCTGTCGGGGCTAACCAACTCCAGCAGGTTGCCGGCCAGGTCGTATTGGTAACCAGTGCGATTATCGCGGGGGTCGGTGACTTCCGTTACACGGCCCTCGGCGTCGTAGACAAACTGAGTACTGGCAGCAAGGTTGCCGCTGTCCTCAATACTCTGCACCAGGCGCCCAAGACCGTCAGCGTCTTTGACCTCAGTCATCCGCCCCAGGCCATCGTAACTGAACAGGGTGCGCTGCTGCTCGGCACCGAGGGTCTGTTTGAGGCGATTGAGGGCATCGAAGGTGCGGCTTAGGGTGCGGTTCAGGGCACCCTGGCTGTCGAGCACGTCCTCTTTGCGGATATTGCCCTGGGAGTCGAGGGTATAGCGTATCCTGTTGCCCTCGCCGTCCTCGATCTGGGTCAGGCGGTTGCGGGTGTCGTAAGTGAACTGGAGGCTATTGCCGTCTGACTGGGTCACCTTGGTAACATTGCCGCGGTCATCGTAGGCGTAGGCGGTGACGATATCACCGTCGCTATTGTCTCTCCCGGCATGGATCACCTGCTCCTGCAGCCAACCGCGTGGGTGGTAGCGGTAACTGGTGGCCAGGCCGTTGGCATCGCGGGTGCTGGTAACTCGGCCGGCGGCATCATAGGCGCGGTATTCCAGGGTCTGGCCAAGGGCGTTGGCCAGGGTTTTCAGGTCGCCTTTGCGGTAACAGTTGCCACCACTGGTACAGCCACTTTGATCGGTGGTGTCGTAATAGGTGTAGGTAACAATGTCCTGCACGTCGGTGCGGGGACCATCGATCTGTTTCACCAGGGCGCTGTCGGGGCAGCCGGTTTCGCCACTGCAGTAGGTATAGGTGGTGATCACCTCTGCCGAAGTGCACGACTCCCAAGTGTTCCATGAACTGCTGAGCGACAACACTTCCAAGGATGTTTGGGCAGACAGTGCTTACTACAGTGAAGAAAGCGAAATCACGCTGGATGCAATGGGATACCGCAGCCATGTGCATAAGAAAGGGAAGCGGGGTAAGGCCCTCAGCAAGCGAGACACGGAAGAGAACCGTCGCAAGTCCAGAGTGCGAGTTAGAGTCGAGCACGTATTTGGATCAATGGAAAATGAGCAGGGCGGTATGCTCGTGCGGACTATTGGGATTTTGCGCGCTGCGGTTAAGGTTGGCATGATGAATTTGGTGTACAACATGCGTCGATTTGTAAGCTTGCAGAGCCGACTTGCGCTCGGTGCATGAGGAATAAGGAGGAAGCTTCCTCAGAACAGGCCGAAATAGCTCTAAAACCCATCAAATATCGTTTTTTGTGACCTTCAGTGAAATTATGGTCGATGAAAAAAGGGAATCACCGACGAAACTGAATTTTGCAGTTTTATGTGAATTTATAGAGGTGCCCTTACGCCAGGGCTACCAAAACCCAAACTTGAGGAGAGTGGGGTTAGTTAGGTGCTTACTGAACAGGCCCTAGATTCGATTGTTAACCCCTTCACTACTCTAGAACATTTAATCCACTGCCATAAACCAAAGATTTCAATTTATTAGAAAGCTCACCCCCTCTATAATAGAGGTAATTGGTTGCATCATAACCTTGGTAATATAAAGCAGAATACTCTGGAATCACTAACTTGAAAAAAAATATTGAACTAAATTTATCATACGCATCAGAACAATAACGCAATGCAACATTATCATCAGAAAATGCTCGAAATTTTACACGCCTATTATTTGGGCGGCCATAAATTTTATAATTCAAAACTTCAGTTGAGTTAAAAAGTTGTCTGCAAAATTCTAACTGCTTATTTTTCCTATTGACAGACTCTTCTAAACCAACATTTAAAAAAGCCTTATAAGCTTCAGATTCACTTAACCAGTGATCAAAATAGGACACTGCGATTTTTGTATATCCATACCCATCCTCACAAGCATCAATTTCCATAAGGTTAGGAAACTGATGCAATAAGAAGTCCTGCTTTTCGGACTTTAAAGAGACAAATCTTCTCATTAATCTCTTAACCTCTTCCCAGTCTCATCATATGTACCATCTCTAGGCTTGCCTTTTTCCCAGTCTTTCTTTTTATCCCACTTTGTCCATTTGCTGCCTCCGTGAGCTCTATCGCCGGCCCGATCCTTTTCAAAAATAGGCTCTTTCTCCCTTTTGGGTCTATAAGCTTGGTTAGATCCAGGTATTTTTTCCCATTTCTCTGGGTCACTACTTGGGCAGCTTTCAGGTTCTGCTTCTTCTTCGTTCAAAAGATCCGGAAATAATGGAATACCTCCAGCGGCTCTACAATTTTCTTGTGCTTTACGAGTACGTGTTTTACAGGAACATGTGAATGTTGTATCACCCCAGCCACATGCTATCAATCCAAGTGAATCGGTGTAAAAAAGAGGGTTTTGCTCAGCGCACCCGTAGGTATTAATTCCTCCGTCCAACCCAATCGGATCACTCTGCAAATACCTGCCGACACTCGGATCATAGTCCTGATAGTAGTTGTAATAACGCGGAACTTCCTCTCCCTTGATCTATCCCGTAAAACGCAGGTTGACCGTGGTTGAATTGTTATCGTTGTCCGGGTCGGTACCCACTGTCAACCACCTGAAGGCATCGCTGCCCCAACGATTGCATCTGGATTAGTATCATAAACCGTAGAATTTTCTAACAGAGGCAAAATCACACAAAATGCTTTCACCCAAGGATTGGGAAAATTCCCTGAGTTTATCGTAATCTTTATCTATTTCCGGTAGATTAGCCTCTGTGTACAATTCCTTTTCTCCTCCATTATAAATTCTGTATATTTTTATGGAATGAGATTCTTCATCGACTTCTATTAAGTGCTTAAAATTTTCCACTTTTAATTATTCCATGTGTTCAATGGTGGGACGGGGCGGCCAGTTCTACATGCTGCCAGCCTTTCAGTTGCAGAAGAATAGCAAGCTTGAGCCCTATCGAAACCTCTTAACCTTCCTATTGCTCTACAGGTTGATATGTCATTTAAATACCTTTTATAACATAAATCATCATCACCTGTTTCATCAGGAGGACAATTGTCTGTGTCATCATCAGGATTATCTAAAGGATCTGGGCCAATATCATCAAGCGGGCTTGTCCAATCTGATACCGCATCTACTGCGGCTTGGCCACAGTTGGTGGCAACACAGGCTCCTCCAGCTGCTAATCCTGCTCCTCCAGCAAGCCAAATGTAAGCTGGCACTCCAAACCAAACCAGCCTTCCATCAGGATCCATATTCATGATGGGATTTTGGTAAGTATAGCCGTAAGTATTAATTCCCCCGTCCAACCCAATAGGATCACTCTGTAAATACCTGCCGGTGGCCGGATCATAGTCCCGATAGTAGTTGTAATAATGCGGTGCTTCCTCTCCTTTGATCTGCCCAGGAAAGCGCAGGTTCACTACCGTCTGATTGTTATCACCATCCGGATCAGTATCCGGCATTGACTGCCCAAAAGCATCGCTGTCCCAGCGCCAGACCACGGTTTCATTCTGGCTGGTGCCCACCCTTGGCGTATACAAGTGGTCTGTATGCAGGTAGGTCAGAGTCGCACTCTGAACCTGCCCTCCAGTGTAAATAGCCTCTACCTGTGCAATGGGCATATTGTCCAGGTAAATATAGTCCACCCGATTCTGCACGGCACCAGCTGCGCTGAGGTGGGTTTCACCCAGGTACTGGCCGTTCAGATCGTAGTGCAGCAGATTGTCTTCCGTCTTGTCGGTGCGTACCCGCTGGCCGATGGCATTGTAGTAGTAGGTACCCTTGAGTGTGCCGTTTTCGCTGTAGGTGTTGAGCCGGTTGGCGTGGTTGTAGGTGTACTGCCTGGCGCCGTCATTGGCGCTGGTAGTATTGCCGGCGCTATCGGTGCTCCAGGCTTCACCACCCTTTTCGCTGAGGCGGTTCGAGTTGCTCTCGTAGCCATAAGCGATCACCTCACTGGTATTGTTTTTTGTGGTGGTCTGCTGGGTGCGGTTGCCCAGCAGGTCGTAGGTAAAACTGTTTTGCCCAGCCACAGAGCTGTCATCGGTGAGGCGATAGAGCGTGTCATAGTCGTAGCTGCGGTTTTTCGCCGCATCCAGACTGTCGGTGATGCCAGTGATATTGTCGGCCGGATTGTAACTGTAGCTTTGCGACAGAAGATCGCCTCCGCTGCCGGTGACACTCACCGATTGCAAACGGCCGTCCTGGTCGTAGCCGTAGTGTTGGGTAATACCGTTGCCGTAGTCCATGGCGGCAACGCCACCGAAGGGCTGATAGCGGACATTGCTGACCAGGGTCTGGGCCGGCGCTTCGGCATTTTCCCGGGTGGTGACTGTGGCGATACGCCCCAGGACATCGCGCTCATAGTGGACAACGCGCCCGGAGGGATAGGTGATCTCTGTTACCCGCCCTTCGCTGTCGTAGCGGTAGCCGGTCCTGAAATCCTGCCCGGCGATGGTATCGTCCTGCTGTGTGATGCGCCCAAGTACGTCATAGGTCAAACTGGTACTGCCGGCGTCGTTACTGTAACCAGTCAGACGACCGATACCCTTGTTGCCATCAACAATACTGTCGTAGCTAAAGTTGGCATTTTCACCGGAACTGCCCGGATAACGAATGCCGATAAGGCGGTTGAGGGCATCGTAACTCCGCTGACTGATAATACCGCGGGCATCGGTGCTGGATATGCGGTTGCCGGCGGTATCATAGGCATAGCGGCTGGTGCCGCTGTCGGGGCTGACCAACTCCAGCAGGTTACCGGCCAGGTCGTATTGGTAACCGGTGCGGTTACCGCGGGGGTCGGTGACTTCCGTCACACGCTCCTCGGCGTCGTAGGCAAACTGGGTACTGGCTGCCAGGTTGCCGCTGTCCTCAATACTCTGCACCAGGCGCCCGAGGCCGTCGTAATGGTAGTCGGTATCGCTATCAAGGGCGTCTTTGATCCCGGTCATCCGCCCCAGGCCGTCATAATTAAACAGGGTGCGCTGCTGCTCGGCACCAAGGGTCTGTTTGAGGCGGTTGAGGGCATCGAAGGTGCGGCTCAGGGTGCGGCTCAGGGCACCCTGGCTATCGAGCACGTCCTCTTTGCGGATATTGCCCTGGGAGTCGAGGGTATAGCGTATCCTGTTGCCCTCACCGTCCTCGATCCGGGTCAGGCGGTTGCGGGTGTCGTAAGTGAACTGGAGGCTATTGCCATCTGACTGGGTCACCTTGGTAACATTGCCGCGGTCATCGTATTCGTAGGTGGTGACGATATCGCCGTCGCTATCCTCTCCCCCGGCATGGATCACCTGCTCCTGCAGCCAACCGCGGGGGTGGTAGCGGTAACTGGTAGTCAGGCCGTTGGCATCACGGGCGCTGGTGACACGGCCGGCGGCATCGTAGGCAAGGTATTCCAGGGTCTGGCCAAGGGCGTTGGCCAGGGTTTTCAGGTCGCCTTTGCGGTAACAGTTGCCACCACTGGTACAGCCGCTTTGATCGGTGGTGTCATAATAGGTGAAGGTCACAACATCCTGTACATCGGTGCGGGGGCCGTCGATCTGTTTCACCAGGGCGCTGTCGGGGCAGCCGGTCTCGCCGCTGCAGTAGGTATAGGTGGTGATGGCGTCGGTGTTGTCGTCCTGGCGCTGCCGCATACTGGCTATATTTACCGGGCGATTCTGTGCGTCGCGCACAAAGGTGTATTCGGTGCGGAACACCCGTTCGGGGGCCAGGCTTGAGACCCGTTCCATACTGGCCACGCGGCCGTGATCGTAGGTCCAACGCTCGGTGATCACTTCGCCACTGGCGAGGGTGGTGCTGGCGCTGGTCTTCTGTGCCTGGCTATTGTAGGTGTAATCGGTGGCGGTGAGCAGGCTGAGTGCATCGCCACGCTTTTCCCAGTGCTCGGTGCGGATACGGTCCTTGTTGTCGTTGTAGATCTGGCGCAACTCGTTGCCGAGGGAGTCGATGCGTTTGGTGAGATAGCCCACCTCGTCAAATTCATAGGTACGGCTACGGGTGTCGAGCACTTCGCCACTGGCACTTTTCACCGTCTCGGTGATTTGGGTAATGCCGGTCTCCACATAATCCAGCTCAATAATATTTTGACCTTCCACCTGCTTTTTCACCCGGCCCTCATCGTCGTAGGTGTTGGTCACCCAGACGGCGCCGGCACCGCGCTGCAGGCCGGTGATACGGTGGGCATCCGCGCTGTCTTCATATTGAAAACTGTGCTGGTAGTTGTCCAGGCCCGCCACCTGTACCAGGTTGCCGCGGGTGGCGGTTTGCCATTGGTCGTGGTGGTAATCGATGCGGCGGCCGTCGCTGGCGATCACGTGGCTGAGGCGGCCGCTGTTGTCGTCGTAGAAGAAGTCGACTGCGGCACCGGTGGCGGCGCCGTCCGCACCCCGCTCTTCAATGCGGGTCAGGCGCGGCTGGTAGGCCACTACCATCGGCTTGCTGGGGTCGACACTGTTGGGGGAAGTGCCGATCAGCGGCAGGCGCCCGCGCTCGTCGTAACTTAGACGGTGGCTCTGGCCCTGTTGGTTGATGATCGCCACTAGGCGCCCATCGGTGTCGAACTCGTCGCGCTTGCCGCTGGCATAAGTAAAGGTGTAGCTGCCGTCGCCGTGCTCCTCCAGGGTGCCCTGGAGGGCATCCCGCGGCGTGACATAGGCACCACCAGTAAACACAAAGGTGTCGCGGCGACCGCAGCCGGAGCGCAGCAGCACCGAGCCATCGGGGTATTCAAACAGGCGACGGTCGTGGTCGAAGGCCCAGCCGTAGCCGAGGGCGTTGTCGAACTGGGAGCGGCCGTCAAAGCGGCGCAGCAAGCGGATGGGATAATTGTCCCCCACCCGCAGGTCGGTGTCGGCCAGGTAAAAACCACCATCAAAGGTGCGGATGGGATCACCCACAGCACTGCAATTGCTGTTGCAGGAGATATCGTCACTGCGTTCGCAGGACGGTGGCTCCTGCGTCGGTGTTTCGGGGGGAGGTTGACCGGAGGAGTCACCGCCAAAATCGTGTGCCACCGCGGTCTGTATCAACACACTCGCACAGAATCCGGCGAGCACTGTGCGAACCTTTCCCCAACTGGTCATGCTGTATTCCTTTTTTTATCCTGCTGTTACCGGGCGCTGACAGCTCAGCCGCGCCCCGGAAAAAAGCCTTAGCGCCACGTTAGCCAGCGCCGTGTTGATTGGTTGCCATCCTGTGGAGGACGATGGATTCAGTTCTTGTCCTGTGCCCGGTATCGGGCGTAGGTCTGATCGGCCTCATCCTGCCGGCCCAGCTGCTCGAGGGCCTGGCCGCGGCGCAGGTGGATATCCGCCCGCTGCGGAGCCAGTGCCAGGGCCAGATCGTAGGCTTCCAGGGCCTCTGCCCACTGGCCCCAGGCCCGCCACAGACTCCCCATCAGCAACCAGCCCTCAATATTTTTGCGATCGTGTTGCAGCAAAAGATCGAGCTGCTGGTAGGCCCGTTCCAGTTTGCCCAGGCGGTAGTAGTGGTCCCCCAGTGCCAGGAGCTGCTCGGTGCTGCGCGCGTGGAGACGAACGCGCTCAAAGGTCTTGATACGCTCGTGGTAGCTCTGCTCTGCCGCCTGTGTGGGCAGGCAGAAGAACAAGGCCAAAAACAGGACAAAGCGATTCATTGGAAAAATTCCTTTTTGTTGTCAGCTTGTTGTCGGTTCGTTGTCTGCATCAGGACTCGGGCACCGCCGGTGGCCGCTCTACCCAGAGCTTCAGGGTGGCGGTGCCGAAGTTGCCTTCGTAGCCGCGCACATTCACCGTGACAAAGTGTTCCCCTGCACTGACGCGGCGGCTGTCCCACTGCCAGGTCATGGGCAAAAAACCCACCTCGTTTTCAAAGGCGAAAATGCCATCCACATAAAAAACCGGTTCAAAGCGCTGGGCCAGCAGGCGAGCGCGATCCTTCTGTGCCACATGCAAACGCAGCGGCACGGTGCCGGACACCCGCCAGCGCCCTTCGCTGTCGCGCTCGGCGTCGATCCCCAAGCTCAGGCGCGTGGCAATATCGCCGCGGCGCTCCAGGGGCTGATCGGCGTGGTGGTACATACGCTTGGTCCGCGGACCCGTTGTGTTTTTCTCACGGCGCTTTTCTGCGGGGAGATCCGCAAAGGCCACCCGCTGCGGCCGCTCGCCCACAAACAGGGTGTTCTGCGGCAGTGCATAGGCGGTGACCGCCAGATTCAGACGCGGGTGGGCATCGATCTTCAATACCTGGGATTCGTCCCAGCCGTCCCAGGATTCCGCCTGGGCACCCCCCGGACGCGGGGCCCAGTCGAGCAGGGTGCGCAGCAGCGGACCACCCGCTTTCAGACCCAGGCGGATACTAACCCGCGCGGGTTCGCTCAGGTGGTAGCGGATCTGGCCCGCATCCGTATCCCAGCGTACATCCGCAACTTCTACCAGTGCACCGCCGGTGAGATCGGTCAGGTCATGGGTAACACTGCGCTCATTATTTGTGGCGCTCAGGGTGTAGCTGTAGGCTTCCGCCGGCACCGGGTGCCCGTGCAGATCCAGACCGTCCCAGCTCAGTTGCTGCGCGCCGGCGGCGACTTCGCCGCCCTCCACCACCCGCACCAGGTGGTCTCGACCATCGTAGAGGGTCAGGGCAACTCGGGCCGGTTCATCCAGGACAAAACGGATCCGGGCGCGCTCGCCCCTGGCCGGTTCGAATACCTGCTTGTCCACGCTCACCTGGGTGATTGACAGCGCCTGTACCCCGCTGCTCAACAGCCCCGTGGCCAGTGTGGCTATGGTTGCCAGGGCCCGGCCCCAGTTCGATTTGTACATACTTTTTTACCTCCCTAGCCCGAGCGCCGCCGCTCCGTCCGCCTTTTCTCCATCCACTTGTTCTGCAGAGGATGCGGCCCCTGTATTGCCGTCGGTCGGCGCCCACACCGGCTGGCGTGCGCCCCCGGCACTGCGGGTCAGCGCCCTTGCGGTTTTGCCGGCCAGGTCGTACAGCCAGAGATTCAGTGTGCCGCCGCGGGTGGAGTGGAAAACCAGTTGATCCCCTCGGGGAGACCAGTTGGGGCGGGCATCCAGTGCCGGGTTCTGTGTCAGTCGCTCGCTGCGCCCGTCGGGGCGGCGCAGCCACAGTTCGTAATCGCCGGAGCGATTGCCGGAATAGGCGATGGCGCCATCCGGGCGCACCGCCAGATCGAAGTGGTAGAGATCGCCCACGGTAAGCTGCTCGGTGGCGCGGGCGGCGACATCCACTTTCCAGATATCGTGTACCTGGCCACCACTGCCGGAGAGGAAGTACACCGCCGCACCATCCGGCGACCAGCTGGGCTCGTGCTGCAACCGCGGCATCGCGGTGAGCTTGTCCAGTTTCTTACTGGCCAAGGTGTACCGATAAATATCGTTGTCATCGATACTGCTGGAGGTGCTAAGGGAAAAAGCCAGGCTGTCCCCGTTGGGGCTGATCACCGCATCCAGAATATTCGGCAGGGGCGCTGCAATCTGGGTCAGTGCCCGGCTGTGGCTGTCCAGCCGGTACAATCTGCCATCGTGCAAATTCACCAGCAGATGGCGCCCGTCCGGATACCAGGAAATGCGCGAGACATCGGCACCAAACCGGGTTAATTGCTCAAACTCCTCACCTGCGGTATCGGTGCGCCACACTTCCCAGTAGCCGTCGGCCACACCTAGGTAGGCGATATCGTCTGCAGTGCCAAGCTGCGTGAGACAGCCGAGGTAAAGCAGAGAAACTAATCGAGTAATTGTTTTAAATGACATACAGTTTCTACCCACTCAGCGATACAGATTTACAACACCGCGGTACAGGGTGCGCTCACCGTTCTGCGGCGAAGTGGCCTGGATCGCAAAGGTGTACACCCCTTCCTCCCCCACCAGCACCGCGTTGGGGTCGGACTCCTGGTAGCCGCGCCACGCCACTTCATGCAACAGGGCATTGCCCTCAGTATCCTGCGCGCGCATCAGCTCCTGATCCACCAGCACAATGGCCGAGGGGTGCTGGGGATCGACAATACCGGGGGGCAGCAGGCTGAAGGTGACGATGGCATCCGTGCTGACCTGGTAGGCCATGCGCGTCTGCTGCTCGTAACTGTGGCTGACGATATAGGGATCGGATTTGACTTCGATACTGGGGGCCTCTGCGGCACCGGTGATGCGCGGTGCAGTGCCTGCGAGATAGAGGGCAGTACTGCGCAGCGGCTTGGGTGCCGGATAGTAAATAGCAACCGGGGACTCAACAATACGGCCTTCTCGATCGCGCCCATCCCAATAGAGCCAGTGCTGGCCCTTGGAATAAAACACGTCTTCGAAGACGTAGAAAGGGGATTCGCCACTCGGAGTGACCTGCATACTCACCAGGCTCGGGCTCGCTACATTTACTGAGATTTTGTAGAACTCATTGGCGTAGGCGTTGTAATTGCGCGGCACAGAACCGGACACACTGCCCTGTCCCCCCGGTTGTGGCACCTCATAGACAAAGTCATCGAGCCCATCGTTGGCGCGCAGCACGACATGATAAAGCCCCTCTGCTTGCAGGGCATTCTGGTTATCGCGCCCATCCCACTGGATCGGATAGTCGCCGGCTGTGGCATAACTTTCCGTCGTCTGATAGACCAGGCTCTCGTCGGCATCCCTGCGGATCTCGATGCTGACACTGGCGGCGCGGTTGACACGGAAACTGCCCAGGGCCTGCTCCCCTTCCAGAGGATAGAACTTTGCTATTTGCAGGGCCACGTCGCTAAGGTGTACTGCGGGTAGACCGGGAGTAACTTCCAGATAGCCACTGAAATCCACTTGCGGCGAAGACGCTCCAGCGGTATAGATTTGCGATGCGATTGTGGTTTCATCCACAGTGCCCCACCAGTTACCGGTAATATCCAGGCTGGTGTTGGCGGGATCGCCAAAGTCCGTGGCATAGAAATTGTACTGATTATTGCCGTAAAGGCTGTTGCCGGTTACCACCGGCTGGGGATTATTGGCAACACTGCCATCCCCTTTGACATAAATCCCGTAACTGTTAAGGGTAATTTCGTTGCCGTCAGTAATCAGGGGACTGCTGCCGGCACGCACATAAATACCGTAAGTATTAAAACGGAACAGGGAGTTGCGCACCGTGCCCTGGCCGCCGTTAAAGTCGAGGCCGTACTCGGCCCCCTCAATACGGGCGTAGGCCAGATCAACACTGCCGTCGGCAATCACTTCAATGCCATACCAGTCGCTGGCACGAGGCGGTGCTGAGGCCGATGAAAATACCACACGAGCTTGTGGTGTTCCCTGAGTCACCAAGTTGCCCGCAATTTGCAATTTAAAATTAGGCGCTGAGTTTAAGCGGGCACCGGCCTCCAGGGTCAGGGTAATTCCTGGTTTCACCACCACAGTTTGCAGCATCAAGTGGTGGCCTGCAGGCAGGACAGTATCTTCCGTTATAGCGCCATATAAAGTAAGACCATTATAACTGGGTTGGCCGTTCATCCCGTCGAGATAGTCACCGTAATTGACCAAGGGTGATGAGCCTGGATTATCATTCCTATCGTAAATAGTAGCCATAATTACCCCAATATCTGACGTGCCCCACCAGTTGCCGGTGGCATCCAAGGTACTCAAGGTTGCATCAGCAAACTCTTCGGTATAAAAATTATAAGAGCTATTATCATAGATGCTATTACCCGTCACTAT
>NZ_CANLDD010000054.1 GCF_947489355.1 uncultured Microbulbifer sp. | reverse complement strand
GTGCTATCAAAGCACAGTAGCTATGGCTTGTGCCTTCCTATGGCTACCCATGTGAAACGGGAACTGCCCCTAGGGAAAAAGGCTGTTGAGAACCCCCATTGTGTGGGGGGGGTGGCCTGCACATTGTGCCTATTGGCGAAAACCGGGGAATAGCTATTGTATAAAGCTATTAGAGTCAATATTTCTATTACCAGTTTGATAATCCGCAAGGGGACAAACCAGTGAGCGATGTAGTCACCATCGTAGGACAGGGGCTTTACCTGGCTCTGGCGGCGGTCATTGGGCTGGGCATCGCACGTATCCTGCGCATAGATAACACACTTGGCTGCCTAATCGCCGGTGTCCTGGCTGCCCTGTTGTTGCCGGTGATCGAGTACGACACCGGACTGCGGGCAACCAGTCTGCGCGAGCTGGTTTTCTTCGTTATTCTTCCTGTTCTGATTTTTGAATCGGCCTGGCAACTGGAACCAAAAATACTGAAGCGCTGGATAGGTCCGATTTTATTGTTTTCTACCCTGGGCCTGGTTGTCTGCGCCTTCCTTATCGCGGCAATCACTTATTATGGTATCGGTCACCCGCAAGGATTCCCCTGGGTCGCAGCCCTGTTGACGGGCGCGATTCTCGCCGCTACCGACCCTGTATCGATAGTGAATTTATTGCGGCGGGGACAGAGTGGGCAGGATGTGGTGACGCTCATTGAGGGGGAGAGCCTCTTTAATGACGCTGCAGCAGTGGTTTTTTACTCCCTGATGCTGGGGCTGGCAACTTACTCTCTGATGGAGGGTTCGGCGATGGGGACCGAGGCCCCGTCGTTGAGTGCCGGTTCGGTAGCACTGTATTTTTGTATGATTTTTTTTGGCGGTGTGGCCTGTGGGCTGGTATTTGGCCTGGTCACCACCCTGATCATCCTGTTCCTGCGCTCCCCCAGTGCAGCATTGATGACCCTGGTCATTGCCGCGTTCAGCAGCTTCTATCTGGCCGAAAGTGTGTTGAAGGTATCCGGTATTATTTCAGTGATGGTTTGTGCCATTGTGGCCCGTTCCTGTTTGCGCAGACAGAGCAAAACCTATCTGGCTGATGCCGAGCCGACCTGGGAGTGGCTGGGATTGCTGTTTACAGCCATCATCTTTGTCATTATGGGATTGGTGATTACCTTTGAGATGTTCACGCACCAGTGGCTGGCCATGCTGATCGCAACGGCGGCAGCCTTGGGTTCGCGGGCGCTTTCGGTGGTATTGATCGCGCCGCTCACCAGATTTGTCGGTCCGCCGATTCCAAAGTCTTGGCGACTGCTGATGAGTTGGGGTGGCTTGCGCAGTGTTATTGCCGTGGCACTGGTTCTGTCTTTACCGGTTGAGTTGCCTTACTGGTGGACAATCCAGTCCATGGTGTTTGGTGTGGTCCTTTTCTCTCTACTGGTGCAGGGTACTACCAGTGCACGCCTGATCAAAAAGTTGCAACTGTAAGGGTACCCCCTGGCGGGGGTATCACTCCAGCCCAGTTCACCCAGGCACTCCTTGGGCATTGCCGAACCGCCCGCTATCAGCCAGAGGTCATCCAGTGAGGCCCGGTGCTGACAGGCCGGCTTTGAACGGCTGGAACTTGTTGCCCTTCAGGGATTTTCCAACGGGCCACATGCTGGGGATTCGGCAAAGGCCGCTCTTTTCAGGCCGGTGCAGGTCGTTACAATACAGGGAATGCCCCGCAATGGCTTCGCTGTTTGATACCGGGCAGGTAGGTAGCGACTGTCCCGTGTCAGGATGCGGGCAAACCCGGAGAACTCAGTGAAATTGATCGACAGCCATTGTCATTTTGACTTTGACGCCTTTGCGCCGGACAGGAATCGGGTTTGGCAAAGGTGTATGACTGCCGGTGTCAGCCGGATGATTATCCCTGGGGTTTGCGAAGCTCAGTGGCAACCCCTGGCAGATCTGGTCAAAGACCAGCCGGGCTGGTATGCGGCAGCGGGTATTCATCCCTGGTGGGTAGGCAAGATACAGGATTTGACCGTATCGGCAGAGGGGCTGGATCACCTCGCTCATGCCCTCGCTTCGCATTTGCGCGAATACGCCTGTGTGGCGGTCGGCGAGTGTGGCCTGGATACCACCATAGAGACCCCCCTGGCCCTGCAAGAGGCCGTGTTCCGGTTACAGATAGAAGTGGCCTGTGCGTTGCAACTTCCCCTGGTGTTACATGTACACCGTACCCACAACGCAGTGTTGCGCTTGCTGAAACACTATTGCCCTCCTCGCGGTGGTGTTGTGCACGCATTCAGTGGCAGCGAGCAGATGGCCGAGGATTACTGGCAGTTGGGTTTTTACCTGGGGGTGGGTGGCACCATCACCTATCCACGCGCGACGAAGACGCGCCGCACGTTTTCCCGAGTGCCGCTGGAGAGCCTGCTGCTGGAATCCGATGCACCGGATATGCCCTTATCGGGCTGGCAGGGGCAGCGCAACAGCCCCGAATACCTGCCTTTAATCGCTGCAGAGCTGGCAAAGTTGCGCGGCGTTTCTGCAGATGAGATCGCCAATACAACCCGTCACAACACCGAGACAGTATTTTCCCTATGAGCTTTTCGGCAGAGGCATTCAAACGGCAGTTTCCACTTTTTGCCCAGGAGGAAAATGCGGAGCTGGTTTACCTGGATAACGCGGCGACCACACAGAAGCCTCTGTTGGTGATCAATGCCGTGCGCGATTATTATATTCACAGCAGCGCCAACACCCACAGGTCCAGCCACCGGCTCGCCCGCAAAGCCACCGAAATGGTGGAGCGGGTGCGCAGGCAGGCAGCAGAATTTGTCAATGCCGCCAGCCCCAATGAAATGGTCTTCTGCCGCGGTGCCACCGAAGCCCTGAATCTGCTTGCCCACTGCCTGTGCAGTAGTCTCGCTCCCGGCGATGAGATCGTAATTTCCACCGCCGAGCACCATGCCAACATCGTGCCCTGGCAGATGGCGGCCGAGCGATATCAATTGACACTGCGTTTTGTGCCCGATACGGCGGGTGTTCCCCGATTTGACCAGCTCAGCACCGTGCTGAATGAGCGCACCCGGGTGGTTTCCCTCACTGGAGGCGCCAACGCAATCGGGCTGCGCCCGGATTTGGCCCAGGTGCGCCGGCAAGTGCAACACACACGCAGTGTGTGGATTGTAGATGGCGCCCAACTGGCGGCGCATGAAGTGGTTGATGTACAAAAAATTGGCTGTGATTTCTTTGTGTGCTCTGCGCACAAGTTCTACGGGCCCACCGGTATCGGACTGCTGTATGGGCGCGAAGCATTGCTGGAAGCCATGCCCCCCTGGCTCGGCGGTGGAGAGATGATTTCAGAAGTCGGGTTACAAACCAGCCGCTACGCCGGGTTACCGCATAAATTCGAGGCCGGCACCTCCCCGCTGGCAGCGATCGCCGGCCTTGGAGCCGTGCTGGCGTTTCTTGCCCGGCAGGATCGCAGGGCTATGGCCGCGCACGAACAGAAGCTGGTGCACTGGTTGCATCGCGAACTGGAGGCATTGCCAAACTTTCAACTGGTGAGCCAGGCTCGCAACAACCTGGGTATTGCGGCCTTTGTGCCGGTACAGGGCAGTGCCGCTGATCTTATGCACTGGCTGGATGAACGGGACATTGCCGTACGGGTGGGACACCACTGTGCGCAACTGCTGGGCCGGGCCGGCAGCAATCCGGTCACGGTGCGTGCCTCGGTGGCCGCTTACAATACCGAGAGCGATATCCGGACTTTTTTACAGGCCCTGGAGGCGTATTGTGATTTCCAGCAGCCGCCTGCGGGGCAGTTACAGCGGGAAAGTGGCAGTGGTCCCCGAGACGACTTTACCCGGTTGTCACTGGCGGATTTGACTTCCCAGCGCAATTGGCAGGATCGCTACCGGGTGTTGTTACTTTGGGGCAAGGTTATTAGCCACAAACCGGAAATTCGCAGTCCGGGAAAACTCGTTCGCGGTTGCGAATCCCAGGCCTGGTTGGTGCACTGGCAGGAGGGTGGGCGCCATTTCTTTGAATTGGACAGTGACAGCCGCGTGGTTAAGGGTTTGGGGGCACTGCTGCTGTCACAGATTGATGGGCGCACTACCGGGGAGATCTGCGCACTTGATCTGCCCCGGCTGTTTGAAGAATTGGGGCTGGGTAAACACCTCAGCCAGTCCCGCAGCAATGGGTTTTACGCCTTGATGCGCCAGGCCCTGCAGCAGGTGGAGGTCAGCCGGGCGCAGACATGATGCCTTCAGGTGCCCTGGGCCAGGCTGCTCGCTGCCGGGCTGCGTTTTCCTGTGAGGGGCTTCAAGCCGAACAGTAAGCGCAGCAGTGGCACCCGGCGAATAAGCAGTTCGTGTATTAGCAGGCACCCTGCAACGGTAATCAATAAAACCAGCAGGGGCTCGAATACTGGCCCCAGGGGCAGGCTACCTAACGTAAATACGGTAGTCACCGTGATGGTCTGGTGCAGAATGTAGCAGGGATAAACAGCCTCGTTGGCATAGGGCAGCCAGCGAAAGGGCTTGTTTAGGTAGCGATAGGCACAGGCCAGTACCGCCAGTAACCAGAACCAGCGATTGGCGTAAACGATGACCAAGTGGATAAACGATTGCCCGTAGAAGGCGTCTTCCGGCAAGACCTTGTCGAAGAACAGGAACAAGCTGTAACTGAGCGCTGCTGCAACCACCAATGGAATACACCAGTGCGACAGCAACTGCCAGGGTGCCCGGTTACTGACGAGCAGATAACCGCAGAGGAAGAAGGTGAAAAACTGGGCGTGGGTATACCAGTCGCCGATCACTGCGTAATTAATGCCGCCAAAACGCGGGAAGAGAAAAAGACCGTACAAAGTAAGCGGCAACAAGGGCAGGAGCAGGAGTTGCCAGACACGGATTTCAGAGATCCAAGCTGTCAATTGCTGTTGCCGCGCCCGCAGCCATAGGGCAACGGGTATGACGGCCACCGTGTAGCAGAGCAGGTAGGGCAGATACCACAGGTGGTTCCAGGTAATGCCGACATGGCTGCCGGTAAAACTGTCCGCGGGCCAGGGCTGAAATGTGAAATAGCGCCAGAGGAAGTTGAGGTAACCCGGCTCAATCACGCCGTTGGCCAGCGCCTCGTAATAGGCCTGGGGTGGAACCACAATCAGCATGCCAAACAACAGGGGAATCAACAGCTGATGCAGCCTGTGGAACAGAAAGCCCCTCCCGCCCAATTTGTACAACAGGAAATAAGTTGCCGCACCCGAGATCAGAAAAAGCAGGGGCATGCGCCATTGGTTTAGCGCCAGCATTACAAGCTGCAGTGTCTCGCTCTGGTGACTGCTTTTTACATGCCAGCCCCATTCGGCCACATAAGCCATTCCCAGGTGGTACAGAATCAACAGGCCAAAGGCCAGCACGCGCAGGATGTCGATATCGTGGCGGCGTTGTGTAGTCATAGACATGGTTTCCTTCATTTTGCTTTGCCGCTATGCTCACCTTCGCAACACCCTGCCCGCCACCGCGAAGGGGCAATCGGCACCGCCTCAGGTACCAGTGGTGGTGTTCGGGGATGAATGGCGGAAGGGGTATTGGCGCAATCGAATTGGGGTAGGAAAGTGATGGCGGCACAGGGGTACATGGCACACAGGCGGCAGATTGAAGTGGGGCTCTGGACACTGTTTTTTTCTGTGCAGTGGCTGGCGCAGTTTGCTGTGGCCTCCCTGGAAAACCGCGATGGAGACCGGGGTTTCCAATCCTGGGAATTCCTGGTGTGGGAAGGCAGCAGCATTTTGATGTTGGCCCTATTGTTGCCGCTGCTTCTGGCCTGGGATCGCCACTTTCCCCTGCAGAAGGGCGTGGTTGGGCGTAACCTCGCCATACATCTGCTACTCACCTTACCCTGGTCGTTGCTGCATGTTGTCGGCATGGTGGCTATGCGCACTGCGATTTACCACCTGGAGGGAGGCTCCTATAATTTTGGTCACTGGCCGGCGGAGCTGTTTTATGAATACCTGAAAGACTTCCGTACCTATTGCCTCCTGCTCGGCATTATCTATCTGTACCGTTTTCTGTTGGTGCAATTACAGAGAAAGACGCACTTGCCGGGGCGCCCGGAGGTAGGGGAACCGGCGGCGCCGGTCAAGCGCCCTGAGCGGTTTCTGGTAAAAAAACTGGGCAAGGAGTTTTTGGTCAATGTACAGGATATTGAATGGGTTGAGGCCGCCGGGAACTATGTGAATCTGCACCTGAGTGGCAGGGTCTATCCCCTGCGGGATACCATGGCGAAGCTGCTGGATCGCCTGGACCCCGATAGTTTTGTACGTGTGCACCGTTCCTATATTGTTCGGCTGAATTTTATCGCGGAGATTGAACCCCTTGAAAGTGGAGATGCGCGCATTCACCTGGAAAACGGGCAGCAAATACCCGTGAGTCGGCGCTACCGCGACCAGCTTAGAGCCCAGGTGGCTCCGGCTTAACACTTCGCACCAAGTGGCAGGGTCCAGGTCTGACAGTTTCAGGCCCCTGAGGCTACCGACTGCCGGACAGTTTGTTTCCGCGAAGAGCTTCTGGCCGAACAGTAAGCGCAGCAGCGACACCCGGCGAATAGGCAGTTCGTGATTTATCTGACATTTTCCAATAGTCCCTGAAAAGGGAACGCTCGCCGCGCAAGAGCCAGCAACCGGGAAGCGGCTGGAAAGTTATGGTTGTGCGGGCTGAAATGGAATAACCTGGATCTGTGATTGGGCAGACAGCATCCAGCTTGAACCCCAGGGGGAAGGAGTGACATTGTCAACTCATTGTATGCCTTAATTTTTACCGAAATTGGTGCCCGGGAATAGTAGACCACTACAAACAATGTTTGGCTACTTATGCGCTAATTAGTAAATACAGGAGAGCCAGAGATTCCTGGTGCAATCTCTTTGCAGTTTTTTAACCATATGATACCAATGCCAGTGATATTCAACTGCATTGAGTGTTGTATCTGCCAGGCAGGTTGATAAGTGAAGCGCATCTGCAATTATGGGTTTTGCCAACATCGTTTTGAGTTGACTTTTTCATTTTCAATAAAACGATGGGTTCCAAATATTTCTGTCCAAGTCTTGTTTGCACAGGGAATGCTATTCTTTGGGTCAGAACTTAAATTGCTGAGAGTATTGGACAATACGCTTATTTAACCGAACATCACCTATAACTTGATTTTCCACTTCATCCGTGACCGAGTTCTACATAATGCTCCAGTTAACTATGTGATTCTTATTGAGATGAGTATGTAACTCATTGATTTATAATATAAAACTGAAAAATTTGTGTATAAAGCTTAGCTCAGGGATTTGGGGCACTCTTCCAGATTCGTTATGGTTTCCTGAAGGTCTTAAAGAGAAAAGCTTCACGATATAGTCTCAAAAATGAAAAATACGTCTATTCTTTCTATGGGTCAGGCGCCTTTTCATTCACTGCTCTGGCTTGCGTTTCCGCTGTTACAGGGCTGGGTCGGTGGGCGCTTTACAGCCCGTCGGGGGCGTTCGCAGCGATGGGTGTGTCGAGATCCAACAGTTTTCAGGAAGCGCGCAGATTGTATGTGACCTGCCGTCAATTCACGGGGTAACCTCCCGGAAATTTTGGAGAAATGATTGTGAAAAGCAAGCAGTACATCCTTCCCTTGTTAATCGCCAGTCTTACTGCTTCTGCAGCTGTCTTCGCGGAAACCCATTCCAAGAAGCCGGCAAAGGAGTGGACCTGTGCGGACTTTTTGGCAATTGATGACCAGTTTAAGCCCAAGGCCGTCTACTGGGCTGCGGCTTTCTCAAAGCGCGGCCAGGAAGAGGGTGATATTTTGGACATCGATGGTACAGAAAAGGTGACTCCGATGATTATCACCGCCTGTACGAAGGCGCCTAATGAGTCTTTCTGGACCAAGTTCAAGGAAGAATGGCACAAGATGGGACAGCATCACGATAAGGGGAAATCCGACAAAATGATGAAAATGCAAAATGGCAATACTAGTGGATCTAACGGCAACAACACGATGCAGTAGCGGTTTCTCTGCCCTCTGTTGGGCCCGGCAAAAGCCGGGCTTTGCTCAGCCAGTTCAAGGGACTGATATGATGCCAATCCAAGGTATAAAGGTCCTGCAGAGTTTTTCATCTGTTGGGTTGGTATTGCTCTTTACATCGTGAGTCTGTCACTGGTTTTTCAGTTGGCTAGAGTCGTTGGGCCAGGTGGATAGCTCCGCTGCGACTACTTTGCTCACTTGCACAGAGCCAATATTTGTTGTTTTGCCTTCGGTTTAAGAGTGCGGGCAGTCAGTGCTTGTGCTGGCATTGGTTGCAGAACTTTCAACCTTACCGGTGAAGTGTTGACTGAATTTTAAATAGTTAAATGAGGGTAGATTATGAATGAGATTGTTAGAAATTGCGCCAAATACAGAGCACTGCTGGCAGATAGTCAGCATGTTTTGGAGTGATGGGGTGTTTAGGGGAGCTTCCACGCGAGATTTATACGTCTGGCCATGATATCGCTCTTTTGGGCTTGTCGGCGGTATCCGAGAGGTTGGTTAGTAGGTTATAGATGGCGCCCCCGGGTGGACTCGAACCACCAGTCCGGACTTAGGAGGTCCGTGGTTTATCCTGTTAACCGACGGGGGCAGATGTCTCCACAGGCCAGAACAGTCAAGCATTGACGAGGGAACCATCCTATTCTATCTAGTATGAGGGCAAGTGTCATGCCATCATGGATTAATAAATGGTCTCTTTTCTTTGCCCTATTGATGCCAGGATAATTACTTGTCACTCTCGGTAACAGATCGGTTAACAGGTTACCACACTTCCCGCGATTTCCGAATCGACGATTTCTCGAAATCTTTTCACAATTCCTGTGGGTACTTTCGTTAGATTCATATTACCAATGGGCTATTATGCGGACATTTTTGCACTTTCATTGAGGTGTACAGCTTGACGCAAACTTATCATTGTTTTCCTGTAATTTTTTGCTTGACCCTATTTGTTTTAGGTGGCTAACCTGCGAGTTGGTTCTGGTTGTAAAAAGATATTTTTTGCTTTCTCGAGTCAAGATTGTGGGGTTTCGTATGAGTGGTCATGTTAACGAAAAGTACATGGATTTTGATGCTGTGGATATTCCAGAAATTGCCACTGAGATATTAAAGCGGGCCACTTGCCATCCGCCGCGCGATGCACGCCGGATGGTGGAGGATAAACTTGAGGAGATGCGTCTGAGGCGCGAACTAATGGAGTATGACTTCGAAAATTAAAGATCTACGTATAAACCTGGAAAGTAAAAAGTTTGTTGGGGTTGCGCACTGCAAAAACTTGCTGTCGCGGCTGCCGCGAACTTTTGAGATACAGGTGGCGTCAAAGGACATGCTGCCCCTTCATGGGAAAGCATAGATAGTTCTCAAGTGTCGTGTTTGTCTGTAGGGTTGCTAGTCACTCTAAAAATGTTAGTGGATATGCAGATTGCTAATGGTTTTTCCTCTCAGATTTTAATGAGATTTCTGGCATTGTTTAAGCCCGCTTTAACTATCCACTTTATTTTTCTTTTGATACTTTGATCTGCCAATAAATTTCTGTGCATAGAAGGTCTGTATTCTGATGGTTCGGGACGCAGGCAGGCTACTTTCGGCTTTCTGTTAGGGTATTTTGTGTATAAAAAAGCAAGATAGAATTCTCGTGTTTGCCTCTATTTTAGTATTGAAGCGGTCGAGAATTTGAGACCGCTTCGCCAGGGTGTATTTACATTGGTGTGGCGGCGTCTTTCCCATTCGGACCCTGCTTGCCACTAAACCACCCCAGTATTCGCTTCAATATATGAGACAGTCTTCCTCGCTTGGCTTTGCGCTCCTTGTCGGCGGCACTAACCAGCCACGCGACCTGGATTACCAGGCGCTGGCCCTCAAACGGAAGGTGGCCGTGGAAAGAGTTGTCTGCACGTTTAAAAGCAGCCAGGGTACCGTATGAAGGTCTTACTTCCGGAGCGACGGTATCCTCAAAGTCATCAATACACCTGAGGAAGCGCAGGCAGCCATTGCCATCGAGTGTCCACTCGGGGTTGAGGTAGAGCAGGGCGGTGGCAATTTTCGACTTGCCATCGGTATGTATTCTGCCGTGGCGCTTTTTCAGTGTGCGACTGATGGAGACATAGGTCGGGTATTGGGAGAGTTCTTCAATACCCAGGTTTCTTCCAATAGTGTTGGCAAACTCCGGATCGGTGAATTGCTCGATCAGAGTATTAATGGCGGCTCCACACTGTTCTTTCTCGTGGGGGAGGTAGCCGGCACCTTTGAGATGGGGGAAGGCCTCCAGAAATGCGGGCATCTTCTCCTTGTTCAGGGTATTCCTGGCAATAAAAAACGGGAAAGGCTGAAGGTTGATTTGGGTATCTTCGCCGGTTAAGGCATCGGCATTGAGCCAGCGGCTGGCGTTCGCAGCGAGACTAGTCATTATTGTGCATCCTTACAGGCTGGTCCGGTATTCGCACCGGGTTACATCGAAGAACATTGTTGAGGTCGACCAAAGGGTTTTGCCTCTATACAGAGTATGTGGCGCGGGGTTTGTACCGCCTCATGATCCTGGCAAAATATCAGAGGCTGGGGCCAGAGCCAATACCGGCGAACAAAAATCCTTGTCTTCTACCCAGTATTTCTGGATTGGTCCGATTCCATGTGGGTGCGGCTGTGTCGAATACCATGCAATTGGCGCAAGTGCCGGTATAATGCCGTTCATATTTTCGAAAGAGCAGTTTTATTCCAGCAATGCCTGTGACTCCCAAGTTCCCAGTGGTCTTACAAGTACGCGATCTGGCCTGTGATAGGGATGGCCGGCGCTTGTTTGAGGGTCTGGATTTCTCGCTGTGTACGGGCACTGCGATTCAGATCAAAGGTAGCAATGGCGCGGGCAAAACGACGCTGCTGCGCACCCTGATAGGCACTGCCAGTGATTTCCGTGGTGAGATACTGTGGTGCGGCAGTCCCTTTCCAGGCGCGCTTCCTGTTTTGCGTGAATCCCTGCTGTATATCGGGCACCAGGGTGGGGTGCGTGACAGCCTGACACCTTTGGAAAACCTGATCTGGTATGGGGCAACCCGAGAGTCAGCACTTTGGGCCCTGGATTGTGTGGATCTGAGCGGGTTTGAAGGCAGTTTGTGCCACGGCCTGTCCGCGGGAGAGAATCGCCGGGTAGCCCTGGCGCGTCTTTTCTTGCCCCAGGCTCCGAGCTTGTGGATTCTGGATGAGCCTTTCACTGCACTTGATGCAGTCGGGGTGGCGACACTGGAACAGCAGATGGCCGCCCATTTGCATTCCGGTGGCTCCATCCTGCTCACTTCCCACCAGCCTCTATCCCTCGGGAGGCTCGCTTCTGTCGATTTATCTGACTTTATGGTCGATGAACCTTTGGTGGCAATGGAGGCAGAGCATGTCTTCAGTTGATATCCATCCACTGGTGAGTGGCGCGCGCGCTGTACCCGACTTTGCCACATTTTTACGAATTGAAATGTTGCTGGCACTGCGCCGGCGGGCAGATATTGCCAACCCCCTGCTGTTTTTTGTCTCGGTGCTTGCCCTTCTGCCCCTCGGGCTCGGGCCCGAGCCCGAGTTGCTGGCGAACGTAGCCCCCGGCATGATCTGGGTAATGGCCCTGCTCGCTACCCTGCTGTCCCAGGAGAGTCTGTTGCGCAGTGACTTCGAGAATGGAACCCTAGAGCAACTAACCCTGCTGCCGCAACCCCTGTACTTTGCCGTACTGGCGAAATCCCTGGTGCACTGGATAGCTACGGGCCTACCGTTGGCATTGTTGTCGCCGTTGCTGGCAGTAATGTTGAACCTGCCTGGGGAGGGGTATCTATGCCTGTTTGTCTCGCTGTTGATGGGCACCGCCAGCCTGAGTCTAATCGGCGCAATAGGCGCGGCGTTGACGGTGGCTGTGCGACGCCCTGGCTTGCTACTGGCGCTTATTGTTATGCCGCTCTATGTGCCCGTGCTAATCTTCGGCACCGGCGCGGTGCAGGCGGCTATCGATGGCTATGCCTACAGTGCGCAGCTGGCGATACTGGCCGCTCTGCTGGCTGCGGCAGCAGCACTGGCTCCTTTGGCCACTGCGGTCGCAGTACGTATCAGCCTGGATAATTGATTCGGAGGTCTTTTTGGCTTGGCAATGGTTTCACCGCTTGGGTTCACCGCGCTGGTTTTATCAAAAGACGGGTGCCTGGCTGCCCTGGCTGGCGCTCGCCAGTGCAGTGTTACTGATTGTTGGCAGTATCTGGGGTCTCGGTTTTGCGCCGGAGGATGCCAAACAGGGTAATAGCTATCGTATTATCTTTGTCCATGTGCCGGCGGCCTTTCTTGCCCTGGCCGGTTACTATCTTATGGCAGTTAGTGGTGCCATTGGATTGATCTGGAAGATGAAGCTCGCTTTTGCAGTGATGCGGGCGGCAGCACCCATTGGTGCTGTGCTGACGTTTATCGCACTCTTTACCGGTGCTATTTGGGGTAAGCCCACCTGGGGCGCTTATTGGGTGTGGGATGCCCGAATCACCTCCATGCTTATTTTGTTGTTTCTGTATATCGGGGTGATGGCCTTGTCCCAGGCCGTGAACCGGGAACAGGTTGCCGACAGGGCCTGTGCGCTGTTGGCCTTGGTGGGTACGGTCAATATTCCGATTATCTACAAGTCGGTTGACTGGTGGTTTACCCTGCATCAACCCGCCACGCTCCGCTTGACGGAAGCCAGCAGTATCGACCCGAGCATGTTCTATCCGCTGCTGACTGTAATTATCGGCTTCTATTGCATGTACGCCTGGACCTTGCTTACGCACACCCGCACCTTGCTATTACGCCGGGAGATTCGTACCAAGTGGGTACAACAGGTACTGACTGAGGGGAAGTAACATGCAGTTTCAATTTTCCAGCTTTGCCGACTTCCTGATGATGGATGGCCACGGCATTTATGTGTGGATTTCCTATGCGGTGACTTTTGCAGCGCTCACCGCCCTGGCCCTGTACCCCTGGATTACACGTCGCCGGATCCAGCGCGAACTGCAGCGCCAGCAGCGTATAGTGCAGCGCCGACGCAAGGTCACTAAAGAGCGGATGGCTGTAGTAGAGTCGGCATAGGTCGGCAGAGATTGGTCTGGTTATTGAGTCGGCGCCGGCTGTTGCCGGGCGGATAAGATGAACACTAATGGAGTATTCCCATGACAATGCACCCTGTACGCCGGCAGCGCCTGATTCTGGTCCTTGTTCTGGTTACCCTGTCCAGCGCCGCAGTGGGCTTTGTGACTTTTGCGATGCGCGAGAATATGGATTACTTCTATGCGCCCAGTGCCTTTGCTGCAGGGGAGGTGCCCGTCGAGAAGCGCATCCGCGCAGGGGGCTGTGTGGTGCCGGGCAGTCTCCAACGCGCGGACAAGAACCTGGAGGTACAATTTGTGATTACCGATGGCGAAGCGGAATTAACCGTGGCTTTTGACAAGATCCTGCCGGATCTGTTTGCCGAGGGCGAGGCCGCGGTCATCACCGGACGGCTGATGCCAAACGGTATCCTGCGCGCCGATCAGGTACTGGCCAAGCACGATGAAACCTATACGCCGCCGGAAGTGGCGGAGAGCATGGTTTCCCATAAAAGTTGTGCCGGTGGAGCAAAAATATGATCCCCGAGTTGGGCCATGTTGCACTGATTGCCGGTTTGCTGCTTTCCTTTGCCCTGGCAACCCTACCGATTGCCGGCAGTTACACGGCGCGCCCCTTGTGGATGGCGGCGGGGCGGCCCCTGGCTTTTGGGGTGTTTGCATTTGTTCTGATCGCCTTTGCCTGCCTGACAATTGCCTTTGTGCAGAGTGATTTCACGGTTGACTATGTTGCGCAGAACTCCAACCGTATTCTTCCCGTTTACTACAAGATCACTGCTGTCTGGGGTGGCCACGAGGGCTCCATACTCTTGTGGCTGCTGATGCAGGCCGGCTGGGCTGCCGCGGTGGCCATGTTCGGCCGCCAACTGCCGCCGGAGCTGTCGGCGCGGGTGCTGTCAGTATTGGGCATGGTGTTGATTGGCTTCTTCCTGTTTATCCTGCTGACCTCGAACCCCTTTGATCGTACTTTGCCTTTCCCGCCGGTAGAGGGCTCCGACCTGAACCCCCTGTTGCAGGACCCGGGTATGATTTTCCACCCGCCCCTGCTGTATATGGGCTATGTGGGCTTCTCGGTTGTATTTGCTTTTGCCATTGCAGCGCTGCTGGGTGGGCATTTGGATGCGGTGTGGGCGCGCTGGGCCAGGCCCTGGACGGGTGTGGCCTGGGCTTTTCTCACCCTTGGCATCGCGCTGGGCAGTTGGTGGGCCTATTACGAACTGGGTTGGGGCGGCTGGTGGTTCTGGGACCCGGTGGAAAATGCTTCGCTGATGCCTTGGCTGGTGGGTACTGCACTGATGCATTCACTGGCGGTGACGGAAAAGCGCGGCCTGTTCAAAAGCTGGACCATTTTACTGGCGATATTCACCTTCAGCCTGAGCCTGTTGGGTACCTTCCTGGTGCGTTCCGGAGTGATTACTTCGGTACACGCGTTTGCTACAGACCCACAGCGTGGCAGCTTTATCCTGGCCTTCCTGGCGGTAGTTATCGGCTCGTCCCTGTTGTTATTTGCTCTGCGTGCACCCACTGTCAGTGCCCGCAGTGTTTTCTCTTTCCGTTCCCTGGAGACTTTCCTGCTCGGCAACAATATTTTACTGATACTGATTATGGCCATGGTATTGACCGGTACTCTGTACCCGCTGCTGGCGGATGCTTTGAATTGGGGCAAAATCAGCGTGGGCGCGCCCTTCTTCAATCTGTTCTTTGTACCCCTGATGGTGGTGCTGTGCCTGTTGCTGGGCATGGGCATCCACGCCAACTGGAAAAGCAGCCGCTGGGATAAACTCCTCGGTGCCTGGCGTCTGCCCTTCCTGACGGCGCTAGCGGTAGCCCTGCTCTGGCCGCTGGCTTTTGATCATTATCATTGGGGGGCGGTGCTGGGCATTTTTATCGGTATCTGGGTAATGGCCGCAAGTGTCACGGATATTGCGGTCAAGACCCGCAATGCTAAGTCGTTTATCGTGGGCCTCAAGCGCCAGCGCGCCAGTTATTACGGCATGCACCTCGCCCATATCGGCTTGGCGGTAACGGTGCTTGGCGTGGTATTAAGCACAGTGTACAGCGTGGAAAAGGATCTGCGTATGGGGGCAGGGGACAGTTATCAGGTAGCCGGCTACGATTTCAAATTCGACGGTGTGCGCTTGGTACAAGGCCCCAACTACCATGCCTTTGAGGGGATCCTGCAACTGAGCCGAGATGGTGAGCTCTTAGGCGAGTTACTCCCACAAAAACGCAATTACTTCTCCGGTGGCAATCCCATGACGGAAGCGGCTATTGATACTGGCTTGTTGCGCGATATTCATGTAGCCCTGGGAGAACCCATGGAGCGCACTAATCCCAGTGGGGATTGGGCAGTGCGCCTGCAGTACAAGGCGTATGTGGTGTGGATCTGGCTCGGGGCCTTGTTGATGGCGATCGGTGGGGGCATTGCGGTGGCAGACAAACGGTATCGCAAAGCCACAGCCGCACGCTCTGTGGAATCTGCGCAAGTTCCCGGCACCCTGGCTGCCGTATAAGTTTCTGGATGGATGGAATGTCGAGATTAAAACTCTTTTTGCCCCTGTTTATTTTTATTGCGCTGGCGCTATTGTTCTGGCGCGGCTTGTTCCTGGAGCCGCAGGAAATGCCCTCGGCGCTATTAAACAAGCCGGTGCCCGCATTCTCCCTGCCCAAGGTAGCAGATAACCATCAGATTGTGCGTAAAGAGGATCTGCCCAGGGAGCCACATCTGCTCAATGTATGGGCCACCTGGTGCATAGCCTGCCGGGTCGAGCACCCCTATCTCAACGCTTTGGCGGAGCGGGGCGTCCCTATTGTGGGTGTTAACCTGAAAGATGACGAAAAGGCTGCTCTGGCATGGCTGGAAAAGTTCCACAATCCCTACCGCTTCAGCCTGGCCGATCGAGAGGGACGTCTATCGCTTGATCTCGGTGTGTTCGGCGCACCGGAAACCTTTCTGGTTGATGCGGGAGGCACGATACGCTGCAAACATGTGGGAATTGTGGACGACAAAGTGTGGCAGACGAAACTGCAGCCCCTCTATGAAAAGCTGACCACCCAGCGTTGGGAAGAATTTGCCGATGATCTTTCAGACTCCCTCTTATCCCGTTGTCAGTGAAACCGAAGAGAAGAGAAGTCGCTTTGTCTGTTGGTTGGGTCCTGTCAAAGATAAAATGCGTTTTCAACAGCAGCTCGATCAGGTCCGCACTCAATATCCCCATGCCAACCACCACTGTACAGCCCTGCTAATTGGCAATCCCGCAGACCCGGAAGTATTGCAAACGGGTGATGATGGTGAGCCGGTTGGCAGTGCCGGTCGCCCTATGCTGGAATTATTGCTCAAGAGGGGGGTTGGCAATGTCGGGGTCATCGTTACCCGCTACTTTGGCGGTACCAAGCTGGGCGTCGGTGGGTTAATGCGCGCCTATCGGGATTCCGTAGATTCGGCATTACAGCGTGTGAAACTTAAGCGTTTTGTGCCACTACAGCGGCTATCCGTTCGCTGTGAGTTTGCTCAGGAATCCCGCCTGCGTTTTTTGGTCACTCGTCACCCGGCCCGTGTTACGCAACATCATCAAGTGCATTCGCGGTGGATACCCAGCCGCAAAACCCGTTTTCGATGCACTGGAACAGGCAGGAGAAATCGCCCGTGATGGCCAGAGTTTTGTCCTAATACAACGTTAAAAGGAAAGGAGAGTCAGCATGAAAAAAATCGCATCCAACCCGGTCACCAGAAACACAAAAGCACTATAGCGGAGCGCTCAGATGACAGAAAGATAGCTGTGCAAACAGAAGATCGGTTGATTCCCATTAAGGAAGTATGCAAGATGGTCTCTATATCGCAGGCCACAATTTACCGAATGCGTCAGCGTAAGACATTTCCCGAACCAATATTAACCTCTGGCCAAATCGTCCGGTGGCGACTGAGTGATATTCATTATTACATCCAGCATGGAAGAGCCTCGCCTGAAGCACATACAGAGCGTTAGGAAATTGGTTAAGAAGACAAATTTTCTTGTCAGAATCATAGGCAGGAACTCTAACCGTATTCTAACCAATTCAGTGGATTTTATTGGTTTCGGCAGGGGAGGCTTGAGAGAATCTGAGAATTTAGATTTTCTCAGCAATAAATTAAAAAGCAGTTAAAAATCAGTGAGTTGAGGTTAATTGAGAGGGGTTAAAAGCCGTAGTGCCTGGTAGACCCGAGCGGACTTGAACCGCTGACCTCTGCCATGTCAAGGCAGCGCTCTAACCAACTGAGCTACGGGTCTCTACTGCACCTAGGGTAACCGAGTGCTGCGAAGAGCGCGAACTCTACCACCGCTTTTCATTGTTTTCAATAAGTTACTGGGCTTTCGAACAGATTAACTTTGACAGTCAGCTACACCAAAGCTCAGGCTAGAAGGATAGCCAAACAACGCGACCCAACAGCTACTCCATTTCCTTTATTTGGGTTATTTTGTCGCGGAGCTTGGCTGCAGCCTCAAACTCCAGATTCTTGGCGTGCTCGTACATCTGCTCTTCCAGCTCGCTGATCCGCGCCCAGCGCTGCTTATCGGACATCGGCTCCACAAGGATATCAGCTCCCTTCCCTTCAGTTACCTTGTGCCGCCCCTTGGCTGGCAACCCAGGTGACACTGCCCCCTCAAGGATATCCGCGACAGTCTTGTGAATCCCTTTCGGAGTGATACCGTGTTCCGTGTTAAAGGCAAGCTGTTTTTCCCGGCGTCGTCGCGTCTCTTCAAGTGCGCGCTCCATGGATCCTGTCATTTTATCTGCGTACAAAATGGCCCGTCCCTTCAGATTGCGCGCGGCCCGCCCGATAGTCTGGATCAGAGAACGATCAGAGCGTAGAAAACCCTCTTTATCCGCATCGAAAATGGCCACCAGCGCCACTTCCGGCATATCCAAGCCTTCCCGCAACAGGTTGATGCCTACCAGTACATCGAACTCCCCGAGACGCAGATCCCGGATAATCTCCACACGCTCGACAGTATCGATATCTGAATGAAGATAGCGTACGCGCACCCCGCTTTCAGCGAGGTATTCTGTCAAATCCTCAGCCATGCGCTTGGTCAACACCGTGATCAACATTCGCTGGTCCGCATCCACACAGCGGTGGATTTCCGACAGCGCATCATCCACCTGAGTCAGGGCCGAACGAACCTCAACTTCGGGGTCAACCAGTCCCGTAGGTCTTACCAACTGCTCGACTACCTGTTGTGCATGCTCTGCTTCATAGGGGCCTGGTGTCGCCGATACGAACACTGCCTGTGGGGCTAGACGTTCCCACTCCTCGAATTTGAGAGGGCGGTTGTCCAGAGCCGAAGGAAGGCGAAACCCATATTCCACCAGGGTTTCTTTTCGCGACCTATCACCCTTGTACATCCCACCAATCTGGGGAACTGTGACGTGGCTCTCATCAATAAACAGCAAGGCATCATGGGGCAGATAGTCAAACAAAGTGGGAGGCGGCTGGCCCACAGCACGCCCGGACAGATAACGGGAATAGTTCTCCACACCATTGCAGTAACCCAGTTCTTGCATCATCTCCAGATCATACCGGGTACGCTGTTCCAGGCGCTGTGCCTCCAGTAATTTGCCGTTTTCCCTCAACTGCTCAAGCCGCAAGCGTAGCTCTTCCTTAATGTGCTCTATAGCGCCAACAATGGTTTCCCGCGGGGTTACATAGTGGGATTTAGGGAAGATGGTGACCCGCGGGACTTTTTTGAGCTGTTCCCCCGTCAGCGGGTCAAAAAGAGTGATATCCTCAATCTCCCTATCAAACAGAGACAGCCGTATAGCCTCCAGGTCTGAGTCTGCCGGGTAGATATCGATGATATCCCCCCGTACCCGGAAGGTGGCACGGCGGAAATCCGCATCGTTGCGTGTATATTGCAGTTCAGCGAGTCGCCGCAGAATCGTGCGCTGATCTACCAGGTCCCCACGGTCCAGGTGCAGCACCATCTTTAGGTATTTGTCCGGGTCACCGAGCCCATAAATCGCAGATACTGTAGTGACTACCACTACATCACGCCGCTCAATTAGTGCTTTTGTTGCCGAGAGGCGCATCTGCTCGATATGCTCATTAACCGATGCATCCTTTTCGATAAAGGTATCTGAAGAAGGGACATAGGCTTCCGGTTGATAGTAATCATAATAAGACACGAAGTACTCTACGGCATTCTTGGGAAAAAATTCCTTGAACTCCCCATACAGCTGTGCCGCTAGCGTCTTATTGTGCACCATGACAATTGCCGGGCGTTGCAAGCGCTCAATGATATTGGCCGTAGTAAAGGTCTTGCCTGACCCGGTAACACCGAGCAGGGTTTGGTGACTTAGCCCATCCTTGAGCCCCTCAACCAACTGTGCAATAGCAACTGGCTGATCGCCGGCCGGGCTATAACCAGACTCTACCTTGAATGGACGCGATTCCATATATAAACCTAACCTTTGGACCTATATCAGAAGATGCGATTGTAGGGCTTCCCCAAGGGCCTCACAAATCTGAACGGCCGAAACACCTCTTCGGAGCCCTCCTATTGGACCCATATCGCCCAACAGGAAGACCAAATACATAATTCCTTGTCAAATCAAGTAGTTAAACTACAAAAAAGGGGTTGACCTGTACGGGAGCACCCTATAGTATACGCGCCAACTGAACGGCACAGCCGCTAAACAAGTCCGCCTTAGCTCAGTTGGTAGAGCAAATGACTGTTAATCATTGGGTCGCTGGTTCGAGCCCAGCAGGCGGAGCCAAAAAAGTGAAGAGATCCCGCTAGTTATGAAAGCTAAGCGGGTTTTTTTCGTTCTGAATACCGAAGATGTGTAAAATTTTGTGTAAAACTCAGACGTCCTTTTTATCTTTCTTTATCTATATTTAGGTCATTCCCTTAAGGCTGTTTTAACACAGCTAAGAACTGTGCCGACTCCTCTTTAGTTAGGGCCAACCCATACTTCTCAACAATTACCATAAACCGCTAAACATAATTTGAATATTTTTCATTATCTAGCATAATCCCGCCCACATCTCGATGTAACTGGACTCGCATCTAAAAATCATTATCACAACGCAAAGACATGCACTCCAAAATGAAAACTGTAACTGCTTTTGTTTTTATATTAAGCCTGTCACTGCTTGCCGCTTGTAGCGGCGGCGGCTCCGGCAACTCCAACAATACTACTGATATTGAAGCCCCTCCTGTAAATCAAGCTCCTAGCCAACCTCAGAGCTTCAGCTTGAGTTTCGAGGCTATTAAGTTGTTCCGATTTAAATGGGACGCTGTCGAAGGAGCCAGCCACTACCGTCTGCAGGAAAATCCAGACGGCGTTTCGGGCTTTAGCCAAGTAGGGGAAGACATCCCTTTAGGTACCGAGACTTTCGCCTTGGAAGTACCTCTCTATCCTCGCACCAATGCACAGTATCTATTGCAGGCTTGCAATAAGGTGGGGTGCTCTGATTCTAAAATCGTTTCAGTCAGTGACTCTTTGGTTGAAAGCATCGGATATTTCAAAGCTAGCAATACCGATCAAGATGATCGGTTTGGCTTTTCTGTCAGCCTCAGCGAAGATGGTAACACTCTGGCGGTAGGGTCATATGGTGAGAGCAGTAATGCAACAGGCATTGATGGCGACCAGGCCAGCAATGATTTAGCTGAATCTGGTGCAGTGTATGTATTTGTCCGCACCGGAACTGCCTGGGCCCAGCAAGCCTACGTTAAGGCCAGCAATACTAATGAAGCTGACAGCTTCGGTTATTCAGTCAGTCTCAGCAAAGATGGTAGCAATCTGGCGGTGGGGGCTCCTTCTGAGGACAGCAATGCAACGGGCATTGATGGCGACCAAGACAACAATGATGCAGTTAATTCTGGCGCTGCGTATGTATTTGTCCGCACCGGTACCACTTGGACTCAGCAGACCTACGTCAAGGCCAGTAATACTGATGGGGACGATAGATTCGGTATGACGGTCAACCTGAGCGGAGACGGCAACACCCTGGCGGTGGGAGCAGCTTACGAGAACAGCGATGCGACTGGTATTGATGGCGATCAAGCCAACAACGATTTATTTGATTCCGGCGCTGTGTATGTGTTTTCCCGCACCGGAGCCACTTGGGCCCAGCAAGCCTATCTTAAGGCCAGCAATACTGATGAGCTTGGCCGCTTCGGTAGATCAGTCAGCCTCAGCGATGACGGTAATACCTTGGCAGTAGGCGCGTATGGCGATAATAGTGACGCAGTAGGTATTGATGGCGACCAGAGCAACTACAGTGCATTTTTTTCCGGCGCCGTGTATGTGTTTTCTCGCACTGGTGCTTCATGGGCTCAGCAGACTTACATCAAAGCCAGCAACACTGACGAGAATGACCTCTTCGGTAGATGGGTCAGCCTAAGCGGTGATGGCAACACTCTGGCAGTGGGGGCCCCTCGCGAGGGCAGCAATGCAATAGGCATTGATGGCGACCAGGCCAACAATGATTTAGCTGAATCTGGTGCAGTGTATGTATTTGTCCGCACCGGAACTGCCTGGGCCCAGCAAGCCTACGTTAAGGCCAGCAATACTAATGAAGCTGACATCTTCGGTTGGTCAGTCAGCCTTAGCGGAGACGGTAATGCCCTGGCAGTGGGGGCGCCTGATGAGAGCAGCAATGCAAAGGGCATTGATGGTGACCGGTCCAATAACGCCGCAATTGGCTCGGGCGCAGTGTACGTATTTGTCCGCACAGGTACCACTTGGGCCCAACAGAGCTACGTCAAGGCCAGCAATACTGATGGGCATGATAGTTTCGGTGGAACGATCAGCCTTAGCAGAGACGGCAATACCCTGGCTATAGGGGCTCAATTCGAGAATAGCAATGCGACAGGTATTAATGGTGACCAAACCAATAACGATGCACTAGGTTCCGGCGCTGTATTTATTTATTAGCAACATTTTTCCGCCTCTTAAACGGGGAGGATATCAAAATGTGATCTGTGCGGCCGCTTCCGGCCCGCTGATCACATTTAACTGAGTTACCTGGATGGCGGGGGGCTTGAGTTGGAACTGGTCAGTACGGTGCTCTCGCCGTTGACTGTTAGCACTCCACTTCACTCCCCAATCACCACCCGCAGGTTCACCGTACGTTGTGTACACTCCATGCGCCAGGCACCTTTGTTGACCTCTTCATTCTCCGTGCCCTCAGCCACGGCGGAGGCCTGCAGGGTTTCCACCTTGCCCGGAGTTTGCCAGGGCGTGCCGGCAGCATTGTTGCGCAGCTGGTTGTCCGTGGTGACGAAGGCACCTACAATCTTGTAGGCAAACTGATCTGGGCTGCCGTCCTGATCCAGATCAATGGGGTTGCGCACCTGCGAGATGCGCACAATATCACCGGTATAGATGCTGCTGGTCAGTTCATAAAAGTGCTCGTTTTCTCCAGCATTGCTGATACCGCTGGCTTGTATGTATTCAACCATGTTGTTTCCTTATATTAGGGCTTGTGCCTTTGGTTATGGGTAATCACCCGATGCTGGGAATCCATACCGGCGGCATAGCTGATATTGCCCACACCGATCTTGTACACAGTGTGCAGGCCCGCGCATTCGACCCGCTTGACGGTTTCCCAGGTGAGGGGTTCCTCTTTATGCAGCACACCCAGTGTCACACCCTGACAGTGCTGGGCTTCGTACACGGTACCGTATGGATCAGTGACGGGGGTTTCACGGCTGCAAATCACCTGGGCACCGCTAACCATGGTGAGTAGTACACAAGGCACTTCCTGCTGGGGTTTTACTGCCTGAATCGCGCCCAGATGGGTATCGCTGTCACCAATATCCCAGCAGTCGATCAGATCTCCCGCTTTGCAGTGATCCGCTTGCAGCTTTTCTGTCAACCAGGTGCCGGCAGCCACGCACCAGGGATCGTCCGGCACGGTGCCGCCACCGCCATTGGCAGGGGTTCTAATAGTGCCTATGGTGCGGCGCCAAGTATCGGCGGTCTGCTGGGAATAGATGGTGGTGGCTTTATAGGTGACCGCTCCACCTTTGACGCCTGGATCATCACAATAGACATAGTATTTTCGGCTGAACGACAAGCCGCTGATACTGCCGGCGTTGTAGCTGCGAGTGCCAAAACCAAACTGCACCGAGTGTGCGGCAATGGAAATCCTGGCGGTACTGCCGGCATCGGCGGCGGAGAGTGCGGAGCTGGTGGGCAGGCTGGCGATGCCGGACTGGATTAGGGGGAGGTTGCGCTGATCCTGTACTTCCACCACGTCGATCTTGACGTAGTCGATCAGCATCGATCCCACTTTGTTGGAATAGTTGGCGTAAAAAAGCGGGGTGATAAAACGCACATTGGCCTGCATCTTGGCCGGGTTGCCAATATGGTTACCGCCGCGAGCGGTACTGTACACGGCATTACCGCTGGCATTGCCCTTCACATAGGCCACCAGCCTTTGCCAACTTTGCCCCACAAGATTCTGGTTGGCGGCGAGTACATAGTGTTGGCTGGCCAGCTGCTTTTTCACCGCCCGGCGCTTTCTCCAGTGCATCCGCACCAACTGGTTGTTGGATGGCGTGGCATGGGGCAGGGCAGTACGCCAATTTACGTCTGGCTCGCACTAGAAATCGCCTACTTGTGCAAATGTCGTACAGTCGAGGTAACATTCGAGGATAGAGGGAATGACAGACGTCGGTACCTCACACAAGCACAGGAACTGGAGGAAGGACTGCGCATCGTCAGAGCAAAAGGCAGCCGCACTAACATCGTCAAATGGAGCCCCCGCTTGCGTCGGGCAATAGATATTGCCAAACAATTCCGATCAGAGCGATACAAATCCTTGAATATCCCTACGCCCATTGCCCCAGAGGACTGCCCCTTAATCGTCAATGATAGCGGCAGACCCCTCACTGCCTCCGCCCTTAGAAGCGCATTCGGGCGGATTCGGAAGCGGGCGGTCGAGAAAGGTATACTTTCCGAATCAGAGAGTTTTACCTTGCACTGGATGAAACACACAGGGGTTACAAACAGCCCCAGCAGCAGGATCGAAAAAGCGGAAGAGGCAGGCCACAAATCTGTACAACAAAACGCCGACTATGATCATGCTGAAGCGATTGTTCGAGCGATAGAATAGCTGGTTATATATCCAGATTTGGTGGCAAAATTTCGTGTAAAATTCCAAAAAAAAAGCAAGGTGGAATGCGGGCTCCAAGGGAGGTCGGTGTAAAATGAATTGCTCTGTAGACCGCGCTATTACTACATAATAACTTTACCTGTTAATCATTGGGTCGCTGGTTCGAGCCCAGCAGGAGTAGCCAAAAAATCCTTGAAAATCAATGAGTTGCAAGTCTTAGAAAGGCGAGATCAAGAAATTGATATCGCCTTTTTTCGTTCAAGTGTCAACAAAGTGTCAACGCAAATTGATCTGCGCTGGTTCTGAGCCTAAGTCTTCTTTCTATAAATATAAGTAAGAAAGGTCAGTGTTGATGGCTGGAGAGCCGGTTTCGTAATGCCCGCAGGATGCTGAAAAGTCCGAGCTGCATTTCCGAGGTCAGCTTCATGTGCTCTCCCGGCGTTAGGAGTACGGAAAGGAAATCAAGCTGATGGACAGCCTCATCCAGACTTTCCATTAACGACAAGTGCTCGGGGTCATGTCCGAGGCGGTGCTCGTCTTCGTGCAGGAAGCGGATTGTTTCACCGGTACCTGGGGCCCCAAGACACCTTCTACGTTGGAACATTCAAAGGCGTTGGATGTGTATACCTGCAGACCTACTCCGACACCTACGCAAAAGTGGTGTATTGCAAGCTGCATACAACAAAGACGCCAATCACTGTAGCAGATCTCCTGAACGACCGTGTGTTGCTATTCTGCGCTTCGCATGAGTTATCAGTGCTGCCTATCCTCATTGATCGCGGCACTGAGTACTGTGGCAAGCTGGAGCAGCATTTCTATCATGCTGTATCTGAGCGTAAATGAGATTGAGCATACGAAGACGAAAGCCTGACACCACAAACGAATGGTATCTGTGAGCGATTTCATAAGAGCATTCTGCAGGAGTTTTATCAGCCGTCACCACGACGCAATATTTATAGTTCACCGGAGGATCTAGAGATGGAACTGGACGAATGGCTCAATTATTGCATTAAGGAACCCGCCAGGGCCGGAAGTGCTGTGGCCGTACGCCTGTACAAACGCTTGAAGATGGCAAAAAGATCTGGATGCAAAAACTCGTAAGCTGAACTTGACCTGACAGAGCACCGTTAGAAAAACCGGCAACTGTCAGATCAAGTCTGAACTACTAAAGCTTATCCTGATCGAAGTGTATCAACAGTCCGGCAGCTCGTATACAACCTGCGGACCAGCTTGAATATCAGTTTCAGCAGACATAATATATCTCCTATTTTTTTACGTTTTTAAATGCTATGACCAAACGTTATTCATTGTATTGGAATAGCTGCTTACATGTACCAGATATATACCTAAACTTCCAGTAAATTTAATACTTTGTACAATGGTGTCCGGCTAGCATTCCCCAGGGCAAACTGTACAAGTAAGAGCAGCCATTGCATGCTCTTTGTACGAATAAAGCGCATACGCATCTTTTCAGAAGTGCTGCTCAGTGGATCTTTTTCCACATAGCCTATTGTGATGCCATCTGTGCTCATCAAAGGCATGGTCCCACTCTCTGCCAAGTAATCCAATTGTTTTTTGGTAAGCAATATCTTGTTACTGGTATCTAGGCAGTCATCTATGGCTGGTTTTCTCATGCAAATGAAAAAATGGGATTAAACACCAGGCTGTAAACAGCGGCAATCAACGGTTAGTGGCTCCTCTAAATGATGAGCTACACGCCACGCTGCCAGCCAAAGAAAGCAGATACAAAAATCCATCACCGCGCGGAAAACCCCCTGGTTGCTAGCTTTCGGGTGATTTGGCCTATGAAAAATCTCTTCATAATGCTTCAAAGCTCTTCATTTTTGTGAAATCCCGAAAATCGCTACAGCCCACGGCTGGCGGGGGTTTGCGGTGTTTTCCAATTTCACTGGCTAAGGAAAAGCGCAAAACCGGCAGGCGTGGGAAGGAGTGACCGACAGCTCTTTTTGCTGGGCAAATAACAATCATCTGGCCCTGGAAGGAAGTAACAGCAGTCATTTTTAAAGGTTTTTTTGTTGAAGATACTTAATTAGTGCGATTGTACCGTATTAAGCAAGTGATGAAGAGAAATGAAAATGTTGCGTACCACTGTAAAACTGCCCAAGCACTATGGTTGCCTGTGGTTCGCTCTCTTAATGTAGTGGCATAGTAAATTTGGCCATCTGACTTTGGGTGATAACATCACTCACAACGAAGATCAGGTGAATAAATGACCAGCACAAAAAGAAAATTTAGCCCAGAGTTCAAACTGGAGGCGGCTCAGCTAGTTGTTGACCAGGGGTACACGGTAAAGGCCGCGTGCGAAGCCATGGGCGTCAGTAAATCTACCATAGAGTCATTGGCGGCCGTGGTTTCGAGGCTGTGGATAAGTCCGAGCACGTCGTCGGTACCAATGTGCGCTTTCATTCCGAAGTGCCAGGTGT
>NZ_CANLDD010000053.1 GCF_947489355.1 uncultured Microbulbifer sp. | reverse complement strand
GAGGTGCTATCAAAGCACAGTAGCTATGGCTTGTGCCTTCCTATGGCTACCCATGTGAAACGGGAACAGCCCCTAGCCATATTAGTTTTGGGCCTTTTAAGAAGCATCGGAGGTGCCTATGCATAACCCGGCCAGGCAGTTTGCTACGGGTCTTCAGTCCTCTGCGAGACAGCTTACTTTTGCATATTTTTACTGGTGCCAACAGTCGATCAGAGCGCTGCTTGATCACCAGAATTGACAATAACTCACCAATCAAAGTCGCCCCTGCGGCTGGATCTCCGCTCCGCGCTTTCAGCGCTGCACTCCGGCCCTTTATTGAGGTAGTATACGGTAGATTAAGGTTGAATTCGTGAGATTTATGAAATGCAAATTCGAGAATACAGTGACGGTGATTGGAATGATGTTTGGGAGATACTCAAATCGGTGTTTCAGGCAGGAGACACTTTTCCAAATTTACCAGATACTAACGAGCAGGAGGCTTGGAACTATTGGGTTAAACAACCAAAATATACGTTTGTTGCTATTGTTGATAAAACGGTAGTTGGTAGCTATCACCTTATGGATAATCAATCAGGTTTAGGGTCGCATGTTGCAAATGCGGGTTATATTGTTAGTCCGAATTATAGAGGCTTTGGTGTAGGCTATAATCTTGCTCAACATTCCATAGATTATGCTGTTGATACTGGCTATTTGGCATTACAGTTCAATTTGGTTGTATCCACGAACAAAGCTTCAATAGCATTGTGGGATAAATTGGGTTTCCAAATTGTTGGTACATTGCCCAAGGCATTCAAACATAAACAAAAAGGGTTTGTTGATGCTTATGTCATGTTCAAGTGGTTGGCCTAACAAATTTAGACAGTATCGCTCCTTCGGGTTTAGTAAACCGCTACAAATAACTCTTAGCTAGTGACTTTGCGTCGATTTCTCAGTTCTCACAGGGAAGGCCAGTATATTTATTAGAGCAGACTGATTCGGGCCCGATACTAGATCTTCCAAAGTGTATTGTTCTAGGCAAGTAAAAAAACTTTCCATAGCCTCGGCGAACATTTTCTTCAGCCAACACGCGGGAGTGATGACGCACTGATTATTTGGCCCAAAGCATTCTACTAATACAGTGTCTTGCTCGAATAGTCGTACTAGCTGTCCAACATTAATATCTTCGGGAGCTCGGCTTAATCGAATGCCTCCATACTTACCCCGCGTAGCGATCAAATAGCCTTTGAGACTTAATTCTTGTACCACCTTCATCAGATGGTTTTTGGATATTTCGTAGCGCTCAGCAATCTCTCTAATAGTTACTTGTTCTTGGTCCTGTAAAGCAAGGTACATCAACACCCGCAAAGAATAGTCCGTAAATTGTGTGATCCTCATTGGCAAAGTCCTTCATTGTGAAGCCAGGAATTTCAATCCTTGAAAATTTAAAGATGCATATAGTTTACATCATTGACTTTTGCGTGTAAATTGCCCGCTTAAAGATGTATATGATATGCATTTTATGTGGGAAAAGAGAGAATGTTTGGTCTCAAATGGTCGACCAACCAGATCCATAGGCGCCAATCAGGCGCAGATGTGTCATTCAAGACTGGTACTACTGTGGTAGGAGATATTTCGAATAAAGGCGCCCTGGAACCAGAGACCGCTTTCCAATACTTGGAGTCGTTGATTTATTTGAAAAATCAAGAAGTGAACACGGATTCATTAGCTTACAAAAATTCGACGAATCAGTCAAAAACCGACAACCATTATTGGCAATTAGTCATTAGCCAGATGGAGGGTATCGGCCTCCCAACAGCTCACTATCTTACACGGTCAAAACATATTTTTGACCAATTGGTCAATAGATCGATTTACTTAAGCAACACAAGGAAAAGCAGAGTTTATGTTTTTTCTGTGCTGGTTAACCACCCCAAGGAAAATCAGCCTATTGAAATTAGTGCAGTGGAGCACGAGCGCCGCATGTCAAATTTAAAAACTACTAATGCACAATCAAGTAATGTGGAGTCATCCCAAAAAATTAGTGATACCCGATGTATACGATATTTGGGGCTGCAGGCATTTTTAGGGGAGTTTGGAGTGAAAATTAATTTCAAAAATACCACTATATTTGAACACGCTAATTGATATTGGCAAGGATAATTCTGATGAGAGCATACAGATCTCTTTGGTGGACGCTGATTGGCGTCTTAGCTGTGACATTTTCAATACTTGGATATTTTGGCAGCGAGATATATCGGAAAGCGCCTCCGATACCCAACGCCTTTGTATCGGGGAATGGAGAAATATTGACCACTAAGAATAAAATTTTAGATGGTCAAACCTCATGGCAGTCAGTTGGAGGGATGCAATTGGGGTCTATTTGGGGGCATGGTGCCTACCAAGCTCCGGACTGGACCGCTGACTGGTTACATCGAGAGTTAGTTAATTGGTTAGCATTAGCAGCACAAGAAGAATTTGGTCTACGATACGAATCGTTAACGGAAAAAGAAAAATATGCATTGCGGTATGATCTTAAATTAGAGTATAGAACCAATACCTATAACCAAGACTCTGGAATTGTCACTCTATCTAAGCGAAGAGTAGCGGCTATAGAACAAACCGCTACATATTATGATGCACTTTTTGGAGGTGATCCCGCTTTACAACAAACCCGTGCACATTACGCCATGAAAGAGGTTACGTTACCTAACATTGATCGTCGAGCACGACTGACTGAGTTCTTTTTCTGGACATCTTGGGCAGCTTCGACCGAACGATCTATAGGCGGCGCAACCTATACTAACAACTGGCCTCACGAACCGTTAATTGATAATAAACCAACTGCCGAAAATATTATTTGGTCAATTATTAGCGTGGTCTTGTTGATTGCCGGTATAGGCGCACTGGTTTGGGCATGGGCGTTCCTACGTAATGAAGATAACCATCCGACTGCTCCCAAACAAGATCCAATTAGCACCTTTAATTTAACACCTTCACAAAAATCTCTTGGAAAGTATTTATTAATTATAGTGGGACTTTTTACTCTTCAAGTTTTCTTGGGTGGTTTTACTGCCCACTATACAGTCGAAGGACAAGGATTTTATGGTGTACAAACATCGGAATGGTTTCCATATAGTTTGGTGCGTACTTGGCATATTCAGGCTGCTCTTTTTTGGATTGCCACGGGATTTTTGGCTGCTGGACTCTTTCTTGCTCCAATTATAAATGACGGTAAAGACCCAAAACTCCAAAAGCTTGGTGTTGATATATTATTTTGGGCCTTAATGGTTGTTGTTATTGGATCATTTGTTGGAAATTATTTAGCCATTGCACAAGTACTGCCACCAGAACTCAGTTTTTGGTTGGGTCATCAAGGGTATGAATTTGTAGATCTTGGCAGGCTATGGCAGATCGGTAAATTTATCGGTGTTGTGCTATGGTTGATATTAATGCTGCGCGGTATCGTGCCAGCGTTAAAACAAAAGGGGGATAAAAATCTACTAGCTCTATTTACTGCTTCTGTTGTTGCTATAGGATTATTTTATGGCGCTGGTTTCTTTTATGGAGAGCGCACACATATATCTGTTATGGAATTTTGGCGTTGGTGGATAGTGCATTTATGGGTAGAGGGTTTCTTTGAAGTTTTTGCCACGACTGCGCTTGGATTTATTTTCTTTAACATGGGACTTGTATCTAAACGCATGGCTACCGTGACTTCTCTAGCTTCAGCATCATTGTTCTTGCTAGGAGGTGTGCCGGGTACTTTTCACCACTTATATTTCTCAGGCACAACGACACCGGTTATGGCTGTGGGTGCCACATTTAGTGCGCTGGAAGTAGTACCACTTATCCTGTTGGGCTATGAAGCCTGGGATCACTACAGCTTAAAAAACCGTGCAACTTGGATGGTAAAAGTCAAATGGCCTCTGATGTTCTTTGTGGCTGTTGCTTTCTGGAACATGTTAGGAGCTGGTGTACTTGGTTTTACTATTAATCCACCCATAGCTTTATATTATCTTCAAGGATTGAATACCACAGCCACCCATGCCCATGGTGCATTGTTTGGAGTATATGGGTTCCTGGCTTTAGGCTTTAGTTTACTGGTGCTTAGATATATTCGGCCACAATTAATGTTTAGCGAAAAATTGATGAAAACGGCGTTCTGGTGGATGAATATAGGTTTGGCCTTAATGATCTTCACTAGCCTATTGCCAGTCGGCATTATTCAGTTTATGGCGAGTGTTTCAGAAGGCCTTTGGTATGCTCGCAGTGAAACTATAATGCAAGGTGAAGTGCTCGTAACTCTAAGATGGATACGAACTATTGGTGACGTAGTGTTTATCATCGGTGCACTGGCCATCACATGGCAAGTAATACGGGGTGTATTGAGCCTGGAGGGCCAATCTGCTATGAACTCACCTTCTGGGAAACTTGAATCTATATCTTAGCAAGCATATAAACTAATGCAGCGTTACTGAGTTCTCCTACAGCAATGTCGCAATACTTTATTGACAAAAAAATCAAGATATGATTTATCTATAAGCGCCCTTACTAGTAAAGCAGGAGGGAAGAATACCCCCTCTCCCAGGACCGTATGAGGCATGGAGGCCGGTTACGAGCGTACAGGGATGTATTCACAGCGCGTCCTGGGGGAGGGGATTCTTTCCTTCTGACCCGATAGTAACCTTTCAAATCGCACTTTTGTTGGTAACTCATTGGGGGGGATTACTCGGTACATTCATTCTGTTTAAACATCCAGACATGTTTAGCAGTTACATAGTTGGTAGTCCATCAGTGTGGTTTAATAGAAGTCAAATATTGACTTCGCAGGTTATAAAATCTGAGTTGCCGATTAAAGTCTATTTATCTGTGGGTAGCTTAGAGCAACCAGACGTTGGTGAACGAGAGAATATGGTCTCTGGTGCAAAAAACTTGGCAAAGAAAATTACTTCTTTATCCGGTGATAATACTACGCTCAAATTTGATGTCATTAATAGAACTAGGCATTCTACTGCATTTCCAACGACCTTGATCCAGGGCTTAGACTGGATTTATGGTAAGCATGAGTAATTTGCGCACAGAAAGCCAGCCAAAATATCTGGCAAACCTGGCAGACTTCGCAATAAATTTTTGCCTTTGCTAACGACACAAGCTTTACAAGCTTCCACTGGGAAAGTATCGCAATGGATGAAAGACAGTATTTCAAAGGAAAGATAGGGCTCATTACGGGAGGGGCTTCTGGAATTGGAGCTTCGCTTGCCCGGCTACTCGCTGAATATGGCTGCCATGTAATTGTGGCAGATATACAGGAAAGGCTTGCCGCTCAGGTTGTAGAAGAAATTAAAGCTTCAGGGGGTACTGCTCAATCGGTGATGCTGGATGTACGAGTTTTTCGAGAATTTCACCGAATCGTCAATGATGCACCTCATCTTGACTTTCTTTTCAATAATGCAGGAGTGGGTGTTGGTGGCTATATATCCGACCACGAAATGGAAGATTGGAAGATAGCTATTGATGTTAATTTGTATGGCGTAATCCACGGTGTTCGTTGCGGTTACGAAGTAATGCGAAAGCAAGGTTCTGGGCATATTATCAATACAGCATCAATGGCAGGTTTGGTTCCTTCACCAGCGATGGCGGCGTACTCTGCATCGAAGAGTGCGGTAGTATCACTTTCAAAATCTCTACGCGCGGAAGCAGCGGAGCTTGGTATCAAAGTGAGTGTCTTGTGTCCTGGCGCTGTGAATACCCCGATTTTAAAGGGAGGTGGAATTAATGGCAGGATGCCCACAGCAATACCACGAGAACAGCAAGCGGCGATTTTTGAGTCACTTGGGCCAATTTCGTCTGAAGCCTTTGCGAAGAGGGCGTTGCAACAAATTGTAGCGAATAAGGAGGTCATTATCGTTCCGTCAAAACTAAAATTGTTATGGTGGTTGGAAAGGCTGTGGCCATCCATGCTCACTAATATTGCTTTCAAACAAATGCAAAAAATATTACGGCCTCTGGGTTTACAAAGATAAGCTGGTTTTTCGTAACAGAGCTAACAAGGCTGTGAGATATCGTCCACACAAAATATGGTTCGGGCTCGATAATGCCGCTGTTTACCTTAGCATTATGAGTCATCGTTGTAATGAGGGGTTCTTATGAATTTTGAAAAATGGAAAGTCACACGAGAGAAAGGTAAGAAAAGGTTTCTTTGGGTTAATGGCGCACTTCAATGGGGTATTACAACAGCCTTGCTGTGGTCTTTGGTCATGCAGGTCACTAATCCGGTTGAACCAATATGGTTTCGTCCAGCAATTGCACTAGCCTTGTTTCCCCTCGGAGGTTTGTTCTGGGCGCATTTTGTTTGGCAGTCCTCTGAATCAAAGTACAAAGATCACGAACAAAAGGTGAACCCATAACAATCACAGGCCGGCTGTGCCGGCCCTTGCAGGCGTTATACGCCAGCCGTGAATTGTTTTGACGGCCCGGAGGGCATAGCACCATAGCACTGGAAGAGGCACGTTCGGCACTTTCTTTTTCCTGGCTGGCCATCTAACCGTCGATTCTGTCCGGGGTAATAGACCGATGGTATATGCAGCGATTACCTCAGAAACCGGGCCTGCCTTTTGATATTGTTGGGCTGTGCAGATATACGCCGCAAAGCCCTTTCCAACAGGTTGCTAGAGGGTTCCGGTCAGCGCCATAATAAACAGATCGGGCGGCAATAGCTGGCCGTTGACCTGAAGCTGGCCCCGATTCACTTCGAGGAGCATCTGGAGTTCGCCATCCTGCTCCAGAAGCAGGCCGTATTCGCGCAGTAACAACGCTTGTGCCACCAAAGGCGACTGCAACAGAGCCGGTTCCGCTGCGCTCAGGGTCACGGTGGCCACCAGGGGCTTCAGCCACTGATTGAGGAGGTTGCCGTAACGCTGGCGTGGAGGGCGCTGCATGCCGCGCCAATTAATCTCAGCGTCCACCAGCACCGGACCGTTGCGGGATTCCACCGCCAGTTGTTGTTGCAATCGCAGCGGCGGGCGCATTGCGTTTGGCCAGTCCCTTCGTGCAGAGGGCAGCAGGATACTCAGGTAGTGGCCCAGATTCACAGCCCTGATATTCGGCAGTGTTATCTGCTGTTGAACAGAGGTTATTGGAGTGGTCGATTCCACATCCGGCAACTGCAAGTCGCTGATCAGCTTCAGGGTATTTCCGGCCAGTTGTTCCAGGGTCAGGTTCAGGCTGATATTGCGCAGCGCCACCGGGCCGGAATCCGATTCCATGCGCAGCAGCGGCAGATGCAACTGGGCATTTCCGCCGCGGCCGGGGGTAAACTGAAATGTCCCTTTCAGCGGCTCCACATAGAATACCTCTGCACCCTGGCGGGTCTGGCGCAGGGTGCCCAGGTCCACACTGCCGGTGAGCACTGCCCCGGTATAGTCGGTTTCCACCGATACCTCACCGCCATCAAAGGCCAGTTCCCCGCGCTCACCGATGTGTTGAAAAGGGGCTAGGCGCAGGGTGTTGAGCACCCGGTTGTCCGCCGTCACGAGGGATTCAAGCACCACCGGGCTGCCCTGCAGGCTGCCGTATAGCCCTTCAACCTGCGCGCGCAGCCCTGCCGGTAACTGTTCTGGCTGCAGGCGGGTCTCGCTGTAGACCAGCCCCACTTTGGGGCCCTGCGCAGTGAATAGCAGGGGGCCGTGGTGGATTTCGGTATGCAGCTCCGTCTTGTCGTTTTGTAGGGGAACCTGGGTATGGGTTTCGGCACCAAACCAGCCGCGCTGATAACCGGTGGATACCCCCCCCTGCAGCCTGCCCAGTTGTTGCTTCCAGATTTCCTCCACCTTCGGGCCGATAAACCCAGGTGCCGCCAGGGCGGAGATCACCAACACGGCGAAAAGAATCAACAAGAGCGCGCGCAGCAGCTTCATAGGTACTCATTTTTGTGGCTGGAATTTCGTCGATGTTAGCAGATTGTGCGGAAATTGGTGCAATAGGGGCGCATTGCATTCCGCAGGCTGATAAGGGCTTGAAACGGTAACGGCAATCCCGCCTCAGAGACGGACCCAGGCAGGTACCACCGACCAGGCTTCAGGCAGCCAAGCGGCCCGGATTTTAGCCCGACAACCGCAGGGGTTACTGGATGAATAGAGCACGGAAAAACCGCCAGAGGCCGAAGGCGGTCGCAAGGTTTGAAAACCAGGCGGCAGCCTTTGTCCGCAACAGGGTGGAAAACTGCCTATAGTGTGGCCTTGTGGCGGGGAAAATGGCTTTTGCCCAAGCTCTGGTGCTGCCGGCGTATCGCCGGGACGGCACGGCGGAATAACACCCCTTAAACCGCCTCGCGCCACACCAGCTCCCGCTCGCGTGCGTAGTGGGGGACAAAGTGAAATTGCACCTCGGTGCCGCCCTCTTCGCGCCGGCGGATATGCAGTTTGCCGTTCAGGTTGCTGGCGCGCTCCTGCATGATGGACATGCCGAAGTGATTACGTTTTTCCGGTGCATTGCTGATGCCGATGCCATTGTCGCGAATGCATACATTGAGGGCGTGCTTGTCGGCCTGGGTCAGGCTGATCTCCACCCTGTCTCCCTGGGAGTGGTACACGGCGTTTTGCGAGGCCTCGCGCACCAGCTGCAACAGGTGGATTTCCTCGTGGGGGGTGAGGGGCACCTCATCCAGATGGTAATCCAGCAGGATGCTGATTTGCGGGTGCTGCTCGCGGTAGGCGAGGATGGACTGCTCCAGGATGCCGCGCAGTCCGCCGGGCCCGACCTGCAGGCGGAAGGTGGTGAGCAGTTCGCGCAGCTGGCGGTAAGAGGCATCCAGGCCCTGTTTCAGCTCTGCGATGATTTCCTCCACTGCGGCTCTGTCCACCTGGTCGCGGCGGTTGGCGCGGTTGAGGCGGGTCACCTGGATTTTCAGGTAGGAGAGGGACTGGGCCAGGGAATCGTGCAGTTCCCGCGCGATAATGGCGCGCTCATCCAGCAGGGCTACGCGCCGGTCCTGGGCTTCGCGCTCGTTGATGGCGATGGCGGCGGTGACGCTGTCGGCGAAGGTGCCCAGGCGCTGTTGCTGCTCTTCATCCAGACTTTCCCCACGGGGCAGGCTGCACATCAACACACCGTAGTTGCGCTTGTCCACTTCCAGGGGAAAGCGGTATACGCGGCTCTCGCCCTCCTCGGAGGGACCGCAGGTGTTCACGCACATACGGCACTCACTGCCGCTACAGTATTCGTTGCCCAGGCCCTGTACCAGGTGTTCATAGGGGGCCTCGCCCTCCGGGGTCATCAGGCACAGATCCAAATTGTTCAGGCTCGCCACATTGGCGAATTCACCCAGCCACTGGCCCAACTCGGCGCCGGGCAGGGGCCCCTCGCTGATGCGTCGCGCCAGGCGGTACTGAAAATCCAGCGCCTCGTGGCTCTTTTGCAGTTGCGCGGTTTTCAGCTCTACGCGGTGGGCCAGGTCCCGGTGGGTGGCGTGTATCTCATCGCTCATATCATTGATGGTGCGCGCCAGCACTCCGAGTTCATCCTTGCTGTCGATTTCCAGAGGGGGCTGATGGAAATTTCCCTGAGCGATGCTCAGGGAGCGGTTGGTGAGCAGTTTCAGGGGCTGCTCCACGGAGCGGTGCAGAATATACAGGGAGAGATATACCAGCACGACAGTGGCGAACAGGGAGCCCAACTGTACCAGGCGGAGTAAATTGATCTTCTCCTCGGCGATGGTCTGGTAGTCGAACACCAGGGTGTCCACATCGGTGATAAACGGTTCCAGGCGCGTGGCCAGTTGCAGGGAATCCATTGCAGATCGACCTGCGGCAATAGAGTCCAATAGTGGGCGGATCTCGCCTTCCCAGCTATCGATTACCTTGCGGAAATTCCGCGCCGCGCGCAGATTGTCGCTGGCGCTGAAGTCAGAAATGCTCAATACCCGTTCCAGGCGCCGCGCTACCCCATCCGTCAATTCGGCGGTGGCCTCGATATCGCCAGAGGGCGCTGTGGCGGCGAGCCGGTAACTCATGGCGCGCAGGGAGCCGGCCAGGTTCACCGCGGCGGCGTCATTTTCTGCGGCATCGGAGATGATATAGGAGGCCACCATGGAGCTCAGTGCCACCAGTACGGTGAGCAGCATCAGGGTGCCGATGCGGTAGACGATGGACTCTCGGATTCGGTTCAGCATATCGGGTCGCTTTGCTCCCAGGGGGCTGTAGTCGGGTGCCTCCATTGTGCCGCCCATTGGCGCTCAAATTTGTGGGTACCCACAAAGAGCGCCAGTTTCGCACAAAACTCAACCTTTTGTCTGTTTTTTGATCAAGACCCTTGCCAATAGGGACCCCGCTGCAGATCGGGTTGAGCGCCAGCAGTATTTCCCTACCCATTCGGGGGTAGTTTGCCGCATTTCTACCCACTTTTGATCAGGTGATCCCCAAGGGGTGCGCTTTTATATTCCCCCTAAACCAAGGTTCTAACCGCATACCGATGCCCTGGGAGTACCGCATGAGCCATTTCCTGGACCGACTGAAATACCTGAAAAAACATAAAGAGCCCTTTTCCGGGGGGCATGGGGAAAAAACCGATGATGACCGCAGCTGGGAAGATGGCTACCGCCGTCGCTGGCAGTTCGACAAGATTGTGCGCTCCACCCACGGGGTGAACTGTACCGGCTCCTGCAGCTGGAAGATTTACGTTAAGGACGGGCTGGTCACCTGGGAGACCCAGCAGACCGATTATCCGCGCACCCGCCCGGACTTGCCCAACCATGAACCCCGCGGTTGCCCGCGCGGCGCCAGCTACTCCTGGTATATGTACTCGGCCAACCGCCTCAAGTACCCGAAGATCCGCAAGCGCCTGGTGAAACTCTGGCGCGAAGCCAAGCTGAACCACAGCGATCCGGTGGCGGCCTGGGCCAGCATCGTCGAGGACCCGGCCAAGGCGAAATCCTACAAAGAGCGCCGCGGTATGGGCGGCTTTGTGCGTATCAAGTGGGACGAGGCCAACGAGTTGATCGCCGCCGCCAACGTCTACACCACCAAGCAATACGGCCCCGACCGGGTGACCGGATTTTCGCCGATCCCCGCCATGTCCATGGTGTCCTACGCTGCCGGTGCCCGCTACCTGTCCCTGATCGGTGGCAACTGTCTGAGCTTCTACGACTGGTACTGCGACTTGCCACCCGCCTCCCCGCAGATCTGGGGCGAGCAGACCGACGTGCCCGAGTCCGCCGACTGGTACAACTCCAATTACCTGATCGTGTGGGGCTCCAATGTGCCGCAGACCCGTACCCCGGACGCACACTTCCTCAGCGAAGTGCGTTACAAGGGTGCCAAGACCTGTGTGATCACCTCCGATTACTCCGAGTGCTCCAAGTTTGGTGACACCTGGCTGGCACCGCGCCAGGGCACCGATGCAGCCCTGGCGATGGCTTTCGGCCATGTGATCCTGAAGGAATTCCACGTCGACAAGCCCAGCGCCTACTTTACCGAGTATGTGCGCACCACCACCGATATGCCGATGCTGGTGACCCTGGAAGAGCGCGACGGCAAGCTGGTACAGGGCCGCTTCCTGCGCGCCTCCGACCTGGCGGATAACCTCGGCCAGGAAAATAACCCCGAATGGAAAACCATCGCTATCAATCACGATGGTCAGCTGGTCTCTCCGCAAGGGTCAGTGGGCTACCGCTGGGGAGAGCCCTCAGCGAAAGAGGGGCGTGGCAAGTGGAATATTGAGCAGCGCGACGGCCGCAATGGTGAAGAGGTGACACTGAAGCTCAGCCTCAAGGACTGCGCCGATGAGATTGCGCAGGTGGCCTTTCCCTACTTCGGTGGCCAGAGCCACGAGCACGACTACTTCCAGCACACCGATCACGATGACGTGATCGACTACAAGGTGCCGGTGAAATTCGTGCAAAACAAGGATGGCGAGATTCTCAAGGTGGCCAGCGTCTACGACTTGACCCTGGCCAACTACGGCGTTGAGCACGGCCTTGACGACCCCAACTGCGCGCAAAGTTACAACGAAGACAAGCCCTATACCCCGGCCTGGCAGGAAAAGGTGACCGGCTGCCGCCGCGACAACGTGATTCAGGTAGCGCGGGAATTCGCGCGTACCGCCGACAAGACCCGTGGGCGCTCCATGGTGATTGTGGGCGCCGCGCTTAACCACTGGTACCACATGGATATGAACTACCGCGGCCTCATCAATATGCTGATGCTGTGCGGTTGTATCGGTCAGAGTGGCGGCGGTTGGGCCCACTATGTGGGGCAGGAGAAATTGCGCCCGCAAACCGGCTGGACCCCGCTCGCCTTCGGTCTCGACTGGCAGCGCCCACCGCGCCATATGAACGGTACCTCCTTCTTCTACAACCACGCCAGCCAGTGGCGCTACGAGAAGCTGGAGATGGAGGAAGTGGTATCGCCGCTGGCGGATAAGCGTAAGTGGCAGGCTTCCATCATCGATTACAACAGCCGCGCCGAGCGTATGGGCTGGCTGCCCTCCGCACCGCAGCTGGGTATGAACCCGCTGCAACTGACCAAAGATGCCGCCGCTGCGGGTATGTCCGCCAAGGATTACACCGTACAGCAGCTCAAGCGCGGCGCGCTCAAGTTTGCCAACCAAGACCCGGATAATCCGCAGAACTATCCGCGCAATCTGTTTATCTGGCGCTCCAACCTGCTGGGTTCCTCCGGTAAGGGCCACGAGTACATGCTGCGCCACCTGCTCGGCACCAAGCACGGCCTGATGGGTAAGGACCTGGGCGAAGCCGGCGGCAAGAAGCCGGAAGATGTGGCCTGGCATGACACCCCCAGTGAGGGCAAGGTGGACCTGTTGGTGACACTGGATTTCCGTATGTCCACCACCTGTCTCTACTCCGACATCGTATTGCCCACTGCCACCTGGTACGAGAAGGACGATCTCAATACCTCCGATATGCACCCCTTTATCCACCCCCTCACCAAGGCGGTGGACCCGGCCTGGGAAGCGCGCAGTGACTGGGATATTTTCAAGGGGGTAGCACAGAAATTCTCCGAACTGACCGACGGCCACCTGGGGGTGGAGAAGGATCTGGTGACCCTGCCGATCCACCACGATACCCCCACCGAAATCGCCCAGCCCTTTGGGGTGAAGGCCTGGTGGAAGGGCGAGTGCGATCTGATTCCCGGCGTTACCGCGCCGAGCATGATCGAGGTGGAACGCGACTACCCCAATACCTACAACCGCTTTACCTCTATCGGTCCGCTGCTGGAAAAGCTCGGCAATGGCGGCAAGGGCATCAGTTGGAACACTGATGACGAGGTGGACTTCCTCAAGAAGCTCAACCGCACCTGGAAGGACGAGACTGCCCGCGATGGCCGCGCGCGTATCGACAGTGCCGTGGATGCCGCCGAGATGATCCTGTCGCTGGCACCAGAAACCAACGGCCAGGTGGCGGTGAAGGCCTGGGAGGCCCTGGGCAAGATCACCGGTCGAGATCACACCCACCTGGCCAAGCCCAAGGAAGACGAGAAGATCCGCTTCGCCGATATCGTGGCGCAGCCGCGCAAGATCATCTCCTCACCCACCTGGTCCGGCCTGGAAGATGAGCATGTGAGCTACAACGCCGGCTACACCAACGTGCATGAGATGATCCCCTGGCGCACCATCACCGGTCGCCAGCAGTTCTACCAGGATCACGAGTGGATGCGCGATTTTGGCGAGAACCTATGTGTGTACAAGCCCCCCATCAACCTGAAAACCGTACAGCCGGTACTCAACCAGAAGCCTAACGGTAATAAGGAGATCCTGCTGAACTGGATCACCCCGCACCAGAAATGGGGTATCCACAGCACCTACTCCGACAACCTGCTGATGCTCACCCTGTCCCGCGGTGGACCCATCGTGTGGATGAGTGAGCACGACGCCAAACTGGCAGAAGTTGAGGACAACGACTGGATCGAGATTTTCAACGTCAACGGTGCCATTGCCGCCCGCGCGGTAGTGTCCCAGCGGGTGCCCGACGGCATGGCCATGATGTACCACGCCCAGGAGCGCATCGTGAATACACCGGGCGCGGAGACCACCGGCACCCGCGGCGGTATCCACAACTCCGTCACCCGCGCGGTGATGAAACCCACCCATATGATCGGCGGTTATGCGCAGCAGTCCTACGGTTTTAACTACTACGGCACCGTGGGCTGTAACCGGGATGAATTTGTGGTGGTGCGAAAAATGAACAAGGTGGACTGGCTGGATGGCGAAGATGTCAAAGAGCCGGCGCGAGAGGAGGTGTAGCATGAAAGTGAGAGCCCAGATCGGCATGGTGCTGAACCTCGATAAATGTATCGGCTGCCATACCTGCTCGGTGACCTGTAAAAATGTCTGGACCTCCCGCGAGGGGGTTGAGTACGCCTGGTTCAATAACGTCGAGACCAAGCCCGGTGTCGGCTATCCCAAGGAATGGGAGAACCAGGACAAGTGGAACGGTGGCTGGACGCGCAAGAAAAACGGCAAACTGCAACCGAAGATCGGCGGCAAGCACCGGGTGCTGGCAAACATTTTTGCCAACCCGGATATGCCGGAAATCGACGACTACTACGAGCCCTTCGACTTCGATTACCAGACTCTGCACAAGGCGCCGGAGCAGAAACACCAGCCAGTGGCCCGCCCGCGCTCGCTGATCAGTGGCGAGCGCATGGAGAAGATCGAATGGGGCCCCAACTGGGAGGAGATCCTCGGTACCGAATTCGACAAGCGCAAGAAGGACAAAAACTTCGAGCAGGTGCAGGCGGATATCTACGGTGAATTTGAAAACACCTTTATGATGTACCTGCCGCGCCTGTGTGAGCACTGCCTCAACCCCGCCTGTGTGGCGGCCTGTCCCAGCGGCGCAATCTACAAACGCGAGGAGGACGGTATCGTCCTGATCGACCAGGACAAGTGTCGCGGCTGGCGTATGTGTGTGTCCGCCTGCCCCTACAAGAAGATCTACTACAACTGGAAAACCGGTAAATCCGAGAAGTGCATCTTCTGCTACCCGCGTATCGAGGCGGGTCAGCCCACCATCTGTTCCGAAACCTGCGTGGGCCGTATCCGCTACCTGGGCGTGTTGCTCTACGATGCCGACCGTATTGAGGAAGCGGCTGCTGTTGAAGACGAGAAGGCGCTCTACCAGGCCCAGTGCGATATCTTCCTCGATCCCGGCGATCCCAAGGTGCAGGAAGCCGCCCGCGCCGAGGGCATCCCCGAAGCCTGGCTCGAAGCTGCGCAAAAATCACCCGTATATAAGATGGCCATCGACTGGCAGATCGCCCTGCCGTTGCATCCGGAATACCGCACCCTGCCCATGGTCTGGTATGTACCACCCTTGTCACCGATCCAGAACGCGGTGCAGGCCGGCCAGGTGGAAACCGTAACCGTGGGCCGCGGCGCCGAGATCCCGGATCTCTCCACTCTGCGTATCCCGCTCCAGTACCTGGCCAACCTGCTCACCGCCGGCGATGAGAAACCGGTAGCCCGTGCTCTGGAACGCATGATTGTGATGCGCGCCTATATGCGCGGCATCCATGTGGACGGCATACAGGAACGCGAGCTGTTGGAGGCGGCGGGATTGAGTGTGGCCCAGGTGGAAGAGATGTACCGTTATATGGCCCTGGCCAACTACGAGGACCGCTTTGTGGTGCCCACAAGCCACAAGGCCTACGCAGAGAACGCCTACGATATCAAATCCGCTTGCGGATTCAGCTTCGGCAACGGCTGTAGCACCGGCAACGACAGCACCAATATCTTTGGTGGCAAAAAGCAGACGGTGCGCGAAGTCATACCGGCCAAAGTGGTCGACTGAACGGGGGAGAACAGCTAATGAAAGTGTTAAATGTGATTTCGCGGTTGCTGGACTACCCATCCGACGAACTGGTGCGCAACCTGGACACGCTGACTGGCTGGGTGGCGGAATCCGACGATCTGGATGCACCGCTGCGGGATAAACTACTGGCCTTTATTTCCCACTACGAGCGTATGGACCCCCTCGACTGGCAGAGTGAATACGACGGCCTGTTCGAGCGCGGGCGCGCTGTGTCCCTGCATATCTTTGAGCATGTGCACGGCGAATCCCGCGATCGCGGCCAGGCCATGGTGGACCTGTTGGAACGCTACCGCAGCGCCGGCCTGGCACTGAGTGAGCGCGAACTGCCGGACTATTTGCCCATCTACCTGGAGTTCTGCGCCACCCAGGGCGATGCGGCCTACGAGTGGGTACACGACATCACCCATGTGATCGCCCTGCTGAGCGCACGCCTGTCCCAGCGCGAGAGTCCCTATCACCTGTTGATGGACGCGCTGCTGCAGATGGCTGGAGTTTTCGTCGACTTGGCAGCACTCAAAGAAGAAGTGGCCAATGAGGAGCGTGACGACACCCCAGAGGCTCTGGACAAAATCTGGGAGGAAGAGGTGGTCAGCTTTACCGGCGCCAGCCAGTGCGACCAGTCAATAACGCGACCCGGCACTGCACAGCGCCGGGATGGCCAGCCCCTCACCTGGATCGACGCCGCACAAAACTCTGCCCAGCCCGCACCACAGGAGTAACACGATGCATTATTTGAATACGCTGCTCTTTGCCATCTACCCTTTCATCGCCCTGACGGTGTTTCTGGTGGGGAGCCTGATTCGCTACGACCGTGACCAGTACACCTGGCGCACCGGCTCCAGCCAATTGCTGGAGCGCAAACAACTGCGCGTTGGCAGTTACCTGTTTCATATCGGGGTCATCGCCATCCTGTTGGGGCACTTTGTCGGCCTGCTTACGCCCAAGGCGGTGTGGCACTTCCTCGGTATCGAGGCCTCCACCAAGCAGCTGATGGCGATGGGTATTGGCGGCTTCTTCGGGGTGATCTGTTTTATCGGCCTCACCATCCTGATCAAGCGCCGCCTCACCAACCCGCGGGTACGCGCCACCACGTCAAAAATGGATCTGACCATCCTGCTGATGCTCTACGCCCAGTTGATCCTGGGGCTGATCAGTATCCTGGTATCCGCCGGGCATATGGATGGTGCCGAGATGCTCAAGCTGATGGCCTGGGCCCAGTCCATTGTCACCCTCGATGGTACCGGTGCCGCCGCCGCCATCAGCGAGGTGAACATGATTTACAAGCTGCATATCCTGCTGGGCATGACTCTGTTTCTGGTGTTCCCCTTCAGCCGCCTGGTGCATGTATGGAGTGTTCCGGTGCAGTACTTCCATCGCAATTACCAGGTAGTACGCGCCAGGGCGGCGCGCTGAACGAGATAAGTGGACAGGTGCAGCCCTTGCGTGGAGTTGAAACATGAAGACAGTATTGGCCTCAGACGCCCTTGGGCGCGATTTTGAATTGGCCGAGGCGGTGGCCGTCAACGGCCGCGAAGTTCCTGCAGATCTGATTTACCAGGAGATGCAGTATCAGAGTGCCGATTCGCCGCGCCAGGCGGTCTATCGCGCCGCGCGTGCCCTGGTGATCGGCTGGCTTTTGCGTGAACAGGCTGCCGGGCTGGGGCTGTGTGCTGCCGATGAGGACCTGCACAGCGCGGTTTTCGACCGCGCTGTGGCAGATCTGCTCAAGGGCAAGTTGGTGGTGATCCCGCCAGATGCAACCGAGTGCCGCGCCTACTTTGAAGCCCGCCGGCAAAAATTCTGCTCCGACCCCCTCGCCGAGGTGCGCCATATCCTGATGCCGGCTGCCCCGGACGATGCCGATACCCGTGCCAAAGCGCGCGCCGGTGCCGAGGCACTGCTGGAAGAAATCCGTGCTGACGCCAATCCGTTACAGACCTTTGCGCGCCTGGCCGGGTTCCACTCCGCCTGCTCCTCCGCCGGGGCTGGCGGCAGCCTTGGCCAGGTGGGCCGCGGCGATACAGTGGACGCCTTCGAGCGCGCGGTGTTCGCCCAGGGTACCGGTCTGGTGCCCTCGCCGGTGGAAACCCCCTACGGTGTGCATCTGATTTATGTGGAGCAGTGTGAACCCGGTCGCCCGCTGGAGTACACGTATGTGGCTGAGCGAATCCGCGATTATTTGCTGGAGAAGCGCCGCCGCCAGATGACGGGTGACTACCTGAACAGGCTGGTGGAAAGTGCGGAGATCACCGGGCTGGATTTGTCTGGCCCGAGGGTTCACTGAGGTGGTGGCAGTCTACCCGCGGATGTGCGGAAAGGTTAGGGGGGACTGCCTGATCTGGTTCTGATACGGTCGCAATCACGCGCTCGCCGCGCGCATTGTTGTGTTATCCCTGTTTCCCAATACAACACCGAGCACAAGGAACAGCAGGTGAACACTCAGGGTGATAAACACAAGGGTATTCAGTGTGGGAATGGGGTTACTGATAGGTGTCTCGTAGATCAGGGCTACCCCAACCACAAGGTAAATCCAAAACCCTATAAGCAAACAGGACACTGCTGCAACAGGCGATAGAGGGAGCCGTTTGCTGATGAAATAACCGGCTGCCAGAAACAGAAACCCGAAGCCAAGAATCTGTTGAACAATGGTTATCAGGACAAAACCAAGATCCAGGCTAAAATGGTCCTGAAACCACAAAAAGAATGCCTTGGGTATGGCGACAGCGGCAAGGTAGCCTGTAACAATCACACCGACTGCTGAAACCAAAATGCCAATACCAATGGCTACAAGCAGTTTACTGTATATACCCATGGGTATTCCTTCTTACGTATAATAGGCAAAGCAGTAATGCGAAGTATATTCTGTGTCTGGTAGACCGGACAGATACTTTTTAAGTAGCCATTCCTTCGTATCCACAGGTGTACAGTATGCATTCCCTGAGTGTATCGTCATGATTATTATTATATCTTCTCAGAGCATATCGAAATTTCTCGGTATTTTGCAATTTTTCTACGAATCCGCTCCGTTATTAAGGGAAGAAAGAATCCATATAAGGAATGCTGGAGCAGTGAATCCCTCAACTGGGGCTGAGAAATAGCCTAGGGCCTGTGCACACTGTTTAAAGTATCGACAATTCGCACAAAAGGAATAAAAACATGAAAATCACATCCAGTTTGTCAAAGCGAGAGAAAATTCTTCTGGAGCCCTTCAGGTGTCGAAACAGTCTCTCCACTTTATTTCGCTTTTTGTACGCCTCTACGTCGTATTCCCAGGTGCTCAATGGGTTACTGTTCAGTGGTACAACAGATGCCATGCCCAGATCAAATACCAACTGCCGGGTTTCATTGCCCTCGTAGGCCTTGTCCATATTCACTTTGGCACCATCCCAACCGCAGTTCTCAAGGCTTTTCAGCAGCTTTCGGCCCTCCGGAGGGTATCCAGCCTGTCTCAAAGACAGAGAAAATACTACGGCGCGAATATGGCCGGCTGAAACCCTATGAATTTTGGTGGTTCAGCCTGCTAGTGATTTGCCGATAGATTGAGGGGCATTTTGTAACGCGCCAGCGCTGTCTGGATAAACTTTAATAGCCGTAGAGTCAACAGAGATATGATTGACCTGAATATTGATCACATCACTTTTCTGGAGGGCCAGAAGGACTCCACTCAGCACACCTTGCTTGCCCCTACGGTTCGCCCGCATGTAGGCGCTGTGCCAACGGCCGAATTTCTTCGGCAGGCTTCGCCATTTGCAGTCATGCTCGGCTATATAAAAAATGGCGTTCAGCACTTGTAGGTTGGATATTTTCACGTTGCCGCGCTGGAGAGGCAGAAAGTCTTCGATAATTTTGTATTGTTGTGCTGTGATTTCCATGCATCGATTATACAGGATTTGGTGTGAACAGGCCCTAATTCAAATAAAGCCCTTTGAGGGCATCATCTTATAAGTCCCCGTCTTTGTCGGGAGCCATTTAACTGTCAAGAAATAAAAGCTGCGCTGTCGAATAATAGGTTTGATGAAATATTCAGGTTACTAACAAGGCGGAAGGGAAGAATACCCTCCTCTCGGGACCGTATGAGGCATGGATGCCGATTACGAGCGTACAGGGAGGTATTCACAGCGTGTCCCGAGAGGAGGGTATTCTTTGCTTCCGACCCGGTAGTAGGTGCACTCGGTGCTTACTATTGGGTACACATCAACACTGCAGCACTTTCCTGCTTTAACGAACTCCTGACCGTGGGCATCAGCCTGCGGCTGACCGGAATAGCCTGGCCATCAGTAAGCTGAAGATGATAGCCACCGGCTTCGCTGACAGTTTTGCCACTGAGTGCCACCACCTGCTCAAGGTTAACCAGAAAAGAGCGGTGTACCCGGATAAAGGTATTAGGCAATTGAGCCTCGAGTTGTTTTAAGCTGCCTGAATAGAGTTTTTCACCCTGCTCAATAAGATGTAACTCTGCGTAATCGCCGGCCGCTTTGCAGTAAAGGATGTCGCTGACCGGCACCCAAAGGGTTTTCCCTGCGGAGCTGACTTCCAGGCGCGCTGGTGTGTCGGATTGGCTGTTTTGGGCCAGTTTATATTCCAGCTTGGCAATCAATTGCTGGTCGTCCTTGCTCTGCTGTTGTTGAAGGCGATATTCCTTTGCCTGTTGCACAAACAGGTACATCAGAAGCATTGCGATGATCAGGAAATGGATGATTTCATGAAAACTGGCTTGATTGGCTACGATGGTAATAACAATCAGCAACTGCACCAGAAACCAGCCCAGCCTGGCTTTTTGCCGCTGGCGGCGCCACACAATCAGCAGCTGTATCAGGCTAACCAGCAAGGGAAAAAACACACCTGCGGTGGTTTTACTGTCAAAGCCCGGGGCCAGCAAAATAGCCGTGACTGTGACCAGCAAACCGGTATAGATCCAGTGCAGGGCATGATCAGCCATGGTTTTGTAGGAGCTGTAAACCAGGATCGACATGCCAAACAGTAGTGACAGGATGGTGACTGTGACCAGGCGCACGTCATGCCAGGGGTAGGTATAGGGGACCAGGCCCCGGGACATTTCCGTTAGCAATTGTAGTGCGGCTATCAAACACATGGCCCCAAACAACTTCTGGTGGCGATGCCCCAGCCGGCCATAGCTGGCGGTAAAGAAGTACAGAGCGCCAAGTAGAAAGGCGCCGGTCAAAATCAGCCCCATCCCCCTGTATTGTTGCACAATAAGCCTGGGGTCATGGTAGTGACCAAAGCCGATAAAGTGCAGGGGATAACCCAATTCCATCAGGCTATGCTGGCCAGACAATTCCAGAACCATTTCATTGCCTGTGTCTTTGAGCAGAACTTCGGGCAGATACAACACCTTATCCATGGTGCCGGGAACTTCCTGCTTGTCAGCCGCAGGCGTGCCATTATTGCCTAGCAACTGACCGTTGAGGTAGACCCGACTGGCCGCCTTGCCCAACACAAATACCCCGTAAGGCGGAGTGAGTCGTTGCCAGTGTGAACTACGATCGAAGGTGAGCCTGAGCCACAGATAGGTGTGTTGGGGGTTAACCTGATAGATGGGTAAATCCCGGCATCCCGGGCCGTCAAAATCCGGCACCCCTTCCTGCATATCCAAAGGTTCGCAGATGCGGACAATATGCGCAGCATCAAAGAGGGTGGGAGCCTTGGCCAGGGTGTCGAATGGGCTCATCCATAGCAGCAGGCATAGCAAATACTGCCAGGGAGTAAAAAGACCGGATTTCAACGTATTCCCTTGTTGCCGTTCATCGAAAAAACACTACCGCTTAACGGTACAGGCCAGTAAAACCGCCCGCTCGGCGAATAACGCTGGGCACCAGGGCGATGCATACAACCTAATGGCGTCACCCATTGATAAGGAGTCATAGTATGCGATTTATACGTTCTTTAGTAGCCACAATCCTGGCGATATCTGTGCTGAGCGCCACGGCCCGGGAAGACCATCCTGAATCGACCGGAACCCAGGTTTACGCCAATGAAACCCCGATAACCTTTACTGCCAATGATGGACAAAGCACGGAGGCCCTCTCAGGTCATTTCTGGGTACCCGAGAATCGCAACAACCCACAAAGCCGCAAAATCCGCATTAACTATGTGCGCTTTGCTGCTACCGGCGACGTCCAGGGGCCGCCCACGGTCTACCTGGCAGGAGGGCCCGGCGGCTCAGGGATAGGGACGGCCAAGTGGAGGCGCTTTCCATTGTTTATGGCAATGCGGGAATTCGGTGATGTCATCGCCCTGGATCAGCGCGGCACCGGCGAGTCTGAACAGGCGCCGGGATGTGATTCTTCCGTCACCTTCCCTCTCGATAAGGCGGTCAGCGAGAAGGCATTTATTCTGGGATATCAGCAGGCAGCGCGCGAATGCCTGGCCAGGTGGCGGGAACAGGGTATCGACGTGTACGGTTACACCACGGTACAAAATGCCTGGGACATCAACGATTTGCGTCAGCACCTGAACGCGAGGCAGGTTAATCTGTGGGGAATTTCTTACGGTAGCCACCTGGCACTCGCAGCAATGAAACTATTTCCCGAACAGATTAACAAAGTCATTCTAGCCAGTGCGGAAGGCCTGAATCAGACGGTTAAGTTACCTGCCCACACAGATGCCTATTTTGCTCGTGTTCAGCAGGTGATCGACCAGCAACCCTTGAAGTCCGCTGTGGCCGATTTGCCGGCGTTAATCAAACGAGTGCATCAACGTCTTCATAAGACGCCCCTGAAGTTGGCCATCCCGAAAAAAGATGGTAGCGAGCAGAACATGCTGTTTCAGGCACAGCACATGCAGGCCCTGGCTGGTATGATGATTGCCGATCCCAACCAATATCTGGCAATGCTGATCCACACCTACAACGAACTGGATAAAGGAAAAACCCGCACCCTGATAGGTGTTCTGCAGCGCGGTATTTTCGATGATAAGCCGGTGAGTTTTCGTCTGATGTCTCTGAGCATGGACGTGGCGTCTGGTATTACTCCTGCACGCCTGAAACTGGTGGCGCAACAGGCCGAGTCGAGCCTGCTGGGGAGTTGGCTGAACTTCCCGATGCCGACACTGAACAGGCTGGATGCAAAACTGGACCTGGGGGATGCATTTCGCAGCGCACCGCAATCATCGATCCCTACTTTGTTATTTACTGGCACACTGGACGGGCGAACTTACCCTGAAGGGCAGAAAACTGCGGTACGTGGCCTCAGTAACCTGACTCAGGTAAAGGTGGTGCATGGCGGACACAACTTGTTTATGTCGTCACCCGCTGTGCTGGAAAACATGCAATTTTTTATGCAGAACAAAGCGCTTCGTAACACCACCATTACCCTACCGTTACCCAAACTGAGCTTGTAGAAAATTATCCCCGGTTGGCTCTCTGGTCGTAGTGAGTTTATCCAAAAGCGGGTTTGTTGAATGGCCACAGGTTTAATAACATGGCAAAAGGATTCTGGGAGAGAAGGAAAATCCCGCTATGGAAATATAGACCTGTGGATTCTGCCAACGCCAAAAAGGCGGGGTTTTGAAAATGAGTAATTGTCGACTAGGTTGCAAAGCCACAGCTTTTTCGGCCTGCTGATTGTTTTGGCTCAAGCCCGCAATCACCTGCAGGAGCTAGTTTTGGGCTTCAATAATAGAGATTGAATGAACTGAACCCACATCCCACACCACCACCAAATCGCTGCCTCAGGCAGCCCACGAAAACCCCGTAAACTTAAAGTTTCTGGGGTTTTGCTTATCTGGCTAATGCCGGTTAAGCTAAGACCTGTTCACACTAAATCCTGTATAATCGCCGCATGGAAATTACAACGCAACAATACAAAATTATTGAAAGTTTTCTACCTCTTCAGCACGGCGACGTGAAAATATCCAACTTACAGGCTCGGCAAATCACGAGCAGGTTGGACCCCAAGTTTCATATGGTTGCAGCCTGCCACAGTCGCACCATAGGATATTCCCTGTTTCCAGAGCTGGCTGAGGACGCACCGGAGGGCCAAAAACTGCTGAAAATCCTTGAGAACTGCGGTTCGGATGGTGCCAAAGTGATCATGGACTAGGCCGACGAGGGTAATTAAATCCGGCAGGTAATGCTTGATCTGGGCATGGAGCCTGTCGCGCCACCAAAAAGTAATTGATTGAGAGTCTGGGAATGCGACATAAAAGCGACCAAAAATTGAAATGAAGTGGATAGACTGTTTCAACGCATGTACGGCTTTACAAGAATTTTCTTTTGCTTTGGCAAACAGGAGGTTGCTTACACGTTTTTTATTTGCATAATTAGAGCTGACCGGGCGCGTTCAACAACCAGATATATTGCGGCAAGCACAACATATCCTTATTTGTTAACTGTTTTTACCATACGTGCCACTCATAGGTTACCCCGTTATCCTTGAATACAGGGGGTTTAACTTGAACTTTAATGGTGAAGTCTAGGGTTACGCCCAATAAGTTTATAGTTTTATTTGGCGCTAAAACTATGATCATACGCCCACTTGGTGTTGGATGATTGGTTATGCCCGACACGCCCATTGTGCCAATTTTATGAACCTTAAAGTCAATGATTGTGTTGGACACACGCACATAAAATTGATGTTCGGCATCTTTGTTTTGATATACTTAGCCTATGGATTCATAGCCATTAACTATTAAAGGGATATCAGTTTTAAGAAATACTGCCTCATTTATCTTTGTTTCGTTGTATCCAATGCTGTTTAAGAGCGACAACCGCCAATTCTGTAAATCTGATTTATATTCTTCCGTAATAAATGAGGAAGGAATTTCAAACTCAAACTTTTGCAGTCCGGATGCTGGTGCCTTGGAGGTTGACAATAGTGCGAACAGTGTAATTATAAATAAGTTTCTCATTGGCACGCTTGATGGTTGATGCCGGTAACAAAGACCAATGTCAGAGAGTCCAGCCCACGTTTGAAGTGGGTGACTTTGCCTACCCTTGTTAAGCGCTGTCGGTGGACACATTGCTAAACCCTGACTTCACAATGATGTAAGATAGAATACTAAGTATTGGATCTTGATCTGATAATTTATTTTTGCGCGTAAGCTTTTGGATGATAGAGCGAGACTTTGTGACCCTGATACGCCACTGACCAATATCTTCACCTTCGGCTTCTGGTACACCGCCAAGACCTACATAGTAATTATTGCCCTTGAAAAAGCAGCTCATTTCCCAACCCCCAATCTTCCTGATAGATCTCGATAACATCAATATCCAGCGCCTCCATTTGAGGCTTAAACCAGTTTGCGACATCCTCGCCGTAACAGCATGGGTTAATAAAGTTGTTTTTCTTTGCAGAAAGATTGAAGCTGTCATTTTTAAAGGTAATTTCCTTCATAGATACGCTTAACGCCCCACCGGCAAGGTTGTGACAAAGCAACGCTTTTAGCTGTCCGGCGCAGTAGGCGGGTGGTTAATTGAATTGTACTATGTTCAGGTCTTTTTCTATGCACTCACAGCCGCCATGTAATTTACAACCTTCTTGAAACTGCTTTATAGCGTAATAGCGTATTTTGAAAACCGCCCTATTTGCGATAGCGCGATTTCTTCACGCTCGACGTTAAAGATTATATCTAGAAAGACTTCTTGACCTATATATACTCGAAAAAATATCAGGTTTTCGTTTACCCACTTCACATTAGATAGGCCAAAAATATTACGTAGAGCTATTGTGACTAAATACGCTTTCTCGGAGTTGATTTTTATAGACGAATTTGGCCGACGATTAATATATGAAAATGAATAGCCATGATTTGGAGATATATACTCAAGTTCAACTAATGGTGCTCCTACCAATTTCGAAATGAACACATGCTTTAAAATCATTTCATCTATCGCTTGCGTATTATGTACAGCTCTAGGTGTTTTCCAGCAATCAGGCATTTCACCAGGATGCTGATTAGCACCGGCATAGTGAGAAACAACAGCAATCAATAAGATTATCAATGATCTTATGATTTCCTTGCGTACGCATAACGCTGCCAACATAGGACGAGCGGTAGCATGATGCAGCCAGTACGTTTTTTGCGCTGACAATTTTCTGTGGCTCTGTTATTCCCATTCACTAAACGCCAACTTAAAACCTAATACAGCGAAACTGCCGGAAAATATTTTCTGTATGCCAAGACTAAATTTTTCTGAGCGAGCTGCGAATTCACTAAAGGTGCTTGCCATAAAACCATAAATGATGAAAACACCAAATGTTATGGCCATAAATACAAGGCCAAGTAAAAACATGTTAACTAGAGGCTGAGAAGCACTTGGCGATACAAACTGTGGTAAGAGCGCGAGAAAGAAAATAGATAGCTTAGGGTTAAGTATATTAATAATAAAACCTTTCGTTGCTACTGCGGCAAAGCTGGATTGAGATTTTTCCTTCTCTAGAGAAAGGGTTGAGGCAGAGCGCCACATGGCACAAGCCAGGTAAAGTAAATAGGCGGCGCCAGTGTATTTAACATTTTGAAAGGCCAGAGCGCTGGTATGGAAAATTGCAGCCAAGCCGATCACGCTGGCAAGGAGAGATGGAATAATACCAAGTGTGCAGCCAAAGGCAGCAAACAAACTGGCACGCTTCCCAATAAATAAGCCTGTAGAAATGGTATATAAAACGCCGATTCCAGGAATAAGAACAACGACTAAAGAGGTAAGTAAGAATTCAACTGATATCATAATAGATTCCAATTTTCTCAAAGAGCATAATGTTGCCAATACAGGTCGCTATGGGGCGGTGAAGTCGCAGAATAGAGGTTCAGCCAGCATTGCTGGCGTTCGTGCTTGGCTTTGTTAAGTGTTTTCATTTCCGAAGAAATCAATGGAAAAAATGCTGAGTAAAAAGATACTAAAGATAACTACAAGCCACACATACGGTCGAAAACAAAACCAATAATCCATGCGCTTGCCTGGCAGGTGAAGATACTTAAAGCCGATTAAATAGACAAGGCTGGTTATTGTTGCTACGAATAGAGTCGCGGGTAGGAACAGTGAAACGTAATCACCTCCACCTTTTGAGTTAAGGAAGCCGAGGAAAAACAAGCAGAAGTTTAGGTAGCCAAGCACCTTTATAGTTTGTAAAACCAAATCCCTGTTCTTGCTAAGTATTTTCATATGCTCTGACACTTGACGCTCACAGTAGGGGCGACCGAAGCGTAGCGTATGCCGTTCCGCGCAGGCCCGAAGGGCCGGAGCAGTCTGCCTGTGTTTGTTAAGCATATTCTCCCTCCAGCAGCTTCAATATAACGCTTACCACCAATGCCACTAATGTAGTGGTCAACTTTTTCCGGACATTAAGTTAAGATTTTCTTCCGCCTTTGCAGGTGGTATACCATCGTTGTGCTGATGGGGACGCTCCCAGTTGTAGTAGG
>NZ_CANLDD010000052.1 GCF_947489355.1 uncultured Microbulbifer sp. | reverse complement strand
ACCTATGACCAAACCTACTTTCGATATGGATGCTGCTGTCAAGGCGCTGCGTGAGGGCAAAGACCTCAGCGGCAAAGTTGGCATCCTGACGCCTCTGATCAAACAGCTTACCGAAGCAGCCATGAGCGCGGAGCTGGAGGAGCACCTCGCCGGAGAGGACAAGCCCAACCGCAAAAATGGCCATACATCCAAGACTGAAAAATTTGCGCGCAACCCATCATGCCTTTTCGCTATTTTTTAATCATTTATATTATTCCCCATTTTCAAATTTCTCCCTCTTTTACCTACCCAGGGCCCACCAGCTGTACCATGGCCAAAGCACCGGGCAACCGTGTCTGCCCACTGTTTACTCTTTAATCGGGGAAACGAAGTCACTGGGCTTTAAAGCGAGCAGTGAGCAGCTGACTTTCTGCAGAATATTCTCTGCAGTGTTACCCATGATAAAACCCGGAATCCCCGCACGCCCCACTGTGCCCATCACCAGAAGGTCAAGGGACTCTTCGTCGATAAGCAGTGGAATATAATTATCCGGATGAGCAATGACATGGTGTACCTGCATATCCCCACCAATGCTGGATGCCCGTATCAACACATCCAGTTTCGAGTGGTGCCGGGAGCGGGCCGCTTCAGTGGCCTCGTCCAGTTCTTCCTCGGTTGCATTCAGCGGGAAGTTGCGGCGCAAATACTCATCGACGTCAAAATCCCAACAAGAAATAATATGCAGGGTACCACTGCAGCTATCCGCCAGCATTCGCGCCCAGCGCAACAGGCGAATAGCCAGATCGTAGGTTCCGGCCGCCTCACACTCGGGATCTACCGCTACTGCCACTCTTATTTCTTTATGGGTACGTATTATCGGACGGCACAACCACACCGGGCAGGGGCACTTGCGCAGCAACTCCATATCAATGGCCTTGAACCCTGTCTTCTGGTTGCGCCCCTCCACATTCTTGACCACAAGATCATACCCGCCTGACAAAACCCTGTGGATCACCCGCTCAGCCGGGCGGGGGCCGCAATCGGACTCCATCTCCAGTTTGACCTGATCCTCGTTCAGGTTCATGCGCTTCTGGGCCGATTCGATTTCGCTCCTGACCCGTTTCAGCAGGGCTTCCACACAGAGCGCACTAAACTCCTCGAAACCCGCTGGCACCGATGGGCAGACAAGGAGTACCTTTATGACAGCGCCGGTATTGCGCGCGATGCCAAATGCCTGCAACAAGCCGCTACTTTCATCGTCGGCAGCGTGGCTCACATAAAGAATTTTATGAACATTCTGCATAACAAGGTCCTGAAGCTATGGACTTTGGGAGTAAAGACAAGCGACACCCACCGCACGAACCCTTCTGCCGCCACAACTTGATACTGTGGCCGGGAGGTATTTCAAAGCAAAAAGCGCCGGCAAGGTCAGCCGGGAATTGAATGAAGACCGGCAAAAGCCCGTAGGGAAGGATCGAAAAACCGGAGAAGCACACTACCGGTCAGCGAAAAAATGGCCGGTTCGGGGTGGACAAAATACTAGATATCCAACACCTGTTTAACGAAGGGGATGGTGACCTTGCGCTGAGCCATCAAAGAAGCCCTGTCTAACTGCTCCAGCAGCAAAAACAGCGCACGTGTATCTCTGGGTGCGCGGTGGAGAATATACTGGGCTACATCCTCAGGGAGTTCAAAACCACGCAGACGGCTGCGTCTGCACAGAGCGGCAATTTTATCGTTGTCATTCATGGGTCTTAGCTGGAACAGCAGAGACCACTGTAATCGCGACTGCAAATCCGCCAGAGCGATATTCAACCCGCGGGGGGGCTTGCGCCCCCCCAGCAGCAGTTGTCTGCCACTATCCTTGGTGCGGTTGTACAAGTGAAACATTGCCGTTTGCCACTGCGGCTGGCTTTCCAGAAGGTGCAGGTCATCGATACACACCAGATCCAGTTGTTCCAGTCCGTCCAGCATTAGCACTGGGTCCATCTCCGTCAAGTCGGCCAGCGGCAGGTATTGGAAGCTGCGGCCATTGTTCTCTGCGCTTTGGCAGACGGACTGCAACAGGTGGCTCACACCACTGCCGGTCTCCCCCCAGATATAAATCACCAGTTCGGGGTTTTCCCCGCTGGCAAAAGATTGCAGCAGGGCCACTACCTGACTGTTGGGGTCCGATTGAGACAGATAGAAATTTTCGAAAGTGGCATCATCTTGCAGGGATACACCCAGCGGTAGCTGTTGCGGAATACGCATATTAATCCCAGCGGTACCGCAGCGGGTTATCTGCACTGCCCAGAGGTGCACGATACCCGCTCAGGTCAATGGTATCCCCGTCCGCAGGCGCACGCAGTTTGTGATTCAAAGCCAGTGTATCGCGCAGATTGGACAATCGCACTGAAACGGACAAAGCGATGCGCATCCGATCCCCCACAACAGAGAGCAGGCTCGTGCTGCTCACCTGCGCCAACCCCCGCAGGTAGGCCAAAGCCTCCACATAGTCGGCAAAGCTGTCCACACCAGCCAACTCGACAATCATGGCCCCCGTTTGAGCATCCCGCCCTTGGGGGCGCACTGCATAGCGCCGGGCCAGTGCATTGGCCATCTGGTTGATGCCACGCAGCGCGGTTTCTTCCATAGAGCCACCACTGCTGTCGAAGGCGTAACTGCGGCCGCCGTGTACCAGCAGCCAATCGGCCTGCCAGCGGTGCCCCGACGACTGCAGTATACGCCCCATCAAAGTGGCATCGGGGCTATAGCGCAGACCAGCCCGCTCGGCGGCCCGTTCATCCTGTGCCCAAAGCGCACCCAGCGGCATATTGCGCTGGTCGTTGAGGTCCATAACAGGAAAGTCCAGCGGCACGCCGCGCTCAATGGCCATGGCCTCCAGCACGGAGAACAGTTCCGGCACATCCTCTTCACGCAACACACTGCGCCCATCCAACAGCGTATCCACCGCCAGCCAAACCAGCGTGCCCGGCCGGTTGTTGGGCCACATGGGCAGACCCAACTGATGTACTTGCCTGGAGACCGCCTGGGGGTCGAAGGAAAGGTGAAGGTAGAGCTGATTGTCTTCGCTGGTGTAATGGTAACCCTGTACAAACTGCTGAGCCTTCTGCAGGACCGGCTGCAAATTGGGGTTGTTGCCGATGGCGGCATCCCCGGTAACCCGCACAAAGACCCGCTCAAGACCCCGACTGCCAGCCAAGGCGAGATCGGTGCTACCGCGACTCGGCACAGCCTCTACCACTTCGTACAGATCCGAGATAACCCGAGCCTGGACTGGCAGGATGAAAACGCCGAGCAACAGTGCCGACAACTGCATTACCAACCCCTGCTGGAGCAGCTTGTGCATAGAATTTCTCTCCAAACCTCGCCCCACCCCGCGCGCTTGCACAAAGCCATTCGTGTTGGGCAAGACACCAAAATACACGGAGGGGGTAAAAATTGAGGCTATTGTATCAGCGTCATCCGTTTCTCTCAGCCCCGAGTGCGCACAATTAGAAGGTTTCAACAGGTTCTTTCGGGACAAAAGCCCGGGATCATGCACCCAGATACCACCTGGGCGTAGCTACCAGACCGAGACCCGGCTAGAATACGCGCCCTCCGAGGCCCCACCGCAGGAAGAGTCATGAGTAATTCCAAGTCGCGATCCACACAGACCCCGCTCTCTTATAAGGGTGCCGGTGTTGATATTGACGCAGGTAGCGCACTTGTTGAGCGTATCCGGCGTGTCGCCAAGCGCACTTCTCGCCCTGAAGTGATGGGCAGCCTGGGCGGATTTGGCGCCCTGTGTGCGCTGCCTGCCGGCTATAAGGAGCCGGTGTTGGTTTCCGGTACCGATGGCGTGGGGACAAAGCTGCGTTTGGCGATGGACCTGGGCATTCACAACACTATCGGTATCGACCTGGTGGCGATGTGCGTCAACGATCTGATCGTTGCCGGTGCCGAACCGCTGTTCTTCCTCGATTACTTCGCCACCGGCAAGCTTAATGTGGATATTGCCGCCGAGGTGGTCTCTGGCATTGGTAAAGGCTGCGAACTGGCGGGCTGCGCTCTGGTGGGCGGGGAAACCGCCGAGATGCCGGGAATGTACCAAGGTGACGACTACGACTTGGCCGGATTCTGCACAGGGGTTGTGGAGAAATCTGAAATCATTGACGGGAGCAAGGTAAACACTGGCGATGTGCTGATTGGCCTCGCCTCCAGCGGCCCCCACTCCAATGGTTACTCCCTGATTCGCAAAGTACTCGAAGTACGCAGCGCCAACCTGCAGGAAGATATCGGCGGTATCACCCTGGCCAGGGCACTGATGGCCCCTACCCGCATTTATGTCAAGAACCTGCTGCAACTGATAAAAAACTGCCAGGTCAACGCCCTTTGTCATATTACCGGTGGCGGTCTGCTGGAAAACCTGCCGCGCGTACTGCCCGCGGGTTGTCGCGCCCGTGTGGATATCGGCAAGCGGGAGATGCCGGCGGTCTTCCGCTGGTTACAGAATGCCGGCAACATCGACGCCCGTGAAATGTACCGCACCTTCAACTGCGGCATCGGTATGGTGATCTGCGTACCGGCAGCGCAGGCCGACAACACACTCGCAACCCTCAAGGGATTGGGTGAGGATGCCTTTGTCGTGGGGGGTATTGAAGATGCCGCCGGAAACGCTGAAACTGTCGCGCTGGCGGGCCTGTAATGTCCGGAAAAAACTGCAAAGTCGCGGTGTTGATCTCCGGCAGCGGCAGCAATCTGCAGGCGCTGCTGACAGCCTCAAACAAAACCGGAGCACCATTTTCCGTCTGTAAGGTTATCAGCAACAGGCCGGAAGCCTATGGTCTGGCCCGTGCTGCCGAAGCCGGCGTCCCCACCTCGGTGGTGGATCACCACGACTTTTCCAGCAGGGAAACCTTTGACCGCGCACTGATTGAAGCGATCGACCGCCAAAGCCCGGACCTGGTTGTGCTGGCCGGCTTTATGCGCATACTGACGCCGGAATTTGTGCGCCATTACAGGGGCCGACTTCTCAATATTCACCCCTCTCTGCTGCCAAAATATCAGGGGCTACACACCCACCGTCGGGCTCTGCAGGCTGGTGACAGCGAGCACGGCGCCACTGTCCATTTTGTCACCGAAGAGCTCGACGGCGGCCCGCCCATTGTTCAGGCCACGGTTCCCGTACTGACTGGAGACACACCGGAAACCCTGGCGAGCCGGGTCCAGGTGCAAGAGCATGCGATTTATCCGTTGGCTGTCACCTGGTTCGCGGAGCATCGTCTGCATATGCGCGGCGAGCGCGCCCTGCTTGACGATACACTGCTACCGCACAGCGGTATTCGGCTTACCGGTTAAACCCGGCGCATTCGCTGTCGGGGCAAGCGCCCTTTCATGTACTTTGCCAGCCCCGCCGACTAATATTCAACAAGAGTCAGCCTTTGCGGAGCTTCACCGTGCGTTTTATTGTTTCCTCCCTGTTTCTTCTTCTGCTTTGCGGCCAGTCCCTGGCCAGCCAGTTGGAACCTTTTAAAGCAACTTACACCGCGCGCTTTAACGGTATCAGCGTTACAGCTACCCGCACACTGACAGGCCAGGACGGCAACTGGCGCCTGGATTTTGATACCAACACCCTGTTTGCCCATATCAATGAATATTCCCGCTTTACCCGCCGCGACGGCCTTATTATCCCCTACCATTACGAATACCGCAGAACCGGGCTGGGCCGGGATCGCGGCACCATACTGAACTTTGAGCCCAGTAAAGGCATGGTGCTCAATGTTTCAAACCCGGAGCGGGATTTGAAGGGTGTATCACCCCATATCCTCGACAAGGTGAGCTACCAATTGCAGTTGGCGCTGGATATCGCCGCAGGCAAGGAAACCCTCCAATATGAAATTGCTGACGGCAAGAAAGTGCGCAAGTACACCTTCGCCCGGGAGGGCACTGAAACCCTGGTGACGCCACTGGGGGAAATTGAGGTCATCAAGGCACGGCGGGTTCGAAATGCCGATTCTGCAAGAGAGACCACGGTGTGGTTCGCCCCCCGCTGGAACTATGCTTTGGTGAAACTTGTTCAGAGAGAAGAAAATGGCAAAAGGTATCAAATCAGCCTGACCAAATTATCCATTGATGGAAAAAAAGTCACAGCAAGCCAAAATTGAATCACTGGTCTGGAAAGCAAAAAAAACTCTTCGTATTTGATGGATTTTTGCCTGCTTTCTCTTTATAAAAGTGGCCCCTTTCCTGACTTATATGACTTTATATTGCTGAAATTTCAGGTAAGGCACCTGTTCAGAAAGAAGGAAGGCACTTGCAAAAGTCTAATTGCCTTCCTCCATACCCCGGCATTCGTTTGAATACCGTTTATGGTTTTCAGTAATCAGCAGACTTAGAGATGGCTTCCATGAACAAGAAATACCTACCACACGCAGTACTCGCCGTGGCAATCAGCTCCGTATCCCAAGGCGCTATGGCTGCGGCCTTTTATATCTCGGAAACCAGTACCTCAGGCCTCGGGCGCGCCTTTGCTGGCGAGAATACCATCGGTGACAACGCCGCGATTCTCGGCCGCAACCCTGCGGGCTCTGCGCTGTTCGACACCTATACGTTTTCCATCGGCGCCACCTTCGTGGACCCCGAGATCGATGTGGCCGGCGATGTCACCTATTTTGTACCGGTTGGGGTAGGTCCGGATGGCAGTCCCATCTTTCTTACTGAGCGAGCGCGCGCCAACGACTACGCCACCACCGCCTGGGTCCCCAATGGCTACCTGGCGGCCCCCATCAATGACGAGTGGTCCTTTGGCCTGGCTCTGTACACCGATTACGGCCTGGAAACCGATTTTCCCAACAGTTTTCGTGGCACCCCCATTGCCAACAAAACCAGATTGATTACCGTCAATATCCAGCCCTCTGTTGCCTACGATATCAATAACACCCTGAGCATTGGCGCATCGGTTAACTTTCTTTATGCCGATGCCAGACTGAGAACCACTGTCCCCACAAATTTCGCACTGGATCCCATTTTGGGTACTGACCTGTCCGGGACTTCCATCCTCAATATCGAGGGCGATGACTGGGATGTCAGCTGGACTGTGGGTGCGCTGTGGCGCATCAGCGAGAATACCCGCGCAGGCATCTCCTACCATGCGGAATACGACCCCAAACTCAAGGGGAACGTGAATTCCGACTTGCTGCCAAGCCCACTGGATCCATTTGACAATGCCAGTGGCAACGTGACAGTCGACCTGCCGGACACACTGGAGCTGGGCTTCTACCACCGCTTTAATAGCAAGTGGGCCATTGCACTGGGCTATATGTGGGCCGACTGGGACGATCTCCAGCGCCTGGAAGCATTTATCCCCGGTGCCGGTGCACCATTCAACCCACTGATAATCGGAGAGCTAAACTTCGAGAGCGGCTCCCGCTACAGTATTGGCGTGGAGTACTTTTACAATGACAAGCTGACTTTGCGCGCCGGTTACGCCTTTGATGAGAGTGCGGCTCGCGACGGCCTCAACCGCGAGGAAACGGAAATGATCGCCGCACAAACCGGCTTGGAGCTCCCGATTACCTGGCGCATACTGAGCATCCCGGATACCGACCGCCAGTGGCTGACGCTGGGCGCCACCTACCATGTCAGCGAAAAACTAAGTATTGATGGCGGCGTGGCCTACCTTTCGGGCGATGACGAGAGAATACAGGAATTCGGGATCGTTCCTCCAGCTCCAATTCCAGTTCCAACCTTCTTCGACGGTGGTACCACCAGGACCGCAGCCTGGCTGTATGGGGTCTCCCTCAACTACCATTTCTAACGCCTGGATTTAACCAAAACAGGGCTCTACCCTAGCCGGGGGTAGGGCCTTTTTTATTGGGAGTACAGCCATAAACGCTTGGACGCACCAACAAACCCATAAGGCCGAATACCAGGGAAGCCGACTCAATACCTTTGGTGTTCATCAGGCAAAAAACCGTGCCCGTCAATACCCCCAAAGTGCCAATACGGGGAAAACGGGCTAGATAAAGATCGGGCAGAATTTGCTATACATGCAGCGCTCGCTTCGAGTATTGAATACCACTACAAAATGGTTGCCGGAGGAATACGACACTGGATGCAACCGAGACAAACCGCTGCAATACCGATCACTCCAGGCAGTGGCCGCAGTATTACTGGAGCGACAATCAGACAGGCTACGCCATAGCTGTTGGGTTGCCGGGTAAAGCATAGCGCACGCGCAAAACTACAAGAGTAAGACCATGAAGCTGCCCGCAATATTCACCTTGTTTATGTTAAGCCTGGAAGTCTCTGCCTTCAGCATGGGGGAAGCCATTAATCTGGCTGGCCGCCAGCGAATGCTGTCCCAGCGTATTGCGCAAACCTACATCCTGCAGGGTATCCAGCCTGGAATACAGCGCCATGAAAAAGTCTTCAAGCGATCAATACAGGAGTTTGCACAAAACCATAGAAAACTGTCGGCCTTCCCCAAAGCCGGGAAACTCAACCCTCAGTTGCGCATAGTACAGCAGGAGTGGGAAGCATTTGAACGCATTACCCGGCAACCGGCCAGCAGGGACACGGCAACTGAATTATTCAGGCTCAGCAACAGGCTCCTGTCGGCCGCCCACACCTACGTGGTAAAGCTGGAGCGGCTCGCCAACCACAATAGCGCTGAACTGATCAATATTGCCGGGCGCCAGCGTATGCTGTCCCAGCGCATTGCCAAGAACTACGCGGCAAAACGCTGGGGAATCTCCCCGGGCGATGCCGAAATCGGCTTGCAACGGGATCTGGCGGAATACACACACCGCCTGAACCAACTTCTGGACAGCCCCCTGAATACCCCTGAGATCAACCACAACCTTCGCAAAGCCTTGGACCACCTCAACTATGCAAACCGCGGCTTCACAGGGGAAATGCAGATATCCGAGAAGCGTCAACTTCATGTGATTACAGGCACCACAGACCTGATGTTGCGCAATATGAATATCATCACTAAACAGTATGCAGCACTGTTGGATTCAGAAGGGGCTATTGAAAACTTGGGCTCAGTCCATTGATAGGCAATTCAATAAAGTGCCGGCGCGATCCGGCACAAATCAAGAATACAGCGGGCTGAGTTCGCCCGCATCAATCCAATACGTGTATGACCTGTTGGATTGCCCGATGCGCAAACTTATTGGCCAGCGCTTCCAAGCTCCGCTGCCGGCTCCCAACCGCACTGGCGCCCCTGGTTCTGCGTCTCCAGATAGGCCATCAAAGGCTGGAAGTAATCGATAATCGCAGAGGCATCCAGGTCGCGCTGCCCTGTCAGGGCTTCCATAGCATCCGGCCAGGGTTTGCTGGCGCCCATGGCCAGCATGGCGCGCAACTTTTTACCCGCCTCATCGTTTTTATAAATGGAACAGCGGTGTAGTGGCCCGGTCTCGCCGGCAGCCTCGCACAGCGCACGGTGAAATTGGAACTGCTGGATGCGGGCGAGGAAGTAGCGCGCATAGGGCGTGTTGCCCGGTATGTGATACTTGGCACCCGGATCAAAGTCCGCCTCCGAGCGCTCGACCGGGGCTTCGATACCCTGGTATTCCTCCCGCAGCTTCCACCAGGCCTTGTTGTAATCCGAAGGCTTCACCTCTCCGTTGAATACCTGCCAGCGCCACTTGTCCACCATCAGGCCGAACGGCAAAAAGGCAATCTTATCCAGCGCCTGCTGCATCAAATAGCCGAGATCCTTGCTTTCATCCGGCACCTCGTCCATCAGGCCAATTTCCTTGAGGTACTTCGGGGTAATCGACAGCGCAATGGTATCGCCCACGGCTTCATGGAAGCCGTCATTGGCACCCTCTTTGTAGAGGAAAGGCTGGTCCTTGTAGATGCGCTGGTAAAAATTGTGCCCCAGTTCGTGGTGAATCGTCACCAGGTCTTCGCCAGTCTTGTTGATGCACATCTTGATACGGATATCGTCCTGGCCATCCATATTCCATGCACTGGCGTGACAAACAACATCCCGGTCACGGGGCTGGGTAAACTGTGAGCGCTGCCAAAAGGTTTCCGGTAGTGGCTCAAAGCCCAGGGAAGTAAAGAACTCTTCACCCGCCTTGACCATATCCCGTTCACTCATCCCGGCGTCGACTACCAGTTGGGTCAGATCATAGGGTGCCTGCATATCCTCCTCTTTGACCAGGTCATAGACATTGCCCCATTCCTGCGCCCACATATTTCCGAGCAGGTGTGCCGGAATCTTGCCCTGGGACGGCACTACCGCATCGCCGTAGTGCTCGTTCAGCTTGGCGCGCACATGACAGTGGAGGGCTTCATACAGGGGTTTTACCTTATTCCACTGGGCATCCATATCAGCGGCAAAGGCATCGGGTTCCATATCGTACTTGGAACGCCAGAAATCACTCAAATTATCGTAACCCAGTTCCCGGGCTCCCGCATTGCCAATCTCAACCTGCCGTTCATACAGGGGTTTCATGGGAGGGGACACCTTGCGCCACCCAACCCACAGGTCCTTCAGCAGTTCCGGCTCGCGGTTCGTCGCCATCATCCGCCCCATTTCCGTCAGGGTATAGCATTTCTCCACGCCCTCAGCATCCCGGCAGTATTTACCGGCACCGTACATACCCTGCATTTTTGAACCAATCTGGGCAAGCTCAGCGGTCAGTTCAGGATCTTTAGGGGCCGGGAATACCAACCCCTGCTTCAGCAGGGTGAGTTTGCGGCGCGTATCCGGATCCAAATCAAGCTGATTAAACTGCGCGGCCTCTGAAGCCAGTGCCACAGCCAGAGTTGTGTAGCGCTCGGAGGCCAGGGCTTCCACATACTGGGAATCCACATTGATATAGGTTGAGGCCAGCCAGGCAGCATGGCTCACCTCTTCCGCCATCTTTGCCAGGCGGGCCTGGGCATCCTCGAGAAAAATCTTGGCATCTTTGGCAGTGAGTGCAGCCGTATTGGCCTCTGCCGCCGGTCGCTCCGCCATGACCTGTGTTCCTTCAACCGATTCCGAAGCCCTTTGGCTGCCGTCACAGGCAGCGAGCGCTACTGCAGCCGCAATAGCAAAAGCAACTTTTTTCATCTTCCCCTCACATCATCATTATTTGTCGTGTGAAAACTGTCGCCGTTTATAGCACAAGGAATCCGTTTTCTTCGATGGGAACGCCGATGTTGAGCCCAGATCGACACAAAATACGTTTTTTTGTGCTATTTCCGGGGGAAAATACGTTTGTCTGGCGCACAACTCCAAAATACGGGGAATCGCTGCCTGCAAGCGGCTGGATAGAGCGGAAAATGGGGAAAAGCGGAATGGAGGCAGCCCGACCAGCAACACCTTCGGCACATGATGTCACTGCTACCGTTGCTCCCTTCCGGGCCTGGCGGGGTTCGCAGTTTCTCATTGCGAAGGGACCGGAGGGGCCGCCACAACGATCCTCGGTACTCCCGAAGAGGGCGCGATTATAGAGGGATAAAGGCACGAGTTCCAGCCCCATCAGCAGGTTATAATACTCGCTGACAATCCCGCCCATGCAAAGAGTGATATATGCACCTGTTTGTCGACAATTTAATCAATATTGATTTCAGCTACCTGGACCGGCAGCGCGGCCTGGTGGGGGAAACCTGGCTGGCAAATACCACCTTGGATGGCGCTCTCGACAGCCAGGGTATGGTATGTGATTTTGGTATTGTCAAAAAAACCCTTCGTCACTGGCTCGATGACCAGCTCGACCACCGCCTCCTGGTGCCCACCCTGTCCCCCGACTTGGAGCTGGCAAACCACGGTGGCCAGATATCACTCATTTGGCCACTGGCCAGCGGAGAGCAAATTTCGGTGTCCGGCCCGGAACAAGCTTTTGCCCTGGTGGAAACAGAAAGCATTCACCCACAGGCGGTTGCAAACTGGAGTGTTCGGCAAATGGCGGGCGCCTTCCCGACCCATGTCGATCAGTTGAAGCTCTCCTTCGATAGCGAGACAATCGAGGGCGCCTTTTACCATTACAGTCACGGACTGAAAAAACATCTTGGCAACTGCCAGCGCATCGCCCACGGCCACCGTTCCCGTATCCAGGTTTTTGTCGGGGGCCAACGCAGCCGAGAACTGGAACAGCAATGGGCGCAACGCTGGAGGGATATCTATCTGGGCACGCGCGAGGATTTACAGGGGGAAGACCCAAAAACCTTACGTTTTGCCTATCAGGCGCAACAGGGGCGCTTCACCCTGGCGCTTCCCTCGCGCTGTTGTGTGGTCATTGACTGCGATACTACCGTCGAACAACTGGCCCAATATATTGCCAATACCCTGGCCGGGGAATTACCGGGCCAAGAAATTACTGTGCGCGCTTACGAGGGACTGGGCAAAGGGGCCATTGCCTCTGCACAACAATAAGCTGTGCTATCGCATATCCGAAGTGATTGCCTGCAACAAGTCGAGGCTACCCGATTTTGAACCTGATTGTTTTACAGGAAACGGATTTCATCAGCGCCGGACTTGTTCGCCTGACCGGTCGCAGGCTGGAACATATTATCCGGGTACACAAGGCCGAGCCCGGCCAGCGGCTGCGCGTTGGGCTATTAAATGGCGATATCGGCTTTGGGACAATCACCGCGCTCACCGACCAGCGTGTGGAACTCAAGGTGGAATTACAACACCCCCCTCCCCCTGCCCTGCCCCTGACTTTGGTTTTGGCGTTACCGCGCCCTAAGATGCTAAAGCGTGTTATTCAGCATGTCACAGCGCTGGGTGTGAAAAAGGTGATCCTGCTCAATAGCTACCGCGTGGAGAAGTCTTATTGGCAAACGCCCTGCCTCGAGCGGGACAAGATTCACAAACAATGCCTGCTGGGACTGGAACAGGCGATTGATACCCGAATGCCGGATATTATTCTGCGCAAACGCTTCAAGCCCTTTGTGGAGGATGAGCTGCCCGAACTGACAGCCGGCTCACGAAAATTGCTTGCCCACCCGGTAGGTGGTGCGCAGTGCCCTATTGATATCGATGAAACAACCACCCTGGCAATTGGCCCCGAGGGCGGCTTTATCCCCTATGAAGTGCAAAAACTACAGGAGGCCGGCTTTCACTCCGTGCATTTGGGGCCGCGTATTCTCAAAGTGGAAACGGTGCTGCCCGTACTGGTGAGCCGGCTGTTTCCCGCCCGCTAAATTCTGCTGACTTTCTTTCCCCGGATTGGGCGCAGAATTGCCGCCAAGAGAAACACGCGTTATTCAATCCCCTTCCAGGAGGATTTCCGCTGCACTTTTTGACATACCTACAATCAACATTTCATCATTTTGTCACAAAAAGGACATACTTTTCGCCCTCGTTTTACTGCCTTAAGGTCAAACTGTTATGTACCTGCTCCTTCACCGGTTGTGCCGCACATTGATACTGTCATTCGGGCTGACGCTGACCTCCGCAGCCTCAACGGAATCCCCTGCTTTCGGCCCAAACACCACCGGTCTCTTATTTACCCTGCACGGCTCCAACACCATTGGGGCTCAACTGGCACCCAATCTGATTCGCGACTATCTTGCCGCAAAAGGTGCACGAAACATCCGTTCCACGCCGCTCAGCACAATCAACGAGCTACGTATTCAGGCGGATCTTGGAAACCAGAAAGTTTTTATTGATATTGCTGCGCACGGTTCCAGCACCGGTTTCAAAGGGCTTGAACAGTCACAAGCAGACATCGCCATGGCCTCCCGGCCAATCAAGGCCTCGGAATTGGTATCATTAAGCCGGCTTGGGGATATGCGCAGCAAGCGTGCAGAACATGTTATTGCCATTGATGGCATTGCCATTATTGTGCATCCGGACAATCCAGTGAAACACCTGACCTTGCAGCAAATTGCGGCGGTTTTCTCCGGTGAGATTACCAATTGGTCTCAAGTCGGTGGGCACCGCGGCCACATCAAAGTTTACGCCCGTGACAACCAGTCCGGCACCTGGGACACGTTTAAATCCCTGGTATTTGGTAAGGGTTACAGCCTGATTGAAAACGCCGAACGATTCGAATCCAACGACCAGCTCTCCGACAGGGTTGCCGCCGACCTAACCGGAATCGGATTTGTCGGATTGGCATCGATTCGCCACGCCAGAGCCATCGCTGTTTCCGATCAGGACACCCAGCCCCAAGCCCCACAGCATCTCACCATCGCAACCGAAGACTACCCCCTTTCACGCCGCCTGTTTCTGTACACCCCGGCTTATTCCCTTAAACCGACAGCAGAGGAGTTTCTGCACTTTGTGCAGAGCGAGGCGGGCCAGGAGCAAGTAAAAACCACCGGTTTTATCTCCCAAACCCCTATCAGCATCAAACCCGCAAGCACGCGGGAAGGCCCTGAGAATTATCTTGCATTGACCCAAAAAGCCGAGCGCCTGAGTGTCAACTTCCGCTTTGCAAAGGGTAGCGCCACCCTGGACAATAAAGCACAACAGGATATCCAGAGGCTGACGGAGTATATGCAAAAGCCGCAAAACCGGGATCGCCAATTATTGTTGATCGGTTTTGGGGATGAGAAGGCCAGTGCAGAGCGCTCTGTTGTATTGTCTAAACTTCGTGCGGTAACAGTTCGCTCCGCACTTCACCACCACCGGATCAACACAGCACCGGTACAGGGGTTTGGCGCCTACCTACCTGTCGTCTCAAATAAATCCAAGGCAAAAATCAAAAACCGCAGGGTAGAAGTTTGGCTGCTTTAACCATTCACTGGTGGGCTCCCCTGGCAAAAAGAAAATCCCCGGCAACACAACCTGACTGACTTGAATCAATCACCCAGGACAGTAAAAACCAACGCTTCAACCCTATTACAAAAAAAGCCGCGTAAAAACGCGGCTATCCATCGATGGCCGTAGAGCCATCAGGTCTCACAGAGAGGAACGCCGTAAAAGCGCTCCGGGGAAAACACCCGCACAAAACTAACAGGCGCGTTACTGCCCTGTTGTTCAAAAGGCGGCTGCAAGGCAGCCGCAAATTGATCAGGCGACAGCTTCTTGTCTCTGGGCCATTTTTTGCAGAGCCAGTTTCGGATCTACATACTCGTAGCCCAGTACATCGGCAACCGCTTTGTAAGTCACCATGCCAGCGTGCACGTTCAAACCTTCCAGCAGGTTGGCATCGTCCAGCAGCGCCTGTTTCGCACCCTTGTTGGCCAGCGCTACCGCAAAAGGCAGCGTGGCATTATTCAGCGCCATAGTGGAGGTGCGCGCAACGCCGCCGGGCATATTGGCCACACAGTAGTGCACGACACCATCCACCACGTAAGTGGGCTCCTGGTGAGTGGTCGCCTTGGAGGTCTCGAAGCAGCCGCCCTGGTCAATGGCCACATCCACGACAACAGCACCTTTTTTCATGCGGCTGATCATATCGCGTGTCAACAATTTGGGCGCTGCAGCTCCCGGGATGAGGACCGCACCCACCACCAGGTCTGCTTCCAGAGCATGTTGTTCAATAGCATCGCTGGTGGAGTACTCAGTGCGCACAGCACCACCAAAGATATCATCCAGCTGGCGCAGGCGGGGCAGGGAGCGATCCAAAATAGTGACATCAGCGCCCAAGCCCAGCGCCATTTTGGCCGCGTTGGTCCCTACAACCCCGCCTCCGATAATCAGGACTCTGGCAGGAGCCACACCGGGTACACCGCCCAACAGCACTCCGAGGCCACCCTGCGCTTTCTCCAGGTGGTGGGCGCCACACTGCACGGACATACGCCCGGCAACTTCGGACATAGGTGCCAGCAACGGCAGGCCGCCGAAGCGGTCGGTGACCGTTTCGTAAGCGATACAGGTAGCACCGGACTTCACCAGCAATTCGGTTTGCTTGGGGTCGGGTGCCAGGTGCAGATAGGTGTAGAGTAACTGACCCGGACGCAGCATCTCGCACTCATTGGGCTGCGGCTCTTTGACCTTGACGATCATATCGGCAGTGGCAAAAATTTCCTCCGCAGTATCGAGGATTTCGGCTCCAACCTGCAGGTACATTGCATCGGTAAAACCGATCGCAGCGCCGCCGCCCTTCTGTACAATAACCCGGTGGCCGTGACCAACCAGTTCGCGCGCACTCGCTGGCGTCAGGCCAATGCGGTATTCATGGTTCTTAATTTCTTTCGGCACGCCAATCAGCATTTTTCTGCTCCTCACTCTCTCTGGTACACGCTCTGCAACATTGCAAAAGGGGCACCTTATTCCTATGTTTAACCCAGTATAGAGCCACCCATGAAGTGGATTTCTGTTGTTTTTTTTTAAAAAATAATAGAATCCACTAATAGTCTTGAAGAAGAGCTCAGTTTTTAAGCTGATCACCCAGGAGGGAGGCAGAGGCATGCGCAAACGCGCTGGAGAACTCAATACCGTGGACCGCAATATCCTGCGGGTTCTGCAGAAAAACGGCCGCACCAGCTACGCAGAACTGGCCCGCCAGGTGGGGTTGACGGCCACACCCTGTGTTGAACGGGTCAGGCGGCTGGAAAGCGATGGCGTCATTCAAGGATACACTGCCCTGATCAACCCGGAGTTTCTGGATGCGGCACTGGTGGTTTTCGTACAAATCCGCCTCAACCGCTCTGCCCAGGATGCCTTCGAGGAATTTCGCAACGCTGTGGCTGCACTGCCGGAGGTGCAGGAGTGCTATCTGGTTTCAGGTAACTTCGACTACCTGATCAAGGCCCGTGTGGCAGATATGAGCGCCTATCGCAAATTTTATGGCGAGACCCTGCTGACTTTACCAGAGGTTCAGGAATGCACCAGCTATGTCGTAATGGAGGAGGTCAAGGAGACTCTGGAAGTGCCGGTACACTACAATCGCTGATGTAAAGGCTCCCGAAGCCTGCAAAGAGTCTGCGGATATAGGCGATGGCCTTGGGCCTGCCCTGAGACCAGGCTGCCTCTTTTTTATGGAGGGCGGGCGTCAGTAGCGAATGCCAAGTTTTCGATAAATAAACGCAATAACCCAGGCCGGCCCGATCAGCAAAAATTGGAGATCCTTAAAAAAGGCTGGCTTTTTCCCTTCGATAGCATGGCCGACAAACTGAAAGATCCACATCACCACAAACAGACCCAAGGCTGTCTGCCAGACGGAAATACCCAAACGCTGCAGCAAAGACCAGGCCCACAGGCAGACAACCGTAAGCGCCGTCATGCCCAGCGCAATAGGGAAAGACAGGGCGACATAAAACAGCAACACCGGCACTGTGGCTACAACGGCCCAGTTCAGCCAGGGAATCGCCGTCATAAATTGCGGTTGCGGAATGGCCCACAAGAGACCCGTAATTGCTGCGTAAATCACCGGTACCGCAAACCAGTGTATGGATTTGTTGACGGGATTCTGGTGGCTCTCACCGTATTCGGCAAACCATTGCTGCACACTGCGCATGACAACCTCTTGTCCTTATTCTACTGCCGGGCTATTGATCACCCTCGACACTTTGGCCCTATCCCTCCCATGGCCCAAAATACCAGAAACGACCTGAAACACACTGTTCATCGCCGCACGTGCGCATCCAACTGGGCGTGATAGAGATCGGCTATCTCCTGATCAAAACAGCAAAAAACAATGCTCCGCGGCTCACACTCACCCCCGAGATGACGCTTTATCTGCTGAACAGCAATCTTCACTGCGAGCCTGGGAGGATAATCATAGATACCGCAGCTGATTGCGGGGAAGGCAATGGAGCGCATGTTTTCCCGTCGCGCCAGGGTCAGGCAGTGGCTGTAACAACTGGCCAGCAACTCCGATTCACCGAGGCGCCCGCCGCGCCAAACCGGCCCGACGGTATGGTAAATACGTTTTACGGGAATGGAAAAAGCACTGGTGGCACGGACCTCGCCGACCGGGCAGCCCCCGAGGTCGCGACAGACCCTAAGCAGCCTGGGGCCAGCTGCGCGGTGAATGGCTCCATCCACACCGCCCCCGCCGAGCAGGCGGGTATTGGCGGCATTGACGATGACATCGACATTGAGCCGGGTGATATCGCCGAGGTAAACTTCGATCACTCAGTATCTCCAACCGCTAATTGCATAAACGCTGCGGATGGAAATCCTTTTCTCTTCACAACAGCCGCGCCCTTGGTACAGGCACGCCCTTCAGCACAACTGGCTGGCTTGCGACCCATTCAGGGCGGAGTTGGCAAGCATTCACCCACCGGGTCACCCGAGCAGTCTCTTGTACTGTGAGGACACGGCTTGCGGGCATTTTGTCAGCGCGCTAACTATCAAGATAGCAGTTGTAGAAAAAATAAAACCCGGCAGCAGTTCATAGACTTCAAATAGTCCGCCGGACAACTGTTCCCAGACAACGACCGTCACGCCACCCACAATCACTCCGGCAATCGCGCCACTGCCGGTCATACGGGGCCAGTAGAGACTGATCAACAGGGTCGGGCCAAAGGCGGCGCCCAGCCCGGCCCAGGCATAACCCACCACATCCAGCACGTTGGAATCCTTGTCCATAGCGATCCACACCGCCACCAGCGACAGCGCCACAACCGCCCAACGCCCGACTTTGACCATCGCCTCCGGGCTGGTTTTGCGACCGAGCCAGACATGATAAATATCTTCTGCCAAAGCCGCGGAGGAAACCAGTAACTGGGAATCGGCAGTACTCATAATGGCAGAGAGAATCGCTGCCAACAGTATTCCGGCAACGATCGGGTGGAACAAAACCTGTACCAGTTCCATGAACACTTTTTCACCGTCGGGCAGGCCCTGTTGAATCTGCAGGTGGGCAATGAGGCCCACAGCCATGGCGCCCAGGAATCCGATCAGGGACCAGATTGCTGCCACGGTTGCCGCTGCGGGCACATCCTGCGGACTGCGCACAGCCATAAAGCGCGCCAGAATATGGGGCTGGCCGAAATAGCCAAGCCCCCAGGCCAGGGAACTTAAAATCGCCACCAGGCCCAGAGCCTGACCCGTACTGTCCGTCATCCAGTGTGTCAATTCCGGCACGCTTGCCTGCAATCTGCTCCAACTGTCTGCAAAACCCCCATGATCAGAGATCACCACCAGTGGCACAGCGATCAGCGCGACACTCATCAAAAGCCCCTGGAAGACATCGGTCCAGGACACCGCCAGAAAGCCGCCAAACAGCGTGTAGGAAATCACCGCCACGGCACCGGTAATGACTGCCCAGCGGTAATCCCAACCGAAGACCGCCTCAAATAATTTGCCGCCGGCAATCAGACCCGAGGCCACATAGAAAAGGAAAAACAGCAGAATGAAAGCGGCGCATACCGTGCGCAGATAGGGGTGCCCCATCCTGAAACGGCGATGGAGATAGGCCGGCACCGTCAGTGCATCGTCCAGCGCATAGGTATACACACGCAGCCGGCGCCCCATACTGACCCAGCTGAGCACAATGCCAGAAAAGAGGCCAATCGCAATCCAGCCGGCGGAAAGGCCGGCAGCATAGGCGGCGCCGGGCAGCCCCAGCAGGAGCCAGCCGCTCATATCGGAAGCCCCGGCAGACAGGGCCGCCACCGCCGGCGGCAAAGAGCGGCCGCCAAGGAAATAATCGCTGGCATTTTTGGTGCGCAGATAAGCGTAGGCACCGATCACCAGGATCAGGGCCAGGTAGGCAACAAAGGTTAGGGCAATGAGCCACTGTGCGGGCATAGGGAGTTCCTTTTGCTCAAAGTGGAGTGGTGGCCAGAAAAGGCAAACTCTCTGACGCCCCGCTGGCTTTTCGGCACATTGCACTACGGAGTTGGCACCACTTCAGGAATCGTTATGTTTATTTCGCGTAAATCTACCCATTAGGTGGCGCCAACTCAATCCATAAACTAAATATTGAGGACACCTACAGAAAAAAGACAACACTATGGGCATCTGTCTGGACGAGTTGCGCCTCCAGGTCATCCGTCCGACCCTGCAACACCTGAGAGCCTGGAACCTGGGCATGGAAAATCTCCTGCTGGGAACGGCCGCACAGGAGTCACAACTGGGTTTTCATCTCAAGCAGGGACGGCGCCATGGATTGGGCATCTATCAAATCCAACCGCATACGCACCGGGAGATCTGGGATCACTACCTGATTGATTATCCTCCACTGGCCTCCAAGGTACGCGGTCTCGCCAGCCAGCGGGACTTCCTCGATCACCCACACAGCGAACTTACCACCAACCTCCGCTACGCCACGGCGATCGCCTGGCTGATCTATCGCTCTGCCGATGTGCATAAAATCGAGGAGGCGGACGCCGCCAATGTCACCCTGATGGCGCAGCTCTGGCACCAGCACTTCCATCACGGTCCCAGTGCCACAACCCAGGATTTCGAATGCAGCTACGCCCAACTGGTGAGCGGTGCCGACCCTACAGATTCCGCGCCTCGATATGCTGGGGCACAACTTCCCGCGCATCCTCCGGCACCCAGGAATTCACCCGGCAGCGGTGGTCTGAATGGTCGCGGCGCCCGGCAGCCGACAGCGTAGAACGGTCCAGCGCCAGGCTTTTAAAGTCGTAGAGCTCCCTGTCCGCCAGTTGTGATGGGGATACCCTTGTCAACGCCGCAAAGATGTTTTCGCAGCGCCCGGGATATTTCCCATCCCATTCCCGCACCATCTGCTTGATCGCCTGCCGCTGCAGGTTCTCCTGGCTGCCGCACAGGTTGCAGGGGATAATCGGGAAAGCCCGGTATCCGGCAAACCGGGCAATATCCGCTTCCCGGCAGTAGGCCAAGGGGCGGATCACGATATTGCGCCCGTCGTCGGCACGCAGTTTGGGGGGCATTGCCTTGAGCCTGCCGCCGTAAAACAGGTTCAGGAACAGCGTCTCGACGATATCGTCCTTGTGATGGCCCAGCGCCACCTTGGTGGCACCTATTTTCTCGGCGAAACCGTACAGGGTACCGCGGCGCAATCGGGAGCAGAGGCTGCAGGTCGTCTTGCCCTCGGGCACCACTTCCCGCACCACCGAATAGGTGTCTTTCTCCACGATATGGTGCGGCACCCCCAGAGAGCGCAAGTACTCCGGCAGGATATGCTCCGGAAAGCCCGGCTGCTTCTGGTCCATATTCACCGCCACCAGCTCAAACGCCACCGGTGCGGTTTTCTGCAGGTTCAGCAGGATATCCAGCATGGCATAGGAATCCTTACCACCGGACAGGCAGACCATAATTTTGTCGCCCGCTTCAATCATATTGAAGTCGGCGATGGCGCGACCCACCTGGCGGCGCAGGCGTTTCTGAAGCTTGTTGAATTCGAGCCGCTCGCGGCGGTTATCCAATGCGGACATGGTGTCTCTCTGACCTGACTAATTCACTACCGATGACCGGGCTGCGATCCCCGTATCGCGTCAACAGGGTCCCTGTGCGCTTTCAGTATCCGGGGGCGCGATTGTACGCATTTCGATCACGGAGTACACGACCCGTCTTTGCCGCTCTCTGCCAGCAGGGATTCGACACAGGGCCAAACGTGTTCCAACAGTGCCGGCTGGGCCTTGGCGGTAGGGTGGATACCATCGGACTGCATGGCACCCTCCCGCAGGGCCACCGTCTCCAGAAAGAAGGGTACCAACGCCACCTGCTCGGCTTTTGCCACTCTGGGGTAGACGGCGGCAAATGCATTGGTATAGGCGCGGCCGTAGTTGGGGGGGATCCGCATCCCCAATAACAATACCTCGGTGCCGGCGTCCTTCGCCAGTTTCACCATGGCCTGCAGATTGCGCTGCAGGGTCTGCGGTGGGTAGCCCCGCAGGCCGTCGTTGCCACCCAATTCCACAATCAGCCAGCGCGGGCTGTGCGCCTGCATCAGGCGCGGCAGGCGGGTCAAACCACCGGAGGTGGTCTCGCCGCTGATGCTGGCATTGACCACCCTGACGGGCCTGCCGCGCTCCTGCAAGCGCTCCTGCAGCAGCTGCACCCAGCCCCGCGCCTCATCGATACCATAGGCCGCACTGATACTGTCACCCAATACCAGCAGGGTCTCCGAACTGTTCGCGCGGGTGATCCCCGCAGGGACAGACAGCAGCAATATCAAGCCGAATTGAGCCAGCAACCGCAAAAAAAAGGCTGTCGTCATGTCATACTCTCCAAAAACGTGTCAATCCGCAAAGGCAACACAGTATGTCCGCCATTCTCACGGCTGAAAACCTGTATCACAGAGTTCCCACCAGCGAAGGGCCACTGACCCTATTAAACAATATCTCCCTGCAACTGGCGCGCGGGGAAAGCCTTGCGGTGACGGGTGCCTCGGGCTCCGGCAAATCCACCCTGCTCGGTCTGCTGGCGGGGCTGGACAAGCCCAGTGAAGGCAGAATCTGGCTGGCGGGTGAAGAGATCACCGCGATGGACGAGGAGCGGCGCGCGGCCCTGCGCGCCCGCTGTGTGGGCTTTGTGTTTCAGACTTTCCAGCTGCTTCCCGGACTCACTGCTCTGGAAAATGTCATGCTGCCCAGTGAATTGCACGGGGAACGCGGCGCTGCCAAGCGCGCGCAGGAATTTCTGGCACGGGTCGGCCTTGAGCACCGGCTGCGTCACTACCCCCGCCAGCTTTCGGGCGGTGAGCAGCAGCGCGTTGCCATCGCGCGCGCTTTCGCCAGCTTCATCGCCGACGATGCCATCCTCTTTGCCGACGAGCCCACCGGCAGCCTTGACGCGGGCAATGGCGCCAGAATCATCGACTTGTTGTTCAAGCTCAACGCCGAATCCAGTACCACACTGGTACTGATCACCCATGAACGACGACTGGCCGAGCGCTGTGTCGGGCACCTGTATATGGCCGCCGGGTGTGCAGAGCAGAGCGCATCGGTATCTAATGAAAGCAATCTACCGGAGGAATCCGCCTGATGCTGCCACTGCGACTCCTCTTCAGGGACTGGCGCGGTGGCGAGCTGGCCCTGATCGCCAGTGCCCTGGTACTGGCGGTGACCTGTGTCACCGCCATCGCCCACTTCACCGACCGCCTGACCCGCGCCATGGAACAGCAGTCCCTCAGCTTCCTGGCCGCGGAGCGGGTTCTGCGCAGCAGCCAGCCGGTCGACCCGGCCTGGCTCGGTGAGGCGAAAGCGCGGGGACTGACGCAGGGGCAGACCATCCAGTTTGCCTCGATGATTTCCGCCAACGACCAGTTCCAGTTTGTCTCGGTAAAGGCCGCGGACGGGGGCTATCCCCTGGTGGGCCACCTGGAGATGCGCCGGGCCCAGGACGCCCCGAGTGAAACTGCCCAACAGGGCCCGCCTCCGGGGGAGACATGGGTAGAGCCCCGCCTGTTGCCCCTGTTGGGGATCACCCTGGGAGACGCCATCGACCTGGGGGACACGCAGCTCAAAGTGACGGGGCTGTTGGAGCGGGAACCGGACCGGGGCACCAGCCTGTTTGATATGGGTGCGCGGCTGCTGGTGCATGTCAATGACCTGCCGGCCTCCGGTGTTATCCAGCCCGGCAGCCGGGTGCGCTATCGCTACCTGTTTGCCGGTGACGGCCGGGTGCTGGAGCAGTATTTTGACTGGCTGAAACCCCAACTCACCGAGCACCAACGGGTTCTGGATCTGCGCGAGGGTCAGCCGCGCGTGGCCTCGGCCCTGAACCGTGCCGAGCGCTTCCTGTTTCTCGCAGCCAGCCTCGCCGTACTGCTGGCCAGTGTTGCCGTGGGCCTGGCCGCACGCCGCTACGGTTTGCGCCACGCTGCCTATGTAGCGGTCATGAAAAGTCTCGGTGCCGGACGCAACAAAGTCCTCACCATCTACCTGGGACAACTGGCCGCCCTCACTCTGATCGCCACTGCCATAGGCCTGGCCCTGGGCAGCGTTATCCAGGCCCAGGTGGTCAACCTGATGGCCGGCTTCTTCCCGGTGCTGCCGCCGCCCAGTCACTGGAGTCCGCTGCTGGTGGGGCTGGCCACCGGTTTCGCCTGCGCCCTCGGTTTTGCCCTGCCGCCCCTGTTCCGCCTGGCGCGCACCGACCCCATGCAGACACTGCGCAAGGATTGGAGCAACCCCGATCAGCGGGAGTGGCTGGGACTGATCCTCGGCCCAAGTGCCATGCTGCTGTTGATCTGGTGGCTGTCGGGCAGCCTGGCCATGACCCTGGCACTGCTCGCCGGTATGGGGCTGCTGGTAGGCGGCAGCGCCCTGGTCAACCAGCTGCTGGTGCATGGCAAGCTCGCCGCCCTCGGTGGTGCCTGGCGCATCGCCCTGGGCAGCCTGCAGCGCCGCGCCGCCTTCAACACCCTTCTGATCGCCGCCTTTGGCACCGGCCTGCTGGCGATGCTAGCCCTGATCTTTGCCCGCACCGCGCTGATCGACGAATGGCGCATGCAACTGCCAGAGAAGGCACCAAATCACTTCCTGCTGAATATCACCCCCACCGATATAGGTGGACTGCAGCAGATACTGGATAAGAAAGGCGTCAGCAGTAGCGAATTTTACCCGATGGTGCGCGGCCGTCTGATCGCCATTAACGACATCCCCACAAAGGATCTCAAGGACCGTCCCAACGGTGTGCGGCGGGAACTCAACCTGAGCTGGACCGAAAACCTGGCGCCGGACAACCGTATCCTCGAAGGCGAGTGGTGGGACAAGGCCCGCAAAGGGGTTTCGGTAGAAGTGGAGCTGGCCGCGCAGCTCAATCTGGCCCTCGGCGACCGCCTGCGCTTTTCCATCGGCGGATTAGAGGTGGAAGCCCCGGTGGCCAGCTTCCGCTCCCTGGACTGGAACAGTATGCGCCCGAACTTCTATATGCTGTTCGCGCCGGGCACACTGGAGGGTTTCCCCGCCACCTATATCACCAGCTTTTACCTGCCCCCGCAAGACAAGCTGCTGGTCAACGACCTGGTACGCAGCTACCCCAGTGTCAGCGTGATAGAGCTGGACAAGATTATCCTGCGGATCCGCGACACCATCGGCCAGGTGTCTTTCGCCATCGAATCGGTGATGGCGTTGATGCTGGTCGCCGGGGTGCTGGTACTGATTGCCGGAGTGCGCGCCAGTATCGCCGAGCGTTTGCAGGAGGCGGCAATTATCCGCACACTGGGTGGGCGCAGGCGCCTGCTGGTGAAAAGCCTGGTGCTGGAGTTCGGCCTGCTCGGCTGTGCCGCCGGCCTGCTCGCCGCCATCGGCGCCGAGGCCACCCTGTTGGTACTGTCGCACAGGGTTTTCGAGCTGCCCCTGGTACTACACCCCACTCTGTGGTTGCTGGGTCCGCTGGCTGGCGCCGTATTGGTGGGCACCGCCGGCACCCTGGCCTGTTACAGTTCGGTGCGCCAGCCACCACTGAAAGTGCTGCGGGAACTGGCCTGAACGCGTTAGAGTGGCCCGGCTGCTGGCCGTACTAAAGAGATAGAGCTGTTTATGGATCTGGAATTCGACCGCAACCATATCTGGCACCCCTACGCCTCTCTGCTCAACCCACCGCCGGTGTACCCGGTGGTGCGCGCTGAAGGGGTTAGGATCTTCCTGGAGGATGGCCGCGACCTGATCGATGGCATGTCGTCCTGGTGGAGTGCCCTGCATGGCTACAATGTGCCCGAGCTGAATCATGCCTTGCGCGCGCAGATGGAGCAGATGTCCCATGTGATGTTTGGCGGTCTCACCCACCAACCCGCCATTGCACTGTGCAAGAAACTGGTGGAAATCACCCCACCGGAACTCAACCGGGTATTTCTCGCCGATTCCGGCTCGGTCTCTGTGGAAGTGGCGATCAAGATGGCACTGCAGTTTTGGCATGCCCAAGGCAAACCGAACAAGAACAAACTGCTGGCCCTGCGCAACGGCTATCACGGCGATACCTTTGGGGCCATGGCAACCTGTGATCCTGTCACCGGTATGCACCACCTGTTTGCCGGACAACTGAACCAGCACCTGTTCGCCCCCGCCCCCCGGACCCCATTCGGCCAGCCCTGTTCCGATGAAGACATCGGCGAGTTGGAGAAATTGGTTGTACATAACCACGATGTACTGGCCGGGGTGATCCTGGAGCCCATTGTGCAGGGTGCCGGCGGTATGCGTTTTTACTCGGCGGACTACCTGCGCCGGGTAAAAGCACTCTGCGATGAATACGATCTGCTGCTCATCGCCGATGAAATCGCCACCGGCTTCGGTCGCAGCGGTCAACTGTTCGCCTGCGATCATGCCGCTATCAGCCCGGATATTCTCACCCTGGGCAAGGCCCTCACCGGTGGCACCCTGACCCTGGCCGCCGCCCTGTGCAGCGACCGTATTGCCGAGGGTATCTGTCACGGCGAGGCCGGGGTTTTTATGCACGGCCCCACCTTTATGGGCAACCCCCTGGCCTGCGCCGTGGCCAATGCCAGTATCGATTTATTGCTCAGCAGCCCCTGGCAGCAAAAGGTTGAAAGCATCGAGACCCAACTCAAAGCGCAGCTGGCAGCGCTCGAACAGGCAGAGGGCGTCGCGGACGTGCGCGCGCTCGGTGCCATCGGTGTAGTGGAAATGCGCGAGCCGGTGAATATGGCCAGGGTACAGGAGGCGTTGATCGAGCGCGGTGTCTGGCTACGCCCCTTTGGCAAGCTGGTCTATACCATGCCGCCGTATACTATTGCCGAAGCCGATCTTACCCAGCTGACTGCGTCGATGGTGGAAGTGCTCGGCGAAATGGCCTGATAGAAAAAATACGCCCGAGAAACCCTGTGCAACCCATACTCTCCGCAAACGACCTGGAATGCCGCTATGGTGACCGGGTCGTGATCGAATCCGTTTCCCTATCCCTGCAACCAGGGCAGATCGCCTGTTTATTGGGGCCGAGTGGATGTGGCAAAACCACGCTTCTCCAGGCAATTGCCGGCTTCCAGCCGCTTGTCAGCGGATCTATTACCCTGGAGGGAAAAACAATTTCCTCTGCAGGCGCCATGACACCTCCGGAGAAACGCAATATCGGCATGGTATTTCAGGATTACGCGCTGTTTCCGCATTTAAATCTTGCCGACAATGTGGCTTTTGGCATCCAGTCTCTCGGCGGGCAGGAGCGCCGGGAGCGCGTGGCGGAATTGCTGCAGCTGGTGCACCTGCAAGGATATGCCAAACAGTTTCCCCACCAGCTTTCCGGTGGGCAGCAACAGCGCGTTGCCCTGGCCCGCGCACTGGCACCGCGGCCGCGCCTTTTGCTGATGGATGAGCCCTTCTCCAACCTGGATACCGAACTGCGCCGCAGCCTCGCCGCGGAAGTGCGGCATATTTTGCGCGCACAGGGTACGCCGGCAATGATCGTGACCCACGACCGCAGTGAAGCATTTATTGCCGGCGATACCCTCGGGGTATTAAGCGGTGGGCAACTGCAGCAGTGGGATACACCCGAGCAGCTTTACCGCCATCCGGCCAATACTACCGTGGCGCGCATCGTCAGCGATGGCACCCTGTTCGAGGGCAGGGTTATCCACACAGGGCTCGCAGAAACCCAACTGGGCAGGCTTAAACTACCGCAAGAGGGTTTTACCGCTGGAGAACAAATACAGGTTTTTGTGCGCAGCGAAAATATCATACCAGGCGATCACCCGGATGCCGTCCTCGCCCATATTGTTGAGAAAAGCTTCCTCGGGGACCAGGCCATGTACAGGTTTCGCCTGCCCGGTGGAAACAGTTTCAGCACATCCCTAAAGGCTGCCCACCATTTCCCAATAGACAGCGCAGTGCCACTGCGCCTGTCCCGGCCCCTGGTTTTTACCGCCCACAACGAGGACTGATCGCCGTGATAAACTTTGCGGGCAGGATAGCGGACAAGTGGCTGCTCACTCACAGGGAATCACTTCGACATGCAAAATCAATCGCGCCTCCACATCGGCAGAGCGTAATGAAAACAGGCTGTCAGCGCCAACCACCGTGGCTACCGTATCGGCGCGGGCGATTAATGGTTCACCATTGCACTCAGAATAGTAGGCAAACACCGGATCATCATTCAAGAAGAAATTTTGAAACCCTGCACTGTTCCAGTTTGAATCATAGTTGGGGCCCTGGCTGCCAGAAAAAAAGTATTCCCTATGGAAGTTAATAAAAGAACCCTGCGCCGAAACTACCGTACCTCGCCAGTCAATATCTACAATCCCTACTGACAAACCGGGCTCAACACTGAGTGGTAGCGCAATATTACAGTCCGACAATGCTACTGGGTTGGCATCATTTGTAATGGCTCTATAGTTACTGAACAAGAGAACAACATTCTCATTATCATCAGTTGCGGTGGCTGTTACTGTGCCAGCCGGACAGCCTGAACCGTTCACAACAATAGGCCCCACCTCTATTTCATGCCCATTAATTACCACCGCTTTACTGACGACATTACTTGAAAACAACAAACATAAAACAGATAGGATTACTTTATTGAACATTTTCTTCTCCATATTGATTAAATGAAATTACACTCCATCCTCCCCTAAAGAATGCAAACTTCTACGGTATACGGCAAAACTACAGATAACGAAAAGCATGATTACTGCTAAAAAATGCATTCAACTTTAATCCGGCATTACCCACAAGGGATAATATCCAAATGCAGAAGCAGCTTTGAATCCACATCAGCGGCTCGTAAAGAGAATAAGCTGTCCGCCCCGATGACGGTAGCCACCGTATCAGCTCGAGCAATCAATGGCTCTCCATCACAGCTTGAATAGTGCACAAAAGGTGGGCGATCATTTAATAAAAAATTCTCGAACCCAGCACTATTCCAGTTAAAGTCGTGGCTGGGACCCTCACTGCCGGAAAAGAAGTATTCGCGGTGGAAATTGATAAAGGATCCCAGCGCAGAAACAACCGTGCCACGCCAGTCAATATCCAGGATACCCACAGAAAAACCCGGATCAATACTTAATGGTATTGCAATATTGCAATCCGACTGGGCAATTGGGTTGGCAGCATTGGTAATTGCACTGTAGCTATTGAATAATATAGCCACTCTTGCGTTGTCTTCGCTTGCCGTCGCGGTTACCGTACCATCAGGGCAACCTGCACCATTGGCAGAAATAGGCCCTATTTCTATCTCATGACCATCTATAATGATGGTTTTTCCCATGGCAGCACATGAGAACAGTAAGCACAAAACAACTGGAAATACTCTAGTATACATTCATCTTCTCCGTTATTTTCAACCCACAGGATGTGGTATTCCAACAATATGATGGCGGTATACCCTACCGAAAAAGAACCCTAGACACTTCTTTCCCAGAACAGATTCACACTGCCGCAAGCTTCATGAATACACAATGGTAATCAGGGTATCGCCAACCGCGATTCCTGATATTTGTATATTTTACTATCAACCATACTGTTAAAAACTTGGTTATGAAACCTCTGCCAACCTGGATGAATTTTCGGTAGATTCTTTAGATAACCCAAAAATGCATTCTTATTAAATTCCACTGAACATTTCAACACCCTGACTACTTAAAGGCGCAATAATTGCCGGTTGTGCTTGAACCGGCACTTAGTTCCCCATTGCTGTTTTCGGTATGACTGTAATTCTATTATACTCATTTAAAAAACACTCTCGCATCGATCATTTTTCACCCTATTCTAAGCGAGTTTAATCGCCTAGAAGAAACGCAAAAATAAAATTTCAGTTTTGTTGCGTATTTTCAAGAGATTGATATATACCAACAGACACTCCACAAAAGCAAATAGGTTTATTGCACAATCAACTCAACGATACACCGGTTTCTTGGGGAGCAGCCTCCTTATCAAATCAATTTTTATATTTGAGATTTTATTTATACAAAAAATGAGAAACGCCAACTCGACAGGCAATGATGATGCTTTAGTTAAACTAGTTTACATGCGAAAATATAATCAATTTTATGAAATTATTGTTTCATAATTAAATTCAACAGAACCGTGAAGCCCATGTGATCCTACCCCCTTGAAGTGGTCCACCCGTATAATTAGGAGGCGGAGGACTCAAAATGGGAATCAAACATCATAAGCCGGAGAAGCATCAAACCCAGCTTACCGACGAGCTGGAGCGCAAGATCATCGCCCTGTTCGCCTTGGGCAACAGCTATCAG
>NZ_CANLDD010000051.1 GCF_947489355.1 uncultured Microbulbifer sp. | reverse complement strand
GCATCGCCGATGGTAGTGTGGGGTCTCCCCATGTGAGAGTAGGTCATTGTCAGGCTTCTATTACAAAGCCCTGATCCTTCGCGGTCAGGGCTTTTTTTATTTATTTTAAACCGTGCGGGAATGCCAGAGCTGCGGCACTCGCTGTGTTTTCAAGCTGCTTTTATGCCTTGAAAGCTCCCTGAGTATTGGCAGGTTTTTTGACTGTAAATTGTGATGGCTGAACAAGCCTTGCTGCAACTTGTTGAAAATGTGTTGATCTAGGACATAGAGTTCTGGCTAAAGAATTTTTTTGGATGTCTTGGAGTGCTGCTGATCGGGGGCAGTGAAGAGCATTATAAAGTCGCGGTTGACTGAAGGCGCCTGAGCCCGTCAGCGAAACTGCTACAATGCTCTTTTCTACTGTGTGTCCCTATGATGAAACTCCCAGTTGTCGACAATGGGTTTATCGATGCCTGTGAATCCCGCCGCTGGCAGGACGAGTTGTCGGATCTGGTTACGGACCCTGCTGAATTAATACAGCTTTTACAACTGGACCCGGCTCAATTACCCCAGGCGCTAAGTGCTGGCCGGAAATTCCCCCTGCGGGTGCCGCGTGGCTTTATCCAGCGTATGCGTCGCGGAGACCCACATGACCCCCTGCTGTTGCAGGTGCTGCCCACAGCGGCGGAGCTGCGGTCGCCCCCCGGTTTTAGTGACGACCCTCTGCAGGAGGGACAGGTGAATCCCCAGCCGGGCATTGTGCACAAGTATCACGGGCGGCTGCTGCTGATTGCTGCCGGACAGTGTGCGGTGAATTGCCGCTACTGTTTTCGCCGGGCTTTTCCCTATGGGGACAACCACCTGGGCCGGCACCAATGGGCGGCGGCGCTGGAATATATCCATGCCCATACTGAGTTGCGCGAAGTGATCCTGAGCGGTGGCGACCCTCTGGTATTGAGTGATCGCCAACTGGCCTGGTTGTCCAGTGAGCTGGCGCAAACCCCCCACCTGAACACGCTGCGGGTGCACAGCCGCCTGCCAATAGTGACACCCAGCCGGATCACCGATGCCCTGCTGTCCTGGTTCACCGTTTCGCGCCTGAAACCGGTGCTGGTGTTGCATTGCAATCACGCCAATGAGATTGACGCTGCAGTGCGTGCAGCACTGGCGCGACTGCGAGATGCCGGGGTTGTCCTGCTCAATCAGGCAGTGCTGCTAAGGGGTGTGAACGACAGCTGTGAGGCCCAGGAGCAGCTCTGTGAAGCCCTGTTTGCGGCGGATGTACTGCCCTACTACCTGCACCAGCTGGACAGAGTCAGTGGCGCCGCCCATTTTGAGGTTTCCGATGAAGCAGCGCTGGCCATTATCGCGCAGCTGCGTCAACGCCTGCCGGGGTATCTGATGCCGAAACTGGTACGGGAAATACCCGGTGTTCGCGCCAAATCACCGCTGGAGGGCAGAGCGGGTGAGTGATACGGGAATAAACAGAAAACCGCGCTGCCTGAGCGGAGGGGAACCCAGGGAAAGTGCCGATTTGCGGGTGTATGATTTGGGCTGTCGGTATTTCCACCACGCCCAACCCAGTTACTTTTGTGCGCCCATCGTCTCTACGGAATCATTATTCACCCAAAGGCCCGGTCTGTCTGCCACAGCCTATTGCGGTCCTGTCCTTGAATGCTTGGTATCACTTGCTTGATACCATCCGCACGACAAGGGCAACGGCCGGCCCCGGACACAGCAACACCCTTTTGATCCAATAGCACCCACTCGCCGGTAGTGTTGCTGGCTGCTAAAAATGCAGGAGCCCGTTTTTTGGCAATAGAGGGATTTGTGTGACATGCGTCACGCCTGCCATTCAGATGTGTTCTTGTATGCCACCACCGTGGCCCCCTAAACTTACCGCTTGCAGTAGCGGTGCACTGCTTTGGGCAAATAGAGTAAATAATGAGTAGCAACGACACTATCCGACTTCTCCTGATACACGACACCCCATCAGAGGCCCAGCGCCTGGTGAGCATGCTGCACAATGCGGGCCGCCCCAACCGGGCCCAGCATGTCACCAGCGATGCGGTATTTACCCGGTTGCTACAGGACAAAACCTGGGACCTGATCATTGCGGCGGAGGGCAGCACCCAGGTCCCTCCGGCCTTGGCTCTGCGCACTATCAGCAAGCTGCAGAAGGATGTGCCCCTGATTATCCTGACCGAACGCAGTGGCTCTTTGCCGGTGGTGGAAGGGTTGAGGCTGGGCGCGCGGGATGTGGTGACTGTGGACGAAGACCAGCACCTGCTTCTGATTATCCAGCGCGAGTTACTTTCACTGGACAACCGCCGGCGGGCACGCCTGCACGACAGCCGCTACCATGCCACTTTGCGGCGTACCCGGGAATTGCTGGACAGTTCCAAGGATGCGTTTGCCTATGTATCCGATGGTTTGATTGTCTATGCCAACGATTCCTTTGCCGAGTACTTTGGCTATGCAAGCGGAGGTGATGCGGAGTACCAGCCCATCATCGATATGCTCGCGGAAAATGAAGGAGAAGAGGCGCGGCAATTTCTCAAACGCTGTGCCATTGACAATAACGAAGTCGAAGCGCGGGAGTGGCAATTTACTGCGAGAAGCGCGTCTGGCAGCGGTCCCTTGCCGGTTCGGGCCGAAGTGCTCAGCACAACCTATGATGAAGAGCGCTGTTTGCAGGTGCGTATTGCGGCGCGCAGGGCGGATACCGAACACCTGGAGGCCCAACTCAGCGATATCAAGAACCGCGACCCGCTCACAGGGCTGTTTAATCGCCAACACTTCCTGCATCTACTGGATTCTACTATCCAATCCGCTACGGACTCCCGCAGCACCGGTGGCCTGATGTTTATCCAGGTGACCCGCTTTGAGGAGGAAGTACAGAAAGTTGTGGGTGTGGCCGGCGCCGATGCCTTGCAAAAGGCGATGGCGGAACTGTTGCGCAGTTGCCAGCGCAGTGGCGACACGCTGGCGCGCTATAGTGATGACAGTTTCTGTCTGCTCACCCCAGACACCACGCCGGACAGTGCCGAGCAGCGTGCACGGGAGATGTTGAAAAAGATTTCAGATACCATTTTCGATGCTGCGGGCAAAACACTGCAGATTACCGTTTCCATTGGTATCTCCCTGTTGAGCGAGGCTTCCAGTGGTGCCCAGCAGGTACTGGAACAGGCACTGGTGGCGCACCGGCAGGCGCTTGGTGCAGACAGCGGAGAGGGCAGCTTTGCCCTGTATGAACCCAACACAGACAGTGGTGCCGATGTGGAAACCTACCACCGCGCGCGCGTGGTACAGGCTCTTGAAGTGGGTAACCTGAAGCTGCTTTACCAGCCTATCCTGAGCCTGCAGGGCACCGGAGAGCAGATGTATGAAGTGCTGGTGCGTATGCTCGACAACAAAGTGGAGCTGGCGCCATTGGCTTTCCTGCAGGAATTGGGCGATGCGGGTCTGTCGGCAAAAATGGACCGCTGGGTAATTCTCACCGCGATCAAGGCGGCTGCATTCCGTGTGGAGGGCAAAAATGTATCGCTGATGCTGCATATCACCACGGCCTCTCTACTGGACAACAGCCTGCCGGGGTGGCTGGCGGTGGCTTTTAAGGCGGCCAGGGTTTCGCCGGGCTCGGTGGTCTTCCAATTGCGCCAGGAGGACATTACCAGCAACCTGCATTCGGCACGGGAGTTTACCAACCGGGTACAGCAGCTTGGATGCCGGGTGGCGGTGTGTCACTTTGGTACCGGTCTGAACCCCTTTAAGGCCCTGGAGCATGTGAAGGTGGATATCGCCAAGATAGATCCCTCGTTTGTGCGCGAAGTACAGGATGAAGGAGAGAGCAGTGCGTCCTTGGCCGGGCTGGTACAGCGCCTGGGCGAACTGGATACCAAGGTAATAGTGCCCCATATCGAACAGGCCAGCATGTTGCCCACCCTGTGGCAGACAGGTACCGACTATATCCAGGGCTACTATGTACAGGCCCCGGCGGAGGAGATGCGTTTCGACTTCAACCTCGACTGACGCCAGCGCATCTGCACCCATGCAGACAACCGCGCAGCCTCACCGCAAGGCTGCGCGGTTTTCCCCTAACCCTTGTAGCGTGTGCGCAGGGCGGCGATGGCGTTCTGCGCCAGGGCACCGTAGCCCGGTGCTGGAGGTGGTGCGTCGCCGGGACCTGTACTCTCGCTCCAGGCACGCTGGATATGGTTGTAACCGGCTTTCTGCTTGTACATTCTGGCCAGGGTGGTGCTGTAGTTTTTACTCCTGACCGTGTTCACGTGATACCAGTGGGCCTTGGCGCGGGAATGGGAAATATCCATTAATAGGTAACCGCGCTGGGTAACGTCCACCCACTTCAGGTGCGGGATCAGTCCGTCCAGGGCAATTGCGGCCACATCCGTTAAGTGGGACTTGTCGAGGAAGCTGGAGGACACTCCGGGGGTCACAAACTCGCCGCCCAGTGCGCCGCGCCCGGTGAGGGGGCCGTACTCGAGAATACTGAAGGGGTTGCTGGCCAGATCCCAGGCCCAGGAGCTGTGGATATCCCCGGTAAGTACGACAAAGTTCTCGATATTGTTTTGGCTGATATGGTCAAACAGGCGACTGCGCGCGGCGGTATAGCCGTCCCACTGATCCATATTGATGGAGAAATCCCTGACCAGGGTGAGCTGCGCCATCATCACTTGCTGTCCCAGCACCCGCCAGCGCACGCCGTCGGACTGGGACCGGGTCAGGCCGCGGTACAACCACTCTTCCTGCCGCTGGCCGAGGAGACTGCGCGCCGGGTCGTTGGCACTGCTCTGGTCAAACCAGTTGGCCTGTTTGTCTCGCGCAGCGATGCGGGTATCCAGCATCATCAGGTCGACCAGATTGCCGAAACGAAATCCGCGGTAAATGGCCCTGTCACCAAAGCGATCCAGAATGCCATTGTCGCGGATGGGCATCCACTCAAAATAGACACGATTTGCCACAGAGCGACGATCAAACCAGTCGCCTTCGCCGCGCTCGGGATTATGATTTTCGGCGCCGCCGGCCCAGGCGTTATTGGTGGTCTCGTGGTCATCCCACACACAGATAAACGGATGCTGGCGGTGCACTTCCTGCAGGTCGGGGTCGGAACGGTACTGGGCATAGCGCTGGCGGTAGTCCTGTACAGTGACAATTTCTTTGGCTGGAATCGGCTCGCGCTCCAGCCCGGCATTGGTACCGAAGCCGCCGGGGCCGTACTCGTAGAGGTAGTCACCCAGGTGTAGGACCACATCCAGATCCGGTCGCAGAGCGATTTCCCGATAGACGTTGAAGTAGCCCATGGGGTAGTTGGAGCAACTGGTCACCGCGAAGCGCAGGCGATCCAGATGGCCAATGGGCAGGGTGCGGGTGCGGCCAATGGGCGAATCCATGCTGTTGGAGTAAAAACGGTAGTAGTAGGTGGTGCCCGGCTGCAGCCCGCTGGCGTCCACCTTGATGGTGTAGTCCGCTTCCGGGCCGGTGACGCCGCCGCCACTGTTGACGAGCAGGCGCATCTCCGGGTCCAGGGCGACCTGCCAACTGTAGGGCACCGTGGATTGAAAGAACGGATCACTGGACGGACTGATTCTGGTCCACAGGATCACGCGGTCCGTCAGTGGGTCGCCACTGGCAACGCCGTGTTGAAAAGGCTGGTGACCGGATCCGTACGCTTTCAAGAGGGGCAGTACTGCGAGGCCGGCGCCGGAAAATTGTAGAAACCGCCTCCGGGACAGGGACATGGGGTTCTCCTTTATAGGCTTGTTATGAAAGGGCCTACAGTCTGTGCCGGGAAAGTGAAGGCTGTGTTAACAGCGGGTCAGCCTTGTCCCGCAGGAGCGTGTTTAGTCGGAAATTTCGTCGAGAACTAGCGGAAATGAGACTTTCGTCTAATTTGATGGCCTTTGTAAGGAGATGAGGGGGGGGTGCGGTTGCCATCGGGGGGGAAATCTTGAGATACACCCTGCAGAGGCCTGAATGTATCGCACGAGTGCGCTCTCGGGTATCCTGTGCCCCAATGAAAACAGAACCTCTGGGAGTAGATCCATGTTGCCCCGCTTACTTTGCACCAGCCTGATTGTCGGCGGCCTCGCCGTAGCTGCTGGGTGCTCCAAGACAGAACCGTCCAAAGCTGAAGCCGAGAGCGCAAGCGCGCCGGTAAAAGCGGCCGCTGTGATAGAGAAGAAAAGGGTTGCTGACAAGGCGCCGGAATCCGGTGTGGATTACCACTCCTTCGCCAACAGCAACGACTACCAGGTGCAGCACCTGGATCTGGATTTGACCGTGGATTTTTCCCGCAAGGTCCTCGAAGGTGAAGCCAGGCTGGACTTCAAGCGCCTCAACGGCAAAAAGCCGCCGATGGTGCTCGATACCCGCGAGCTGGAAGTGCTTTCCGTCACTGCCAACGGCGCGCCGGTGCCCTTCTCCATGGGCGAGAAGGACAGCAACCTGGGCACCCCGCTGAATATTGAATTGCCCAAAGATGCCACCAGCGTGACGATCCGCTACCGCACAGCGCCGGGCGCTTCCGGGGTGCAGTGGCTGGAACCGCAGCAGACCGCCGGCAAGCAGCATCCGTTCCTGTTCACCCAGGCCCAGGCCATCCACGCGCGCAGCTTTATCCCGCTGCAGGACTCCCCCAAAGTACGCATCACCTACAACGCCACAGTGCGTACGCCGAAAGCACTGCGTGCGGTCATGAGCGCTAACAACGACCCGCAGGCAGCCAAAGACGGCGTCTACGAGTTTGAGATGCCCCAGCGCATACCCTCCTACCTGATCGCCCTGGCTGTGGGCGACCTGCAGTTCAAGCCCATGGGTGCGCGCACCGGTGTCTACGCCGAGCCCGCCCTGCTGGAATCTGCGGCGGCGGAGTTTGCCGATACCGAATCCATGCTGGAAGTGACCGAGAAGGCCTACGGTCCCTACCACTGGGATCGCTACGACCTGCTGATCCTGCCGCCCAGTTTCCCCTTCGGCGGCATGGAAAACCCGCGCCTGAGCTTTATCACCCCGACGGTGATCGCCGGCGACAAGAGCCTGGTGGCCCTGATTGCCCACGAACTGGCCCACTCCTGGTCTGGCAACCTGGTCACCAACGCCAGCTGGCGCGACCTGTGGTTGAATGAAGGTTTCACCACCTATCTCACCAACCGCATCATGCAGTTTGTGTACGGTGATGAGCGCTACCAGATGGAAATGGCCCTGGGTTACGACGACCTGCAGGCGGATCTGGCCGATAAAGAGCCCCGCGATGAGATTATGGCCATCGACCTGCGCGGCCGCGATCCCGATGAGGTCTTCTCTAACATCCCCTACGAGAAAGGCTCCCTGTTTCTGTACGAATTGGAACAGAAAGTGGGCCGCGAGGCGTTTGACCGCTTCCTGATGGAATACTTCAACCACTTCTCCTTCCAAAGCATCACCACCGAGGACTTTGTGCAGTACCTCGACGAGACCCTGCTCAAAGAGCATGGGGACAAGCTGGATCGCGCGCGTATTCATGAATGGATCTTCGAACCGGGTATTCCCGAAGGTGCGCCGCACCCGCAGTCCGATGCCTTCACCAAACTGGACCCGGTACGCCAGCAGTGGCTGGAGGGCAAGCTGGCGGCGAAGGATATCGACACCAGGGGCTGGACTTTCCACCAGTGGAAGTACTTTCTCGACGGTATACCGGAGAAACTGACCGATGCGCAGTTGAAGGCGCTGGACGGCGTCTTTGACCTGACGGAATCCCGCAACAACGAAGTGGCCTTCAGCTGGTTGATGATTGCCGTGCGCAATGACTACGAACCGGCGTTCGAACGCCTGGAGCACTTCCTCACCAGTATCGGGCGCAACAAGTTCCTGCGTCCGCTGTACCGCACAATGGTGGAAACGGGCAAACAGGATATGGCGGAGCGCATTTTTGAACAGGCCAAGGCAGGCTACCATCCGCTGTCGGTAAAAGTGAACAGCCAGGTAATTTACGGCAAAAAAGCGGATTGATTACGCTCTGTGCCAATGCCCGCGGCCCTGGCGGTGCCCCCGCCGCGGCCTTTTGCCCGGCCACCGGGCACGCGCGATGCCGGCCTGACCCGAGCGGTTCGCCCTTTTCTTTCTTCACTGCCTGGTCCTTAGAGAGCCGCTAGCGGATCGGTGTAAGGGCAGTGAGTGAGGTTCAAGATACCCACGATTGGGTCTTTTTCCAATGGTGATAAACAGCTGTAATCGCGTGTATAGCAAATTGGTGCAAAATAATAATTTACACGCCAATTTTCTGGCGCGAAAACCATTAATCTGCTATCAAAAGTGACGCGCTTTGCGTAATCTGCCGCTCGATAAATATCCATTCAGGCAAGGAGGTACGCATGTACAGGCGGCTTTTGTTGGTGGCTTTTCTCGGGCTGTTTTTAGTTGGCTGTAACCAGGATGCGCCGAATGCCTGTTCCGACAACAGCGAACAACGCTCGCTTCCGTTTCCCCACGCCATGCTCTGATTCTCCTTTGGGTGGTTGAAACCGCGTTCAAACCGGCAATCTATTGGGTTGCCGGATTAACTGGCGAGCTTTTCTATCTGCCGGTCATTCAGGCCGAACAAGTACAGCGCCGCATCCAGTCCAAACAGGTTAATGACTTGCGGTGCTTCCAGGCGCACTTTGGGCTTTGGATGAATGGCGATGCCCAGCGCGCCCAGGTGCAGCATCGGAATATCGTTGGCGCCATCGCCCATGGCAACCACGCTTTCAGGGCCCAGTTCCAGTTCTTGCGCCCTGGCCTGCAGCAGCGTCCGCTTGCGCAGGCCATCGACAATCGGCTCCACCACTTCACCGGTGAGTACACCGCCGGAAAATACCATTTCATTGGCGTGCACAAAATCCACCGGCAAGCGTTCTCTCTGCAGATAGTTGGCGAAGTAGGAAAAGCCCCCGGTGAGGATTGCCGTCTTGCAACCCAGTGCCCGCAGGCTGCTGAGCAGTTTATGGGCGCCTTTTTTCAGCGGTAGTTGCCGGGCAATTTCCGCCAGGCGCTGCTCGGAAAACCCCTTGAGCAAAGCCATGCGTCTTTTGAAGCTTTCGCAGAAATCCAGGTCTCCACTCATCGCGGCCTGGGTGATGGCGGCAACCTGATCGCCAACCCCGGCAATTTTGGCCAGTTCGTCGACCACTTCGGCGTCGATCAGGGTGGAGTCCATATCGAAGCCGGCGAGTGCCGGGACTTTTTGGCTGGCACCGGACTGCAAAACCAGGTCGGCGCCCAGGGTGTCGGCCATATGCATGCAGGCATTGCGGGCTGTGGATAACTCAATTTTGCCCTCAATCTGGAAGCGGATTACGGTGCGCGCCAAACTCTGCGAAAGGGTGTCTACCGCGGTAACGGTCCACTGCTGTTCAGCAAAGAACTGTAGCAATCGCTGTAATTGCGAGAGCCTGGGCGAGGCGGACAACAGCGTGATACACCAGGGAGTCCGAACCGCTGCGGGCACTTCGGCCATTGGGGAAAATGCACATCTGGCCATACCCGCGAAGGGTTCGCTGTGTGAATACTCAAGACCCAGGCGTGCATAGTGGCCCTCGAAAGTTAAGTAGCGCAGGGTGCAATCCAGGGGAGGCTGGGTAATTTGTGCCAATGGCAGGTGGAATTCTTGAGAGTTGGTGGAATTATTCATGACAGGGCGCCCCGGGATAAAAGAATTGGGTATCGGCGCATTATAGCTTTTGACACGATCTTCGCTAAAATCGCCGCCAGGTAATCCGAGATGGGGCCAATCGGGGAGAATACGCCCATGACAACGCGCCCCGCCTCAGGTACAGATGTTATCCATAGGCCCCTGGGGAGGGGCCTGTTTGCCGGGCCTATCACGGCCGTTGAAGGCATTTTCAGTGTCTCGTCACAGGCCCGTTCCAGCCTGTCCGCGTACCTGTAGCAACATTTTGCAGGTAATCAATGATCAGGCTGGAGCACACGGCTGACGGGCAGGGTAAACGAAAATAGGCAAGCAATACTTGCTGCACTTTATGTCGGTATCGATGATTTTTTTATTGCGAAAAGCGTCCGCCCGGGTTACTCAATTATCCCAGCAGGCCCGCCACCGCCTGCTGGCGGTGGCTGTATGGCTAACGCTGGCCATTTTTTGCAGCGCGGCCCTTGGGCACTACTATAGCCAGCGTTACTCCGCCGCTGTGGAAAGGGACGAAGATTCGGCGCGCGCCGCGGCTGGTTTTCTCGCCGGGCAGAGTCTCGAGCTGATTGTGGCCGGTGATCGTATCCGTATGCAGTTATTGGCGAGACAACTGTTGGCGTTACCCGCCATCAGTGGTATCGCTATTGAGGATGTGGAATCCAATACCCTGGCGGAAGTGGGTGACCTGAAACGCGGAGAGGCCATCCATGTGCCTGTGGTGCTGCACGACAGTATTGCTGGCAATGTCACTGTGACTCTGGTGCCGGGAGGCAACCTGGCTTTCCCCTGGGCCACCCTGCTGTTGATCCTGGTATTTGCCCTGCCGTTTAGTGCAGTGGCAGCACTGTTGATCGACGGCTTTTCCGCCCCGTACAGCCTGCCGGCGGAGAGGGCGCAGCCATCGCCGGATGCCCCTATAGAAAATGGAGACAGTGTGGGTCTGTACCTCCGCCCACTGAACTGGGCGCAATTGACCAACCAACTCAGCCGAAGCGCCCTGGAGGGAATACAGCGGGCGTTGGATGGTCGCATGGCGTTGCTGCGGCGTATCTATGATGCCCATCCATTGAGTTGCGCCGGGCCACAAGTTGGCCTGGGCTTTTCCGGTACCGATGCGGCGTTTCGCGCAGTCTGTTGTGGCCTGCTATTGCGGGAGATGCAAAGTATCAGCCGCACCACCGGCCTGAAACTGGCGCTGGCAGTGGCGCCCTGTGCGCCCGATTCACCAGACTTCTCCGCCGAACAGTTGCTAAACCAGTCGCGTGGGCTGTTCCTGCATCCGGAGCTGCTGGAGGACAACGCCCTGGCGGGGCGGATCGAGCATCACGGTGCTGGCTGGACTCTGGAAGTGACCGGCCTGACGCCCACCTACCAAAAGCTGCTCGACAACCAGCTGCAGCAGCTGCTGAGCGCCTGATCAATCCACTTCCTCACAGCTGTGGGTTAGTGACTCATTGCCCTTTTGCAGACATGTTTTGGTGTCTGCTTTACGTTTACGTTAACGTAAACTCTTGCTAGGCTTTGCCGTACCGAGAGGAAGTACTTATGAAAACCGACGCCAGCACCCCGGAACCCCTCAACTACAGCATCTCGGAGCTGGCGCGGGAATTCGATATCACCACCCGCACCATTCGTTTTTATGAGGACAAGGGTCTGCTCAAGCCGAAGCGCCGTGGTCAGACCCGTGTTTACAGTCCTGAAGAACGGGTGCGTCTGAAGCTGATTCTGCGCGGCAAGCGGCTGGGTTTCTCCCTGGATGAGAGTCGCGAGATTATCGATATGTACGACCCCGCCCACGGCAATCTGGAGCAATTGCAGCGCCTGTTGAAACACATTGCCCAAAAACGCACGCATCTGCACCAACAGTTGCGGGATATTGAGAGCCTGATGGGTGAACTGGACGAGGCAGAAGCCCGTGCAAAAGCGGCACTGGTGCAGAGCCGTGTAAAGGGGTCCCCCTGAACTGCCCGGTATTCACCCGGGGCTGGGTGGCCGTTGCGCACAAAAGCTGCTAGCGGCCATTTGAAGAAGTAGAGCAATTTAAAATTTTAGTGGAGCCACTATGAATACCTCCTACCCAACCCTGAACTTCGGCCTCGGTGAAGACATCGACATGCTCCGTGACATGGTCTACAAGTTCTGCCAGGCGGAGCTGGCCCCGCGCGCGGCGCAGATCGATGAAGACAACCTGTTCCCGGTGGACATGTGGAAGAAGTTCGGCGAGCTGGGCCTGCTGGGCATGACCGTGGAAGAGGAGTTCGGTGGCTCCAATATGGGTTACCTGGCCCACGCTGTGGCCATGGAGGAAATCTCCCGCGCGTCCGCCTCTGTGGGTTTGTCTTACGGTGCCCACTCCAACCTGTGTGTCAACCAGATTCGCAAGAACGGCACCCGCGCGCAGAAACTCAAGTACCTGCCCAAGCTGTGTTCCGGTGAACATGTGGGTGCGCTGGCCATGAGTGAGCCCAATTCCGGCTCCGACGTGGTGAGCCTGCAGTTGCGCGCTGAGCAGCGCGGTGACCGCTTTATCTTGAACGGCAATAAAATGTGGATCACCAACGGTCCCGATGCCGATACCTATGTGATCTATGCGCGCACCGAGCCGGGCATCAGTTCCGGTGGTATTACCGCGTTTATCGTCGAGCGCGGTGTTGCCGGTTTCTCCCAGGCGCAGAAACTCGACAAGCTGGGTATGCGCGGCTCCAACACCTGTGAACTGGTATTCGAAGACTGCGAAGTGCCGGAAGACAATATCCTCGGCGAACTGAACGGTGGCGTGCGCGTATTGATGAGTGGCCTCGACTACGAGCGCACCATTCTTTCCGGCGGTCCGGTAGGTATTATGCAGGCGTGCCTGGATGTAGTTGTGCCTTATATCCACGAGCGCAAGCAGTTCGGCAAGGCCATCGGTGAGTTCCAGCTGATGCAGGGCAAGATTGCGGATATGTACGCCGACCTGAATGCCAGCCGCTCTTATCTTTACACCGTGGCCCGCGCATGTGATCGCGGTGAGGATTCGCGCAAGGACGCCGCTGCGGTAATCCTGTTTACTGCAGAGCGCGCAACACAGATGGCCCTGCAGGCTATCCAGACCCTGGGTGGCAATGGTTACATCAACGAGTACGCCACCGGTCGCCTGTTGCGCGATGCCAAACTCTACGAAATCGGTGCGGGCACTTCGGAAGTGCGCCGAATGCTGATCGGTCGCGAGCTGTTTAAAGAGACCCGTTAAGGTTGGGCGTCTCTTCTCGCCGCCGGTGCCTGCCGGTGGCAGCTGTCTCCAGTCGGGCACCGCGGCATAGGCCGCGCCCTGTGGAGGTCTTTTCTCCGGGAAAGTGAATCAGATTTTATGAATCAGTTGCAGAGTAAAATAAACACGCGCGATGCCGCCTTTAGTGACAACCGCGAGCAGATGCAGGCGCTGGTGGCGGACCTGCGTGACAAAGTGGAAGCTGTCGCCCAGGGCGGTGGTGAGCGCGCGCGGGAAAAACACCTGGCGCGGGGCAAATTATTACCGCGGGACCGCATCGATGCGCTGCTCGATCCGGGCAGCCCATTTCTGGAGTTCTCCCAACTGGCCGCGCACGATGTGTACGGTGAGGAGGTTCCCGCGGCGGGCATTATTACCGGCATTGGCACCGTATCCGGCCAACCCTGTGTGATCGTCGCCAACGATGCCACGGTAAAAGGCGGCACCTACTATCCGCTCACGGTAAAAAAACATCTGCGCGCACAGACGATTGCCGAGCAGAACAACCTGCCGTGTATTTACCTGGTGGACTCCGGCGGTGCCAACCTGCCGCGCCAGGATGACGTTTTCCCGGATCGTGAACATTTCGGCCGGATCTTTTTCAACCAGGCCAATTTGTCTGCACAGAATATTCCGCAGATCGCGGTGGTCATGGGTAGCTGTACTGCCGGCGGTGCCTATGTACCGGCCATGGCAGACGAATCCATTATGGTGAAAGAGCAGGCCACCATCTTCCTGGCGGGCCCGCCCCTGGTAAAAGCGGCCACTGGTGAAGAAGTTTCTGCCGAGGAACTCGGCGGTGCCGAAGTGCATTGCCGCACCTCCGGGGTGTCCGATCACTACGCCAATAACGATGTGCATGCTCTGCAGTTGGCGCGTCGCTCAGTGGCGCGTCTGAATCGTATCAAGAACCCGGATCTGGATATCCAAATGCCGGTGGAGCCGATTTATCCGCCGGAAGATATTTACGGTGTGGTGCCGAAAGATTCGCGTCAGCCATTTGATGTGCGTGAGATTATCGCGCGGGTGGTGGACGGTTCTGAATTCGATGAATTTAAAGCGTTGTACGGCACCACCCTGGTCACGGGGTTTGCCCGTATCAATGGTTACCCGGCGGGCATCGTCGCCAACAACGGCATCCTGTTTGCGGAGAGTGCGCAGAAGGGCGCGCACTTTATTGAGTTGTGCGCGCAGCGCAAGATTCCGCTGGTGTTCCTGCAAAATATCACCGGTTTTATGGTGGGCAAACAGTACGAGGCGGGCGGCATTGCCAAGCACGGCGCCAAGATGGTGACAGCCGTGGCCACCGCCAAGGTGCCGAAAATCACCCTCCTGATCGGCGGCTCTTTCGGTGCCGGTAACTACGGCATGTGTGGCCGCGCCTATGACCCCAACTTTTTGTTTATGTGGCCCAACGCGCGTATCTCCGTGATGGGCGGTGAGCAGGCGGCCGGCGTGCTGGCACAGGTGAAGCGCGACCAGATGGCAGCGCGGGGTGAATCCTGGAGTGAAGAGGAAGAGCGCCAGTTTAAACAGCCGATTGTGGATAACTACGAGCACCAGGGGCACCCCTACTACGCCTCCGCGCGCCTGTGGGATGACGGCGTTATCGACCCGGCGGATACCCGCCGCGTGCTCGGCCTGTGCCTGGCGGCGGCCACCCATAAGGCGCCGCAAGAGACCCGATTCGGCGTGTTCCGCATGTAACCAAACCGTGGTTTGCGGCGGGGGTGATAGAACGCCACGGCGCAAAAGAGACGCCCCATTCGAGGAATGACAATGAGCGATAAATTGCTGTGCGAAGTGGATAGCGAGGGTGTGGCCACGGTCACCCTGAACCGCCCGGAAATCCACAACGCTTTTGACGATGCACTGATCCATGCCTTGGCTCACACTTTTGACACACTGGCGCAAAACCCCGCAGTGCGCGTGCTGGTACTGGCCTCCAATGGCAAGAGCTTTTCCGCCGGCGCCGACCTCAACTGGATGAAGCGCATGGCGACTTATTCGGAAGAGGAAAACCGCCGCGACGCCGCTGCGCTCGCCGCCATGCTGTACAAGCTCGACACCTTCCCCGCGCCCACCATCGCGCGGGTACAGGGCGCCGCTTTCGGCGGTGCCGTGGGCCTGGTGAGTTGCTGCGATATGGCCGTGGCCACTGAGCGCGCCAGCTTCTGCCTTTCTGAAGTCAAAATTGGACTGCTGCCCGCCACTATCAGCCCCTATGTCATCAATGCTATCGGCACCCGCCATGCGCGCCGTTACTTTGTCACAGCGGAGCGTTTCTCCGCTGTGCGCGCCGAGCAGATCGGATTGGTGTCTGAAGTCTGCGCCGAGGGCGAGCTGGATCTGCATGTGCAGCAACTGGTGAACGCCATTGCCGATAACGGCCCCAAGGCGGTCGCCATGGCCAAGCAACTGGCCATGTCTATGTCCAACCGGGTAATAAACAATGAGCTGCAGGGGCAGACCAGTGCACTCATCGCCGCGGTGCGCGTATCGCCGGAAGGGCAGGAAGGGTTGAGTGCGTTTTTGGAAAAGCGTGCACCCAGTTGGATGCATGGTAGCGAAGGGTAATTTTTATGATTCGCAAACTGTTAATAGCTAATCGCGGCGAAATTGCCTGCCGTATTATCAAGACCGCCCGCCGCCTGGGGGTGGCCACTGTCGCGGTGTATTCCGATGCGGATGCCGACGCCTTACACGTGCAGATGGCGGATGAAGCGGTGCGCCTGGGCCCGGCCCCGGCCAGGGATTCCTACTTGGATATCGACAAGGTGCTGGGTGCGGCCAAGCAGACCGGCGTCGATGCCATCCATCCGGGTTATGGTTTCCTGTCGGAAAATGCCGGGTTCTGCCGCGCCTGCGATAGTGCCGGCATTATTTTTGTCGGCCCGCCCACCGGCGCGATTGAGGCTATGGGCTCCAAGTCCGCCGCCAAGCGCATTATGGAAGAGGCCAATGTACCCCTGGTGCCCGGTTACCACGGCACCAACCAAAATACAGAACTGCTAGAAGGCCATGCCAATCGCATCGGTTACCCGGTATTGCTGAAAGCTGCTGCCGGCGGCGGTGGTAAGGGGATGCGCCGTGTCGACAGTGCCGATGCATTCCACCAAGCGCTGGCCGCTGCCAAGCGTGAGGCCATGAATGCCTTTGGCGACGACATTATGCTGCTAGAGCGCTACGTGGTGAGCCCTCGCCATGTGGAAATCCAGGTGTTCTGCGATCAGCAGGGCAATGGCGTCTACCTGTTCGAACGGGATTGCTCTGTACAGCGCCGCCACCAGAAAGTGGTGGAAGAGGCCCCGGCACCGGGGATGACCCCGGAGCTGCGCGCCCGTATGGGGGAAGCGGCACTGCGCGCCGCCTACGCCATCGGTTATGTGGGGGCTGGCACAGTGGAATTCCTGCTGGATGCCAGCGGTGCTTTCTACTTTATGGAAATGAACACCCGCCTGCAGGTGGAGCACCCGGTCACAGAAATGATCACAGGCCAGGACCTGGTGGCCTGGCAGCTGGCAGTCGCTGCCGGCGAGTCTCTGCCTTTGAGCCAGGATGAGCTGCAGATCAACGGCCATGCCATGGAAGTGCGCATCTACGCCGAAGACCCGGATAACGATTTCCTGCCCGCTACCGGCGTGTTGGTGCGTCACCAACCGCCGGCGGAAGGCGAGGGCGTGCGTGTGGATACCGGTGTGCAGACTGGCGATGAAATCAGCGTGCATTACGATCCCATGATCGCCAAGTTGATCTGCCACGGCCGCACCCGCAAACAGGCCCTGGCCAAGCTGGACCGCGCCCTACGCGATTACCAGATCGCCGGTGTGCGTCACAATATCGAATTCCTGCGCCGGGTGATCAATCACGAGGCTTTCGCCTGTGGTCGTGTTTCCACCCATTTTATTGAGGACTTTGAGGCGGAAGTACTGCATCGGGAGCAGACGTTGACTCCGCTAAAGTGCGCCGCTATTGCCGGATACCTGCAGCAGCGCGAAGAGCGAGATCTGCGCAACAGCGCCCCACAACGGGACCGCTACTCCCCCTGGCACAAGGGTGATAACTGGCGCAATGCCCTCGCCGGCAGCCGTACCCAGACCGTGGATTACCGTGGCCACCACGCACAGATCCGCTTTGTTGCCGAAGGCGACAGCCTGCGTTGGACCTGCGATGCCTTGTGCGGGGAGAAAAACAGCGGCGAGATTCGCCTGCTGCCGGGCCGTGACCTGATGCTGGTGGATGGCTGCCGCATGAGTTTCTCCGCTGTGAATACCCGCGATGGCGGTGCTGTATTTATCGATGGCACTCAAGTGGAATTTAAGTTGCTGCCGCCGGATATCGGCGAGAGCAACGACCAGGCCCACGGCCTCGACGCCCCCATGAACGGCACTATTATTTCCCTGCTGGTAGAGCCCGGCTCGGTTGTGGAAAAAGACCAGCCGCTGCTGGTGATGGAAGCGATGAAAATGGAGCACACCCTGCGCGCTCCCGCTGCCGGCACCGTACATCAATTTTTCTGTGCCGAAGGTGAGCTGGTGGATGGCGGCAGCCTGCTGGTAGATTTTGCAGAGGGGGCGCAATCATGAACCTGCCCAAGCACGTCAAAATCGTGGAAGTCGGGCCCCGAGATGGCCTGCAAAATGAAAAGCAGCCCATCTCCGTGGAAACCCGTATCGCCCTGGTGGACAAGCTCAGTGTCAGCGGTCTGTCGGTTATTGAAGCCGGCAGTTTTGTCAGCCCCAAGTGGGTACCGCAAATGGCCGCCAGTGAAGCAGTACTGGCGGGTATCCAGCGCAAAGACGGTGTTATCTACAGCGCGCTCACGCCAAACTTAAAAGGCTATGAGCGCGCAGTGGAAGCCAAAGCAGATGAGGTCGCCGTATTTGGTGCGGCCTCGGAAGCCTTCACCCAGAAAAATATTAATTGCAGTATCGCTGAGAGTCTGGAGCGCTTCCGCCCACTGGTGGAAAAAGCGAAGCAAGACGGCATACCCGTGCGCGGATACGTATCCTGCGTACTTGGTTGCCCCTATGAAGGCGATATTGATCCGGCCAAAGTGGCAGAAGTTAGTGCCGCTCTGTTGGAGATGGGCTGCTACGAGATTTCCCTCGGCGATACCATCGGTGTTGGCACCCCGGAAGCGGCCAAGCGTATGCTGGAGCAGGTGATGGCCCGTGTACCTGTGGGAAAACTCGCGGTGCACTTCCACGATACCTACGGCCAGGCCCTGGCCAATATCTACGCCGCCCTGCAAATGGGTGTCGCGGTAGTGGACTCTGCCGTAGCCGGCCTGGGGGGCTGCCCCTATGCCCGCGGCGCCTCTGGCAATGTCGCCAGTGAGGATGTGCTCTATATGCTCAACGGCCTGGATATCGAAACCGGCGTGGATTTACAGCTACTGGCAGAGGCTGGCAACTTTATTTCTGAGCAGTTGGGGCGTGAAACCAACTCACGCGTGGCCAAAGCTTTGTCGCCCCATTAATCTTCTTCGGTATGTTCTTGTTCCCCAAAGTGGTCTTTTGCCAAATTTCCTTTAGCAGCCTGCTAAATTACTATCCCTCATTTCATGCCACCTTTCACCGGTGTTGTAATATTAACCCTCGAAGTGCATGGGTTCTTCTAGCATACTAACGAAAAAGGGCCAACCACTGTTCACTATCCATTTTTACAGTTCCATGATTTTTGCTATATACAGCATCGGCCAGGGCTTGTTTTTGTGCCTGTAATTCAAGAATTTTTTCCTCAACTGTATTTTCGCAAATGAGTTTATAGACAAAAATTGGCTTGTCCTGCCCGATGCGATGGGCCCTGTCTGTGGCTTGATTTTCCACGGCTGGATTCCACCAGGGATCATAGTGGATGACAGTATCTGCCGCGGTTAAATTCAGGCCTACGCCTCCGGCCTTAAGACTAATCAAGAATACGGGGATATCGCCATTTTGGAAGGTATCGATCGCTTCCTGGCGCCTGCGAGTCTGGCCGGTTAGTTTTGCGTATGGAATATTAGCCTGGTCGAGTTTTGATGCTATTTTTCCTAGCATTTCCGTGAATTGGGAGAATAATAGAATTTTACGCCCCTCCTCCACCATCTCCGGAAGTAGTTCCATGAGGGCTTCAAGTTTTGCAGATTGTTTCACTTTTTTGGCTTTTTCGAGTTTGACAAGCTGTGGGTCACAGCATGTTTGTCTCAACTTCAATAGCGCATCCAGTATTTCTATCTGGGATCGATTTAGACCTTTTTGTTTCATCAAATCCCTCACCCGCTTCTCCATTGCTGCGCGTACTGTTTCGTAGAGAGCAGCCTGGTTTTTGCCAAAATTTACCCGATATATAATCTCTGTCTTTGCCGGCAGTTCTTTTGCAACTTCCTGCTTTGTTCGGCGTAGCAAAAATGGAGAAATCCTGTGACAGAGTTGCCCCTGTTTTTCCTCACTGCTTTGCTTTTCAATCGGGGTTCTGTAGAGGGTGTTAAATTTTTTCCGGTTTTGTAGAAACCCTGGCATCAGAAAGTCGAAGAGAGACCAAAGCTCACCCAGATGATTTTCCAAAGGTGTTCCTGTCAGGCAAATCCGATGTTGTGCATTCAGGGTGCGAACAACCTGTGAAGCCTTGGATTTATAATTCTTGATTACCTGAGCTTCATCCAAAATAAGAATATGGAATTCTTGATTTTGGAAAATTTCTTCATCGCGAACAATGAGCGGGTAAGTGGTAATAACCAGATCCGATTGCGGAATAAGGGTGTAGTTTTCGTGACGTTGGTTGCCATGCAATACAAGGACAGACAAATTGGGGGCAAAGCGTTCAGCTTCTTGATGCCAGTTTCCGAGCAGGCTGGTTGGTACAATCACCAAGGCGGGGCTTTTCAAGCGCCCGCCCTCCTTTTCTTTCAGTAGGTGGCCAAGTGTCTGCAGGGTTTTGCCCAGGCCCATATCATCGGCCAGAATACCGTTCATGTTTAACCTGCGCAGGTGCTGCAGCCAGTTTAAACCCGCTTGTTGGTAGGGACGTAATTGTGCGCGCAAGGTGCGTGGTGGTTTGATCGGCTTGGGCCCTTTATGCAGATGCCGGGCCAGAGTCTTGAGATTATTGTTGCCACTCCAGATAACCTCTTGTTCCGGCAGGTCTCCCACTGCATACCTGGGAATTCTGAGTCCATTGGATTCACTGTTATACCACTCCTCCAGTAGGGCGCTGAGATCCTTAAACAGCGTATTGGGGAGCCGGATATATTCACCGGAACCAAACGGGATCAGGGTTTCTTTTTTGGCGTGGGTTTCTGCACCCAGTTCCAGATAACCTATCAGCAGAGGGATCAGGGGAAGTGATTGTCCTTCAATATCAATTGTAACTCCCAGGGAGAACCAGTCATTGGACTCCTGTTCGGCCTCCCATCCCCATTCCTCAACAGTGTGGATTTTGAGAGAAAAGCTCTCTTCTACCTCAACCAACCAGCCCGAGGCTTTCAGCTCTGGAATGCCTTCCTGAATAAATTGGTGCCATTGCTCTATGGTTTCGATGGTGGACCCGCGGTTCAAAAATGTCAGAAACGGTTGAGCCGACTGGTCGGAGTTAAAATGCCAAGGCCACTTGAACAGTGTCTGGATGGCCTCTTCCTCCCGCATAAAATCCCGGTTTAGGCGGTACAACTGCCCCTGGTATTCTTGCAGCTCTGCAGTGGCGGGCTGTTTGGAGAAAATTTCATCCCCCGACAGCGGAATAGGGCCATAGAACAGGCGAAAATCCGCGATATGGATGCGCTCGGTACTGTGTGGGAGTTGAACAGACTTAAGCGCTAGCGTCGGCCTTACCGCTTCATCAATGACAGTAAGAGGCAGTGATTTTGGTATGGGTAGGGTATTGACTCCGGCCAGATTCTGCAGATAAGGAAATGCCTTGGCCAGTGCGTCTTCCGGTATAGGGGGCATGTTGATCAGTTTTTCGAGCGTCGCTCCATTAATAGAGGTGTTGATATGACCAATTGTGTTCAAATTGGAATCAAAGTAACTGGGTGGATCAGTGGGAATCATGTGCCAACCAGGCGCAAGTCCGTCAATAATGGGTTTCAATGCTGTGGCTGACCCGGCTGTGTCCCATTGCAACGCCAGTTCAACTGACTCGCCTTGCCGAATTGGAATCCGCTCTTCCATATTGTTAAACAGGCGCTGACTGTTTAACAATTGGTCAAGGAGCAAAGTGCCCTCCTTGCCGCGAAGCGATGATCGGGAATTCAGCTCAGAGAGAAGCTTTAAAAACCCGATAATCCGTTTGTCATCATCAGAAAAAGACAAGTGATTTGCCCGGTAGATCTGCTCACGCTGTGACTTTCCATAACCGCCTTTTTTTAATGGTCTTGCGGAATAGATATTTACACTGACATGTGGCGAATGGTACTGCTGATTCCAGTTGAGGGTATAAAGCAGGTGTTGATTGCTGGTGAGTCGATCTTCATATATGCGCTCTTCTTCCAAATTACCCCGCTGCCACTCTTGCCAGCGATCAAGAATAGAGGTATTTCCGGTTACAACTTTGGGTATTGTATTTTCTTCTAGTAGGGTAAAAAGTACTGCGACAACATGTTTGCAATTATAACTGACAGGACAGGTACAGTCCCCAATAATCTTCGGCCCGTTATATCGTTTACGGTTTACAATAGTGATATTCTGATCGTAGTTCCTGTTGCCAGAGCCGATCACGACGCCGTAAATTTTGTGAAAATCACGGGAGGCCTGGTACTTTTTAACTTTGCCACGTTGATGATAGGCTTTACCACGAATGAGGCTATTATCCGAAAATTGATTTTCAATATCTTCTAGGGAGAAAATGATATCCATGCGGGTGTCTTGCAAAAGGTGAGCGTTGAAACCAAATTTGGTATTTGAGATCTTGATAAGAGGCAGTGTATGGGTTGATTTGTTGTTGTCTCACAATCAACCGCCCAAGGAACAAGCTACGGTAAACAAGAATAACGCTATTGAGACGGTAGGTCGAGGGGCTCGGACTGATCCACTCACTGAGCTACTTCGCAGGGGATTGAAACGGGGTTGGCAGCAGCCCTGCCAAAACGCAGCTTGGCTGGTGCCGCCCTATGTGCAAAAGATCGGGACACTGGATGGAGTGTCATGACTTTATCTCCCGCTTTATACGGCCTTGGCTGATTCCCAGTCCCTCCCTGTGAATCCAGCAGGAGCCAGCCCGCATCAGGGATCAACTTGCCTTTGAATCGTCACCCTGATAAACGGCACACTTGCCACAGGCTCCGGTCACTCATTCGGTGCCAACGTATGGGTTGTAGAGATCTGTTTCCTATGTATTGCCCTGGCAATGACCTCATTTTCCAAAGCGACAGGCGCTGTTGCAACAATCTGCCGAATATCAAAATTATCCGTAAGACCCGCCGGGCGGGGCGTATGTCTAAATCAAGGGGTTGCCTTTGATCCCAGGCCAATGGGTTTGCCAAATGCTCCCAGAGCCTATATAACCCCTGAACCGGAAGACCAAAAGACAAGTGCCGCCTTCAAATACCAGCACAGATCAATGTGGAGTTTGACGCTGGGCTACCATGCCCAGAGATGGTAAGCAGTCTGGAAAAGCGATAAACACAACGGTCGTTTTCGGCTAACATTTTTCCGGCTGCTATTCCCGCGAGTACTCCCTACCAGGAAAGTGACCATTTGAGGCTGCCCGACAAGGAAACTGATATGAAAACTGTACTCAAGCACAGTATCCCCCTGGCGCTATCGCTGGCTATTGCTGCCTGTGGCGAAGCGCCGCAAAACAGTGCAAGTTCACCCAAGGCCGAATCAACCCTGAATACGGCTGCAGCGAAAATGAGTCCTGCAGAGCCACTGCAAATTGCTTATGAAAAATTCACCTTGCCGAATGGTCTGCGCGTTATTGTGCACGAAGATCACAAGGCACCGATTGTCTCTGTAGGTGTCTGGTATCACGTGGGTTCCAAAGATGAGAAACCCGGCCGCACGGGCTTTGCCCACCTGTTTGAACACCTGATGTTCAACGGCTCTGAAAACTACAACGACGAATATTTTAAACCCTTCGAACTGGCCGGGGCTACCGGCATGAACGGTACCACCTGGCTGGACCGCACCAATTATTTTGAAACGGTGCCAAGCAACGCCCTGGATATGGCGCTGTGGATGGAGTCCGATCGTATGGGACACCTGCTCGGTGTGATAACCCAGGAAAAGCTGGATGAGCAGCGTGGTGTCGTTCAAAATGAAAAGCGCCAGGGGCAAAACCAGCCTTATGGCAAAGTCTGGGAGCGCATGCAGAAGGCTATTTTCCCTGCGGGTCACCCCTATTCCTGGACCACAATCGGCTCTATGGAGGATCTTGAGGCCGCCACCCTGGAAGATGTCCACGAATGGTTTAAGCAGTATTACGGGGCCGCCAATACAGTTCTGGTGCTGGCGGGTGATATCGATCTTGACACCGCCAAAGAGAAGGCCAGCCAATATTTTGGTGATATTCCCGCCGGCCCACCCCTGATCAAGAAAAAAGCCTGGATCGCCAAACGCGACCAGTCGAGTCGCGAGCAGATGTATGATCGCGTGGCCCAGTCACGGCTCTACAAAGTCTGGAACACCCCCAATCTGACCCATGAGGACGCCAATGCCGTAGCGATGGCGGCTGCAGTGCTCGGCGACGGCAAGAACTCACGGTTATACAAGCGCCTTGTCTATAAGGACCAGATTGCCACGGATGTCAGTGTGCCCTTGTACGAATTTGAACTCTCCTCAATTTTTCAAATCATCGCCAATGCAAAACCCGGCGTCGATCTGTCCGAAATAGAGACAGCGATTGAAGAGGAACTGCAGCGTTTCCTTGAGGAGGGGCCAACGGCGGAGGAGCTGGCGCGTGTCAATATGAGCGCGTACGCCTCCTATGCCCGGGATCTGGAGCAGGTCGGCGGCTGGAGCGGTAAGGGCGTTATCCTGGCCCGCGGAGAGCTTTACCTGGACAACCCCACTGCCTACCTGGATGCGTTGAGCGTAAAGCAGGAAATTACCCCACAACAGGTACAGGTTGCCGCGCAGAAGTGGCTGTCAAACGGTGACTACAATCTGGAAGTGCATCCCTTTGCCGAATATGCTGTGGCGAAGTCGGGCGCAGACAGGTCCAAGCTGCCGGAAACCGGCGATTTCCCCAGCGTTCCCTTTCCCAAAATACAAACTGCCGAGCTTTCCAACGGCCTGAAAGTGGTGCTGGCAGAACGCCATTCGGTACCGGTGGTGGATATGCGCCTGCAGTTCGATGCCGGTTATGCCGCTGACCAGGGGAATACACTGGGCACTTCCAGCTACGCCATGTCCATGCTGAAGGAGGGTACCAGCAACCTGAGCGCCCTGGAAATCAGTGCCAAAGAGGAGGTACTTGGAGCACATATCAGCACCTGGGCGGATATTGATACTTCCACTGTGCGTCTCAATGCACTGAAAGCGAACCTGGACGATTCCATAGCGCTGTTTGCCGATGTGGTTCTGCGTCCGGCCTTCTCCGATGATGAAATCGAACGCAAGCGCACACGTTGGATCGCCGCCATCCAGCAAGAAAAAACCCGCCCGGTGGATATGGCCCTGCGCAGTCTGCCCCCCCTTCTATACGGCGAAAATCATGCCTATGGGGTGCCCCTCACCGGTTCCGGTAGCGAGGCCTCTATCCAATCACTGGGACGCGACGATCTGGAGGGTTATCACCAGACCTGGATACGCCCGGACAATGCCACCCTGGTGGCAGTGGGAGATATTACCCTGGGCGAATTGACACAAAAACTGGAGCAGTATTTTGCCGACTGGCGTGCACCGGGGAGCGCTCTGCCACAGAAGAACCTGGCCCTGGTGGCACACCCGGAAAAAGCCAGCGTTTATCTGATCGATAAGCCCGGTGCCGAGCAGACTATGATAATCGGCGGCTTGCTGGCGCCATCTGAGAAAATCGCAGAGCGTGAAGCCCTGCATATGATGAACGACATTTTCGGTGGCACATTTACCGCGCGTATCAATATGAATCTGCGTGAGGACAAACATTGGGCTTATGGCGCCTATTCTTTTATGACCGGTGCCAAGGGACAGCAGCCGCTGATCGTCTACGCCCCGGTTCAGACCGACAAAACCAGCGAGTCCCTGCGGGAGCTGCAAAAAGAGTTGCGCGCTTATACCCGTAACAGACCGGCGCAGGAGGAAGAGTTGCAGAAAGTCAAGGATAAGCGTGTGAATGAGCTGCCTGGCCGTTTCGAGACCATCAATGCCGTGTCCAGCGCGGTCTCCAGCATGGTGACCTACGAGCGTCCTCTGGATTATATGGATAGTTATGCCGAGCAGATCCGCAGTGCAGATCTGGATTCTATCCACACCCTGGCCCGCGAGACGATTAAACCGGAGCAATTTATCTGGGTGATTGTCGGTGACAAGAGCAAAATCGCAAAGGGTATTCGCGATCTGGATATCGGTCCCATGATGGAACTGGATGTGGATGGCAAGCGCATCGACGAGCTGGCGGCACAATAAGCTTCAGTGGAAGAGCACAGCAGGCGGTCGAAAGGTGCCTTTGGAACTGTTTGACGGCCAGCTGTAACAAGCCACGTTAACCGGTGTATTTCTTGTGTCTGATGGGGAGATACGCCGGCTGTTCAGCCCGGTATGCTGTTTGATTACGGGATGACTGGTAACAGTCAGCGGGCCAAAGTTGGCATATCTGTGGATAAAAGCCAAAAAAAGGCCGCATAGCGGCCGAGTTGGGGGGGATGAAATCTACTCTACCCTGACCAGGTCATAGCTTGTGAGCGCAGGGATTGATTGGTGTACCTCTTGTTCCAGCCGGTCAATAGACGACAGGGATGCACACAGCCGCTCGGCGTGTTGCTCAATTTGATTTGAACGCTGCTCCAGCATTTGTTCGGTCTTTTCAGTAATCTGCTTTTCAAGGCTGCGGCCACCGGTAAATACCGCTTTGATGGCGTGCCAGGCGATGGTTGTGGCGGATTCCCTGGCAAGTTGCTCTATGCGCGGTTCAAACTCCTCGGATATTGTCTTGTCAATGAAGTCCCCGATCTCGGAATATCCCAGTTGGTAGATTTCCCCCTCCCGATTGAGACGCGCCTCGGTGCGCTGCAGCAGTTCCTTGGAGAACTGCTGCAGCTCAAGATTGTCCGGGTGATCCGGGCCGGCCAGGGCAGCAATCGCCATGGACAGCCCGTCCATGGCGATATCCATGGCCTCCAGGGTGATCAGTAGTGTTTCCCGCCCGGCACGGTGCAGCTGCCGGCGGTAGTCTTGCAACAGTTGCTGTTGTTGCTGGTTCAAGGGGACGGACTTTCCATCGACCAGCAGCTGGTTTGGAGTTGCGAAATGTACCAGTTGATAGTCGCTATCGGTGTTTTGTACCTCCAGGAAATCGGGGCCGACACGAACCGGATAGTGGAGCGATACTGTGCAGTTGTCCCCAGTGATTCCAGAGACATCGTGGCCTATGGCCTGGTTTGCGCTCCCGAGCCCGATAAGTATTGAAATACCGAGTGGTTTCCACATGGAGTTTGTTCCTGTCTTTGTCGTCTTCTTCCTATGACGCAATCTGTGCAGGCAATGGATGCAGTGTGGCGAAGAAATATTGGCGGTTATTTTTTGTGCAGAGAGCGGGTCTTATTACCCAGGGGCTCAATGCGCATCTTGACGCTGACCGGAGTGCCCCAGGTAACATAGCAATGGCTGTTTTATAACGTAAATAAGATTGGGGGCAACCAATGTCTTTGAGTAGACCGTTGGCGGTGCTGTGGCTGGTGCTATTTGGGGCAGTGGCACAGGCCGGAGGCATCGCCGAATACACAGTGGATATGCACAAGCGCAGTGGCTATCACGATTTCTATTGGGATGAAAGCAGTGGCCGGATACTGCTGGAAATTGACGTATTTGATCGTGAGCTGCTGCTCCTCACAGGCCTGGCCCAGGGGCTGGGTTCCAACCCGGTAGGATTGGACCGCAACCAGATTGGAGAGAGCCGCCTGGTAAAATTCCAGCGTGCGGGAAACAAGGTGCTTCTGCACCAAGTGAATATGCACTATCGCGCAGAGTCGGAAAACCCGGCTGAGCGTCGCGCGGTACAGGAGGCCTTTGCTTCCTCGATACTCTGGGGTTTCGAAATTCTGGCACAGGGAGAGGGCCGTGCGCTGGTGGATTTCACCCCCTTTCTGCTCAGCGACCAGCACGGTATCGGATCGCGGCTCAAGCAGGCAAAACAGGGCAACTATACGGTGGATAAGTCCAAATCGGCCGTTTACCTTGCGCGCACCAAAAACTTCCCCAACAACAGCGAGTTCGAAGCACAGCTGACGTTCACAGGCACCGAACCGGGCAAGCAACTGCGCGAGGTCGTGCCGACCCCGACTTTGGTATCCCTGCGTCAGCATATTTCTTTGATCGAACTGCCGGATAATGACTACCAACCGCGCCGCTTCCACAGCCGCAGTGGCTACTTTCCCTTCGTTTACCGGAATTACGCCACCGCAATCGATCAGCCCCTGGACCAGCGTTTGATCTATCGCCATCGTCTGCAGAAGAAACCCGGCAGTGATGAGGTGGTGGAGCCGATTGTTTACTACGTGGATTCCGGAGTTCCCGAGCCGGTGCGCAGCGCCCTGGTTGAAGGGGCCAGTTGGTGGAATCAGGCATTTACCGCAGCCGGCTATAAAAATGCATTCCGCGTGGCCATTCTGCCGGAGAATGTCGATCCGCTGGATGTGCGCTACAACGTGATTAACTGGGTACACCGTGCCACCCGTGGCTGGTCCTACGGTTACTCGGTAACTGATCCCCGCACCGGGGAGATTCTCAAAGGAAACGTGACACTGGGCTCCCTGCGTGTACGTCAGGACTTCCTGATCGCTCAGGGCTTGCTGCAGCCCTTCGGCGATCGACCGGCAGATACCGGGGCCCTGAAAGCCCTGGCCCTGACCCGTATCCGCCAGCTTTCCGCCCACGAAGTCGGTCATACCCTTGGGCTTGCGCACAATTTTGCCGCGAGTGGTGGAGGGCGCGCTTCGGTAATGGATTATCCGGCGCCGTTAGTCTCCCTGCATGGGGAACAGTTGCGGCTGTCTGATGCCTATGCCACCGGCATCGGCGCTTGGGACAAACTGGCCATTCAATATGGTTATGGCGATGGGGGTGATGAGCGGGCGTTTTTGCAGTCTATTATCGCCGAGGCTCGGGCGCAAAAGCTGCGCTTTATATCCGACCCCGATTCCCGCACCATCAATAATGCCCATGCGGTGTCCCATTTATGGGATAACGGCAATGACCCTCTGGCGGAGTTTGTGCGTATGCTGGAGTTGCGTCGCCATGCTCTGGATAACTTTTCTATCGCTGCGAACCCCAAATCCGCCCCCCGCTCGGATCTGGAGGAGACTCTGGTACCGGTTTATTATGGGCACCGCTACCAGGCGGAAGCGGTGGGTAAACTGATCGGCGGCCTGGATTACGATTACCTGTACAACGATGCTGAACAGAACAGCTATACCCTGGTGCCCGCTGAGCGTCAGCAGCAGGCCATCACTGCACTGCTGGGGACGCTCTCCCCCGATTTCCTGGCATTGCCGGAACAGGTCTTGCAAATAATGCCGCCAAAGTCCTACGGCTACAGTCGCACAGGAGAGAGTTTTCCCGCATACACCGGTGTGGCCTTCGACGCGGTGGCCCTCGGTGAAGCGGCAGCGAATCACACCCTGTCCATCCTGATGAACCCCCAGCGGGCAGCGCGCATGAACCAGCAAAGCGCGCGCAGCAGTGAAATTCCCGGATTCGATACACTGCTGTCCCAACTTACCGCGATGGCCCTCGACAGCGCGCACTATTCCGGGTTGCGGGCCGAAATCCACCAGCGTGTAAACCACACCTATATCCAGCGTCTAATGCTCTTGGCTTCCGATAACAGCGCCGCCGAATCGGTGCGGGCCAAGGCACATTTGCAACTGGCCAAATTCCAGCTGGCATTGGGTACAAAGAGGCTATTTGGTGAGGACCCCCAGGGATATAGTGCCCACTACTATTTTCAGGCGAAACGTATAGAGGCGTTTATCAGCGGCGAACTGGAGGTCAAGGCGGGGGATATCAAGGCGATGCCGCCGGGCTCTCCGATCTGATAAGTGTTGTTTGTGCAGGTGTAAAAGACTGCTACTGTCTGTTCCGTTTGCCGGATCAACTGCGGATAAACTGAGATTTTTTAATCCAGTGGCTGCCGCGATATTTACGGGTGGGCACCGGGCGGCGCTTGGCCCAAAAGAAATGCCGGTTGAATTGAAATTCCACCTTGTACCCTTCCGCCAGCGCAGCCAGGGGCATGGCTTGCCAGCTGGCCTGGCGCCGCTTGCTGGTGGCCTCAAGCAAGTACTCCTGGTTATCCACAATGGCGACCACCCAGGCGTGTCCCTGGCCCTTGTGGGTACCCAGTGCCACCCGCGCATCCACGCCCAATTCAATCAGCCAGTCGGCCAGAAGAATGGCGTGGTCCTCACAATCCCCCCGCTTTTGGTAATAGGCTTGACGCGATGTTTGCCAGATATCAGACAGGCCTGCGTACTGTAGATGGTCGTACTGGTACTCTTTGTTCATTGCCAGAATATAGAGCGGTACCCACAGCTGTCTGGTTTCGAATGGCTTGAAACCCACCAGATAGCTGCTGGCAAAGTGATGCAGCTGATCGAGCCCCCGCGCAGAGGCGGTTGCCGCTTCGATGCCCTGCCAGTTCCATACGGAGACATGGGCGCTTTCCTCCAGAGTGCGCTTGGCCACCACACCTTGAATAGCCTCCTCGGATAGAGACTGGCTACTGCCTGTCACACGCACAACGCCGTGCTGGCGGTCCTGTTTCAGAGGCTTGGTGTCTGTATTGGCACTTGAAATCCGGATTTTTGCATTTAGTGACGCTTCCTGTGCAAATTTGGCTGCAGTGCCATGTAAAGTGTTGCGCAGTATCTCGGGTGCCATCAGTGCCAGGGAAAGTGCAAGAAGCAGCATTGTCCATTTGCGCACTGTGCTAGCCTTTCAGTCCGAAAGAAATAATGATGGCAACAAAAATCAATATTGTGGAGGCAAAAATAGAGACCGCAATATTGCCGTTTTTTAACTCACCCTCAATATCCACGGTACGCAACAGCTTTTTATCAATGGTTACTAATGCGGCGATACCAATAAACAGCGCAATCAGGGTATAGAGCAGGTTGATACCAAAATTGAAAAAGGTTGCGGTAATAAATTCCAATTGCATAGTGTCACTTGTGTGTAATTAGGTTGATAGTCCCAAATTCACTATTTAGTCAAAATCTGGGTCGGGCTCAGAATAAGCGCAAAGAATACCATACTGAAAAGGATTTTATTAACTTGCTATGCTGTAGAAATCGAAACCGCTTTTTATCCTGAGTTGGGGGAAAAATGCGTTTAATTTTTGTGCTGGGGCTATTGATCATCCTGTTGTTTACAAATGCCTGTGCGGAACGGGTAGAAGTGCCGCCGGCACATGTCGGTAAGGTACTCACCCAGAATGGCTACAAACTGGAAGTCGTACCGCCTTCGAAGTTCCGCCTGGATATGTGCCTTTTATATTGTGACAAACTGGTTACGCTGCCCATTGCAGACTTTGTTCACCTGGAGAGGTTCAAGGGCTTTATGCCCAAAGACCAGCGCAATATGAGCTTTGATGTGCGTATGACAGGCGCTATCAGTAGTGGGGTTATTGATCATGCCGTTTTTGGTAATCAGGTGAAACAAGCGGCAGGGAAAAAGCGATAACCCCTGTGTGAACAGAGAAAGGTGTTTATGGATTTGAATCAGACTCAAAAACCCAATAAGGGCACACGAGTCACTTTGTGGTGAGTGGGGTCATGGTCCTTAATTGTAGTAGTTCAGACTTGATCTGACAGTTACCGGTTTTTCTGACGGTGGTCTGTCAGGTCAGGTTCAGTTCACGAAC
>NZ_CANLDD010000050.1 GCF_947489355.1 uncultured Microbulbifer sp. | reverse complement strand
ACCAGATACTACTAGACTGCCTTTAACCCTCATCGGATAAGCAGAAGGGAGATTGATTCTGGTTCCTGCATCTATAGTAAGAGTTACGCCGGCCGCAACCTCTACCCGGCCAAGCAGCAAATAGTCACTGCCCGTCAGAGTAAGAGGTTCGAAAATAGGACCGTAGAGAGTTGCTCCAGTGTAAGCGGAGTTGCCACTGGGACCATCCAGATAACCACTGTAATCTACTACCGGCGAGCCATCCGGATTGTCATGCCAGTCATAAATCCCTGGGCTTAGTGGAAGCTCCGCACTGCCCCACCAGTTGCCGGTGGCATCCAAGGTGCTCAAGGTTGCATCAGCAAACTCTTCGGTATAAAAATTATAAGAGCTATTATCATAGATGCTATTACCCGTCACTATCGGCCTGGGATTCTGGGACGCATCGCTAGAGTACCCATCGACATAGATACCGTAACGATTCTCCGTGATTACGTTGCCGTCATTAATCTGTGGATTACTATTACGTCTTACATAAACCCCAAGCTCGCCACCACTAATTGTATTTCCAAAAATTTTCGGAGTAATCTGTCCCCAAGTACGAACACCGGTATGATTATTAAGAAACTGTGAATTGCGTACAGAGCCGTCACCCTCATTAAAATGCACCCCTTTTGAAGCGCAGTGTATTTCGGCATACTCAATTGATGCCGTGGCTTCGGCAACAACCTCGATACCCGACCAGTCTGACCGCTTGGTATTAACGCCATCACAAGCCGCTGTTACGGGTATGAATTTGACCGGGTCGGCTACCATCCCAGCCACCTGCAAGTGACCGGACACTGCCAGCTTGCGGTTTCCATCCGCAACCACGTTCACGCCCGGCTGAATCCACAGTGTGGTGTTCACAGCCACATTCAGGTTACCTGTCAGGGTATAAGGCGAACCATCCCCCTTTGTCCATACCAGCGTACCGGAGATCTCCCCTGCCCATTCTCGTGTAAGGGTATTGGTATAGGTGGTGGTGACACTATTGGAGGGGGTGCTTTGGCTGTTTTCCGTTTCAGAAAGCGCATAAATCACATTGACACCATCCTCCAACGGCACCCAGGCAGAAAAAACACCGCTTGCATCTACCTGAATGGCCCTGGTTACCCTGCCATTCACAAAAAATCTGACAACGGATCCCGGCTCTGCCGTGCCTGTCAAGGTAATCGGATTCTCTTCGGTATCAGCAGCGGGAGCATCCAGTACCGGCGCAGAGTGATTGGCAGCAAGCGCCAGCTGCCCCCCTGCAACGTTTCCACTAGCGCTGAGCACATACTCAACGCTCAGCATTTCTGAAGCATTGCTCGCATCACTGTTGTGAATCGCACGAATCTGGTTTTCACCGAAGGTCAGGGCAATCACCAGGGCAAAGTCTCCTGTTGCATTGCTTGTGGTTTGGGCGACAACCGAGCCATTAACTTCGATAGCCACTGTGGCATTGGGCTGTTCCGCAAGCCCCGCAATATACAGCTGGGGGGTATAGACCCTTTCCGATACCGGATACAGCAGTACCTCCGCATGGCTACTGACCGGCAGTAACGCGAGTAACCCCCAAAGCAACACGGGTAAGTAAGTGCTGAGATACTTGCCCAAAACCCCAACACGAAAACTTCGTTTAATCATTTTTACTCTACCCTGGACCATGCCATAAACCCTGTGATTCCGTCCTTTCAACACCAAACAGGACAGCCAAGCTTCCCAAAACCACTCCGATGAATTTCAGTATTAAACCGGAATATCCCAGCAAACACACACCACCCAGCTAAGAACGCCTATTATCAAAATCGATCTTTTTACCAGGCACTGCCTTTCTGGTTGAGTGTGAACAGCCCCCTGAACCTGGCTACACCAATAACCAGTAATGTGGCGGACATCGAGACCAAGAAATACAACATTAATGGCGTCTGTGATTCCGTCCCAATGGCTGTGGCATGCAGAAACGCCAGTGGAAACACGATGATCCAGAGGCAGTGCCCAATCCGCCATCTCCCCCTGCCCGATGCCAGTTTCCACCCGGCAAAGAAACCGACACACAACAGCCCAAACGCGATCAATCCCAAACTCACCGATTGATTAAAATACCCCTGGGTGAAATTCGGCAAAAACAGCCCCCAGGCGGGTTTCCCTGCCCGTACTGACGCTGCCGCAAAGAAGAGCGCGGCGTGCAGAAAGGCGAGGGAGAAGGTCACAATGCCAAGTAACCGATGAGACCTGCTACTCCACGCTGCCCTGTAGGCCGGGCCGGCCAGCCGCTTGGTCAGTGCCAGCAAACACTGAAGCCAAAATACACAGATCGCCATCAATCCGGCCAGCTTGGAAAAAATATATAATTTCTGCCCCGGCGGTGAGTAACCAACAAAATAGTCCGCCGGATTGCCCACTGAGGTCCACCATGCAAACAGAGGGATTGCCATGGCGGCGATGGCGATAAGTGCCAGGAAAATGCTTGTGACTGTGCTTTTCATTACGCCCTGATTCCGAGCATACCCACTTTTCAAAAACCCGCTAAGTACCAAAGCCGGAGCACTGGCCTTGGGAGATACAACGATCGAACTGCCGTAAAGCCTGTTCCTGGCTCAACGCCCTGGAACCCACTGTGGGCAGGCCCTGTGCAACCCAGCCTTTAATCCCATAGGGCTTTAAAATCACAGAGCGCTGAATGCCCGCCTGGGCCAGCGCTTTCGCCATTTCAAACCCCCTAAAATCCTTGACACAGTAACTGACAACATAATCCGCCGCCTGCAGCTGTGCTATGGCCTGATCATCAAGCTCGCGCAGGGGGATGTTGAGCGCATGGGGGATATGGGCCTCTGCAAATTCCGCAGCCTCCCGCACATCCACAAAGACAACGTTTTTCCCCCGCTGCATTTCACCAAGAAGCTCAGCAATCGGCATTTCTCGCACGGCAGCCGCGGCGGATACCAGGGTGGACTGGGCGTCTCTATCACAAGTCACCGTTAAGTCCCCCTGTTGTATCGGGGCCCCCGCAGCCTGACTCTGCGCCAAGGCAGAAAAGACGCGGTCAAAAAATGTTAGATAACACCCCGCCGGCACACGGTCTCTGCCATACCGTTCCTGCAGGTCCCTGAATGCGGATTCCACAACCTGAGCCTCCCGGGTTTTATCCGCTCCCCAGAAATTCACCTCAATATCGTGCACAATGCCCACAAGATCCTGGACAACCGGGTCGCGGATCCCGTAGGTATCCCGAGTTACCTCAAAAGCCGTGCGATCCTCTATTCGGCGAAGTTCAGAGACGGGCGTATCAAATTCAACGCCGGCAGGTAAGCTCGCGCCCTGCTCTACAACCACCAAAGATGCATTGGTGTCCACATGCCGTGTAAGCAGCCAGGCCGTGGCCCACTTGTCGGGCCCCAGCCCGTATTCGGTGACGAAACTCTGGGGGTTATTTCGCTCCGACGGGGTACAGCCTATAGAGCACAGAAAAAACAGGATTGCACATGCATGGAAGATACGACTCAACCACAAACTCCCTTTGTTAACTCTTAGATTACGGCATATCGCAAAGAAGACGATTACGAGGTTTTTACCACAATCATTGACACGCCACAATACGGATAAAGCAGATGTGAGACTCTGGCCATGACAAACCGTTAAAAGTGCAATTAATCGAAAGTTTTCCAATACTCTCTGGGGGTTGAAAATGTACAGTAAACAACCGCTACAAAAGAAACTGTTCAACTGTACCAAGTTACAATTCCAAATACCGATCAATCAGGTCGACAAGCAAGGCTCGAGAACAGGCCGATTCAATACGGGCTGTTTTGAATACAGCATTTGATAGGTGCCCTCTATTAGTTTTATAAAGAAAAAGTTACTGGAGCGGGGCAAGAAGATAAACTGCAGCAAAATGCACAGTCGGTAGTATATCCTGCCCAGGCCGGAGGGGCGTCGGAGAATTTTGGTGACCTCAGCGATACCGAAAAGCGTACTCGCTTCTAGTATGAAAACGCAGTGATGTCGCTGCAAAATGCATTCTAGGCATTAACTATCCGACTACCTCAAAGGTGCGCAATCCAATTTTAAAGCTTTATTTTTAAGCTCTATGTTTGTATACTGAAGAATAGAATTTACTGAGTCAGACTTTTTGATATGATGATTCATTGTATTAAATGTGAGTCCAGAGCAATTATCACCAGTAGCAACAGGATGGATCCCAAACTCACGCAATTATATTGCGCCTGCAAAAATCAGGACTGCGGCCACACCTTCGTGTGTGACCTCGGTTTCTGTCGCACCATCAGTCCGCCAAAAAACGACAAGCACACATTACTTAAAAACTTATTAATGAGTTTGCCGACAAAGGACCGTCTGGCTCTGTTCGAGTCCATAAACAAGCATTAACTATTCACAATACGCCAGCCTGCGATCACCTTTATTGTGCAGGGCTGAACTGCTACTGGCCGCACTGCGCGGCCTTTTTGCTTGGCCTAACGAGGGACTATTCCTGGTGGGGCTAAGAACTTCTCAATCCCTGCCAGGTCATATCTGCCAACCCCGCGTTCATTAAGCACTTCTCGATATAGGACTTTGACCGGATCTACTGTGGAAATGATCTGTGATGCCGATGAGCTTCAGCACAACGATTCCTTTGACCAATGCCACCGAGATGTCGGATACTAGGCGCCTAGTGATTTCCCTGGCTATTGCGCTGGGCTTGCATGCTGCGCTGATTGCTATTCCAGCATCATTGGTTCCGCAGGATCGCGATATGGCGGCAGGCAAACAATCTTCCCTGCAAATTAAGCTGGTAAACCATCAAATGACTAGGCCGGCGGCCACTAGCGGCCAATCGTCCACCCAGCACAACCCCCGGAAGCTCGTGGAACAGAGTAAGCCCAGGCCCAAAGGTGGGCCTCTGTCTAGAACGGGCGCCAGCCCAGCCACCCTTGAAAAAATCCAGAAAGCTGAGCGTCGTAGTATAGAAAGATCCAGTCAACCTGGCGCCGCTCCCCAGTCAGCACCTTCCGCACCCAGTGCGGAGTCTCAGGGCGAGCCGCCACCAAAATTCGAAACCTATACGCCGGCAGAGGCCTGGCCTATGGGGATACCCGCTGATTCCGATAGAGACAAAAGTCGATCCACGGTTTTCAATCCGAAACTAAGAAAGAGACTGGATCTGGAGCGCAATAAAATTCGAAAATTTGAGTCTGCAGACACCGAATATGCGACTGCCACCGGTACTGGTAGCCGCTTTGTTCGGCAGGGAGATCGCTGTTGGGATGTCAAGAAAACGAACCCCGATGACATTGGTAGTGATTCGGCCCTATGGTTCGGAAGCAAATGCCCCAATACTTCAAGATCCCTGGCTGAAATTGATCAGCTGGCAGAAAAATATGGCATACCGTGAGTTTACAGGCCAGCTGCAAATTGTAACTTTGGCTAGCCTGAAATGGCGAGTGTGAATGGGGACGTCGATGGAAAACCTCTTGTTCAAGACTGACCATGCTCCCCCAGCCTGCTGCAGACCCCGCGCCACCCCGGCGCGCGCAGTCAGCCCCACGCCTCGCCTGCGGTCTTTATGTGTCGATTTTGACTTATTGGCGAAGGGTGGTTTAGGCCAGGCCCGGCGGGGGCTGCGTGGGGATTGGAGGGGGCTTGCGGACGACGCAAAACGACGCACGATCAAGGGTAAGGGGGGGAGGGACCGGGGTGCCGCGAGGGCACCCGCGGCAATTGGCTCAGTGGCGCACAATTCGGGGGGACAGGGGAATATTCACTTCCGGGTTTGGCTTCGCACTGAGGGAGAGAGTATGCAGCACGGAAAGTGCGGCAACGTACGTATGACCACACTCCACGTCTGTGCACTGGAAATAGATTTCGCGGTACAGCGGCGTGATCTGCTGGCTGGTGCGCGCTCTTGCCTTTGCGCCACAGTGGGGACAACAGAGGCCGATGCGCATGGGGGTTGTGTCCATTACCGGCTTGGGTCCGGTCTCGTTAATTGCCTGGGTTTCCATCACTGTGCCCTTGATCAGTTGTTCATAGTAATAGTACCTGATATACCTATAGTGGGAAGATGGACCAACGAATGTTGGCGTTTTTTACAGAGTTATCAAATCACTGACCATAGAAATGTCGGGCATGAATGCACCCGCTCAACAAAGAATCCAGCAAGAACGTCGACAACTGTGGTGCATTGAGCCCGTACGGGATTGAGTATGGGGTTGTATCAATTCAGGCCGAAAAAAATCATCATAGATTCTTAACACACCACCCTGTGATCGGTTTCATTTCCTTGTCTATACGCCGTTCTATCCGATTCAGCTTTTCATCAACCAGTTGCAAGAAAGCTTCGCTGGATTCCTTGGGGGAATCAAGGTTCAGTGCGTCAAGAGCGCGCCGCACAGTCGAAACCTGATCAATCAAACCTGCTCGACATACATCCAGTTTTCCAACCTGGGATGCCGAAATAGAAGTTACAGAAAAGTTATCCATGGTGTTATTCTCCAGTTTCCTGTTAGAGAATTATTCTGGCATATAAGTAAAGCCTAACAGAGAGCAATTTACCAACTGAATCTTGATTTGCAACCAAAATATTTATTTTTTTATATTCTTTAAAGAATAACAAATAGACTTTGACCTCAATATTTTTGAAAAAGTTTATTAATCAAGAAAACTCTTATGAGGGCATTAAAGGGGCACAGAGGTTAGCAATGAAGAGGGTGCATGAATGTACATGTATAAACGGTTGGGAACTTGCAGGAATGCGTATTTAAAATCGCATTACTTGGATAATCCTTGCTCGCATTGGTATGGAAAGAGAAAGGTGTACTAGGTTGGTGGCTTCGATACTACTGCACACGCTGCCGTATCTCACACACCATGTGCGTTACTCCCTTTAATAGGTGCCGGCCTTCCACCGGCTCGGGGATTTCCTTACTTGGATGGTTCGCTAAACGCCGGCATGGCTTGCTGTAAAACCCAGGCTTCGGATTGAGTGACGTTTGCAGCGACTGCTTTATGTCCGCAGCCTTCAGGGGAACGGAGGGCGGCAACCAGCTTGGGCAGCATGTATTGCAACAGGGGATTGTCGAATCTTGCTTTTAGAGCATGGGTAAGACGTGCCCAGTGATCAATGTCTTCTTCCAAGTGTCTGGAGACGTATTTGATAACAGCTTGGGCTCCGATAAACTCTCGCGCGTCTTTGGGGGACAGCAGGCGGTAGGCCACGATGTCTTTTTCATGGTCGTCGTGATCCCAATCCCCGAGGGGCAGGTCAAACGAGTCACCAGCAAACGCAAACAGTTCTTTACCTTCGCGCAGGCGAATAGCGATTGGGGTATCTGCTTCAATCCCTGCCGGAAGATCACCAGTCTCGTTTCCTGCAAATTTTGTCCATTCGGGGGTTTCAGGCTGTACTGGTTTCTGGGTAGTAACGGGAGGTTGGGTGCTTTCTAGTTGGATTTCCATAGTCAGATCCTTTTAAAAGTGGGCTCGATACCTGCAGCCCTGGTGGTTACTGCTGGATGAATGCGCCGAAGCGCGAGAAAAATTATTCAAGATTGCTACCGTTCAATTGAGCGCCTTTCCCCTGGATCGCTACCAATGCGTAGCCGCGCCCCTTGCGTATCAGCTCACCGCTGGTCAGCAGGGAATCGAACACAGGTTTCACCACCAGGTTGCCACCGCGTACTGCCCGGTTGATCTTGCGCAGCACAGGATGCCGGCCGAACTCACCGAGCCGGATACGGGCGGCGAGATCCACTTGTTGAGGGTTAAGCCTGGGATTGTTTTTGGCGTTATCTACAACCGTTTTTTTCTGCTCAACAGTGACTGCTGAACGTTCAACGGTCTGGGTTGAACGTTTAGAAGCTGGGATTGAACGTTCAACGGTTTGGGCTGAACGTTTAGAAATTGGGTCTGAACGTTCAACGCCCTCGGCTAAACGTTTAGAAACTGGGGTTGAACGTTCAACGGTTTGAGCTGAACGTTTAGAAATTGAGCCTGAACGTTCAACGGTCTGGCATGAACGTTTAGAGGTTGGGGTTGAACGTTCAGCGCTGGGGGCTAAACGTTCAATACGGGCGCTAAACGCTCCTGAACTGTTAAACGCAAGCAGTGCAACCAGGCCAACCACATCCGTCACAATGGCCAAGGCCAGCAGGCCGCCCTGCTGCAGCACTGCGGGATTGATATGGATCAGCGCCGCAAGATTGGCAAAGGCGGCCTGGGCGCTGTCTGTGGCCGGCACACGCAGGGTGTTGAGCTGGGCCAGCACCTGGTTGCGCTGCTGCTCCAGTGCCACCAACCGTTCAACCGTTTTCAACGCCCGCTGCCGGTAGCCGTTTTTAACGTCGGTTTCGATGACACCGTTTAGGCTTGTGATTTGCTGTTCAATACTGGCCAGCTTCTGTTTAAATGTTTGGTATTCCAGGCTGCCGCGAACGTTTAACTGTTGTTGCTGGGCTGCATGGCCGGCCAGAAACCCCACCGTGGCCGCGATACTGATCACCACCAGCAGCGGCCAGAGCAGCAGCAACACATAGCCCAGCGGGCGGCCCTGGGCGCGCAGCCACAATCCAAAAGGCGCGAATGCGAACTTGCACAGCTCCAGGGCACAGGCGGTTAATCCCGCCACCAGCTTTCCAGCTTCCGCGGCGGGAATAGAGATCCATAGGCCCATGGAAAACACCAGCGAGGTACCGCAGAAAATCAGTGCCGCCAGGCCAATCACATAGCGCCAGAATTGCATTACGCGGCCCCGTTTGTTGCCGCAACTTCACCGCAGTTGATTCGCTGAGCGAGGTGATTGAGGGATGCGAGGAAATTAGTTGCAACGGCTCGACTTTTACTGAGGGCGTCCGCAATGGCCTCTGCGCGGTTTTTTCCGTGGCCCTGTGCCAAACCAGAGACGGGACCCAAGCCGTCGCCGTTAACTTGCAAGACTGCGTGATAGTCCGCCAATCCGTTATGCCGGATGCGACAGATCATCTCTCCGATTTTATCGCCCTGTAGTACAACGGTTTCCGTGCTGATCAGGGACAGACCCGGAATTTCCTTGGCGCTAATGTCGATGTCCTTGATCGGAACTGGTAGATATTCAATGCCTTTCATGCGGTGTTTCCTCCAAATGGTGGCCGATCATCATTGTGTGATGGCCGTTAAAGTTGGGTACTTATGGTGGTGCCTCCATTAATGCAGCGTCGGCTGCACCGGCTCTACGAGTTGCATCATCGCGCTAGTAAATCTTGCCAGTTGGAAGTCAATCTGGCGGCGTTCCTGTGCCTCCCGTGGGGACAATTTGCCCAGCTCTCCCAGCATCTCCAGCTCTTTGCGGCGGCGGACCCAGGCGCGAACCTTGTCTGCCATCTCGGGGAAAAGGGTGATATGGATATCAAGCGCACACATGACCACCTCCGAGCAGTTCCCGGTTCAGGGTTTGCAGTTGGCTCACACGCTCCTCGTGCTCCAGAAAGATTACCTGCGCGGCGCGCAGCTCTCGCATGGCCTCTTCCTGAACCACCGTGGTGGTGGCAGGACAGGCGATGCGCTCGCGGCACAAGGCCAGCGCCAGACGAATCTGCCGGACCTGGGCCATATCCAGTACAACTGTCTCTTTTCCCATCTTGTGTCCCTCCAGTGGTGAAAATACCCGCGGACTTTGCCCGCGGTGGGTGTAGGCGGCCTCGTGGGCGAGACAGCCGAATAGCACTTCGTCACAGACCAGCGCGCTCCAGCTGGAGGCGCGATGCACGGCAGCGTTGTTGAGCCAGGCGTGATAGACCTGCATTTCGCTCACGCAGTGGAAAAGCCGCAGCCGGTACTGGTTCATGGGTGCGCACTCTCCCTGCGCTGTTCCTTGAATTGCTCGCGCAACCGGTTAAAGCGCACACGCATATCCCCGCGCAGGACGACGGGTTGTTTGCTGAGCCACTCCAATATCTGGGCGCGGGTACGGGTGCTGAGCAAATGCCAGGCCAGACAGTTGCGGCGGTGGGATTCGCTGTTGCTGTTCAGCGGCCGGGGGATCAGTGGCGGCGGGTGGTTGGTATTGAAGCTGGCGAGGTTTTGGTTATTCATCGCCTTCTCCCACTACCGGAAAGGCCCGGCTGATTTCGATGTGGGGCGCAGCCAGTGCGGCTATCTGGGCTGAATTGCTTTCGAGATTGCGAATAATCAGGTTAGTCGCGGTTTTGATTCCACCCTGGTCGTAGGCGTCAAACAATGTGCGCAGCAGCTTCTTTGCGGCGTTGATTTGGTCTTCGTTCTGCTGAGCCAAGTGGCAACAGAGAGCGATGAGGTCGGCGGCCAGCATCCCGATGTGCTTGTGGTTGACTAGGTTTTGCTGACCAGTACTCAGGCTGTACAAGAACTTCCAGATCCGATCCTTTTCCTGTTCATTAAGTAAGCGATTCATGAGTTTCTCCATTTTTTGTGAGGGGGGGGTGCGGAACTGGGTAACTTTTTTCCGAAAATGGCTGCAGCCCCCGTGGTTACTGGCTTTGCGTGGTTACTTTTACGGGTAACTTTTGGTAACCGGAGGTAACCTAAAAAAGTAACCAGCTGTAACCAATTGATTTTCATAGCATTTCTCTGTGCTTGTTTTTTAACCTACGGGTAACCAGAAATTACTTTTCAGTTACCTGTGGGTTACCCAAAAGTTACTTTTCCGCAATGGCCTGAAAGCCCCGTCATTACTGGCTTTCCGGCGATTTTGGGCTTCCGGTTACTTCGGTTACCCTTTTCCGCACACCCCCCACAATTTCTGTTTTATCCGCTCTTTGCGCGTGCGCGTGCGGGTGCGCGCGTGAGTCTGTCGTTTCAGCCATTTCTCGGCTTGTTAAATACCCAGCAGTGCAGGGTTTTATGGAGCACTGGCGACTTGACCTTGCGCATCTCCATAAAGGGATATCGCAGGGAGTTGTTCAGCAGCTTTTTCAGGCGGTTGATGTCCAGAAACTCCTGGCCGTGTTTCTTCGCCACTTCCTGAAACTGCGCGAAATTGATAGCGATCTCGTATTGCTTATTGCTGCTGTGATTGAGCACTTCGATAAAGGACGCTTCGCTGTGCGCCAACGGGTCGCTCTGGAGGTTGAGGTAGTCGTAGATTTCCCAGAAACGCTCCACCAGGGGGTGGTCTTTGGAGATCCGGCTCTGCCGGTCCAGTGCGCGCTGATACAAGTAGGTTTCCAGCCCGTGCAGAACGTCATCCTGCACCTGGGGAATGACATGCTTGAGAGCTACAGCACAGGCCATAATCTGGGCGTGATTCTGGATCAGGCGTCCGAGATTGGCCTTGATGCCGCCGCTGTCGTAATAACGCTCGCGGTAATGGATATAAGCCTTTTCGTAGGTGGTGAGTATTTCCCGCTCTTTACCCAGTGCTGCGGGCAGAAAGCCGGCGACCTCTTCACAGGTGGCCTGGTTGAACCAGCGAGCGAGCTGTTCGGATTCCCGGCTGTGGTGGTCGCGGTTGCAGTGGCAGTGCACGATGCGCTGGATAATCGCTTCTGAGGCTTCCACTCGGGCGTTCTGGGCAATGACCAGAGAGCCCTGGAACATCGCTTCTTCGGTGTCATTACCGCGCTTGGCGACCCCAAGGGTGCCGAGGCCACGACCATCGAACAAGGGTTTTAGCTCGTCAAACTCAAACTGCTTGCGTTTAGATTCCCCACTCTCATCGCCGCGATCGGACTCAATCAGTACCACGGGCAGATTACTGACCTGTCCAAAGGTACGGCGACGGCCAGCGGATGAGCCCTTTGCCGGGTCCATGCCTTCGTGGTTGTCGCGCCCGACGAGCTTCCAGCAGAATTCCAGCAGCGTGGATTTACCAGCACCTGGCTCCCCGGTGACTTCCAGAAAAGGAAAGGATTTATCACGGCTGCGTATCTGCTGAACGAACAATGATCCCAGCCAAAAAGCCAGAGTCGCTAAACCTTGCCAATGAAATACTGTCAGGAATTGATTAAACCAATCTGGCTTGTGCGCGCCTTTGTGCAGGCGGAAGCCGCGAAAACTACTGCGAATACCAACACCCGCCGCTTCCAGATAACCCTCTTTATTGATCTGCAGGTAGCGGCCTTTGTGGTATCCAAAATTGCCATATACGTAAGCGCCGCTTAGTGGCTCATACCCGATATAGGGAATGGATTTCACCACGGTAATACGGCGGTTGAGCCAGCGGTCGCGCAATATTTTTAAATCTCTGGCGGAGCCATCGAAGGTTCCCCCCAGGCTGTTATTCAGCATGGCCTTGTGAAAGCTGGAGGGGGTGTCAATATGGCTGCCTTCCAGTTCTACCAAGCCTTGCGGATTGCCGTTGGTATAACTGATTCTGAATACATAGCGACGCTCGTCCAGAATGTCGTCTATCTGTGCGTAAAGAAACTCCGGTACGAAATTGGAAATGCTCTCTGTACTGGTGGCAGAAAGGAATTCACGGCTGTGTTGATTGTGATCAAACTCTTCGCCGTCAAGGTTTTTTGCCAATATATCGGCATTCACCTTGGCACTGTAGAGGCAGCTTTTATAGTCAAATACCAAGTAGTGACGCTTTTGCCAGGCGTACAGCACGGTGGCTTTTTCAGATGGCGACTCCGCAGCAAAAACCCGGCCCCGCCACAAGCATTGCTCGATAGTTTTATCGTTGAGCCGCTTTTCCCGATACAGGTCATCCCAGTCTTTTCTACTCCCGGTAAGGGCGATTTCTACTTTCTCGCCTTTGTCCTGCAATTCTTTAACATATTTGGCCAAGTGCTTACGCGCACCGGGCTCGTCGTCATAGGCCAGACACCAGGTAATCCCCTGGCCTTTATTCTTTTCGATCAGCTCCCGTGGCAGGTTGGAACAGCTGAAGGCCGCCACAGCCTTATAACCAGCCAGAGACATGGCGATGCAGTGGAAAATGCCCTCCACAATAGAGACCCTGTCTCCGGCCGTGATTTCCTGCCCTGGTGGCGCCCAGTGTTTTTTCCCACTGCTACCGCCCTTTTTAAAGTGTGCTTTTTTGCCCGCCTTCTCCACATGGGCTTTATCAATAATGCGCTCCCAGTAGTACTGTTTGCCCCCGTACAAATAGAAGCGCACGGTTTCGGCCCAGGTACCGTCCGACAGCCTGTGAAATCCCTGGTCAAACCAGTCTTCAATATCCGCTGTGGGAAAGCCGCGCTTGATGGACAGATAGGCCCTGGCGGTGGCCTTGGGATCTTCATCACTGGAGGGGAAGCGCTTGGAGAAGTTTTCAAAGAGATCCGGATAGCGGTCGCGGACCCGCTCCTGGTAGCCGCATTTGTCCTCGCGATCACAGCGCAACACAATCGGCTTTTCGGCGTTGATCCAGACCGTCTTGCGTTCACACTTGGGGCAGGTTCCTTCCCGGTAGGTATTGGACATGGCTTTGAGGACGAGGCTAAGCGCCCCATCCCCCTCCAATGCCGCCACCACATCCCGGTTGATCTGGGTGTAGTCCATTGCCTAAACCCTACCTTTGCTTTGCCTTACCACCGTCATCTTCCAGGCAGCGCTGGGCCAACTTGATGATATTGATGAAGCGGTAGCGTCCGATCTTGATGGTGGGGAGATGGCCCCGTTCCACTTGGCCGCGCACTGTTGGCAAAGTGAGGCCGGTATCTATGGCGTACTGCTCCTGGGTGGAAACCGGGGCTTTTACGGGTGGTGGGTCTAGTTGTTCGCTCATTTCTTGCTCTCCATTGCTCTTGGTTGACAATCACAGTGGATATTTTTAGGCAAGTAAATGTATTAAATCAATACATATATGATTCAAATATAAAAATTTGTCACTCAATTAATCATGTTTATGATTAAATGAATACTTTTAGTTGTAAACACAGTAGCCTTTGGGCAAGATGCGCCGCCGTAAAGGGCAATAAAGGTGGATAAGGCGGATGGAAGCTTTAGCTGAAAAGCCGGGGGAACGGCTCCGAATAGTCAGAGATGCACTTGGCTTTACGCAAAAGGAATTCTCGGATGCCTTGGGCTTGAAGTCGTACCAAATCAGAAATATTGAATACGGCCGGCACAGAGTCACTGAGGAAGTGTTTGCCGCCTTTGGAAAAGCAATGCCGGAATTACTGCCCTGGATAGCCTTTGGCGGCACAATCTCTGTAGAGCAGCTTCGTCAGAGTACAGGCGAACTCAGTAAGTTGCTGGTTGTACGAATCAATATTGGTTTAACACCTGATGCAGCTTTTCTGGAACCAAACAATGGCGATCAACAAACTTGAGAGTGGCCGCTGGCAAGTAGATATCCAGCCTGAAGGTCGTGGCGGCAAGCGGGTACGCCGCACTTTTGATACTAAGGTGGAATGCGTCCGCTGGGAAAGGGTGCAACGGACAAACGCCGATAGGGGAGGGTGGGCGCCGCCCCAGAGAGACAAACGGAGTTTACGCGCCTTGGTAAACACTTGGTACAAGTTGCATGGGCACACTCTTAAAAGAGGTGAGGAGCGCCGCAATTGGCTTTTTTCCCTTTGCGATATGATGGGAGACCCTTTAGCCAAGTCTGTTACAGCCGAATTCTATGCGGAATTCCGGCAGAAACGTCTGGCCGGAGGACTCAAGGCTAACAAGCGCCATCGTGGATCAATTACCGCTAAAACCTGTAATCATGAACTGACCTATTTGCGGGCTATGTTCAATGAATTATCCCGCTTGGGAAAGTGGCATCCTGAAAATCCGCTTGCAGGTGTGCGCCCTCTAAAGATTGATCAACGGGAGTTAACTTTCCTTGGAGAGAATCAGGTCAAGAAGCTGCTGGCATCGCTGGAGCAAAGTAATTCCGAGCACGTGCTGTTGGTGGCCAAAGTTTGCCTGGCAACCGGCGCTCGATGGAGTGAGGCTCAAGGCTTGAGGGGCGATCAAGTGCGCAATCATAGGATTACATTTGCCAGAACAAAAAGTGGGAAGACACGCACAGTCCCGATCAGTAAGGCGCTTGAGGAGGAGTTGTACAAGAAGCGCTCAGATAGTGGTCCACTGTTCCAATATTGCTATAACGCGTTTCGTAAGGCTCTCAAGGATAGCGGTATTGATCTGCCCAAAGGGCAGGCCAGCCATGTCCTGCGGCATACCTTTGCTAGCCATTTTGTCATTCACGGTGGGAATCTTCTTACTTTGAAAGAGATACTTGGGCACGCTGATATCAAGATGACCATGTGTTACGCCCACTTGGCACCCGAACACCTTGAAGAGGCGGCTACAAACAACCCTCTCGCGGCTTTGGAGGCTTCGTCAGGGTGTCAACAAAGTGTCAACGCGAATGAGGAAGGCAGGGTAATGGAGAGTGCCAATCTCTAGGTTTCATGCGGGTTTGCGGCATGTAGGGCACTGCTGAAGAGCATTATTTTTGACTTTTAACCAATTGGTCGCTGGTTCGAATCCAGCACGACCCACCATATTCCGGGGCCTGTAGAGCATTCGATTTTTACAGCTGTCCCACAAAACCCCGATTGTCCCGCACTCAGTCCGCAATTTCCGGGCGAAGCCAGTAGTGGCGCCGGGTTGTGGCGGTATCGGTGTGTCCCAAGCGCCGTCTGGCCTGCTCCAAATCCACTGAATCCGTAGCCACCTTCGCTCGCAAGTTCTGCTCGGTAAATCTGGCCAGAATGACGCCCGCATCCAGGGCGCGATCAAGCCAGCGACGCCAGATACTGTTAAAGCCGCTGCACAATCCTTCTTCATTTATATAGGGCTCTCCCGCACGGGTGCAGAATAGATAGGCATTGGGCGGCGCTTGGGTAGGGCGGGCAGCAATGGCCGCCTCCCAGGCCCACCAACGGGCATCGGTCCATTGGTACAGCGTCTCGCGGCCGGAGGACTCGGCTGTCTTGCTGTGCAGCATCCGCAGACCTTCGGGGCGCCGGTCAGAAAGGCGCAGGCGCAACAGGTCGGACTTGCGGATGCCGTAAGCCAGTTTGATGCGAACATAAGCGCGGAGAAAGGGCGAAGCATAGAGCAGGGCGCTAGCCAGTTCCTGATCGGTAACATAGCGCCGCCGCGGTTGGGTGGAAAACTTGATGCGAAGCCCCCGCATCGGGTGCTCGTTATTGCGCAATACGCCCCACTCAACAGCCTTGCTAAACAAATGGGAGAGTACCTCCAAATCCCGATTGGCAGAGACTGGCGTCTCGCGGCGTTGATCCCGGTAACTGAACACATGGTGGGATTCGATATCGCGGGACAGCATGGAACCAAAGTGACTGCGGATACGGTCCAGACTAATCAAATTGCTGCGCCTGGTTGCGGGCGCCTTGTGCGGGACAGCCTCGACAATATAGCGGTCAATCAAGTCGCCAAAAATGCCGATGCGTCTAGAGCGAGTATCCAGCTCGGAAACGATATGCGCATAACGCTGTGCTGCGTCAGGAAGAGATGCGCCCAAAGTAACCTCCGTTTTGCCTTGAAACAAATGTTGCTGTGTAAAGGAGTCAACCCAGCGGGGGACACGATAGCGCCAGGCGCCATTTTTCCAGCGCACACCCGCAGCAAAAGATTTTGAACTCACAATTAAATATTTATAAAGGGTGCGCTGTTGTCATCTGGTTAGCTTGTTAGCTCGCTGCGGGCTCTCGCTCCGCTAACAAGCTAACCACCTGCCAACAGCGGTTGCGGCTGCGGCGGGTAGGAAAGGCGGCCTTACTGGTTCATAATTTATTGGTATCCAAGCAATGAGATTTCATTCGGCTCGACAAGCCTGGCATGACGCCTTTGATAGTCCAACCACGGCATTCGACTATGAGGCCATCGCTGGAAAGGGTACAGCAGTGACCGGCTCCAGGCGGAGGCTGAAAACGGTTCTTCGGGACGATGAGGGAAAGGTGATTTGCCGATTGCCAGCCCCCAGAACAGAAGCATCGGAGACGCTGATAGGCAAAGGTAGTGCTGGACGAATAATGGACGCCTGTGAAAAGGGCATGGTTCAGAGCGTGATTGCCCAGGTGCGTCGAGCTGACCCTCTGGCCTATTGCTGGGGAATGGCTGCTTATGCACCACCGACATCTCGTTTTAGAGAACGTGCCGCGCTGCTCCACTATTTGATGACCGAGTTTGACCAATGGGATGAGCCACACGACAGAACCTGGGTCAGCAAGTTGGCATTGTTTTGTATTACCGCGTGTGCGCTTCGGGATGTGAACAGCAGGCCTATCAATCTCAATCATGCTCGCGACATCCTGGGCTGTAACAAGACAGGGTGGAACCGAGAATGGGTGAAGATCTGGAAGCGATTTCAACGCCGTCTGGATTCACTGCCTTCAAGGGCATTAGGCCCAGTGGCTAAACTCGTTGAAGATTATCAGGAGCGTTTCTTATCAGGGTGTTGACAACTTTGTCCTGAGAGGGTATAAAAACCCTAGCATGCCGTTTTTGCGCATTGCAGGCTAAGAACCCGCTATTTGGCGGGTTTTTTTGTGTTTGAGACTTAAGAAGTATGCTCTGTGACGTGAATGGGGCGGAGTGTTGATTTGCGCCAAGGTCGCATATACTAGTTTGCGATAGGTGGATCAATAAGAATCGGCGCAAAAATCATCAAGCGCAAAAGCGTAGTAATAGTAGGCAAAATCGTTCACTCCGGGCTGACCTTTTGAAATCTATTTACAAAGCTATGAGCGATGAGCAGTCAAATTAGGAGCAAAAGAATGAATGGTTGGACTTTGAAAGTGTGGAAAGAAAACAAATCAATTCTTCTCTTCCTTTTTTTAATGCTCGTTTTTCGGAGTGCCTGCGCGGACTGGAATACAGTCCCTACGGGCTCAATGAAGCCAACAATAGTTGAAGGTGACCGAATCCTCGTAAATAAATTGGCCTACGATGTTAGGTTGCCCTTTACTACTATCTCCTTAGCGAAGCTTTCCGATCCTAGCAGGGGAGACATAATCGTTTTTGAGTCCAAGGTATCTGGGAATAGACTGGTCAAACGTGTTATTGGTATACCTGGGGACATGGTTGAGTTAAGAAATAACCGCTTAACCATAAATGGCAAAGCTTTAGATTACGAAGTTGTAGCCTCTACAATATCTACTGTAGACAAACAGGAAGATTTACTGGGAGTTAGGCACTTTATCCGTGTCAATAAACTAAGCTCGCCTTTATCGAATTTCCGATCAATCAAAGTTCCTAGGGGTCAATATTTAGCACTTGGTGATAACAGAGACAATAGTGCAGATTCTAGGGTTATCGGCTTTGTTCCGCGAAATGAAATAATAGGTAGGTCAAGGAGGGTAGTAATGTCGCTTAACTATGATAATTTCTATATCCCCCGTAAAGATAGGTTTTTTCATACGCTTTGATTCAGAGCAAGAAAAATTATAATTGAGTTGCTGAATAGGTTATAAGACACAAGTGCAGAGACCGTGCGAAGGAGAAGGTGTTTTTGCTGCGTTACTACTATCGCTGGGAGCGGCAAAAGGTGGTGAGAAGGCTTAAGAGGTCGAAAGCCTGAATGGACAATATGTGCAATCTATCATGTGCGACTACTACTTGGTACATTTTTTAGCTTTAAGGTAAACTATGATAAGAATAGTTCTGTCAATAATATTGGTTTTTTCTGCCCTGAAAAATGCTAGCGCCAATGAGATATTTGAAGGGGTTATCGAGTATAAAGTTGAAGTTGAAAGTTTCACAGAAAAGCTTCCTGTCGAGTTATTAAAAGAAGGCTACGGGTCTGATGTTGAGGCATACTACAAGCCCGGCTACGAAAAGATTGTATTGAATAATGCTCAAGGTGTTCAACGTGCGTGGGAGATTTATGTGGCATCAGAGAACAAAAAGTACTCTATGATAACGTCCGATATTATGCCTACTACTTTTGATGGCGGAGAGGAGGCTAGGAAGCTGAAGAGTTTTTCAGATAAGGATTCTGATTTAAAGATTCTTGGGAAAAAAACACGATTAATTACAGTTGAATATGCAGATGGGACGATATCAAACTACTGGTATTCTCCAAGTATATTTATCGATCCAGTTCAATTTAAAAATTTGAAATTCGCTTACTTAAATAGATACTGGAAAATTGCCAGGTCACCATATTTGAAACATGAAAGACACCATGGTGAATATAAAATAATTTATTCGGCTGTAAAAGTTAGACCTGAGAAGCTGGATGATAGAATATTTAGTGTTTGGCGAAGCACAATAAACTCTTGGATTCAAATCTGAAATATATCACTTGATTAGAGAGAAGAAGTCAGGCAATTGCAAATTTGCAATTTTGCAATTTTGCAATTTTTCCTCTGACAGCTCTAAGTGCGATACTTGACTGACTTTATCAATCCCAAGCCCGCCCAGTGCGGGCTTTTTCGTATCTGGTAACCCCATGTTCAAGAACGCCTACTTCACGAAAGAGGAGTTGTCCTGCCGTTGCTGCGGGAAACTCCACTTCTCGGATGACACGCTGCGCCGATTGATCAGGGTCTCATCCTTGAATTTACCGATGTGCTTCTGCTCCAGGGAACGCAGGTCTGATTCGTGTTGAATGGCCTGGGCGTTGGCCGTGATTCCCTTCTCTACATCAGAGCCCCATATAAATAAACCAGCCGCCAAAAGAATGATGCTGACTATCTGGGTGACTGATACGCTTTTGCTCAGGTGCCAGTGTTCGGTTTGTGTGTTCATGGCTTCACTGCCTGTGTCTTTTCCTTACTGCCCTGGCTGGAGCCGTACCAGAATTGCAGGATCATTGGTATTGCGCCGGTGATCACGCCGAGCATCAGGGTTCCGGTCTGTTCGAATGCCGGGGTTACCTCTACGCTGCCTGAGAACAGCAGGTAGGTCAGGAAGAAATAGCCGCTGATAAACACAAACGACAGCACCGCCTGGACCCACAGGCCCCCTTTGATCCCTAGTTCCCGTGCACTCTTGCGGTCCTCCACTTCGAGCCGATATACATCAATATCCAGCTCACGCATCTTGAGCTTGAACTGACCGTCGAGGCTGCGCAGCTTCAGTAGCTGTTCGGGGCTCGCCGTCAAAATGGTGTTGGCAATATCCTGTTCAGTGGCCTTTTCATCACCCAGTAAGGCACCGGCCAGAAACTTGACTGCCGTTCCCGCAACAGGCCCACCCAAAGCAGCGCCCAGAGTCGGCGCCACGCTTTTTGCTATCGCTTTCCAGTCCATTAGTAGCTCCAGGTTGTGAGACATGGGAAATCACTTTCTCCAGGTGTAAAAAAACCGGCTCTGCAGCCGGTTTTGATGATTGAGTCTTGGTATGAGGAGTTATGCCTCGCTAGTTTGTTAGTCGCTTACCACCATCGTATATGTAGAAATCGCTGAAGCTCTCTAAGATGAAAGCCCCAGTGAGTTCGGTAGCTAAACTCGAAGTGCCACATTGCATTGCTCAAAGTTGTATTTTCGAGATACCACTGGACATTCATAAGATCTCCGATGATGTCAGCAAGATCATCAATTGCATCGCCAGTTACGACATTTGTATCACCGATAGATTCTGGCTCGCAGTCAACAGTGCAATAAAAGCCTAGGTCCGGAAATCTCTCAGAAATTGTCTCTCTGATATTCAGATGCTCATTGTCTGGAGGTTCTGGATACTCATTCTCGTCGAACTCAAATTCAGGTAAATAGGTTGCCACAACAAGCCGATCCAATTCCTCAATCAGATTTCCGAGATCGACTTTTTCTTTTCGCTCATCTAAGCAAAAACTGAGAAAATGCTGTATCGGTTGCTCAATGCTCATATTGATAACTAACGCCAAAATCAATGGGTCAAAAAAAAGAAAAATGGCAGTTTTAAGGTCTGGCGCCTTTGTTTTTAGGTGTTTACTCACTTTCTGGATAAAGGGTGTTATATGACGGCGCCGCATGCTCCCAGTTCAGCTCATTATTTATTAAATACTCGGTGACCTTGCCAAGCTCGACTTCTGGGGGTATATCTAAACAGATGTATTTTGGGTTAGCTCCTTCATAGGTACAACCCATTTCCACTAGATTTTCTAGGTGTTCTTTTTCTTGGCAATCTTCGTCAACTGGATTTTCAAAGACAATGCGAACCAACTTATGACCTGATAGCTCAAGCACCTCAACAAAAACTAAACGCTGTTCCTCCTCAGAATATTCAGCAGAAATTATATCCCCATATGCCAAGTCATAAAAATAGAACGGGCAATTATCTAGTCTATACCGACCGTTACCTAAGTCAATCGCCCAAGGAGTCTCGACAAAGACGTCTTCTTCTTGTTCTAATCGAAGCAGTACTTTTACTAGATTTTCTTCCATAGTATCTCTAACACTCAGTATTTATATAGTCGTCTAAATTAACTGCAACATACCAACGTGATTTCTTGAATTCACTTGGGTAGAAGACCAGACAAACAGTATTTTCTCTCATCCCCCACCATCCCGATTCACTAGTTGGTATTGAGCTAAACCCCACCCTGGCAACCATATAATTTAAACTGAATTTGGATACCTCTGGATTAAGATTGAAAAATGACTCGGGAAGGCTTTCGCTCTTAATTGAGACAGTATCGCCCACAGCCAATTTCGCTAAGCGAAAACTCCACTCTTTATCTTGCGAGACCTCTATGCCTACATCTGAAAGATAATTGGTGTGCTTTTTTTTCTTGATGCGTCTATTCATACTCTATTGAGCTATAAGATCAAAATAGTGGCTACCGCGGCTATTATTATCCTGAATTCTACGCCAGAAGCAATTCTGCGCCAGCGCCCCAAACTTACCTTTCAAATCAGACTGCTGGTCAACTTTTACACAATCTGAAAAGGCGATTAGTAACTCCAGATTGTGGGCCGGATATGCTCGCCCGGCTTGTATTCAAGATCATCCAGGTGCAGGAATCGGCCCTTGTGGGCGCCCTTCTGCTTTACCCCAATACCGGTAAACCCTTCCTCCAGCGCGATACCCAGCAGCTCATAGGCAGGCCCACCAGAAACTGATACATCCACAGCCTGACCGGTAGTGTGTGTCATGGTGGAGCCGATCTTGGCGCAGTGGTCCTGGCAGCGATAACCGGAGGTGATTACCATCGGCTTGGCAAACTGCTCCCTGATCCGAGCTCGGTTGCAGCGTATTGATAACAATCTGGAAAGATTGATAGAGCGGAGAGAGTAATGGCCAGGCGCAACCATAACGGCCTGACTGATAAGTGGCAGGTCTTTGCAGACACCTATCTGGCTGATCCTGAGTTAAATGCGACGAAGGCATATAAGGTTGCATATCCGAATGCGAGCCAGCGAACCTGCGAGGTAAAAGGGTCAGAATTGGTGAGAAAAGGTGAGGTGGCTGAATACATCCAAAAAGCCCAGAAAGCCCGCTCAGAGCGCACTCAGATAGACGCGGACTATGTACTAAAGCGTCTGTTCGAGATCGACCAGATGGACGTTCTGGACATTCTCAAGGATGACGGTTCACTCAAGCCCATTCGGGAATGGCCAAAGATTTGGCGCCAATTTCTTTCCGGTATGGACCTGTCAGAGCTGTGGGAAGGTAATGGTGATCAGCGCCAGATTGTCGGTGTGCTGAAGAAGATCAAGTGGCCGGACAAGGTGAGGAACCTGGAACTGCTGGGCAGGCATGTGAATGTTCAGGCATTCCGCGAGCAGAAGGAGGTCAAGGTCACTCTGCAATCGCTGATTGATGATCTGATTGAGTGATAGATGGCCACGATAGCTACGTTTACTGAAGGTAAGGAAAACTGCATAATGCCGCCATTGTACGGTTATTGGGTGTCAAGGAGAGATCTGTGTCTTCAGAAAAAGAACAAGACGTAAGTGGATGGCTAAAAGTTATTTCTATTATAGCTTTTGTCATTGCTCTAGTTATTCTGATTCTATATTTTTCAAAATTTGCAGGGGATTTGGCCAGTGACCATTCACGATGGGCTGAATTTGGTGATTATCTTGGCGGTGTTCTAAATCCTTTTTTTGCTCTTTTGGGGCTGATTGCGTTACTTATCACAATACATATACAAAGCAAGGAAATGAGAGAAGCCAGAAAGGGATTAGCCTCTCAAAATACAACATTATTTAAACAAAATTTCGAACACTCCTTTTTTCAGATGCTTCGGATTCACAATGATATTGTTAATTCAATTGATTTTGTACGACAGGAAGAGGGTGAGCCTCCTGTTGTCACGAAGGGAAGAGATTGTTTCAGGGTCATGGTTAAACGATTAAAAAAAACGTACAATGATAAGAATATAAATTTCAGCAATCAACTTAATATTAATGCTGGATACAAAGAGTTTTATAATAAGCATCAGGGTGAGTTGGGGCATTATTTTAGGTTTCTATATAACATTTATAAGTTTATCGACAACGCGGAAATAGATAATCCAGCATTTTATGCCAATTTGGTTAAGGCTCAAGTTTCTAATTATGAATTAGTTATTCTTTTTTATAATTGTTTTTCAAGACACGGAAAAGAAAAGTTCTTGCCTCTAGCTAAAAAATATAACTTATTCGACAACATGCCAAGTAATATTTTGCTTCTGGAGGCTCATATAACATGGCTTTCCGCCTCGGATAAGGTGAAATCTGAAGCTGAAGAGATAGAGGAGTCTGCTTGATTTAAAGAGAAGGTAAGTATTCCTTATATACTCTGTATAAAGGACGAAGCCTAAATATTTCCTGGTCCGCCCAACACGGGCTTTTTATGTCTGGTGATTTTGTGTTTGAGAAAGTGACTGAATAATCCTTGTTGACGAGATGACTGATTCATGAATCTGGAAGCGGAGATTTCCTCGGAAGAAGTGGAGTCGGTTCGAGATCTGATCAAGCGCTGTGTTCACGACTTTCCCTTTTTTGCTCTGAAACAATTGAAGATCGCTACAAAGCGCGGTGCTCTGAAGCCATTAAAGCTCAATCAGGCACAACGCTATGTGCATGAGCGCCTTGAAGACCAACTGTTTGAGTTAGGTATGGTGCGGGCCCTGATTCTAAAAGGGCGTCAGCAGGGTATCAGCACTTATGTTGAAGGCCGTTACTACTGGGAGACACGATTCCGCAAAGCGGTGAAGGCTTTCATTCTCACGCACCTACAGCAGGCCACTGACAACCTGTTCGATATGGTGTTTCGTTACCACAACAATTTGCATCCATTGCTGAAACCGGCAACGGCCAATGCCAGCTCCAAAGAGCTGCACTTTGCGCAGAACGATAGCGGCTACAAAGTGGCGACAGCAGGCAGCAAAGGCGCTGGCCGCTCCAGCACGATTCATTACTTCCACGGCTCTGAAGTGGCCTTCTGGCCTCATGCGGAAACCCATGCAGCTGGTGTGCTGCAGGCAGTGCCGGAAGGTGAGAACAGCGAGATTATCTTCGAGAGCACGGCCAATGGCATCGGCGGTTACTTCCATGACCTCTGGCAGAAAGCCGAAGCCGGCGAGTCGGAGTTTATCGCAATTTTTCTGCCCTGGTACTGGCAGCCGGAGTATCGCAAAAAAGCGCCAAATGATTGGAAGCCCAGTGATACGGAACTGGATACTGCCAAGACCTACAACCTGGATAGGGACCAACTGTACTGGGCGCACCAGAAAAACATTCAGCTCCGCGGTGATGTCGGCGAATGGGGTTGGCTCTTCCTGCAGGAGTATCCATTCTGTGCCGCCGACGCCTTCCAGCAATCGGGACAGGACACCTTATGCAATACAGCGTATGTCGCTGCAGCTCGAAAGAGAGGCGAAGACGCTGTCAGTCATTACGGAGCGCATATCGTTGGAGTAGATCCAGCGCGTTATGGTGGTGATAGGGCCAGTTGGATACATCGCAAGGGCAACAAGGCCTGGGGCTTGAAGAGCCTGCTTAAAACCAGTACCACCCAGCTTGCGGCCAAGGTTGCCAAAGAGTGCGATGCCTATGCAGAAGAAGGTAAACCGGTCGATGCCATCTTCGTCGATGAGGTGGGCCTGGGTGCGGGGACTGTCGATGCGCTGGAAGATATGGGCTATCCGGTGATTGGTGTCAACGCGGGTTCTGCGGCCAGTGAACCTGAAAAGTATTTCAATTTGCGCGCGGAGATGTGGAACAACCTGGGCAACTGGCTTGATGGCTCCGTTTCTATCCCCGAAGCACGCAATAGTATTTTAATAGACCCCCGGCTCGGCGATCGATCAAATGAAGAAACCACTGTTTACAGAGCTTGTCGATCAGTAACAGGTAGTGACAAATAATACGAACAAGCCTGTCGAAATGAACCAAATCGAATGCGGGCAACCAGCTTGCTCACCCGCATCACATTTTTTGGATAGATTTTACAATGACTATGAAAGTTTCTAGAGGTAAGCGTTAATATCCCAAGCTTCACGCGCTAGATCAGTGGCTAGCAGGGTTTTCAAAATGGCCGTATGGCCTTGGCCAGCGATAGCAATAACCCGGGTGCCTGGTTGAGCAACCGCCTGAATATTGGCGTACATACGGAAATTACGGTGCCACCAGCTAGCAGATGCCTCAGCTCCTACAAAGTCACCACCTGTACCAACGTCATTGTGCATAAGGTAGAGGTTCATATTCTCACGATCGCTTGATAGATCATTGTTCTGCCTCAGCAGGCGTCTAAGTGAAAAATTTTGGTGTTGATACGTTGTGAGTTCACTCAGTTGCTGAATTTTTTCATCATATAGTTTTTTCCTTTCAGGGGCAGTTTTGCTCATGTACTTCTTCAGCTCCATTCCTTTCCAGTGCACCTTCCTCTCGTCATAGCAAATAATACCCGCCAATCCTGCCTGAGCAGCGATACGAAAACCCAGTTGCTGAGTTTCGTTGACATCAAGTTTGTGATCACCTTTAAGATAAGAGTGGAATAGCTGATCATACTTTTCCTGAACAGCAGGATCACATTCAAGCATTACATGCGTTGGCGACTGTTTAGCTAGCCTTTCCGTCAGCCCCTCAAGATATTGCTGGTTTTCCGGTGCTGACACATCAATTTTTTTAGCCTTTACGGAATCCAGGCCAGGATTTGCAAAGTGGAATACACCAAACAACATAACCTGGGCTGCAGATACCTCCTTGGCCTCTAAGTCACGCACTTCAGTGGTCCCGCCAATAATGCTGACTGGTAGCATTAGAGCCCCAATAAGGATTCTAGTCATTATTTCCATTGTTAGTCTCTTACTGTTCATTTACTCGGGATGGCACCTGCCACCTCATGGTAGGACGTGATAACAAAGTGCTTGGATGCAGTTGGTCTGAAAAAAATTCGTACTACGGACGCAGCGCACCCAATGCTCCACCCACAGTCGTCATACATTGATGTCTTTTCGCATGACCATCATATCCAACAGCTTATATTCAGGTAATTTCGGCACGGATCACCTCGCTATGGTAGGGAAAGCATTCAATGGTGATTGGGTAAATGCCCGGCTCGACCACCGGCCAAATCACAAAGCCATCATTAACAATTCCCTGCCAGTTGGGCACCACCAACTGCGCACCGGTCGGGATATTTTTTATCACAACCTCTCTGCCTGAAGGAACGTACTGCCAGGTAACCGCCATACGTGGTCGCTTTTCGATGGCCCCGTCCGCCACATAGTCCTCGTTGACATCCACGTCTCTGTTCACAAACAACCAGTCCAGGTGCTTGGGAACGGATGTCTCCAACTCCACCAGGGTTATGGCACCATCCAGGGTCCATTGAATCTGCCCATTGGACGGATCAAAAACGACAATCATCGCTTGGTGCCCAAAATCAGCAAATTGGCATTGCGTAATTTTCCCCCTTTGTGCGCCAAGTGCTTCGCAGTCACCGTGATGGCATTGCCTTTTACATGCAGCGTGTCAACGATATTGGCAGCATTGACCTTTAACCGGTCCGCCTCAATATTTCCTCGGGCATAAACATTGTTAAGAATGGCTGTGCCGTTTTTATGAATACGCCAGCCCTGTGTACCACCGGAATTATCAAAACTGTCCGACGTGGATCACGTCGCCGATATAAGCGTTGGTAATACTGCCAGTACCGATTCTTGCCAGCACAAAGGCCGCATTGATACCGGTGATCTTGTCCACCGCAATACTGCCCACCTGCGCATCGGTGATCGTGGCGTTTTTAATCAAGGCCTCTACAGAAAAACTGAAACTGCCCCGCTCGCTGCCGTTGTTGTAAAACGCCAGGTAGCGGTCCTCAAAGCGGTAGGCATGAATACTGGCAGGGTTGAAACGTTGCTTAAATTGCGCAGGCAGTATCAAAGGTTCGGTAACCAGGCGCGCATCGGTGCCGCCAACCGCAACCAGCCCGTCCGGCGAGGCATAAAGCACATACTCCCCCATATCCACCATGGAGCGTTTACTGGCGCAGGCATGAATCTGGTCCAGGGGCACCAGGCTCATGGCCGCCGGCTCCGAACCCGCCACCAGATAGGGTTTGCCCGTGGTGCCGATCACCACACCGGCAGAAGCCACTGCCGCTGCAACGAAGTCATAGGCCATGGCCAGTTGGTAGCGGATTGGCCAGGCGTGGGGCTGGTAGGGTTCGCAAAACGCCAGGGTATTGCCGAAGGCCCCCAGCATGACCCCGTTGGGCAGCGCCGTGAGTCCGCGCATATTCGGGTCCGGTGCAATCCAGTCCAGGCTGGGGCAACTTTCTCCCAGCTGTTCCGATTCCACGTTGTCACTGAAATCGGTCTGGCCTGCGGGAATCTCGGCCACAAACTGATAGCCCGCGGTCAATTCGGCGCGGTAAATGCGCTTGCTCTGCACGATAAAATTGCCACTGGCGACCGGGATTGCCGTGACTTCCACCGCAGCGCCATCCCAGCGTTGCACAATGCGCGAGGGCGCACTGGGCGGCCGATGCCGCCATGAAAAATCAGGCGCTGTTAAAAACGGTGGATAACCTCAAGGACACGGATTACCTGAGCGACGAGAGCTTGAAATACACCGCCGCGATTGTGCCCAGGTCGGAAGTGGTAAAACGTATCAAGGCCGATCGTGCCTATCTGGAAATGATGGCGGACCGGCTGGGGCTGCCGGAGGCTGGTGAACTGGAAGTGCTGCATGAACTGAACCAACTGGACAGCAGTGGCTTCGAGAAACTATGGGCCATTACAGCACCTACAGACCCGGAGGTGATTCGGGTGCAACGCAATGGCAGGAACACCTATTACCGGGTCAATGATCCAGCGCTGTTACGGGGCTTGGTGCATCTCTCCGATAACGGAATCAACTGGATGCCGATTCGTGCCGCCCGCTGGTTCAAGCGCCTGTTGACCACCGGCGTGACTGCCAGCTCGGATTTTATGCTGCGGAACCTGGTGCGCGATGCCGCCCACGCCTGGGCGATCAACAAGGATGGGTTTGTATTCGGCAAGGACACAGTGGCTGGTATCACCGCTGCTGCCAGGGAAGATGACGACTTCTGGGCAATGACAGCCACCAACGCCTCCTTCCAGGGCGGTTATGTCCACGGTGGTGATCCGGAGGAAGGGGCGCAGATGATCCGCCGCGCCCTGAAGAAAAAGGGGCTCTCACGCACTGAGATCGACAATCACATGGACAGCGTGATTGATGTGGGCGAAGTGGGCTGGGCCAAAGTACAGAAGGCGTGGCAGTGGTATCGGGAAAAGGGCGACAAGCTTGAGAACTCCAACCGCCTTGCCACCTACAAGGCTGCATTGAAGTCGGGCAAGTCCAAGGCGCAGGCTGCCTTCGAGGCCAAGGATCTAATGGACTACTCGCTGCGTGGCAATTGGGCGGCAATGAATGTTCTGACCGATGTGGTGCCTTTCCTCAATGCCCGCCTGCAGGGCCTGTCAAAACTGATACGTGCTGGCGAACTCAAAGGGGAGCTGCACAAACCCTGGACCTGGCGTATGGACCCGCTGGTGGGCATGGCAGTGGCCAAGATCGCCCTGGCCTCTTCCGCCCTAGCGCTGTGGAATGATGACGATGAGCGCTACCAGTCGTTGCCGGACTGGGAGAAGGACGCCTACCGGCCGGGATATCACCGCGGTTGTCTATAAATTCAGAGCCAGGGCCTGTAACAGTGCCGGCTGTGGCCCATGGTCGCCGACCAAACAGCTCAATCCACCCACGCCCCCCATACTGCATCTACTTTTTATAGATGATATCGAATTAAATTCCGTAGCAGGGAATCTTCACTTTATAATCTGAGGTAAATTTGGTGGGATAGGCGCAATTTAACTCACTATTGAAAATGTCTTTTTGAACGTATCTTTTCCTCGTAGGCCGGAATTTTCAAGGCATGAGAGTCGAAAAAAATACTGTTTATAACGGTGCTCTGAATTAACAAAGATTGTCCTTCTGAACCTGCTTAGTAATGAATAAGAAAAAAGATGTCAAAAAACCAACCAAATTCACAGATTCAGTCAGGAGCTTGCATTTATAATACTGATCAGGCTGAACTAGCTTCTGAATTATAGGATGTCTCAGGCAATACAATTTGCGTGGGAACATTTTAGCTGTTGCCGTGTCTTAACTTCACTTTTCTAGGTGGCGGCCCAGGCAGCGGCTCCACCAAAGAGTATTGACTAATTAAGAGTAATTTTATGATATTAAGAACAAAGTTTGCCATTGCATCGATATTGTTGATGCCGTATAGCCTACAGACACAGGCCCATGGCTGGTCCGAATACCCCAAGGCCAGACAGCAAATTTGCTATGAACAAGGCAATGTTTGGTCCGGTACACCACCAAATGCTGGGTGTGCTTTAGCCAAGAGCATCTCAGGGCCATATCCATTTCAACAGCGTAATGAATTTTCTATTAATATCCCCGACTATAACAACATTGCCACCGTAAGAAGTGCGGTCCCTGACGGGACCCTATGCTATGCCAATGACTCCCAAAAAAGAGGGATGGGTGCAGGAACGGACGCCTGGAACCGTGTCGAGATCAATGCTGGTACGTTTGAGTACGTTTTCAATGCAACAGCGCCACACAATCCTTCATTTTGGGAATTTTACTTAACCAAACCCAATGCAGATTTATCAAAGCCATTAGCTTGGGGTGATCTCGATCTTATTCAAGAAGTAGGTGATGTGCCAGTTGTTAGCGGTAAATACCGTATGAATGTCACCATTCCCGAAGACAGGGTGGGAAATGCCGTTTTATTTGTGCGCTGGCAGCGGATAGACCCAGTTGGTGAAGGCTTCTATAACTGTAGTGATATCACCATTACAAATAATGATGTTGAGCCGCCCGTAGAGCCCGATCCAGATACGACGCAACCGTACCTTGTTCAGGGTAACACTTTTATCCCGCATGAGATTAATTTAAATTCAGTAAGTATTGGCGATACAGTAAAGTATACGGTGTTCAATAAAAATGGAGAAGAACACTCCTCATTTTCATTGTCGATCACGGAGGACAATAAAAACGATTGGGATAGACTCTTGGCTTCTCAGGTAACCGGGTGGTATGAGTCAAATCATAATGGAAACGTTTTTATTGGCCGCTGGCATGAAGAAATGAATCATTACATGTATTTCCGGAATGATTTGCATGGGAATTATTTTAATTCAAAAGATCCGAGAGCTTCTGGTCAGCTCACCATTATCGATAATGGGAGCGAATTAATGGCGGTGATTACGCCTAGAGTTTTAAAGTCACCGGTTAACGCAAAAGTGATGCACGGGGACTATATGGTGCTTACACAGGGGGAAAGCAAAGGTGATGTCACTCATTCACAATGGTCAGAAGTCAGTGACAGTCAGGTACAAACTTCCGATGGCCCTGATAATGCCTTAATCATCAATACGTCAAGCCTGCCGAATATACGTCAGGAATTAACCTTTAGGTTGACGATCAGTAGTGACGCTGCCATTGATGAAGAAGTGTATTCATTTGTCGTAGAACCATCAAACATAACTGATCCCACTGATCCCACTGATCCCACTGATCCCACTGATCCCACTGATCCCACTGATCCCACTGATCCCACTGATCCCACTGA
>NZ_CANLDD010000049.1 GCF_947489355.1 uncultured Microbulbifer sp. | reverse complement strand
AAAAGCGAGAAGTCTACGGGCAACTGGCCGCTTTTTCTAGCTCCATTGAGATATGCACTTACAAGTTGAATCTAGGAGGTGATTTTCTTATGATTTAAGCACAATCGTGCACATTATATTCAATAAGTGCTATTTCTTAAGCAAAAATTGTGTAATTTGGTTGTGTACTGAGTAATTATAGCAAATTAAAAAATAAAACCAAAGTCAAGCGTATAACTCTAACTTTATAAATATAAAGTTAGGACTTACATATTGACAACGTAAATTTCCTATAAATCAGATAGTTACTTTGAATCCTGAAAAATAATAGAGGAAGCCTTTACCTCAGAAAATGATCGATTTGCAACCAAATACACAGCATTGCGCTCAATAAACATCCGGGTTCTTAGAACCCGGAATTTCCTTATGCCCCATAAAAGGGGCCTAAAAGCCAGCCCTCTAGAAGGCTGGCCGCAGAGCTGTCCCACTCTATCATTATCGCGGCAAATCCAGCTGTGCTTACCGCTGCTCTAACTTCTCTTGATATTTTACATACTTACGTATCATCACAGCATCAACTCCGATCGTATCTACGCAGTACCCTTTCTCCCAAAAATGATTACCCCAATAGGGCTTCTTCCCGAGATATGGAAGTCGTGTGAAAACCCTCAGCGCCGACTTTCTTTTGACCACTCCCAATAACTTCGAGGCCGACACCTTTGGCGGTACTTTCACCAAAAGATGCACATGCTCAGCTTGCACATTCAACTGAATAACAGTACAACGTAATTGGCTACAATAGCCTTGAGGGCACCTCTAAAAATTGCCTAATTTTTGCTAAAATAGGCTCGATGACTCTCAAACCAAGATGTAGCTACGTGGACGCATTTCAACAGCCTGCTAAAGGACGAGTATCCCTACGGCCAGACAGCGATACCCCGCCGAAAGAATATTCTCTGCCGCATTTAGGTCGTGGTGATGCTCAATTCCGTATACTGAGCAAGGCCATTTTCTTATTCGCAAGCCTGTTAGTCCTTTCGGACTGCTGTCGGAAAGCGTCCTGCAGCACGAACAGGTTTGGGTGGCGGAGACTGGCTATCAGAGCTTCCCGACAGCAAAGCAAGCCATCAGCGATTACCTCCTTGGCTACTCAACCAGATCCCACCACCTCAGAACAACGATGATTGAGCCCCGCACGAGGCAGCAGAAAAACACGGGCAGGCTTAAAAGCCTGTGGCCAAAAATACTTGACCACTACACTATGCGGTGAAAGCCCTGCGCATCCGCTGCCAAAGTGGAACTTCTTTTTATGAAGAATGTGCACGTTGTGTACCGCGCAAAATCAGGTTTCGCAGTCTTGCGCCGAGCGCACTGATATCCTGCCCAATCGCATACAGTGACGGCACCAGCAGCAGGGTGACGAAAAAGGCCACAAAAACGCCGGCGGCCAGCGCCACTACAATCGGTTGCAGTTCGGCGGCCTGAATACTCCGTTCCAGCATCAATGGCAGCAGGCCGACGATGGTGGTGACGGTGGTCAGCAGGATGGGGCGGAAGCGCGCGACGCCGGCTTCTACAATAGCCTTGAGGGGTTTCATACCCCCATCGCGCAACCGGTTGCAGCAATCCATCAGCACGAGGTTGTCGTTGACCACCACCCCGGCGGCGGCGGCGATACCGAAGTAGCTGTAGATGGCCATGGTCATACCCGTGACGGCATGGCCAAAGATGGCGCCAACGAACGCGAAGGGAATGGCGACCAGGATCAGGATCGGCTGGAAGTAGCTGCGGAAGGCGATTGCCAGCAGACTGTACATGGCAAAGAAGGCCGTGGTGTACAGACTCAGCACCTCTTTAAGAAAGCGTTTTTCGCCCTCCGCCTGACCCACAGCGCCGCGAATAATGCCCGGATAGCGCTTTTCCCAGTCGGGGAAAAAGTTTTCATTCAAATCCTTCATGATGTCGCTGCGCACATCGTCTTTCAGGTCCGCCATCACCCGCGCCGCGCGATTACCATTCCAGCGCTGGATGCGCTTGATGCCCGGCGCATATTCGAGGTCGGCGATGGCCAGCAACGGCACCTCGCGGCCGTCTGCGGTGCGCACGCGAAAATCCTGCAGGCTCTCGATGGAGCGGCGCGAAGCCAGCGGGTAGCGCACCATCACCTTGACGTCCTGGCCGGCGCGGGGCAAGCGCTGCACTTCTTCACCGAAGTACGCCTGGCGCACCTGGCGATTGACCTCCGCCAGGGTCAGTCCGAGTTTGGTCGCACCGGGCTTGAGGTCAATGCGGATTTCCTCAGAAGCGCCTTCGAGATTGTTGCGCACGTCGTACAGGTTTTCGTAGCTGCGCAGCTGGGTTTCCAGGTCGGCGGTGGCGCTGCGCAGCACATCCAGATTTGGGTGGCGGATGGACAGTTCAAACCCGGGGTCGTTGTCGTTGAGTGTATAGCGTACCGAAACCTCTTTCGCATCGGGGATCTCGCCGATCAGCTCCCGCAGGCGCAGGGCGGCGTCCTTGGCGGACATGTCGCGCATTTCCGGCGGGGCCAGTTGCACTATGGCGATCACGCTGTCGCGCCGGGAGCGGGTATACCAGTTCTCAATGAGGACACCCTGGCCGTCTGTGCGTTGGTTTACCTCTTCCTCAAGGCGCTTTTCCGCATCCTGCAGTAGGGCCAGGATCTCCAGCGCGCGGCTGTAGGGCGCCCCCTCGGGCATCACGACATTGACAGTCACTTCGTCGGATTCGATGTCGGGCATAAAGCCCTTCTTCACCCAGCCGCTGCCAAACATACCTATGCCGATCATCAGGGTGGCGATAAAAATGCTCAGTGTCAGATAGCGCCGCTCCACGGCCCACTGGCCAATGCGACGGTAGTGATTGTGGGCGAAATGGACAATGCCATCGGCGATGCGCTTTTGCACACGACCAAACCGGCCGGGTCTGGTGCGTGGCTTGAGGTTGCGAAGGTGTGCAGGGAGAATAAACAGACACTCGACCAGGGAAAACGCCAGTGCAAGGATTACCACCCAGGTGATATGGCGGGTGAACTCGCTGATGGAGCCGCTCATAAAGAGCCACGGCAGAAAGGCCAGGATCGTGGTTGCCACCGCAAAGATGACCGGTTTGGCCACCAGTTGTGTGCCCAACACGGCGGCGCGCAGGCCCCCATCAGGCCCCTGGTGTTCCGCGCGCTGGGATTCGGAATGGATACTCTCTCCCACCACAATGGCGTCGTCCACAACGATTCCCAACACCAACAGGAAGGCGAAGGTGGACAGCATGTTGAGGGATACGCCCACGCTGGGCAGCAGAACAAAGGCACCGGCGTACGCGGTCGCGATCCCTATCGCCACCCACAAGGCCACCTTTGGGCGCAAGCTCAAGAGCAGCACTAGCAGGACCAACACCAGCCCCTGCAGGGCAGAGCTGCCGATGGTCTGCATACGGCCCTTGAAGCCCTCAGCATCATCGGTCCACAGGGTGAGTTTGGCACCGCCCGGCAGCGTCTTGCTGCGCTCTGTGATCCACTCGCGGATGGCATCGGACGCGGTGACGATATTCATGGTCTCGGTGCTCATCACCTGTAGCAGCACCGCGGGTTCGCCGTTGAGGGTGGCGAGGATTTCGTTGTCCACGAAACCATCCACAACGTTGGCGATATCGCCGATGCGAATGGTGCCGCCATCGGCAGTCTGACGCACGATGATATCGGCAAACTCCTGCTCGGTATCGGCCTGGTTGCGGACCTTGAGCTGGTAGGCACCCACCTCCGTGCGCACGGTACCGGCGGATTGGTTGAGGGAGTTGGCGCGGATGGCGTCAGCCACTTCCTGAAACGTCATGCCATAGCGGCGCAGCGCTTGCTCGCTGACCTCAATGGAGACTTCTTCCATGCGGGTACCGAACAGCTCCACCACCGAGATGGCGGGCAGGGCGACCGCTTCGCGTCGCAATTGCTCCGCCAGCCGCTTCAGTTCCCGTTCGCCTACATCACCGTGTACGGCCACGCGGATATATTCGTCGCGGTTGACCCATTGGCGGACCTGCGGCGGTTCTATGCTGCGCGGGAAGGAGGAGATACCGTCGACACGGATTTTGACCTCATTCATAAATCGGGAAAAGTCGACATCACTTTCCGCCAGGATATAGACGCCGCCATAGCCCTCGGCTGAAGTGGAGCGCACCCATTCCATATTGTCCAGGTCGCTGACGGCCTCCTCGATCCGGGCCACGATCTGCTCTTCCACTTCCTGTGGCGCTGCCCCCGGCCAGGAGACCTCGATTTCCAGCCCCGGGAAGCGCACCTGAGGGTCCATTTCCCGTTCCATGATGCCAAAGCCCAGAATGCCGGTGACGAAAATGCCCACCATCATCAGATTGGCGGCGACGCTGTTGCGCGCCCACCATTCGATTAACTTGTTCATGTGCGCTTTCCGTTGTTATTTTTGGGCCATTTGGGTGACGGGCTGAACCTGCATCCCATGCACGGCATTGGCAAGGGTGGAAATCACCACCTTCTCGCCATCGGCCAGGCCGGCGTCGACCACGACGCGATTTTCCGAGGTGGACACGACCTCTACAGTGCGGATATCCAGGCGGTTATCCTCATCTATCACGTATACCGTATCGGCATTGCGCAGGGCCTCCCGCGGCAATACCAACGCCCGGTGTGCCTGCACACTTTCTGCTTGTGCGGTCACAAACAGCCCTGCTGCCAGGGGCACCCCGTCGCTGGCACCTTTGCCATAGGGGTCTCGTACCTCCGCAATGGCGTATATCAAACGCGTTTGCTGGTCGATAGCCGCCTGGGTGCGCACGATGCGCCCCTGCCACTGGTGCTGGGCCCGACCCACCTGGGCGGACAGGGTTACGATCGGCCCGGGATGGGCAGTCGTGGAGACAAAGCCCATGGACAGCCCCAGTTCCAACAGTTGGGAATCGGTGAGCGGCAGGCGTACTTCCACAAGATCAGTGGCAAATACACGACCGAGCGGCATGCCGGTGCTGACATACTGGCCCACACCTGTGTCGCGACGGACCACACGGCCTCGGAACGGCAACTTGACACGGGTACGCGCCAAGTTGCGTTCTGCGTCGGCGAGTTCCGCTTTGGCGGAGTGCAGGTTGGCCTCGGCTTCCTGCACCTGGGGCTGATTGACCTGCAAGGGTGTCGGTTCTTTATTTGGAGTGGTAGAGAGCCACTGCTGGCGTTTGATGCTGGCTTGCGCCTGTGCCTGTAGCAAGAGCACCCGGGCCTGCGCTACCCCGGCTTCGGCGCGGGCCTGTGCAAGGCGGTAGTCGGCATCGTCCAACTGGATCAGGGTTTCACCGGCTTCGAACCCGGCGCCCTCGGCGAAATTGGCGGCAATATGGGTGATGCGGCCGGAAACCTCAGGGGTGAGGTCTATCTCGGTATGTGGGCGGACTACCCCCTGAGTGGTGACGGTAAGCTGAACCGATTCTTCCCGGGCCTCGGTATAGAGTAACGATACCAGGCGTTGCTCTTCCTCTTTTTTTTCCGGCGCCGGTTTGGCGGCAGACATCCATTGCACGACCCCAAAACCCACTGCCAGCACCAATATAGGTGCTGCAGCTTTTAAGTACTTGTTTTTCATCTATGTCTTCTTGTCTGATTGCCAAATTCCACAACGGCTAGCGTCGATCAGCGCCGATAACACCATGGGAACCAAAGCCTTGGCCATGGGGTCGGCGCTGGGTTGAGCCTTATCAGCGACAGATGCCGGTTGCCAATGCTTTTATTGACGAACCGGGGAGGGAGTTTGGATGCGGCAGCATAAAATTTTGATTTTTCGGCGTTACCAGGAAAGTGGTAACGGGGCTATTGTCATTTTGGTTGCCTGGCTCGGCTGTGCCAACTCTGTACATACATTGGTACAGTTGCTCTGTGCACACCCGCAGTGTCAGGGCTTTTCCCGGGTTGCCAGTGTCTAGAGTTTGCGTAGCTCAGGCGATTGTGTGGCCATAGCTCCTAGATAAGAGTTACCCCCTTTCTCGTGGGTACAGGTTTGGGCTGTGGACTTTGTTGTTCTGTGTGTATGAGCTTCATCAGCTGGAGCGGTATCAGCGAAACGGGGTGACCGGCAGGTTTTGCCAGCTCCGATGCACAGGGACTGGAGGAAAGGTCATATGGATACCTATACAGTTTGGAACCGCTTGGTTGTAACCAAGGTGATATTTTGAACCGTGAGTCGGATTTGTGTCATCGAAGGTTTGTTCGCTCTCAGGATAGGGGGCAGAAATCACTCTGGTGGCGCGCCTTTACACAAGAAGGGGGAACCGGGATAATAATGATCAATGCGACCACCTGCAGATCTCTTAATTTTTCGGAAGAGTAATATCCTATGACCCCACTGATTAAACACGCCTTAATCGTTTTTATGGCGTTTTTTGCAATTATGAACCCTATAGCAAATACGACAGTATTTGCGGGGTTGAGCGGGGACAAGGACAAGACTGAGCAGGTTAAAATTGCACTCAAGGCTCTAGTCATAACCTTTATTATCATTTTATTGTTTGCTTTGCTCGGCAAATCAATCTTTCACTTGTTTGGTATCACCCTTCCTGCTTTGCGCATAGCAGGCGGTGTTATCGTCTTTTTGGTTGGCTACCATATGCTCCAGGGGGCAAGTTCAAAACTGCATACGTCTCAAAAGAAGGATGGTGCCGATATTGCTGTATCCCCGATGGCCGTACCGCTCCTGGCTGGGCCGGGCACTATTGCCACGGCAATGAGTTATTCGGCTGCAGATGGATGGCCAGAAATCATTGTGACGATAGTTGTATTTGCGATTCTGTGCATTATCACTTTTTTCTGTTTTATTTTTAGTTCGAAAATTTTATCGGTAGCCGGTAAGAGCGGACTTGATATTATCACGCGCTTAATGGGGTTGATCCTGGCAGTCATTGGGGTGCAAATGATGATAGTAGGTGTTCAGACTGCTATGCAGACTCAGGTACTCAGTTGATACATGGTTTTATAATGGGTTTGCCGACTGCTGAAAAACGCTTTTCAAGCCAATTTTCTGTTTATAGCCTGCCGGTTTGTAACTAAACGACTTATGGAATAAGACATTTTTGCAAGCTTTCTGCCAGGGAGGAAGGGCACTCCTGCCTGAGTCGCGGTTTTAAAGTAGCCTGTTAGAGGTCCACTAATTCTTTTCCGATATGGTCGGCTATCTATCTCGCGACTGTATAGACCAACTTGCCTGGCCCATACCGCTATGCTGTCGGGCTTCTGATCGTAAATGGACGCCCTAGTGCCGAAAAACCACTCGGCCATCTGCGTGATGCGCTGGTCGAGTGGGAAACCTGCGATACATATTTGATTTTTGGATGTGCGCTGCGGGTTGTGTGAGAGCCCGCGAGAAGTCTGCCTACATAACGCCAAATGGCGGTGCATAAGCGCGTGTAATGCCTGCACCCATGCGGTATTGCGAGGCTGCACCAGGGAGCACACCGGCGGGATTGGGCAAACAGGGGCCAAAGGGGTCCATGTAGGCAGCGGCCGGTGGGAGCGGCCCGACAGGCAAGGGCGCTGTCGCCCACTCCGCGTTCATCCATATACCCGCGCGGCCTTCCGCATTCATGGTATCAGCGGGTGCTGGATTGTCTTCGACTACAAAATAAATCGGCCCGCCGCCAGCCGCACAGCCCGTCCCGGTGAAATAGACACGATTGTGATGCGTGACCATCATCATGTCCGCCACAAACCGGAAGGTACCCAGTTCACCACCCGTGGCTGGGTCGACTGCGGTACTCAGTCCGCGCACCCAGCCGGCACTGGGTGTATTGTGGCCCTGGCCACCCACTTTGACTTCTGTAACATGGCCCACCAGAACACCTGCCCCATCAAACATCTCGATCCAGGTGTCTGGCACGGCTACGGCAAAACCAGGCATTAACAACGCTACAATGAATATTATTTTTTTCATGTTGGATTCCATTTTTTTGAACAAAATAAGACGCCACACAAGATCGATTGACAGACATATCCTGACCATCCTGCTTATAGAAACCAGGCAGGGAGATCGGGCCGCTCACAATTGTCTCATGAGCCCCCAAAAATCCAGATAGCGTGTAAGAAGTGATGCACTCCAGCCGGTGCAGAATGATTATTCGCTATTTGGATTACATACCGACAATCGTTTAGCGCCCATTCGATAATGCGGGCTCAATCGATTGTCAATATAAGCGTGGTTTGTACTGATAACCTTTTGAAAAACCACATATTTTTGTAATTCATTATTTCGCATTGGATGGCATTGTTAATCAAGTTGCTTTTATTTTTACCACCCTTGAATTATTCTTGCCGGTTTCAGACCGTCAAGTTTCTTATTCTGCTGATATTCTATATATTGGTTTGGGATCGGAATGCCCTAGTTGCTTTGCCTGACTGGCAAGACGAACTGTTTGTAGCAAACCAATGCACATCATCCAGTCTTGGCATTCACCAATTCGCTTCCATCTTGCCTAAGCTCACTTCCTGATAGCTTCAAAGAATAGATCAACGATAGTGCAGGCCATCACTCTGTCTCGGCTTTTAATGCAATCCGTCGGATATCAAACTTTGTCATCAGTACCAAGATCAACAAACCAACGGAATATTAGATCCTAATTCATTTGTTTATAAGCGGACATTCAGTTCGAAATCTGAAAAGAATCTGCAACAGTAGCGCTAGAATCAATTGTTCCGATGATATTGAGCATTTGCCATCAGTGAAACACCGTGCATGAAAGGCTGCATTTAAATCATTCAATACCAAATCGACGTTTTCGAGCGTCTCTGATTGAATACTTAGGTTGAATTCAAGATTACAAAACACTATAGCTGAAAAGTACAGATCGTTTTTAGATGTGCAATAAATAATTTTGAATGAAGAAAATTAATGGACTATTGCCTCATTTTCCTGACTTTTCAGTAGTTTTCTAGAGGCTCAATACTGACCATTATCCCAAAAATGTCATATTGATCCGGCAGTTGAATCTGCCGAATTAACATAAGGTAAAGGAATCCTGTCGCATTTCTTATAGTGCTGTTTGTTGGTGTGAAAGCAAGTTTGTGCGATTGTAGCGGATTTACAAGGGCCGCATTTAAAATAGGATCTAGATAATCTGTTTGATTGTTCGGTTAATGACGTGATTAAGGATATTTCTCATTGAGGTTTGCTCGGATTTTCAGGTAAGGTTGTAGTGTTGTTAGGGGTGCTCCATTCATAAAAAGGAAATTTACCATGAAATCTATATTCAATTTTTTAATCGCTTCTATTATTTCTGGTTTTTCAATGGTGAGTTTGGCTGATCCTATTCAAGATTTATCCATGAACCTATATAAAGCGGGTTGGTTTCCAAATTTTATTCAGGGAACAGGTCCCTTAACCTGTCCTCGAACCTGTGAGATATGGGTTGGTGCCCGGGCTGAGCAGGAAAAAAGTAGCGATATGGATCAGGATAGTGAGCGGGCGGCGGTGTGTAAGGTGACCAGAGATGCCTCTATTATTTTTGAAGGTATCAATGACCCTTCATCCCATTGGATCTATGGAAACCAATTTGATGATGAGCCGGTATGCTATGTAGCCCACCGGAGTGGCTGGGTGGAACGCAGCGAATACTTTATGTGTTTATGTGTACAACCGGGGTAATGACACAATCTGCTGAATTTCCTGGAAATTCGTTTGTGACACTTTGGCTTTGTCACTGAGATGTGGGTGAAAAATAAAAAAGTTGTGCATGGGCAATCCGTCGTTTGACGGGTTGCCCATGCTGCGAAAAAGTGTTGAAAAACCCTTTGGCGCAGTTGCTGCCGGGCCGTAAGGAGAGAATACGCCTTCCCCAAAACGCGCTGTGAATACATCCTAGTACGATCGTACCCGGCATCCATGTCTTATACAATTTTGGGAGAGGGGTATCCCTCTCTCCTGCCTTACCAGTCTGTCGTTGATTTTCCTATAATAACGCAAGCCCTAGGTGTGCTGAGATAGTGAAAATGCGCATTTTCAAGCTGTAAGACACCCTATTTGCAGAGTGCTAAAATCGGACGTTCAACAAATTTCAAAGCCCCCCTCAGGTCAAATTTCGGTTGCTGCAAGTATGTATTTTGTGGGGTGCCCGGCATTGAATTCCCGTCCTGAAATTTTCCTGCTCTGGAGTTCATCAGCAAATGTCTATCCCGGCAAGCCAGGTTGCCAGGATAACAAATCGCCATCTCCCTTTAGCAGATGCGCTCTACGCCACGGGATCGGTCGTTGGAAAAAATCCATTGCCACAATTGTATTTTACCCGCACGGAAGGCACCGGCACAGGAAAGAAGATAGTAGCGCCACATACGATAGAAGCGTCTGCCGTAGCGGTCGGCAAAGTGCGGCCAGTGACGCTCAAAATTCCGGTGCCAGGCCATCAGGGTTTTATCGTAGTCCGGGCCAAAATTGTGCAAGTCCTCACAGACCAGTAGGCCCTGTGCAGCCAGGGTAATTTGTCCCGCCGCGGGGATCTCCCCATCGGGGAAGATGTATTTGTCGATCCAGGGATTGTTGGGGGTGGGTTGAATTTTCCCAATAGTATGCAGCAGCATAAGCCCGTCTTTTTTCAGGCAGCGTTTGACGACCTCCATAAAGGTGCGATGATTTTTGCGCCCAACATGTTCAAACATCCCCACACTGGCAATACGATCGAACGATTCGTTGAGGTCACGGTAGTCTTGTAAGTGAACCGTGATTGGGAGATCGGGGTAGCGCTCTTTGACATAAGCGCTCTGTTCGCTGGAGACCGTTATTCCAACACACTCCACTTGATATTTTTGTGCGGCATAACCGATCAGGCTGCCCCAGCCGCAACCGATGTCGAGCAATTTCATTCCCGGTTGTAAATCCAGCTTGCGGCAGATCAGGTCGAGCTTTGCCGTCTGGGCATCATCCAGGCTTTCGACACCGGGCCAGTAGCCACAGCTATATGCCAGGCGGTTGTCCAGCATGGTTGTATAGAATTCGTTGCCAAGATCGTAGTGATGCTGGCCGATATTGAAAGCACGCCGCCGGCTCTGCAGGTTGAGTACATAGCTGCGAAAGACACGCCACGCATTGCGCCAGTTTTTGATGTGTCGGCCCAGGTCAGCAGCCAACAGACGATAAAAGAACTGGTCCAGTGCCTGGACATCCCAGTCTCCCCGCATGTAAGTCTCGCCGAGCCCCATACTGTGGTGGGCTATGATCTCGTCGAGCGCCTCCTTGCGATGGAGTTGCAAATCCCAAGGCCTGTCCCCGTTTATCCGAATGTCCGCCTCGGCCAGTAAATCGTCAGCCAGGTGACGGGTGCGGCCAATTGCGGGAATATCCAGGCTATCCTGTTGTTCGTTTGCCATCAAACCCTCCTCATTGCTTCTGATGTGATGTTGAAAGAGATGCCCTTGAATTAGTTGCCTGCCCACGCCATTTAATACAGGATGTCAAGGTGCTGAAACCCCTTCGCACACCCTGTACCCGGCCAGTTAGGAATTTTTTCTATGCGCCTCTTACTGCTGTTATTTATAGCCCTCCCTGTACTTGAAATGTGGGTGTTAATCACTGTTGGGAGGGAAATCGGCGCCTTACCCACCATCGGTCTGGTACTGTTGACAGCGGTTGTTGGTTTGGCATTGCTGCGCCGCCAGGGGCTTTCAACCCTGATGCGGGCACAAGAGAAGGTCCGTAGCGGGGATATTCCAGTGCGGGAAATGGTGGAGGGCGTCTTCCTTGCCGTTGGTGGCGCTCTGCTGTTAACCCCCGGATTCATAACCGATGCCCTCGGATTCGCGTGTTTGGTGCCGGGGTTGCGCCAATTACTGCTCGGGCGCTTATTACGCCATGTAACCATTGTGCGGCCAGGCGGCTTTCAGGATTCCCATGCTCGCAAACGTGGCAGTGATGTTATTGAAGGGGAGTTTTCCCGGAATGAGCATCACTCAGCTGGAGATAAGCGCCCGAAACAATAATTTGATTAAAAAATATACAAATTTTGTTGTCGCCAGGTATCGCTACAGTTTTTTCACATAAGAGTGTTGAAATCCATTCACGCGCCCATAGATAGGGTTCAACTCTGATTTTAGCCCCGGCTCTGCCGGTCAGAGTGGGGGCGAGGTTACCGGTCAAAACGATTGGTACCGCCAATGTTGGAAAACCCTAAAACGACTCAATGGAGAGCTTATCCATGAAAATTCGTCCTTTACACGACCGCGTCGTAGTGCGCCGTAAGGAAGAGGAAGCGATGTCAGCTGGCGGTATTGTTCTGCCAGGTGCTGCTAAAGAGAAGCCGAATCAGGGCGAAGTCCTGGCCGTAGGTGAAGGCAAGCAGCTGGACAACGGCGATGTTCGCGCGCTGTCTGTCAAGGTGGGTGACACCGTTGTTTTTGGCCGCTACGCCGATAGCAATACCCTCAAGGTGAATGGCGAAGAGCTGATCATCATGAGTGAAGGTGACATCTACGGCGTGTTGGAAGGCTAATTGGGCCTTTAACGCTACTCGCACAAAGAATCTGAGGAATATGAATCATGGCAGCTAAAGACGTAGTTTTCGCTGACGACGCCCGTCAGAAAATGCTCAAAGGCGTAAATATCCTGGCCGACGCCGTTAAGACCACTCTGGGCCCGAAAGGCCGCAATGTGGTATTGGACAAATCCTTCGGCGCGCCCACGGTCACCAAAGACGGGGTATCTGTAGCGAAGGAAATCGAACTGAAAGACAAGTTCGAAAACATGGGTGCGCAAATGGTGAAGGAGGTTGCTTCCAAAGCTTCCGATACCGCCGGTGACGGCACCACCACGGCGACTGTACTGGCCCAGGCGATAGTGACCGAAGGCCTGAAGTCTGTAGCCGCTGGTTTCAATCCCATGGATCTCAAGCGCGGAATCGACAAAGCGGTTGTCGCGGCTGTTGACCATATCGCCAGTCTGTCCACCCCCTGTGCCGACAGCAAGTCTATTGCCCAGGTGGGCACCATTTCTGCTAACAGCGATGAGAGTGTTGGTACCATTATCGCCGAAGCCATGGAAAAAGTTGGCAAAGAAGGCGTCATCACCGTTGAAGAGGGTTCCGGCCTCGAAAACGAGCTGGACGTTGTGGAAGGTATGCAGTTCGACCGCGGTTACCTGTCTCCCTACTTTATCACCAACCAGGAGAATATGACTGCCGAGCTGGAAAATCCGTTTGTTCTGCTGGTAGACAAAAAGATTTCCAACATCCGCGATCTGCTGCCGCTGTTGGAGCAAGTGGCCAAGGCTTCCAAGCCGCTGCTGATTATCGCAGAGGACGTTGAAGGGGAAGCGCTGGCCACTCTGGTGGTAAACAGCATGCGCGGAATTGTTAAAGTCGCTGCTGTCAAAGCGCCCGGCTTCGGCGATCGCCGCAAAGCCATGTTGCAGGACATCGCTATCCTGACCGGCGGCACCGTGATCTCCGAAGAGGTTGGCCTTGACCTGGAGGGAACCACCCTGGAGCACCTGGGCACCGCCAAGCGCATCACCTTGTCCAAGGAAAATACCGTAATTGTGGACGGCGCAGGTGAGGTAAAAGATATCGAAGCCCGCGTTACCCAGATCCGCGCGCAGATTGAAGAATCCACTTCCGACTACGACAAGGAAAAGCTGCAAGAGCGTGTAGCCAAGTTGGCTGGTGGCGTTGCCGTGATCAAAGTGGGCGCCGCCACTGAAGTGGAAATGAAAGAGAAGAAGGCCCGCGTTGAAGATGCACTGCATGCGACCCGTGCCGCGGTAGAGGAAGGTGTGGTACCCGGTGGCGGCACCGCGCTGATTCGCGCTACCCAGGCCATTTCTGTCACTGGTGCTAACGAAGATCAGAACCATGGTATTGCAGCCGCTCTGCGCGCTATGGAAATGCCTATGCGTCTGATCGTTGCCAACGCAGGTGACGAAGCTTCTGTTGTGGTAGACAAAGTGAAGCAGGGCGAAGGTAACTTCGGTTACAACGCCGCTACTGCTGGGTATGGCGATATGCTGGAAATGGGTATCCTGGACCCAGCCAAGGTCACCCGCGCTGCACTGCAGGCCGCTGCTTCTATTGCTGGTTTGATGATTACCACCGAAGCCATGGTTGCAGAAGTGCCGGAAGACAAGCCCGCTGCTGCTCCTGACATGGGCGGTATGGGTGGCATGGGCGGTATGGGCGGCATGATGTAAGCCGGCTTTTACGCCCACCCAAAAAACCGCATTTGCGCTAATGCCAGCCAGTTGAAAAAACTGGCTGGCATTTTTTTGAATATTTTTTGAAGAAGATATTGCCCCAGTTGTTGGCCGCCCTCAAGGCGGCCTCCCCCCGTCCAAGCGGCAGCATAGAACCGGTGCTATTTCCTGAATGCCTTTCGGTCGGAATGCTTTGTGGCAAGGCAGTGGAGGCAGTGTCAGGTTTTCACATCTACCGCCAATGATTGCGCATTTTTCCCGCAGTTACAGTTCTTTGGCCTTTTCCTGCATCTTGATAACGTCTTTCATGCGCTGCTCAAGAATCGCGTGGGTCTGATAATCGTTCTTGGTCATGCGGACGCCGTGGCGCAGGTGCTGCAGGGCCTTGTCGAAGACGCCGTTGAGGATATAGTACTCGGCGCGGGCCTCGTGCACACCGACGATATCCCCGGCCAGGCCATGGGTCTCTGCCAGCAGGTACCAAACAGAGGGATCTTTTTTGCGCACGCGGCTGTATTTGGCCAGGATGCGCTCGGCAGCGAGATAATTGCCAGCCTTAAAGTGCGCATTGGCGAGGCCCATAATCAGGGCGTGGTCGCCGGGGTTTCGGTCGAGCGCGTGTTCCAGGCGCCTGTTGGCGCTGGTGTAGTCTTCGCGCACCAGGTCGATATCGGCCCGCGCGAGCACAAAAGCCGCTTTTGAGGGTTCTCTGTCCAGCAGCGGCTGCAGGGTATCCAGAGCTGTATCCGGCTTGCCGGCGGCGATTTGTGCCAGTGCCAGACCGTAGCGAGCGGCGTCTTCACTATCGTTGATTCCACCCAGTTCCGCTTGGAAGCGTTTGATGGCCTGCTGAGGCGTGGGCTCGGTGGCCAGGCGGATACGGGCGCGCATCAGGTGGAAGTCGCGGCTGTCGCTGGGGGGGATGTCGTCCATGCGTTGGGAGCGCAGCTTGGCGTCGGCAATCCGTTTTTCGGTCACTGGGTGGGTGAGGAGGAATTCAGGCGGCCGGCGGTAGTAGCGGGTCGCTTTGAGCATTTGCTCGAACACCTCCCCGGCGGCATCCGGGTCGCGCCCGGATTTGGCCAGGGTTTCGATACCAACCCGGTCTGCCTCCTGTTCATTCTTGCGGCTGAAGCGCAGCTGGCTGTCCAGGGCCGCCGCCTGGGTGGCGGTTATGGCCGCGAGGCCAGCATCGCCGCCAGCGGTTGCGGCAATTACCAGGGCGCCGAGCATGCCGGCGAGTGTGGGAATAGTGCTGTTGCGCTGGGCCTCCAGAGAGCGGGCATAGTGCCGCTGGCTCAGGTGGCCCAGTTCATGGGCGATGACCGAGGCAAACTGGTCTTCATTTTTTGCAAACAGGAACAGGCCGGTATGCACCCCCATAATGCCGCCGGGGACCGCGAAGGCGTTCATGGTTTCATTATTCACCACGACCACATCAATGTGTTTGTCTTCCAGTGGGCTGTACTCTGCAAGCCCCTTTACGGTTTTTTCCACGTACTGTTGCAGCAGCGCATCGTTGGAGGTACGAACCTGGCTGCGGAAGATGCGCAGCCACATCTGTCCCAGTTCCTTTTCGCGTTTGCGGGATACAAGCCCACTGGAGCTATCGCCCAGTTCCGGCAGGCGGATCTCTTCGCTGTCTGCGCTGGCGGTGATGGGGGTGGCTACGAGCAGCAGTCCGATGCCCAATGCCGTGAGGCCGGCGCGAAAGCAGTGCAGAAAAGGCAGGTTGTCGCTTGGTTGGGGTAAGGTATTTTGGGGGTCAGTCATCTCGATTACTGCTCAGTCTGTCCGTGAAGGATCTATAGTCCAACTCTATACGCAACCCCATTGGACTGTCGAGGATTTGACCTGGAGGGCCCTATAAGGTTCACCTAAGTGCCATCCGGCAGGTAAAAAAGCGTAAAGCGCTAGCGGCATCTGGCGCGGATTCCGCGCTATAATCCGCAGCCATCCAAAGCCTGTGACCAAGTAACCAATGGCACTGAACCCCAGTGAGACAGCGTCCATGCAGCCACCCCCCGAATGGGAAGCGGCTGCGGTTGTGGATGCGCGGGAGCTGCCATGTCCGCAGCCCCTTTTGGCCCTGCGCCGGGCCCTGGGTAAGTATGAGGCGGGCACCCTGTTGTGTGTGTTGGCCACGGATGAGGCCTCATGGCGGGATTTTCACAGTTTTGCCGCTCTGAGTGGCAGATCCCTGCTGCGCGCCGAGCAGCGTAACAACACGTTTCTATATTGGCTATATGCTGGCAAATGAACAACCAATCCAGAGAATCTATGTTTTCGATTGTAAAAAGCTGGGTGAACCGCTACTTCAGCCAGGAAGAAGTAGTATTGCTCGTATTGCTGCTTGCCGTGGCTCTGGTGGTGCTGGCCACTCTCGGGGTGGTACTGGCCCCTGTGCTCACCGCTCTGGTCATCGCTTTTTTGATGCAGGGCATGGTGCAGAAACTGACATCCTGGCGGGTGCCCCACTGGCTGGCGGTAACACTGTCCTGCATGGTGTTGGTGGGCACCATTGTGGCACTGCTGTTTGTCGTACTGCCGATTATCTGGCGCCAGCTGGTGCGGCTGGGTGCGGAATTGCCGAATATGGTGCAGCGCGGTCAGGAGCTGTTGTTGTTATTGCCCGAGCGCTACCCGCGCCTGATTTCCGCAGCGCAGATAGACGAGATCTTCGATATCCTCGGCAGTGAACTGGGGGGTATCGGGCAGACGTTGCTGGCCTTCTCCCTGACCAACCTGCCAATCTTTGCCGGATTACTGATTTACGTGGTGGTGGTGCCGATTCTGGTATTTTTCTTTTTGAAGGATTCCAATCAGCTGATCCGTTGGTGTACCTCCTTGCTACCAAAAGAGCGCCCCATGCTGCATCAGATCTGGTATGAGATGAATGACCAGGTGGCCAACTATGTGCGTGGCAAGGTGGTGGAAATCGGTATAGTTGCAGTGGTCAGCTACGCCGCCTTCCTGTTTCTGGGGGTGAACTATGCGCTGCTGTTGGCGGTGGCAGTGGGCTTCAGTGTGCTGATCCCCTATATTGGCGCAGCCGTGGTGACCATTCCGGTAGCTGCAATCGGCCTGTTCCAGTGGGGCTGGAGTAATGAGTTCTTCTACCTGATACTCACTTACGGCATCATCCAATTGCTCGATGGCAATGTGCTGGTGCCCCTGTTATTTTCCGAGGCAGTCAATCTGCATCCGGTGGCGATTATCCTCGCGGTACTCTTTTTCGGCGGCATCTGGGGCTTCTGGGGCGTTTTCTTTGCCATTCCCCTGGCAACCCTGCTCAAAGCCATTATGAGCGCCTGGCCCACCAGTGAGCACCAGGCGGAATGGGAAGCCAGGAAGATACCGGAGCAGCGTTGAGCGGGGGTCTGAAACTGCGGGTTCTGGTAGAGACAGAGGGACCGCTGGCGAACTTGGCCGGATGGTGTGTGAGTGGCCAGGTTTTAACCAGCGTGCTCGGCAGCGAGCATGGCTCTGAATTGCATCAGCGTGTCAGCTGGTAAACCAGCGGCTTCAAATACCGCTGCGGTGAAGGAAACCGGAGCCGTTCCCGGTGCGGAGATCACACCCTGATCAGATACAGCAGCGGCACTTTCACGATAGTGTTTTTCACCGCTATAGCCCTGGACGTGCTGCTTTAAGAACGCCGCACTGTTCGATGTGTGGTCCGCGTCATTGAAAATACCCGCCCAGGCCAGGGCCAGTGTTCCCCCACAAATTCCGGCAACGGTGCCGCCCTGTTTATGGTGAGTGCTCAGTAAGCTGGTAATATCAGGTGCTTGTGTGGTTTCCCATAGGGTACCGCCAACAACGACAATGATTGCGGGTTGAAAATCGTCAATCTCGTTCAGTTGGCGGGAGATGACCACTGTCAGCCCGCCCTGGGACACTAGCTGCTCTGCTTGCGGGGCGAAGAACTCGATCTGCATACCGTAAAACGGGCCGCCGGTCCCGGCAATCAGAGCGTATTCCCAATCGGCAAAGCCCTGGGTAAGGATCACCGCAATCTTTGTCATATCCACTCTTCTCCTAGAGTATTGCGCACTCACTGCACGGCATTCTATCGCGATTGTGCGTCTGCTGGATCACAGCACTTGCGCCACAGTGTTTCCTGTCATTTTTATTACGGCGGTACATTCGCTCCCAGCAGCGGTCTTATCGCGGAATTTTCGCGCTTAATGCCTATCTTTTCTTTGTCTGCGGGTAGCGGCATTTGCTAGAATGCCGCGCTTTCCTTTCGTTGGTCCCTTCAAACAGGTGAGCGCCCATGAGTCTGGCTGACAAAGTCCTGGCGGTCAATAATGACTTGCCGATCCGTACTGACAAGCCCATCCACAGCGGTAAAGTCCGCTCCGTTTACTGGTTGACCGGGGCTGACAGCCGCCGTCTGATTGCCGAAAAAGGCTACCCGGTAGCGCCGGACGCCCCTCTGGCGGTGATGGTGATTTCCGACCGTATTTCCGCTTTTGATTGTATTTGGACCGGTGAAGATGGCCTGCGCGGTGTGCCCGGCAAGGGCGCGGCGCTGAACGCCATCTCCAACCACTGGTTCAAACGGTTCAAGGAGCAGGGCCTGGCCGATAGCCATATTCTGGATATTCCGCACCCACTGGTGTGGATTGTGCAGAAGGCGCGTCCGGTCATGATTGAGGCCATTGCCCGTCAGTACATCACCGGCTCCATGTGGCGCGCCTACCAGAAGGGCGAGCGCGGGTTCTGTGGCATCGAGATTGCCGACGGCCTGCAAAAAGACCAGAAACTGCCCGAACTGCTGATCACCCCCTCCACCAAAGGTATTCTCAAAGATATTCCCGGCGTGCCAGAAGCGGACGATGTGAATATCACCCGCAGGGATATTGAGGACAATGTTGCGGCCTTCAATTTTCACAGTGCCGAGGATATTGACCTATACGAAAAACTGTTGAAAGAGGGCTTTGATGTAATCTCTACAGAACTGGAAAAACTCGATCAGATCTTTGTCGACACCAAGTTCGAATTCGGTTATGTCACCGATGCCAATGGTGCGCAAAAGCTCATCTATATGGATGAGGTAGGCACCCCGGACTCCTCCCGTATCTGGGACGGGGAGCAGTACCGCACAGGCAAGGTTGTGGAAAACTCCAAGGAGGGTTTCCGCCAGGCCCTGCTGAATCACTTTGCGGATGCCGATATCCTGCTGAACAAGGACCGTATGCAGGAGCGCCTGGCCCTGGCCCGTGACAATGCGCTGCCGCAATCCATGCTGATGGACCTCTCCGCCACCTATGTGGGTATCGCGGAGAAAATTACAGGTCAGAAGCTCGAAATGTCCGATAACCCAAAAGCGGAACTAACAGAGATTTTGCGCAGGGATTACGACTTGGTCGACTGATCGGGTCTTAGGCATAAAAAAACCGGCACAAGTGCCGGTTTTTTTATGCCCTCTGCAAAACCCGGCTTTGCTTTTGCAGCTTTGCAATTTGCTGCCCGCCACATTTCGCCATTATTGCTCCTCACTTTCGCCCGAATCACTGCCGGGTTTTGCCCGCTTCCCTGTGTTTAATACCTCCTGCAATCAATTAAAAGGATGGAGGGGAGTTTGTGAACAGGGTGATATTGTTTGGGCAGCGCTTTCACAAAGATGACCTGATGTTGCCAACGGAAGAATACTACCGTCGTCGCCAGCGCAGCGGCGGTTCCGGCCGCTGGCTGCTGTTTATTGTGGTGGTGCTGGCCGTAGTGATAGCCGCCATCGGTGCAGAGGTGCACGCGCAGGAGCTTCCCGGTGAGATGGGCAATGATAACGATCCCTCGCTGGAAATGGTTACCCTGGACGAGGTAAAAGCCGGTGATTTGCTCTTTGCCGGTACAGAAACGGGGCGCTATATCCCCGCGGTACACCTGGCCAGCCGGGTCAAAATGATCGTTCGTGGACTGGTTGCAGAGGTGCAGCTGCAACAGGAGTTTCAAAATACCAGCGACAACTGGCGGGAAGCCATTTACGCACTGCCGCTGCCGGAGCAGGCGGCAGTGGCGGGCTTGGAAATCCAACTGGGCGAGCGCCGTATTGTCGGCAAGGTGCACGAGCGCAAACAGGCAGCGAAGATGTACAAGGTTGCCCGTGCAGCGGGCAGGCGCGCGGCCCTGCTGGAGCAGCAGCGCCCCAACCTGTTCACCAATAAGGTGGCCAATATCGCGCCGGGAGAAACGGTGCAGGTCAATATCCGCTATCTGCAACCGGTCATTTACGATGAGGGGAGTTTCTCCCTGCGTATGCCCACCACCCTTACACCCCGTTATAGTCCCGGCGCGCCCCACCCGCTGCCAACGCTTGGTGGTGAAGCGTTGGCGTTGGTTACGGAACAGAGTGGCTGGGCCCTGCCCACAAGCCAGGTGCCGGATGCAGCGGCGATTACCCCCTTAATGCAGCCGGCGGAAGAGCTTGAGGCTATTGGCAGCCATAAAATTGCCATTGAGCTGGAGCTGCACAGTGGCCTGCCATTGGCACAGATTAACAGTCCATATCACACCCTTGATGTCGACAATAAAGAGAGCGGGCTTTACACCATTCAGCTGCGTGAGGGCACTGCACGGATGGACCGGGATTTTTTCCTGAGTTGGCAGCCGCATGCTTCTACATCGCCCCGCGCGGCCCTATTTAGCGAGCGGGTGGAAACACAGGACAGTGACGGGGAGAACACCGATACCTACCTGCAGGTGATGCTATTGCCTCCGGATGATGGCATCCGCAGTCAGCGCCTGCCCCGAGAGGTGGTTTATGTGATTGATACTTCAGGTTCGATGGCTGGGAATGCCATTCGCCAGGCCAAGGAAGGTTTGATTCTGGCGCTTTCCCGCTTGCACGCTAGTGACCGCTTTAATGTCATCGAATTTAACAGTATCACCCGGGCTTTGTTTCCGCGCCCGGTAGCGGCGAACGCGGAGAATATCCGCCGTGCGCGCCAGGAAATCGAGCATTTAAACGCGGGTGGTGGAACGGAGATGGCACCGGCACTGCGCCTGGCCCTGGGACAGCAGTTGCCGGACGACACCGGCCTGGTACACCAGGTGGTCTTTATCACCGATGGTGCCGTGGGCAATGAGCAGGCGCTATTTGAAGTGATTCGTCAACATCTAAACAACACACGCCTGTTTACCGTGGGTATCGGCTCGGCGCCCAACAGCCACTTTATGCGCAAGGCCGCGCAGTTTGGGCGCGGCACCTTTGTCACCATTGGCGATATCGCCGAGGTGCGCGGACGTATGCAGGCCCTGTTTGCCAAGCTGGAAAATCCCATGGCCACCGATCTGCAGCTCAGCTGGCCCCCGGGTGTGACAGCCGATGCCTATCCCAAGCGCATCCCCGATCTCTACCGCGGCGAGGCAATGCAACTGGTGGCGAGGATTGACGGGGATAAGCTGCAGGGGGATATCCAATTGCGCGGGCGTATGGCGGGTAAACAGTTTGTGCGCAGGCTGGCGCTCAAGAGCGATGGCGCGGCCGGCTCCGGCGGCCTCGGCAGTCTGTGGGCGCGCAGTAAAATTGAAGCCCTGCGCGACCAGCAACTGCAGGTGAGGGAGGGCAGTGATGCGGGCCTGGCCCTGCGCGCGCAAATCCTGCAGCTCGCCCTGAGCCACCAGCTCGCGAGCCCCTATACCAGCTTTGTCGCGATTGAGGAAACCGTAGTGCGCCCTGCCAAAGGGGCGCTCTCGCGCAGCGCTGTGGCCAATATGACAGCGAAAGGCCAGGTCTTGCAGCGCCAGGCCTATCCCAGTACCGCCACCGGAATCTACGCCCAGTTGCTGGCCGCAGCCGGCCTGCTCGGATTTGCGGCGCTGCTGCGTCGCGGGCGCCGGATGCGCGGTACCGTGATGGGCGGGCTGTGCGGCCTCTTGTACTGGGTGGCGCCGGGCCTGCGCCGATTCCGAGGCGGCATCCAGGCCGGGCCTGGGCATGTGTGCCCGTGATGCGCACCCTGTTTTTCCTGTTGTGCCTGGCGGCGGGGCTATGGCAGCTGGGATCTGCGGGCTGGCTGCTGGCCAAGGCGCAGCTGGCACAAATCCTGATTGCCCATGCCTGGGAGGAGCAGCTGCAGAGCGGGGTTCGGCAAAAGCCCTGGCCCTGGGCGGATACCTGGCCTGTGGCCAGGCTCCAGTTGGCGGGGCAGTCGCCGTTGATGGTCCTCTCTGGCGGCAGTGGTCAATCCCTCGCCTTCGGCCCGGGTATGCTGGCCGGTTCGGGGCATCCGGGTGAGCTTCGTACCACCGTGATTGCAGCGCACAGGGACACCCATTTTGCGGGGCTGGAAAAAGTGCGACGGGATAGCGCTGTTTACCTGCAAGATCACCATGGCCGCTGGCATACTTACCGGGTTGCAGAGAGGCGTATTGTGAACAGTGCGCGCGAGCGCCTGCCGATTTTTGCCGAGCGTGGACTGCTGCTGGTGACCTGTTACCCCTTCAATGCCCTTGCAGCGGGAGGGTCTTTGCGGTATCTGGTCTACGCTGAATATCAGTCCACGGGGAAGCCGGTTCGACTGTGACTGGTATCTTTGTTTGGGACTCGATTTTGTAGCTTATTTCCTGAAAATTTCCATCAAATATTCCGGTATTTTCGCAAAATGGCAAATAATTGTTTTGCGTTTTGGTTTTATTTGTTACTAACCGTCCTGTCTGGAAAATTATTTGTAGTAATACTACAATCGCCTCCGCCAACAACCGAAAATGGGGTTTTGTCCGCCATACTGCGTGACGCCTGGTATTGATAATTACTCTTAAACCGGGCAATCGCGACAGCGGAATGGTGCAGCTCTCTTTTCGCTGCGACCCAATGAAAGTGCACACATTGCACTTGCGCCAACGGGACAGACGCACTGGCGGAGCCACCAAGAAAGGAAGTGTTTTTTGCCTACACCCCAGTCTGCCCACATACCGATTTTTGAGAAATAGACCGACCCGACGTCGCCTGATTCGCCGAGGAGCACTTGATGCACGAAGAGACCGATAACCTCGAAACACAGGAGTGGCTGGATGCGCTGCAGGCGGTTATCCGTTACAGCGGCAAAGAGCGCGCAGCCTCTCTCCTCAAGCAGCTGTCCGACCGCGCAACCGATGAGGGTGTGCAGTTGCCCGCGGCGATCACCACCCCTTATCGCAACACCATCCCGCCCAGCGCGGAAAAGCGTATGCCTGGCGACCTGTTTATGGAACGCCGTATCCGTTCCCTGATCCGCTGGAATGCTTTGGCGATGGTGGTACGCGCCAACCAGAACAACGACGGCCTCGGCGGCCATATCTCCAGCTTCTCCTCCGCGGCCACGCTCTACGACGTGGGCTTCAATTATTTCTTTCGCGGTAATGAAGGCGAGGAGCGCGGCGACCTGGTTTTCTTCCAGGGCCACAGTGCACCGGGCATTTACGCCCGCTCCTATCTGGAGGGGCGTTTCGATGAAGCGCAGTTGGACAACTTCCGTCGCGAAGTGAACGGCAACGGCCTGTCTTCCTATCCGCATCCCTGGCTGATGCCGGACTACTGGCAGTTTCCCACCGTTTCCATGGGGCTTGGCCCCATCCAGGCGATTTACCAGGCGCATATCATGCGCTACCTGTCCGCCCGCGGCCTCTCCCCGCGCGGTGACCGCAAAGTGTGGGCTTTCCTCGGCGATGGTGAGTGCGACGAGCCGGAAACCCTCGGCTCAATCTCCCTGGCCGGCCGCGAACAGCTGGAAAATCTGGTATTTGTGGTCAACTGCAACCTGCAGCGCCTGGACGGCCCGGTGCGCGGCAATGGCAAGATCGTACAGGAGCTGGAAGGGGTTTTCCGCGGCGCCGGCTGGAATGTGATCAAAGTGTTGTGGGGCCGCCTGTGGGACCCGCTGCTGGAGAAGGACGACAAGGGGTTGCTGCAGAAAGTCATGGATGAGGTGGTCGATGGCGAGATGCAGAATTTCAAAGCCAACGGCGGTGCCTATACCCGGGAGCACTTTTTCGGTAAGTACCCGGAGTTGCTGGAGCTGGTCAAGGACATGTCCGACGACGAGATCATGAAGCTCAACCGCGGCGGGCACGACCCCTACAAGGTGTATGCAGCTTATGCTTCGGCTATGGCCCACAAAGGCCAGCCTACCGTGATTCTGGCGCAGACCGTGAAAGGTTACGGCCTGGGCGCCGCCGGTGAAGCGGCGATGGATACCCACTCGGTGAAGAAGCTGGACCTGGATGCACTCAAGCGCTTCCGTGATCGCTTTGCGATTCCGCTGACCGACAAAGCACTGGAAGAGGTGCCTTACTACCGCCCGACTCCGGACAGCCCGGAAATGAAATATATGGCCGGGCGCCGCAAGACCCTGGGTGGCCCGCTGCCGCGCCGCCCCATTGAGTGCCCGAAACTGGAAGTGCCCGGCCTCGACGCCTTCAGTGCCCTGACCAAAGGTTCCGGCGAACGGGAAATCTCCACCACCATGGCGTTTGTGCGCGCCATCGCCGCGTTGGTGAAAGACAAAAACATTGGCAAAAATATCGCACCGATCGTGCCAGACGAAGCGCGTACCTTCGGTATGGAAGGTCTGTTCCGCCAGTTGGGTATCTACTCCTCCCAGGGGCAGCGCTATACCCCGGTGGATCACGGTCAGATTATGTATTACAAGGAAGACAAGAAAGGCCAGGTGCTGGAAGAAGGCATCAACGAAGCCGGTGCTATGTCCGCCTGGATGGCGCTGGCGACCGCCTACAGCAACCACGGTGTGGCCATGGTGCCTTTCTATATCTACTATTCCATGTTCGGCTTCCAGCGCGTGGGCGACCTGGCCTGGGCTGCCGGCGACATGCAGGCGCGGGGTTTCCTGATCGGTGCCACTGCTGGGCGCACCACCCTCAATGGCGAGGGACTGCAGCATCAGGACGGCCACAGCCACGTGCTGTCCTCCACCATCCCCAACTGCCGCAGCTACGATCCCGCCTACGGCTATGAGCTGGCGGTGATTATGCAGCGCGGCCTCAAGGAGATGTACCAAGAGCAGAAGAACCTCTTCTATTACATCACCATCGAGAACGAGAACTATGTTCAGCCGGAAATGCCCCAGGACGTGGAAGAAGGCATTATTCACGGTATCTACAAACTGCAGTCCAACGCCAAGAAAGGCGCAAAGGGCAAAAACGTGAAGCAGCATGTACAGCTGATCGGCGGCGGTACCATTTTGCGGGAGGTACTGGCCGCGGCGGATATCCTCGCCGACCAGTTCGGTGTGACATCCGATGTCTGGAGCCTCACCTCCGCCGTGGAAACGGCGCGCGAGGGCCAGGATGTAGCGCGCTGGAATATGCTGCACCCGGAAGCCGAGCCGCGCAAAGCCTGGATTACCGAACAGTTTGCGGGCAATACTTCCCCGGTGATCACCGCCACCGATTACATCCGCGCTTACGTGGAGCCGCTGCGCGAGTTTATCGACGGTGAACTCACAACCCTGGGCACCGATGGTTTTGGCCGCAGTGACAGCCGTGAGCAGCTGCGTCGCTTCTTCGAGGTGGACCGCAATTATGTGGTAATCGCCGCGTTGAACGGGCTGGCGAAACAGGGCGTGATCAATGCGCAAACGGTTTCCGAGGCCATCGTGAAGCTTAAGATCGACGCCGAAAAAGTTAACCCGCGCATCAGCTAGGAGAGGGCAGAGTCCCTATGGCAAAACAAGTCATTAAAGTGCCTGACCTCGGTGGTGCCGATCAGGTCGATGTTATTGAAATTCCGGTTGCACCCGGCGATACCGTGGCGCAGGAGGATGCACTGATTGTGGTGGAGGGCGACAAAGCCTCCATGGATGTGCCGGCCCCTGTGGCTGGCAAAATCCTCAGCATCAGCCTAAAGGAGGGTGACAAGGTCTCCGCGGGCGATGTGATTGCCGAAATTGAAACCGATGTGACGGCAGCCCCCGTAGAGGAGCCCACTGCGGCCCCGGCACAGACAGCCCAGCCCGAGCCGGTAGCGGAAGCGCCCGCAGCCGTTGCCAGTGCCGAGCCGAAAGAGGCGCCTATCCTGATTCCGGATCTGGGTGGCGCCGATGCGGTGGACGTGATCGAGATTTGCGTACAGCCCGGTGACACTGTTGCCGAGGGCGACTCGCTGATCGTGGTGGAGGGTGACAAGGCGTCCATGGACGTGCCTTCCCCCAGTGCCGGCACCGTGGTTTCCATCGCCCTCAAAGAGGGCGATAAAGTCTCCACCGGCGATACCCTGGGGGTGCTGAAAGCGGTGCCCGCCCCGACAGCCGCAGAGGAGCCGGCCGCCCCTACCCAGAGTGCGCCAGAACAGCAGGTGTCCCGGCCGTCTGAACCGCCAGCGGCTGCTCATAAGGATTACCAGGTGGAGCGGGATCTCACGGCAGCCGCCCAGGTTTACGCCGGCCCTGCCGTGCGCAAGCTGGCACGGGAACTGGGCGTTACCCTGAGCAGGGTAAAGCCCTCGGGGCCGCGTAATCGTGTGACCAAGGGTGACCTGCATCACTATATCCGCGAGCAGGTGAAAAAAGGCGAGCACGGTGCCGTTGGCGGTGGGCTCGGTATCGCCGAGATGCCGGATATCGATTTCAGCCAGTTCGGCCCGGTGCATGTGGCGCCCATGAGCAAGATCCACAAGATCACCGCGGCCAATATGTCCCGCAACTGGCTCAATGTGCCCCACGTAACCCAGTTCGACGATGCGGATATCACTGAACTGGAGGATTTCCGCAAGTCCATGCAGGCCGAAGCGGAAAAGCGCGGCGTGAAGCTCACCCCGGTACCCTTTCTGTTGAAAGCGGTGGCCGCGGCCCTGCGCGCAGAGCCCAGCTTTAATGTGTCCCTGCACAAGGATGGCGAGCAGATTGTGCGCAAGGACTATGTGCATGTGGGGATGGCGGTGGATACACCCAAGGGCCTGATGGTGCCGGTGATTCGGGACGTGGATAAAAAAGGGCTGTACGAACTGGTGGCGGAAGCCAGCGAGTTAGCCATGAAGGCCCGCGACGGCAAACTGAAGACGAAGGAAATGCAGGGCGCCTGTTTTACCATCTCCAGTCTGGGTGCGATTGGCGGTACCGGCTTCACACCGATTGTCAATGCCCCGGAAGTGGGCATCCTCGGGATTTCCAAACTGGCTGTGAAACCGGTGTGGAATGGCGAGACGTTTGCACCGCGGAAGCTGTTGCCACTGGCGTTATCCTACGATCACCGCGCGGTCAATGGCAGCGATGCGGGACGCTTTTTGACCTACCTGGTCAGTGTGCTGGCGGATGTGCGCCGGCTGCTGTTGTAATTGCCCCGGCGGATAAAAGACGGCCGGTGGCCGTTTTGCTGATGGGCAAGGGCAAAACCACCAGGGTTTTGCCCCCGCAACCGGTTGTGACAATCTGTGCCAGGGGTAAAAATTCAACTGGCGGTAACGGTCTGGTATCCAGTAAAAAATACCCTGTGCGGATTCATGACACGTTACTGCCAGACGCCCAAGGGGGCGACTATATTGGCATCGCCATATAGTGCTGCGGATACCAACTCGAATGTGTATTAGCGGTCTCATCAATCTGGGCCTGCCACTAATGAGCTGATCAGAGATAGAGTCTATGGACCAGCGCTGATTGACCGCTAGCGGCACTTCCATTGGCTGGCGTGACTGTTGGAGTTTCTTGCGCTTCTTGGTTCTTACCTGCAGGCCCTTTTCGGTGTAGATCCGGCAGGTGACATCTTATTGATAGCTAATCCCCTCGCCTTCAACACGCCATGCAGGAACTGGTAGCCGCAAGCGGATTGCTCAACCGTCTGCTCCTTTAGGCGTGCCCGCAGCATGTCAACCCCTTTGCTGCTGGCTCGATATTGGTAGGCTGTCCTGTTGGTGTTCACTTACCTGCAGAAAGACCATTCATTGAGCCGATGAGTATCCACCATGTGAGCGGCGGTCTGTTTGCGGCTGGGGGGCTCGACCAGTTTTTTGATAGAATCCCCCCCCTCCAATAGCCTCAATCTCAGTGTGAGTTTCTGCTTCAACTTCTCGGCAAACAACAAGCCGCATGGACAGCAAAATAGGTATAATTGGGCGTATAACTATCTCTTTTTTGTTTGAAGGAGGAAGATGTGAACCTCAACCAGGTCATTTTACCAGTGAATAATATGGAATCAGCTTCAGAATTCTATCGAAAACTGGGGTTCACACAAATTGTAGATACACCGCATTACGCTAGATTTGAATGTCCTGAAGGCGATTCAACCTTTTCTTTATCACTTATGGGTGAGCATTTTTCGAATGGTGAGGTAATTTACTTCGAAAATCGGGATCTCGATGAATGGATTTCTGATCTAAAAGCAAAAGGTATAGAGTTCGAACAAGAATTGACTAACGAACCCTATTTATGGCGTGAAGCTATATTAAGAGACCCTTCCGGCAACAAGCTCAAACTCTATTGCGCAGGAGAAAATCGCAAAAATCCACCTTGGCGCATCGGAAAAAGTGCTTAATAGCGTCAAACTCTAAAAAGGGACTCTCCTCTTGAGCCTGAAAAACGGTGAAAGTGAGGAGGTTTTGAGGTGGTGATGAGTAAGATTATTCTCCAGGTGACACTCTGGCATAAAATAAAATTGATTGAAAGAAGGTGACTAATGAGATTAATTGGAAATTTTTTATGGTTTATCCTTGGCGGATTAGTCATGGGTCTTGCATGGTGGGTTGCTGGAATCATCGCGTTTATTACGATTATAGGGATACCATGGGGAAAAGCCTGCTTCGTATTTGGTAAGTTTGCTTTTTTCCCTTTTGGGAGCGAGGCAATAAGTAGAAAAGAACTTACGGGGGAGGAAGATATTGGTACTGGGACTTTAGGTATTATCGGCAATATCGTCTGGTTTGTTTTTGCAGGAGTGTGGCTTGCTATAGGTCATTTGATATCTGCTCTGTTGAATTTTATTATCATTATAGGAATACCATTTGGCATCCAACACTTAAAACTCGCAGGATTTGCCCTTGCTCCAATTGGGAAAACAATTGTCTCTAAAGAAGTCGCCCAAGCAGCAAGAGTCGCGAATGCAGAGTCCACAATCAAGAATATTAGAAAAGATACATAGAGAAAGTAATTCCCCAGTTGTTGCTCGGAGTGCGGTATGGCAGGCTACTGAAGCGTCTCTTTAATTGTAATTGTCAAATCAAGTCTGCGGGCTGTTGAAAAACTGCTCGCAGACTTGAATTTACATACAGTACTAGGCTTTATTGAAACCTCGAATCAGAACTCACCTTTGAATCAGTGATCAACCGAATTAAGCTTCAATCTTCTCTGTCAAGAACGTAAGCGGTACATGAACCACATTATTCAACTTGCTCTGGCAGGCTGCCATGATACCCCCTCCATCAACTTCGGAGGAAAGCCTCGTGAATCAGCAGCAGTGGCAAAGTCATGTCAGGGCCTACGAGAAAAGCTCTCAATCCAAGCGCGCCTATACTCGTAAGCACAACCTAAACTATAGCCAGTTCCTCTACTGGTACTGCAAACTAATTGAGCAAATCTCGGTGTCTGATATCCCTGACTTTGTTCCCGTGGATATCAAGTCTTCCACAGCCACTACGGGAAACCTGAGTGTATTAGAGTTCCCTAATAGCATAAAGCTGGTGATCAATAGCCCAGTATTGTTGGCGCAAATTCCTGGGCTTATGGACCTGTAAATACGATGTGGCTACCGTTTAATAGCAAAGTCTGGTTTTACCGTCAGCCGATCAATTTTCGAAAACAGATTGATGGGGTCGTGCTGTGGGTGGCTGATACGTGACACAAAGATCCGACATCCGGTCAGCTCTTTGTCTTTCGCAATAAAAAAGCCGATAAAATTCGCATGCTCTACTGGGAAGATAAGGGATTCTGGTTCCTTTATAGGCGAAATGAGAAGTCGAGATTTACCGATTTATAATCTGTCCACGTCGGTCATAATGGCCATACCGTTTGCGGTAGGGTTTGGAGAGCACTCGCAAATGCTTGTAAAGATCGCCGCCTTCAGCCTTATCGGAGTAAACAATTTGATAAATCGTCTTATGGTGCAATGACGCTTGCTTGTGCCTCAACAGGTAGTCTGCTACTTGTTGAGGGCTCAGTTCCTGGCGAAGCAGCTTTTCTATCCAGCTTCTCACCTCATCTGTCACTTTGATTGCTTTGTGAACCGTAGTTCTGCGAATGTTACTGAGGCGCTGGGCCTGGGCGGGTCTGTAACCCCTCAAACCCCGGTTACGCTTTAATTCCCGGCTAATCGTTGAAGGTGAGCGTCTCAACAAAGCCGCAATCGCGTTCTGGTTATGTTCTGCTTTCATTAATATGTAAATCTGATATCTTTCTTCTTCGGTCAGCTGGTGGTAATTCATCAGTGCTTCATCTCTTGGTCGGGAGAGGCGTGGAGTCTACCAGCTGGCTCTTGTCCTTATCCAATTGCACTTATTATCCGAAACCAAGAAAGAAGTAAAGGAAGAATGATGCCTCTTATCAATCCGATTACGCAGCCTGCTGATGACGGGGAAATTGAAGCCTTTAAAGCGTGGGCTAAATATCCGGTTCCTGATGATTATCTTGCTTTTTTGAGAGAGCATAATGGCGGATATCTGATTGGAGATGATCCATGTTTTTATAATAGTGATGATCAATCAGTAGCCAGTGTTTCGGCTTTCCCGCGTATATCTGAAAGAATAGATAAATGTATGAGCAAAATGTTTGAAAAGTATTTCGACTTTTTTAAAGTTGCATTTCAGACGGAAGATTTAAGGGGTAACTATTTTGCACCTGATAATTACATCAAAATTGCAAATGATGCGCAGCATGAACATATATTGATGGACCTGAAAACAGGCCGTATTTTTGGTTTTGATGATGAGGCGGAAGAAGAGCTGGAAACAACAGAAGATTTTCTTGAGGCATGTTTATTTCTTGCGGATAGTTTTGACAGTTTTTTTTCACAAATTGTTGATGAAGACCCAGATTCTTGATGATGAGTTTGCTGTGCTTAAATGATTGTTCAGTCCGGAGTAGATGTGCAGACTATAAAATATGGATATCCGGATTTAAACGAGCAACTGGATACGGGAATTACCTATCATGAAAAGGCATTTGAGTTCAGTTTTCAGGACCATGAAAGCCTGAAGCAATATGTGGCATTTTATCGGAACTGTGGGGCAGGTTTCTCGCCTCTTCCTCACCGCTATAAAACAAATCAAGTTTCTCTACCTATAGAGTTTTTCGCAAACCTTGCTCTCTCTCCGGGATATGAACCTAGTGAAAATGAACATTCTGTTTTCTATTGTACAAAAGAGCTTGAAGGTTCGATGATAGAAGGCAATGTCAATGATGCCCTTATTATTGCATCCGGGAACCACTTATCGATTGGATTGGTGATCAGGGGCAAGTGTATTGGCAAGGTTTTTGCGCTTGAGGATATCAAACCCCTAGTTCTTGCTGATGATATGGCTGACATACCCTCTGATATTGAAGGCATAATCAAACTTGGCGACAACTTTAAAGAATTTATCAATGCCTTGTCAGCAGATGACGATGATATTGAACAATGGGAAGAGGATTTCGGCGAGTAACCTTCGGTTAGAACAGGGGCGTGTGAAAACTAGCAGATACCAGCATGAAAACGGTAATACCAGTCCCGGGTTCTTTCGTGGTGATGTAAGCTTGAACTAGAAATTTTAGTGAATTGGGGCCCGTTGGATTTGTTTTTTGTCAGGGCTCGTTGCGGGCGTTATCGGATTTTATTTTTTTGATTCTTAGGGAGAGGTGAAATGCTAAAAGCAGCACGATTGGGAGATATTGGGTCAGGCCATGGGGTTGTGTTCAGAATTCTGTGTCATTTCTTTATCATTAGCAAAAAAGAGATGACCTATGACCAAACCTACTTTCGATATGGATGCTGCTGTCAAGGCGCTGCGTGAGGGCAAAGACCTCAGCGGCAAAGATGGCATTCTGACTCCCCTGATCAAACAGCTTATCGAAGTAGCCATGAGCGCGGAGCTTGAGGAGCACCTCGCCGGCGAGGACAGGCCCAACCGCAAAAATGGCCATACATTCAAGACCATGAGAAGCCCGACGGGCAGCTTCGAGCTGCAGACACCACGGGACCGCGCCAGCACCTTCGAGTCACAGATCGTCAAGAAGCATCAAACCCAGCTTACCGACGAGCTGGAGCGCAAGCTCATTGCCCTGTTCGCCCTGGGCAACAGCTATCAGGACATCCGCACACACATTGCCGAAATCTACGGTATGGAACTCTCCAACGGTACCATTAACACCGTTACAGACAGGCTGCTGCCTGAACTTCAGGCGTGGCGTGAGCGCGATCTGGAGGCGGCTTATCCTATCGTCTGGCTGCCCCGCTTGCGTTTAACTGTTCAGGAATGTTCAGCGCCCGGATTGAACGTTTAGCCGAGGGCGTTGAACGTTCAACTCCAATTTCTAAACGTTTAGCGCCCACGGTTAAGCCACAACAAACGGTTGCAGACAACGCCAAGCGCACTTCGGGGCTGAACCCGCAGCAAACGGAACTGGCTACGCGTATCCGCCTCGGCGAATTTGGCCGGCGTTCGGTTTTACGCCGGATCAACCGGGCAATGCGCGGCGGCAATCTGGTGGTCAAGCCTGTGTTCGATTCCCTGCTGGCCAGCGGTGATTTGATGCGCAAGGGGCGCGGCTTTGCATTGGTTGCGCATCAAGGGGAGGGGAGGGATCGTGATTTTGACGACACTTCGGCGCAGAGAAAAGGCGCCAAAACCCGCAGTCTACATCATTTCAAAATAATTTATAATAAAATCATATGGTTACAACCGTATATGCTTTCTCCAGGCGTAAAAAAACCGGCTCAGAGGCCAGTTTGGGGGGGTGGGTGTCTGGTAGAGACAGCAATCTCAAAGTAGCAGATTTGTAACTCTAAAACGCAAAAAGACCAATGAACCGCCGTATGCGGACCCGCATGTATGGTGGTATAGGGAGGGCGGGCTAGAAACCGCCTTTACCCAATTAGGTGGAAAATGTAGTGGTCAACTTTTTCCGGACAGTAAGTTAAGATTTTCTTCCGCCTTTGCAGGTGGTATACCATCGTTGTGCTG
>NZ_CANLDD010000048.1 GCF_947489355.1 uncultured Microbulbifer sp. | reverse complement strand
TCACTATCTGATGACCTACTACAACTGGGAGCGTCCCCATCAGCACAACGATGGTATACCACCTGCAAAGGCGGAAGGAAATCTTAACTTACTGTCCGGTAAAAGTTGACCACTACATAGTGCGCTCTGCCCTGTGCAGAACCAGTGTTTCCGCAGGAAATGAAAACCCTGCACACTTACTTCGAAATTCGGGTGATTCGTATGCAGAGTCGGCTGGAATACCACGCTGATATCGAAAATAGCCAGACCCCGAAAATAGATTTCTGTCGCCTGTGGTGAAAAATGCCATTTACCACGGTGTAAACTCTTCGAAACCTGGTGGTGAGGTAGTGAGAACGGTGTTTTTTCAAAGCGATGATCTGAGGGTTGTGTTCGCCGGTACAGGCGTGGATATCCGCGTAAGTAATGGTATCGGCATTGGGCTCAATAGTCTGTGCGCACGGCTGCCTGGCTCTATGGTGCCAAAGCCAAACCCGATTTTCGTGAGAATAGTCCCTCGGTTTTGCGCGTTGAGATCGGTATCTGGTGGGGCTCTGCAGTGAAGGCTGTCGCCATCATGGCCGATGATGAGGATAATTGATGGGCTACCCCGCTCGCCAGTTGCCAGCCCTATGGTCTGAACGACCAACCCCGGGCTCGGCTAAGAGCAGTTAACGCCCGACAAAACTGGACCGGCCAAGGCGCCCTTGAAGCACTCATCTTCACCAAACGCGATATGTCGGATCCTAAACGCTGACACTCAGGGGTCGTCCAACGTAGTTGCGTAGTAACCAGAGCCAGGTTACCTGTTCAAGCAGATGGAGACTAAAAGTAGCGGAAGGTCGGGTTTTCACGTGTTCCACCACCAGAATCACCATATGGCACCCGTTTTGGTATTGTGGGGATAAAGTAGATGCACTTTGCTGCCAGTTTCCAGCCAGATCCTGAGGATGCAGTCAACCCGTTTTGGAGGTCTTCCATTGCGTTATAATGCGCCCTTTTCCCTGATGGTGGCTAGCAATGACTCATAAGTCCAATGTCGCAGGCACGTTAGATGCCCCCTCCCTGGTAGAGGCCCATTTGGCGGGGTCGGTTGTGTCCCAATACGGTGAAGAGGAATTGCGGGTTTGGCGTGAACGTATCAAGTGCTTACTGAAAGCGCAAAATGCTGTGCTAGTGGCGCACTATTATACCGATCCCTTGATTCAGGCACTGGCCGAAGAGACCGGTGGCTGTGTCTCGGACTCCCTGGAAATGGCCCGCTTTGGCGCCCGACACCCGGCCGACACTCTGGTGGTAGCCGGGGTTAAGTTTATGGGTGAAACCGCCAAGATTCTAACGCCCAACAAGCGTGTTCTGATGCCCACTTTGGAGGCTACCTGTTCCCTGGATTTGGGTTGCCCATCGGAGGTGTTCGCGGCATTTTGCGATCAGCACCCCGACCGCACAGTAGTGGTTTATGCCAACACGTCCGCGGCGGTGAAGGCCCGTGCCGATTGGGTGGTAACCTCCAGTATTGCTCTTGATGTTGTGGATTATCTGGATGGCAAGGGTGAGAAAATCCTGTGGGCGCCGGACAAGCACTTGGGGGGGTATGTGCAGCGTGAGACCGGCGCGGATGTGTTGCTGTGGGATGGCGCCTGTATCGTGCATGAGGAGTTCAAAGCAAAGGGGGTGAGGGATCTTAAAGCCTTGTATCCAGATGCAGCAGTGCTGGTACATCCTGAATCACCGGCGTCAGTGGTTGCTTTGGCAGATGTAGTGGGCTCCACTTCGCAGATAATCAATGCTGCCAAAACCCGTGCACAGAAACGCTTTATCGTAGCGACAGACCAGGGCATTTTTTACAAAATGCAGCGAGAGTGTCCGGATAAAGAGCTGATTATTGCCCCAACTGCTGGCGCAGGCGCCACTTGTCGCAGCTGCGCCAACTGCCCATGGATGGCAATGAATTCGCTGGAGAATCTGTGCGGGGTTTTGGAGCTGGGCGGGAATGAAATCTTTGTGGACGACGATTTGGGGCGCAAGGCGATGATTGCACTGCAGAGAATGCTGGATTTCCGCAGGGTCTAATAATTAAGGCCAAAGTTTTCTGTATCAGCAGATGAAAAAAGAGCGATCCAGAGCCTGCTGCTAGACGGTGTAACAGTCGCCGTTGCTACCGGGTCGGAAGGAAAGAATACCCCTCTCCCGAGATGCGCTGTACATACATCCCTGTACGCTCGTAATCGACATCCATGCCTCATACGATCCTGGCCGAGGGGGGGTATTCTTCCCTCCTTCCTTATTAGTAACAGGAAGATTGATTGTTTCCGAATCGCTGTCGCCCTGGAACTGTTCCGGCCTGGGTGCAGCCTTAACATGGTTGCCCGCACATATACCTTGGCATTGTCCAGAACCGTTGCTATTGGCGCAGGTCGACTGGCCGGATTCTTTTAGACGGGGCGCAATCAGACCAGGAAAAGCCCTTCAAATAGCATGAAGGACCACCTGGATAATACCAGTTGGATACTAAAGATCAGCCTGGCTGGGATGTTCTTCACCCTGAGCGAAAAGTGATGAGGTCCAATAGATACGTATTGGTTCTTGACACCATTTTCTTATTTGGGTTTCATCGGGATTCACCGCTTCCACTAAAAACTATTGGCGCTAAAAACTACATAAAAATGAATTATGCGCATAAATACCTCGGCGCCAATTACTCGCAAATTTCCTGCAGCTAGACTCTCTGAAGACAGCTATTAGTGCAACACTGAAACAGTGGGGGAGTCGAATCATGAGACTTTCAGGGAGATTCGCTTTGCCGCCCTTGACGGTGTTGGTGATACAAGGTTGCTTGTTTGTACCTGCTGAAGATGTGGAGGGTGAAGACCCATTCTATTTCGAGACAGGTACTGATGGACAGGGTGCCAGCTTTGCCGAAATAGGCAATTATGATTCCAAATATCTGCAACCTTCACCGGCCAGTTTTCAATGTGGAGTGGAGTGCGCCGACAGCATGTACAACTCCGCGACTTGGTTCTTTCCGATTATGAGAGTCTATTAGTGTTTATGGAAATACTGTGCGCCTGGACATGAGGGCATAACCCGATCTTAAACCGAAGTACGCGAAGACCGCTTCGCGTGGTACCGATACGGAGAAATACCCATGCATAACTCCCCGATTGTTATTTTCGCGTTCTCTATGAGCCTGTTGCTGACAGCCTGCGGAACGCCGAATAGCCGCAATCAGGTCGTGTATCCTCACAGCTCGCCAATGCCGCGACATGCAGAGTACCGATCGTACCCCTCTTCTCATGTGCCTGCGGCGCCAACTGAGCGCAAAATCAGGCATTCAAGCTGCCCCGGTGATTCCGAGGAGCTGGCGCCGGGTTCGATTTGTCCTCCCAGTGCACGCTGCTATGATATTTCCGGTGGTAGACGTTGTATTTCCTATGAGGAGTAGAATTTTACTGGCGCTGGTCGCGATACACCTGTTAGGCGGTTGTGCCGACGGTTTTTGGCAGGATCTGTGTGGTGACCCAATGTACTACACATACAAACGCGGCCCAGTGCCACCGGATGAAATTACGGCCTTCCCCCGTTTTTGCCTGGCAGGAGACCCTTATATGGGAGCACTGGATAATTGTAGCCGTGCGCAATTGCATTGCTATCAATTGGATACTGGAGAATGGTGTGAGGGCCCCTATTCTCCATTTGTCCTTAGCTATGGTTCTCATTATTAACCTGGCGATCAAGTCGGATGCCGGGTAAACAATAAGTAGGGGAGTGTAGCCGGGAAGAAAGAAGAAGGTGGTTATCTTCCAAAAAGGTCATGACTGTATCCCTGTGCACCGGAATCAATCTTTTTTCGGTAGATTTATCGGGACTCTTTGGTCGTGCAGAGCAAGCGCATTTACCGCGCCGAATTGGCGGATACGTTCCTGCAATACTTTTTCATGGATCTGTTGCGCGGCCTCATTGGCCAGGGGAAGTATAGATGTTGTGCTTGGAATAATGAATCGCCTAAATATAATTCTACTGTTATATGTCACCCAAATGAGGTTTCCCCACAGAGTTGAGGGACGCTCGTAGATCGTCAGCATGTAAGTGGCGTCTGGATAATGGAAACTCCTGTACTCGCTGATATAGCGAACAAAGTCGTGTCCAGTTTGTGTAATTGTGCGATCTATATAGCTTCCGTAAGATTCATCTTCCAGTATCCCTGAATCAGTATCCGCTGACAGAACACTTGTATCGTCCAGCCAAAAAACAAAGGATGCACTGAGTGTCAATATCAGTGTGGTTAGCCGCATATTTATCCTTCCCGTGAATGGATTGTCGCCCAATTGTTCGTTTTAAGCTGCTTTCTTGCCTTTTTTTGGCATAAGCGGGACAGAGTATTTCTAATCAGCCAGGCAGAGCCTGATGATTAAATTGTCGAGCCCGCCAATTGTTGGTTTGAGCTGAAATAACTATCGATTATTGGATGATTATTTGGAGTGTAGGCTGAGGGTGAAGCCGAATTGAAAAAAGGTGACAGAATGCGCTGATATTCAGCACACAAGTAGCTATAAACCGACGGTGTAACGCTGGGATACTCAGGCAATGTCTTGTAGGAATTGCTGAATGTGCGCTTTGTACCTTTGTCTGGACTATACTTGGCCTCATTTACGGATAGGATTGTTTACAGAGTAGTCTGGTGAAAGTGCTTATTGGCGCCAAAGTAAGAATTAGTCAAGAGAAGGCAGCAGTGGGTCAAATTGCCGCCTGTGCACAGCTATTGATGACAGAGATAGATAATAAATGGGTTTTCGACTCACAGATTGAGAGAGAAAGTGCCATACCAGAAGCGGCCAGTAAGGTCATAGGTCCGAAAATCGTAATTGTGGTTAGTGGCGGTGGCAGCTAATGGAGGGGGTTGGTTTAGCAGGTTGTTGACCCCGATGGCAAGTCGCAGTTTTTTATGTGGAGTAACCGCAAATTGAAAATCGTGGGTAGACCAGTCCTCAATATCCCGTGAGGTGAGGCGTTCGCCCTGGGTAAATGTTTCTTCCAGCGGGCCTACATGGTGCATAGTATAAGCAGCCTCCCAGAAGCCTTTACTCCAATAGATACCAGCATTCGCTTTCCATTTCGGGAGAGATCCAACCTCACCATTCGCGCTTCCAGCAAAGGTGCCGGAAAGGTCTTCTTTTTGTGATTCTGGCGTGACTTGAGTGAGGTGATGCAGTGTATGGCTGATATTCAATGCGAGGCGAAAATGGCCTGTATGCCTCGGTTGCAAATTATAACGCAGAGCTATGTCATACCCCTGTACCTCACGGTTCCCCTGATTTAACCGGGTGGCAAAGATCCTGCTGATATCACCGTTTTCATCTCTAACCACCTTGTCACCGAATAGGCCAGAGCGGGCATTTTGTTCAACGAGAAGTTGAGGGTCGGACCCAATGACGTTTTCTTGCTGTATATCGTATAAATCGAAAGTTGCCTTAAACCCCTCGAGAGAAGTGGGAGTCCACGTAATACCCAAAGATAGATTTTTCGATGTTTCCGGTTTCAGATTCGGGTTGCCCCCAAATTCGGACAGGTGCTCAATCAGTGAGCTGTCGGCTTGTTTTGTGCAACCAGGAAGGGTGCCGGGGTGGTGGTATGAACAGGGGTCAATGATGGTTACCTGGCTTAGGTAGCTTTGTTGCTTCACATCTGTAAGGGTTGGGGCTCTAAATCCAGTTGCAAAACTCCCCCGTATCATGAGAGCGGGCGAGGGTTTCCAGCGCAGTGCCAGTTTGGGATTGCTGGTACTACCGAAGTCATTGTAGTGCGACAGGCGCAAGGCGCCATCCAGCCAGAGTTGTTCGACTAATGGGATAGTAACTTCGGTAAAAGCCTCTCTAATAATGCGTGAGCCTTTTGTGGTGCCGGGAGCATGACCTCCTATAAAAGATATCCCCTCACTACCCACCGATAGGGAGTCTATCGCTTCGCGCCGAAGTTCAATCCCTGCGGCTGCGCCTATTTTCCCGGATGTCAAGTGTGCAAGGGTACCGTCAGCAACAAGGGTGACCGCAGTCATTTGTGAGTCGCTGTTGTTGACACTTTCACTGCGTATAAAATTCAGTTGTTCAGTGTTGATGCTGCCGCTGGGGCCCAGGAGATTGACAGCAATACAGCCTATATCCGGATTGCACCGATCTGGCCCTTTCAGACCTAAAGCAAGGGCCGATGAATCTATCAGATTACTGAGTTTCTCGGTTTTTTCCGTGTGTTGATAGGCTGCGCCCAATTCCCATTGCCACTCCTGCCAAAGCCCCTTGAGCCCGGAATTGAATCGCCAAGTAGTAATCCGATTGGATTGTTTGCGCGGCCCAATTTCTACCAATCGCCTTCGCAAATCCGTAATGTCTTGGCTGAAGGCGTTGTAGATGTTTTCAGAGGCAATGGTAAAGTCGTCGTTATTGAAGCGGGTAAATACCGGAGTGGGTGCCATTATGGATTCTGCCAGGGTGCGAACTCCCATAATTTCAGCAAATAGAAATGCATTATCTCCTACATCAATATCCCCTGTTAGGTACACGGAATTGTTGTCCAAAGGCGCTATAGCTGAAGTATGCTCGCTGTAGTCATAGCGGTCTTCGCTTATCCAGTCTTGGTAATCCCCTCTAGAGGTATTGGTAATGACGGTGCTATCATTCAGTGCAATAAATCCTCCTGGAATGGCTGATGAGCGCTGATCCAGGCCACCGTTGGGACGACTGTCGGCTGAATCGGACACACTGCGATCGCGACTCATTACCGCCTCTTGCTGGTATTGAGCCAGGCTGAGTAATAAGTGACTTCTGTCGCCCTGCCACCCCCAGGTTAAATGATGTGATTTCGTTTGCCGGTCATTCTCTTGGGACTGACCGTAGTAACTACTCACTTTAAGACCTTCAAAATCGCGTTGTAGAATGATGTTTACTACGCCGGCAATTGCGTCTGAACCGTAAATTGCAAATGCCCCATCCTTCAGAATTTCTATCCGTTCAACCATGGGTAACGGTATAGAATTAAGATCCGTGGCTTCTCCTTTAAATCCGTCACTGATAATACGTCGACCGTTTAAGAGGACGAGCGTATTGCTGGCGGGTAGGCCGCGTAAGGAGACGGTTGCAGTGCCGTCCCCCTCTTGGCTGACCGAGGTGCTTGTGAAGTTGCCAGAAACTGCTGGCAGGAACTTTAGCAAGTCGGCGACAGTTTGAGCGCCCGTCATCTCCAATTGCTGGCGGGTGAGGGCGTCGACAGGCGCATATCCATCCAGATGGGAGTGATGTAAATGACTACCGGTGAGGCGTTGCCCAGTAACAGTGACCTCCTCAGTAGAATGGAAAGCGGGCTTTGCTGCTGCGTGTTCTTTCTTGTCATCTGTGATGACAGCGACAGAGGTTGGGCTTATACGTTCATATTTGAACGGTAATTCGAGCAGCAACTGCTGTAGGGCTGGCTCAAACTGGCCGTTGTCACTGCGCAGGGTCTGCTCTGCCAGTTCATAATGAGAGGCGGCGGAGGCCTCCACCAGTACCGAAATGTTACATTGCTGTCCCAGGAATATCAGGGCTTTGGACAGGGTACCCGCGGGTAATTGGATGCTGGGTTTGGGACACAGAGCGGTGGCTGTGCCAGAAGATGGCAACAGGAGTACTAAAGTGAGTAAGGTCCAGTACTTTACCGTCAAAAGCATGCTCATTTTTATAGGTCCGGAGCCGAAATGAACCCGGATGCTTTTCTTGCTATTGTGGATTTATGAGCAGAATATTGAAGCACGCACAATAAATAACCGCCAGGGGGGTGGTTATAACCTACTTGTGCTTGGGAGACAAGATAGTCAGGTTGGAATTGCTACGATCCTGCTGCAGATGCAGCACCGTTGCTATAGCCTCCAGCGTGTTGTCCGGATCGGATACTGCGAAGGTGCCAGATACTAGTCGCCCCTCCACTTGTGGGGTGGCAACTGCCGGTACCCTGAGATAGCGGTTCAGTTCCAGCAGGGCCTCCTTTAGTGGGGTTTTTTCGAAAACCAGGAGGCCACGAGTCCAATCTGTTGCCTCCTCTAAAGAGGTGTGGCGGACTTCACTCAAACCCCGCTTGAAGACGCTAACCTTTTGGTTTTTGCCCAATCTGACGGATTCTGGTGCGAGACCCGGAGCGCTATCCGCTTCACTCACAGAGACAGTTCCCTCAGTAACAGATACACGGGTGCTTTTCGGGTTGAGTTCAACATTAAACTCTGTGCCAAGTACGCGGATTTTGGCACTACCGGCAGCAACGGAAAATGGACGGGAGGTCTGTCTGGCTACTTCAAAGAAGGCTTCACCGCGAACCAACTGGGTACGCCTTTTCTCGCGGCTGTAGTTTACGTGCAGCTCACTACTGGAATTCAGTTTTATTTCAGAGCCGTCGGTGAGGTTAATAGTGCGGATCTCGCCGGGTTGAGTGATAAAGACCAACTCATTGGGATTTTCCGCGTTAAGCCACTGAAAGCCAATCCAGGCCGCAAGCAATACACTGCAGGTTGCCAGCCCCCCGCTCAGGATCCACTGGGGCAAGCCCCATCCACGACGATCAGGCACTTTGTTGGCAGGTGTCTCAATGGGGGGCCTTACTTTTGCGAACTCGGGCCTGGGAGTAGAGAGTTCGCTTTCGGGGAAGAGCTGATCTACTGGCATATAGGAAAGAGCGCCGAGATCGCCCCACAATGCTGTAATATCCTTGAAGGCGCGACGGTTTTGCTCGGACATAGACATCCATGCCGCAAAGTCGCGCTTCTCTGTGGAACTCATGGCGTCAGAGCGTAAACGCGCAACCCAAGCGCAAGCCTGATCTAGGCTTTCTTCGCAGGCTACCTGCCGTGCGTTGGTATTCATGCTTACTCCAGTGCCTAGAATCTGTTGTTTAACTGGGGTACCGACGGTTAAATTGAGTGTATTTTACTCGAATTATCCCAGTTTGGGCGACGTTAACAATGCAAGTGCTACTTCTATAAAACTTTGTATCACATTTGGCAGCCAGTAAATTTCACCGCGCTGTGGCTAATAGTATTGCCCTGGCCTCGAATTGCGAGCACCACTCCTGCAAACTGAGACGACCGAGTAGACATCCCCCTCAACTAAATTTGAAGAGGGAGTTGTTGCTTTCAACCCGACAACCCGACGGGATATCCGGTTATTGTGGCTCCCGGAGGCGCCACTGCCGGCGGCCTCAGGCCGGCAAGGGACCTTAAATACAAGCCACCCGGGCCCTTGCGCCGGTATTTCAAGAGTGGCGATGGCGTCGTAAGAGCCTTAGATGGTTGCCGTGTTAATAGGAATTCCAAACAACCTTTCGCCGACAGGCTTTGAGGGCCTGCAGGATATATTTTTCAACACTGCTCACGGAAATGTGCATTTCCCGGGCAATTTCACTGTATGACAGTCCGCGGGCTCTGTGCAAAAGAAATGCCTGACGGCACTTGACTGGCAGTTTGTCCATGGTTTCGTAGATGGACTGAAGTTGCTGGCGGGCGGCGAGCACGCGCTCCGGGGATTGGTGGTCGATATGCTCAGCGCCGTCGGACTCTCCATCCGCGGGAAGTTGCTGGCTAATATAGTCGACGTGCAGCTTGCCTCGGCGCAGCTGATCGACTGCCAGGTTGTTGGCAATTTGGTAGAGATAGGCCCGGGGGTTATCCAGTTCCTTCTTGTCACTGAGCTTTTGCAGGCGCAGGTAAGCGTGCTGGGTAATGTCTTCGGCGTCCTCAGGGCTTTTGACGATACGGGCTACAAAGCGCACCAGAGCTTGGCCGTGATCGGCAAACAGCCTTTCCAGAAGGATCTTCCTGGCCTTATTCATTACTTGTTGCGTTCCCCGTACCAAGCTTGCCGTGATAGTTATGATCTGATTGTTATAAGTGCCAGCTGGCGCACAGTTATATCATAAGCGTTGGCTTGGCGACGAGTGGCGCGAAAGGCCTATTTGAACTGGTGTCCGGTATCCGCTATGCGTCGCTGTCTATGCCGGTATAATGGCGCCCGCGCCAGTGGCGCAGAAGAGATGATTTCTAGAGAGTGTCGAGCACCGGAGACTGGATGAGCTATCAAGTATTGGCACGCAAATGGCGTCCGCGGCTGTTTCGGGAAATGGTAGGGCAGGAGCATGTGCTCCAGGCACTGATCAATGCCCTGGACAGTGGCCGGCTGCACCATGCCTATCTGTTTGCCGGTACCCGGGGGGTGGGTAAGACCACCATAGCGCGGATTCTGGCCAAGTGCCTGAACTGTGAAGAGGGTGTCAGCTCAGAGCCCTGTGGACACTGCAACGCCTGTACAGAGATTGCCGATGGCCGTTTTGTCGACCTAATCGAAGTGGATGCTGCGTCGCGCACCAAGGTGGAGGATACCCGTGAGCTACTGGAAAACGTTCAGTATGCTCCGACCACAGGGCGCTATAAGGTCTATCTGATCGACGAAGTACATATGCTTTCAAACAGTTCCTTCAACGCCCTGTTGAAAACTCTGGAAGAGCCGCCACCCCATGTTAAGTTCTTATTGGCTACGACGGACCCGCAAAAGCTGCCGGTAACCGTATTGTCCCGCTGCCTGCAGTTCAACTTGAAGAATATGAGCCCGGAGCGGATTGTCGAGCATCTGCGGTTCGTTTTGGAGCAGGAACGGGTGCCCTTTGAAGCGGAAGCGCTCTGGCATCTGGGGCGCGCTGCCGATGGCAGCATGCGCGATGGTATGAGTCTCACAGATCAGGCGATCGCCTTCGGTGGCGGCAAGATCAGTGAGGCGGAGGTGCGGAGTATGCTCGGTAGTATCGATACCGGGCTGGTATGGCGGTTGTTAAGCGCCCTGGCCGACGAGGATGCCACTGCGCTGTTTGCCACCGTAGGAGAGCTTGCCCAACAGGCTCCGGACTACAGTGCCGCTCTGGCTGAACTCGCCGATACCCTGCACCGCCTGGCTGTTGCCCAGGTATTGCCCCAGTCGGTGGATAACGCCCAGGGGAGCGGAGAGAAGTTGAGAGCGCTTGCGGGGCGTATAGCGCCGGAAAATGTACAGCTCTTTTACCAGATGGTTCTGCTCGCCCGGCGCGATTTGCCCTTTGCGCCGGACCCACGCAGTGGTTTTGAGATGGCCCTGCTGCGTATGCTGGCATTCCGCCCACAGGGCGTGGCGGATATTCCCCGGGTTGCTCTGCCCGGTGCTTCCGAGCGGGAGCAGACCCAGACTGTACAGAGCGAGTCGCCGGTTGACGGACAGGAGGCGCCTGGGGGAAAAAAGCCTGAAATGGTATCGCAGCGGCCCGATATTACGGCCGCTGTCAAACCTGGATTATCGGACAAGGTAGAACAGGTCGACCCAAATAGTCACTTGGCATCAGAAGTCGTGCGCGAACCTCTCTCTCGGCCTGAAGTTGAGGCGTACGGGTCCCAAACTGGGACTGTTGAGAGAGAAAGAGGGATCAAGGAGGGGTGGCAGGAGGCTGCACCGAAAGAACAGGTCTCGGCGCCCGCAGCGCAGACTCCGCGGGAAAACGTTTTGGCAGAGTTGCGCCAGCGGGTAGTAGAGGTGGAGTCATCGCCTGCGCCACAGCGGCAAGAGGCACCCGGAGCCAGTGGAGATGCGCCCAAGGCCCATCTCGATGCTCTGACACCGGGCAGTTGGCCGGTCTTATACCGGCAGTTGGGCATCAGCGGCATACTGCACTCCATCGCCCAGCATCTCGAGCTTGTGGGTCTGCAGGACCATATACTCTCTTTTACCCTGGACGAATCCTACAGCAGCCTCTATGACGAGGTGCATCAGCGACGCCTGGGGGATCTGCTCGGAGACTTTTTCCAGCGACCGGTTGTGGTGCAGATCCAAGTGGGACAGGTGCGGGGCGATACTCCTGCACGCCTGGCAGCCGCTACCCGGGAAACCCGTGTGGCCGCTGCCCGCGAGGCGTTGTGCACTGACCCACTGGTTCGGGAACTACAGACAGAATTGAGTGCGGAACTGCTGCCGGATTCCATCGAATCTCTGCTTGAGGCAGAGAATTAACCCGGTACACGCAGGTGGATTGGTAGACGCAGTTTCCCCGAATGCTGATTCACCTGTGGCCAATGACGGCACATTCCCGTACCGGGTTTACGAAGTTTGTTTTGAATGCCCGGTGACATCCCGGACAATCACATCACAGAGATAGAGGTTACCTATGAAAGGTTTGGGCGATTTGATGCAACAGGCCCAGAAGCTGCAGGCCGACATGCAGGAAAAAATGCAAAAGCTGCAGCAGGTTTTAAATGAACTGCGGGTATGTGGCGAATCCGGTGCCGGTATGGTCACAGTTACAATGAATGGGCGCCACGATGTCATCTCGGTGCATATCGACCCGTCCCTGCTCACTGAAGATAAGGAAATGCTAGAGGATCTGCTTGCTGCAGCGGTCAATGATGCGGTGCGCCGGGCAGAGGAGAAAGCCCAGGAACTACAAAAGCAGCGAGTGGGTGATCTCGCCACCGGCATCAATCTGCCGGAAGGTTTCAAGTTCCCGTTTTAAGGGGCGAACCCCCGCCGTTTTGGAATACTATGTTTAGTCCCCTGATCGAAGAGCTGATTCGCGCGCTGCGCTGCCTGCCCAGTGTGGGGCCCAAATCGGCACAGCGCATGGCCATGCACCTGCTGGAAAAAGACCCCGACGCTGCGGTACTGCTGGCGCGCAGCCTGACCCAGGCCGTAGAGAAAGTCGGCCGCTGTAAGCAGTGCCGCATTTTGACAGAGGAAGCGGTCTGTGCCCTATGCAACAACAGTCGCCGCGAACAGGCTTTTCTCTGTGTGGTAGAAACTCCGGCAGATGTGCTGGCGATAGAGCAGGCAGGCAATTACCACGGCCGCTATTTTGTGTTGCACGGGCATCTTTCCCCCATCGACGGTATCGGCCCTGAGGACCTGGGGGTCAGCCTACTGGAGCGGCGGCTCGCCAATGAGCCCCTGCAGGAGCTGATTGTCGCCACCAATCCCACGGTAGAGGGGGAGGCGACAGCCCACTATATTGCTGAGTGCGCCAGGGCGCACAACATTGCCGTGAGTCGCATTGCCCATGGGGTGCCTATTGGCGGAGAACTCGAATATATCGATGGCGGCACTCTGGCGCACGCCTTTCACAGCCGAACCGCCTTCTTTCCGGTGGCTGAGTAATGTCGATGATCGATATGGACACCACCCCGCGCTGGGTTTGCACCAAGGCACAGTTAGCGGATTTATGTGAGATTTGGCGCCAGCAGCGCGTTGTGGCGCTGGATACCGAGTTTATGCGCAGCCGTACTTTCTATCCCCAACCCGCCCTGGTGCAGGTAGGGGACGGAAAGCACTGTTACCTCATTGACAACCTGGCGATTGAGGACTTGCAGCCCTTGCGAGATCTGCTGCTGCAGACTTCCGTTACCAAGATCATGCACAGTTGTAGCGAGGACCTGGAGACTTTGGAGCGCTTGCTGGGCGTAGTGCCCGAGCCCATTTTCGATACCCAGATTGCCGCGGCGATTAGCGGTATGGACGCAAGCCTGGGATATGCTGCCGTTGTGCGTTCACTGTTGAATGTCGAGCTGCCAAAAAGCGAGACCCGCTCTGACTGGTTGCAACGCCCTTTGAGTGATGCGCAGCAAAAGTATGCGGCACTGGATGTGGCCTGGTTGCCGGCGCTTTACGGCGTGCTCTGCAAACGTTTGCGGGAGCGGGATCGACTGGAGTGGTTGCGGGAGGATTGTGCCGCCCTGGTTACGGCAGCGCGCAATCCGCAGCCTCCGGAGCTCTACTACCAAAAGGTGAAAGGCGCCTGGCGCCTGCGCGGCAGACAGCTCGCCGCGCTGCAGGACCTGTGTGCCTGGCGCGAGCGGGAAGCACGCGCGCTCGATATGCCGCGCAATCACCTGCTCAAGGAAAGTCTCTGTATGGCCCTGGCCCAACAGGTGCCGGGACATAAAGAGGCACTGAGTCAGCTTGGTTTGGAGGGGCGAGTGCTGCGTCAACACGGCGATACATTGCTGCAAATCACCTCCCGGGCTATCCAGCGGCAGGATACGCCGTCACGCCTGCCCCAACCGCTCAACCGGCAGGAGGGAGAAACTTTCAAACAACTACGCCGGCAGCTTGCAGTCATTGCTGCACGCGAAGCGTTGCCTTCGGAGATCCTGATACGTAAAAAGGAGCTGGAAGCACTGGTGCAGTCCAGCCGCCCCGAATTGCAGGGGCGCCTGCGTGGCTGGCGGGCTGAAATTATTGGCCGCCCACTACTGAAAGTGTTGCGGCAACTGCGCGAAGAGGAAATAAAGTGAAAGTGTTATGCGATATCTATCGCAGCCCGAATAAAGAGGAAATGTATCTGTATGTCGACAAGCGCACAGGGATTGAGCGGGTACCGGGAGATCTGCTGGAGCTGTTTGGCCGCCCCCGGCATGTGACAACCCTGTTGATAACCCCGGACCGGACCCTGGCGCGCGCAGATGCCGACAAGCTTCTGCAGGAACTCTACAAGCGCGGCTACTACCTGCAGATGCCCCCTGTGGCAGACTCGGAGATGCATGGGGTCGCACTGAAAAACAGCAAACTGCAGTACTGAGGCAAAAACGGTGGCAGAAGCACCTTTCTGGCAGTGCAAGACACTCGAACAGATGACTGAACCCGAATGGGAAGCACTCTGTGATGGCTGCGGCCGCTGCTGCTTGCGCAGCTTCGAGGATGAGGAGACGGGGGTGGTATACAGTACCAATGTTGCTTGCCAACTACTGGATGCCCGCGCGTGCCGCTGCAGGCATTACAGCCGCCGAAAAACACTTGTGCCGGAGTGTAAAGGGTTGAGAGGGCAGGATATTAAAGCGTTCAGTTGGTTGCCGAATACTTGCGCCTATCGCTGCCTGGCGGAAGGGCGTCTGCTGCCGGATTGGCATCCCCTGATTAGCGGGGATACGGAATCAGTGCACAGGGCTGGCGTGTCGGTACGGGATTGTGTGGTCAGTGAAGCGCTGGTACACCCGGATGATATGGAAGCGCATATTGTTACCTGGGTGGAAGCCGGTTAGAGGTTGGCTGCCGCGGAATCTACCGGGGTGCAGCGAAAAGCAGAGCGAATTAAAAATGTCAGAAGATTTTCAATATGCCTGGATGGTTTATGCTGTTGCAACACTGGTTGCACTGCTGGCAGGCTGGTGGTTTATGCGCGGCTGGCGGTGGAGCTGGTTGCGTCGCACCCTGCTGCTGGTTGCTGCGGCGGTATTGCTGGTCCCGGCCCGAACCCCGAGTGCAGAACTGGTGGCGATGCCTGCGCTGCCCTTGTTTGTGTACCAGACATTGTTTGAAGAACAGGGTGCGGCGCCGGAAGTCACAGCTAATCTGGTCTTTGCTGCCGGTGGAGCCCTGGCTTTAATGGTCGTTTGGGGGATTGTCACTCTGTTGTTGAAGTATCGCCGCGAGCGGCGCAGCCGCTTTGATGAAGATCCCTACTTCAACGAGCAGTGATGGCGCTCTAAGTTGCATGTCCCAAACGCAGTGGCAGCACACTTTGGGGATATCTTTTCTCAGTGTCTATTGGGCGTTTAAGTTATCTTGGGTTGCTGCGATCCCAAGCTTGCGCTGACCGCCTCTCCCGGTATCAAAGGCGCCCCTTCCCTTCTCGTTGGCTGCTGTCGCCGTTAGCATCTGCTATATCTATTAGGCTGCTTCCGTGCTTGGCGTGAGGCCAAACGTACCGACGAAGTGTCACAATTGAGTAAGGCATGACGGAGTAATTCCCGGCAAATCGCTATCTTTATCACTAGTGGGTACTTTTAGGTGCAGTCCACTCAGTTTTTGCCGATACAATCAGCCGAAGGATGCACAGCAAGACTGCCGGTAGGGTGCCTCTGGCGTGTGTATCTCCCGCTGCCGCACATGAGCGGTGACTCCCTAGCAGGTTGTTGAAAAAGTAATTTGCAGCAGTCTGCTAACCTGAACAGGGATGTTCGGGCTGCAAATCAAGTATGTAAGTGCTTGATTTGTCGTGGAGGGTTTGCAGACATGCGCCGGAAACCCGGGTTGAAAAAGGCCACCGATGGCCTTTTTCAACAGCCTGCTAGATGGCTGAGGAACACTGATGCTCGACCACCTGCTTATTCTCACCGCAGTCATGCTGGTTTCAGGTATCCTCGGTGGATTGGTGAATTACTATCAGATGTTGTTTACCGAAGAGGACCCCGCCGGCCTTGCCCGCTGCCTGATTTTGGGCCTTTGTGGCGCGCTCTTGGTGCCTATTTTCCTCAAGTTTACCCAGAGTGATCTGCTCATTGAAATTCAGGGCGATCCGTCGCGCCTATTGCTCTTTACCGGCTACTGTCTGCTGGCCGCTATTGCCTCGCGCATGTTTGTATTTAATGCTGCGCGCCGGCAATTACGCGATGCCAGTATCGCGCGGGCACGGGTGGAACATCTGGAGCAGGAGTTGCGCACCATGCAACTGGAGATGATGCCGCTGCTGGAGTATGAGATAGAGGGGGACCCGGAGCGGGGCCCGGCACTCGACTTCAATCAGATTCGCAAGCTGGACGATAATGCCCTGCAGGTACTCAGCCAGCTCAACGGAGGCGAATGTGTATTCCGTTCACTGTCCGGCATGGTAAAAGACAGTGGCATGGAGACCAATTCCATTGCCCGCGCCCTGAACAGTTTGTTGGTTCTGGAAATGGTGGGCAAGATCCACAGTCACCTGGGCATCCGCTGGTATATCACCGGCAAGGGGCGCCAGGTGGTACACCGCCGCCGCACCCAGACGGCCTGATCTCAGCCGTATCCTCCCTTTTCCAATCCCGCCTACTCGGACTAGTCATTCAATTTGATCGTTCCCGCCTCGCTTCCCGGCCTGTTGATCAATTATCATTCGCTAAATTAGGCAGACAGTGGCGAATACAGGATTGGAGTTGCGATGAAATTTACCGGTACTGACAGCTATGTAGCTACCGAAGACCTGCAGATGGCAGTCAATGCGGCAGTCACCCTTCAGCGTCCTCTGTTGATCAAGGGAGAGCCGGGCACTGGCAAGACACTGCTGGCAGAGCAGGTAGCCCAGAGCCTCGGACTGAGGCTGATCCAGTGGCATATTAAGTCCACTACCAAGGCGCAGCAGGGGCTGTATGAATACGATGCCGTGTCGCGCCTGCGCGATTCCCAATTGGGGGTGGACAAGGTGCACGATATCGGCAACTACATCAAGCGTGGCAAGTTGTGGGAGGCCTTTGCCGCTAAAGAGCGCGTGGTATTACTGATTGATGAGATCGACAAGGCGGATATTGAATTCCCCAACGACCTGTTGGTGGAGCTGGATCGTATGGAGTTCTTTGTCTATGAAACCGGCGAAACCATCAAGGCCGAGCAGCGACCCATCGTAATGATCACTTCCAACAATGAAAAAGAACTGCCGGATGCCTTCCTGCGCCGCTGTTTTTTCCACTACATCAGCTTTCCCGATCGCGACACCATGCACAGAATTGTCGATGTGCACTATCCGGAAATCAAAGGCCGGTTGGTGGCAGAGGCCATGGATATTTTCTTTCAGTTGCGCGATGTGCCCGGCCTGAAGAAAAAGCCCTCCACTTCAGAGTTGATTGACTGGCTCAAGTTGCTGATGGCAGATGAGATTCCCGAGGAAGTGTTGAAAAACCGCGACAGTAGCCATGCGATTCCGCCACTCTACGGTGCCCTGCTGAAAAATGAGCAGGATGTCCATATGCTTGAGCGCCTGGCGTTTATGGCGCGTCGAGAAAACCGATGATGGTGCAATGCCCTGAGATGAAACCGAAAAAAGATAAATTGCCACCACCGACTCCATCCAAAGGGGGAGATCAGATTCAAAATTTTGACCGTGCTGATTGCGAATTATTATGCTGATTGGCTTTTTCCTGAATTTGCGCCGCTATAAACTGGCCGTATCCATCACTGAACTGCTGACACTGCTGGAGGCACTGCAGCAGCGCCTGGTGTTTGCGAACATGGACGATTTTTATTACCTCGCCCGTGCCTGCCTGGTGAAGGATGAAAAGTACTTCGACAAATTTGATCGCGCTTTTGAGGCTTATTTCAAGGGCTTGGAAACCCTTGATGATATCGTCGAGCAAATGATCCCCGAAGATTGGCTACGGGCCGAATTCCTCAAGCAGCTCACGGAAGAGGAAAAAGCAAAAGTCCAGAGCCTGGGCGGGTTGGAAAAATTGCTGGAGGAATTCAAAAAGCGCCTGCAAGAGCAGCAGAAGCGTCACAGTGGTGGCAACCGCTGGATTGGCACCGGCGGTACCAGCCCCTTCGGCAATAGTGGTTACCACCCCGGCGGAATCCGGGTCGGCGGTAAAGGGCGCAACCGCTCGGCATCCAAAGTGTGGCAGAAGCGCCAGTTCAAGAACCTGGATGACAGCATTGGTCTGGGCACTCGCAATATCCAGATGGCCCTGCGTAGGCTGCGCAAATTTGCCCGTACCGGTGCCGCCGAGGAACTGGATCTGTACAACACCATCTCCTCTACCGCGCGCAATGCGGGCCTGCTGGATATTAAGATGGTAGCCGAGCGTCACAATGCGATAAAGGTGCTGATCTTTTTCGATGTGGGAGGCTCCATGGACCCCTATGTACAGGTATGTGAATCGCTGTTCTCCGCCTGTCGCTCCGAGTTCAAGCACCTGGAGTATTTTTACTTCCACAATTTTGTCTATGAGCATGTGTGGAAAGAAAACCAGCGCCGCTTCAGTGAAAATACCTCATTGCTTGAAGTACTGCGCACCTACGGCAAGGACTACAAAGTTATTTTTGTCGGGGATGCGTCCATGGCACCCTACGAAATTACCGGCCGCTATGGTAGTGTCGAGCATATGAACGAGGAGCCCGGTGCGGACTGGATGGAACGCATTACCGATACCTACAGTAATTTAATCTGGCTAAACCCGGTGGACGAGGCGTACTGGCACTACACGCCCAGTATCGGCATAACACAGCGCCTGGTGGATGGACATATGTACCCGATGACCCTGGAGGGGCTGGACAGGGCGATTGCCTGCCTGGTGAAAGGGCGCTAAGCCTCCGGATATTCTTCCTTTATTAATGCGGGCCAGACAGCAGTAGTTGACCACCTGAAAATATCTAATCTCCCCATTTATCATTGCCACTAAAATGTTTTGGCGGTACGCCGTCGTGATCGGCGGTGATACTCAGTTCCCCCTTGGTGGTTTCCCCCACCGTGACGCGAACCTCTTCCGCACCGTGCATCCAATCCACCAGTTTCTCGCGGATGAAATACAGGATAACCCCCGCAATCATTGCGGCCAGGGCCACGCCGCCAAAGGTAGCGAGAGGACCGGAAACCCCGACCAGCTTTCCGATTTCTGCAGCGCCTTTGTTGGCAATGCCGATAAATGCAAACCAGAGGCCCATCATCAGGGATAAATAGCGTAGCGGTGCCAGTTTGGTGACCACTGAAAGCCCAATTGGTGACAGGCACAGCTCGCCGATGGTGTGGAATATATAGGCAAAGACCAGCCACCAGATACTGGCTTTGACAGTCTCGGAATCGCCGATTTGCAGCGCTGCACCGCACATGGACAAAAAGCCAATACCGAGAAAGACCAGGCCCAGGCTGAATTTCGCCGGTGAGCTGGGTTCCCGATCTCCCATACCCACCCAGATACTGGCCATCAAAGGCGCCAGGATAATAATAAACAGGGGGTTGACCATCTGTAGCCAGCTGGCGGGAATTTCCCAGCCAAACACGTTCAGATTGGTGCGGTATTTGGCAAAGAGATTCATGGAACCGGCAGCCTGCTCAAAGCCGGCCCAGAAAATGATGATAAAAACCCCCAGCACCAGAATCACCTTGATACGGTCTCGCTCCTCCTGGGTGAGAGGGCGGTGTCGATCGACCCTCTCCTCTTGTTTCTGGCCGAGATGGGCGGAGGGTTCGATGCCGATTGATCCAAGATAGCGTTTGGCCTGAGTCAATTGCAGTATCAGTCCCGCCAGCATGCCGAGACCCGCAACGATAAAGGCCAACTGGTAATCCACTTTCTCTCCGATCCAGCCCACGACGAGATAACCGAGAATGGAGCCCAGGTTGATGCCCATATAGAAAATGGTAAAGGCGGTGTCGCGGCGGTGGTCGCCCTCTTCGTAGAGGTCCCCGACCATGGTGGAGATATTTGGCTTGAAGAAACCATTGCCGATAATCAGCAGGGCCAGTCCCAGCCAAAGCATATAAATCTCGCTGCCTTTCGGCAGCCAGGCGTGGGGAAAGCCCAGGGAGAATTGCCCCAGCATCATCAGAGTGCCGCCAAACATAATGCAGCGGCGCTGGCCCCAGCGGTTGTCCGCCATCCAACCGCCGATAACGGGCGTCAGGTACACCAGCATCGCATACCAGCCCAGGTAACTGAGCGCCTTGGATTGCAGTTCGGCATCTGTGAGCTGTTCCCAGCCGAATACTGCGGCGGTGGCAGTGGAGGTCAGGTAAAAGACGAAAATACCGCGCATGCCGTAGTAGCTGAGTCGTTCCCACATTTCGGTGCCAAACAGCAGGAACAGGCCCTTGGGGTGACCAAACAGCCGGCCGGCGCTGACGGGGGGCTTGGGTTTGAACTCTTGCATAGTACCGCTCGCAAGGTGTGACCCGAAGGCGCGATGGTGCCTTTGGAAATAGCCTCTATCCGCTCCAGTATAGTTAAGCGCCACCAGGGGGTTTTTAATCCTGCCTGAAAGTGGGGGTATAATCCCGCGTTTGCCAATGCTGTATGAATCATGAGTCACACCGAAGCGGAAAAAACACTGGGGGCACTGCAGGCCCGCATCTCCGTCTCTATGGGGCGAGACCGCCACTCACTGCGTCGGGCTGTTAAGAATGTGCGCCGGCGTCAGAAGGAGGGCAAGCCGGTGGACCGCTTACTGGTCCAACTGGAGCAACAGTTGCAGGCGTCCGAGGCGCTGGCAGAGGTGCGCCGGCGCAAACTGCCCGAGGTGCAGTGGCCGGAAGCATTGCCAGTGGTGGCGCGGCGCGAGGAAATTGCCGAGCTGATCGAAAAGCATCCGGTCGTGGTGGTCGCCGGTGAGACGGGTTCTGGTAAAACCACTCAGTTGCCAAAAATCTGTCTGTCCCTGGGGCGCGGTATATACGGCCAGATTGGCCACACCCAACCGCGCAGGATTGCCGCGCGCACCGTGGCCAATCGTATTGCCGAAGAACTGCAGCAACCGCTGGGGGAGTCTGTTGGCTACCAGGTGCGTTTTACCGATCACAGCACTGAGCATACCCATGTAAAGCTGATGACCGACGGTATTTTGCTGGCGGAAATCCAGCGCGATCCCTTGCTGAGTCAATACGATACGCTGATTATCGATGAAGCCCACGAGCGCAGCCTGAATATCGACTTCCTGTTGGGTTATTTGAAAACGATTCTGCCCAAACGCCCGGACCTCAAACTGATTATTACCTCTGCCACCATCGACCTGGAAAAATTCTCCCGACATTTTGATGGTGCACCGATTATTGAAGTTTCCGGGCGTACCTATCCGGTGGAAATGCACTATCGCCCCGCGACCGACAGCGATGTGGACCTTAACGAGCAAGTGCTTGCCGTGGTGGAGGCGCTGCTGCACGAGGAGAAATCCAGCCATCGGCGCGGCGGCGACTTTCTGGTATTTATGAGTGGCGAGCGGGAAATCCGCGAGTGTGCCAAGGCCCTGCGGGATGCACAGATCGCACAGCTGGAGGTACTGCCCCTATACGCCCGCCTGAGCCTGGCTGAGCAGGCCAGGGTTTTTCACGGGCACAAAGGCCGCCGGGTGGTGCTTGCCACCAATGTGGCGGAGACCTCTATTACCGTGCCGGGCATTCGCTATGTAATCGACCCGGGCACTGCGCGTATCAGTCGCTACAGCTATCGCAGCAAGATCCAGCGCCTGCCGGTGGAGGCAGTTTCCCAGGCCAGTGCCAACCAGCGCGCTGGTCGCTGTGGCCGTGTGAGCGCCGGTGTCTGTGTGCGCCTGTATGAGGCGCGTGATTTCGAACAGCGCCCGGAATTTACCGACGCGGAAATCCTGCGCACCAATCTGGCCGCAGTGATCTTACAGATGCTGCAACTGCGCATCGGGGATATCCGCGAGTTCCCCTTTGTCGATCCGCCGGACCCGCGTCTGATCAATGACGGCTACAAGCTGCTGCAGGAGTTACAGGCGGTGGATGCCCGGGGTCAGGTGACCAGGCTTGGTCGCATCCTGTCACGACTGCCGCTGGACCCGCGCCTGAGTCGCATACTGTTGGCCGGGGTGGAAATTGGCAGCGCGCGCGAAGTGCTGATTATTGTCGCCGCCCTGGCCGTGCAGGACCCGCGCGAACGCCCGGCGGAGAAGCGCCAAGCCGCCGATGAGAAGCATCGACAGTGGCAACATGCGCAATCAGACTTTCTCTCTTTCGTGCAACTGTGGGATGCATTTGAGGCCCAGCGCCAGGCACTCAGCCAGAATCAGCTGCGCAAGTGGTGCCAGGAGAATTTCCTGTCCTGGCTGCGCATGCGCGAATGGAGGGACATCCATCACCAGTTGCGGGTGGCTTGCCGGGAACTGGAAGTGAAAGAAAATAAAGAACCGGCGGAGTATGAGGCGGTGCACCGGGCCATAGTGACGGGCCTGCTTGGCAATATTGGTGTGCGGGATGAAAACAAAGAATTCAACGGCTGTCGCAATCGTCGCTACCATATTTTCCCCGGCTCCGGCCAATTCAAAAAACCACCGCGCTGGATAGTGGCCGCCCAGCTGTTGGAGACCAGCCGTCTGTTTGCTCATACGGTGGCGAAAATAGAGCCGGACTGGGCGTTGGCTGCAGCGCAGCATCTGGTTAAGCGCACGTATTTCGAGCCCCATTACGATGCCCGCTCCGGCCAGGTGATGGCCTTTGAAAAGGTCTCCCTTTACGGCTTGGTCCTAGTGGAAAAGCGCCGTATCTCCTACGCCAAGCTGGACCCAAAAACGGCCCGTGCAGTCTTTATTCGCCAGGCATTGGTGGAGCAGCGCTACCGCGGCAAGGGTCGCTTCTACGCGCACTACACCGATCTGCTGCAAGCCCTGGAGGGGCTGGAAGCCAAATCCCGCCGCCGGGATATTTTGGTGGATGATACGGTGATCTACCGCTTTTTCGATGAGCGTATACCGGCAGATATTGTCAACCTGGCCGGATTCGAACACTGGCGCAAGAAGGTCGAATCCAGTGACCCACAGTTGCTGCTGATTCCCCGCGGCCTCTTGATGCAGCAGAGTGCAGAGCATGTGGGCGAGGCGCAATTCCCCGATGAACTGCAGGCAGGCGGTATTGTATATCCGCTCAGCTATCACTTCGAGCCGGGCAGTGTGGATGACGGTGTGAGTATCCAGGTACCGGTGGCCGCTCTGCACCAGGTGCCGGCAGCGCGCCTGACCTGGCTGGTGCCCGGTATCCTGCGTGACAAATGCATCGCCCTGGTGAAAGCCCTGCCCAAACAGTGGCGCAAGTCATTTGTACCGGTACCGGCGGCCGTAGACCAAGCGTTGCCGAGACTGCGTGCGGATAACACACCCCTGTGGCTGGCGCTGGCGCTGGCGCTGCAGCGGCAGACCGCCCGGCAACTGCCCGACAGCGCCTGGGAGTCGGCCGAATACGCCCTGGAGGACTATTACCGCTTCAATATTCAGGTTCTGGATGAGTCGGGCAAACTGCTCGATCAGGATCGCGATCTCCTGGTGCTGCAGGCGCGCTATCGCGATCGGGTACAGCGGGGGCTGGCGAGTGCGGGTGATCGCTTTGAGCGCGATGGACTCACCCGCTGGGATTTCGGCGAGCTGCCGGAAACCCATATCCTCAATCAGGGCGGTCTCAAAGTGCGCGCTTACCCGGCCTTACAGGAGGCGGGAGACAGTGTGTCCCTGAAGCTACTAGATAACCCCGATGAAGCGCGGCGGGTGAGCCGCGCGGGTATCTGCCGCTTAGCCCTGTTGCACCTGCCCGAAAAGGTGAAATACCTGCGTAAGGAGCTACTGCGTGGCCAGGAGTTGGGGCTTTCGAGCGCCGACCTGGGTCGGCGCGAGGAGGTGGCGGACGATATTCTTATGGCCGCTGTGCGTGAAGTCTTTTGGCCCAAGGAGCAGTGGCCGCGCACCCAGGCCGAATTCCTGTCCGCCCTGCAGGAAGATGGTGATCTGGTTGGAGTGGCGCGGGAGTTCGGAGACCTGCTGGTCAAGGCCCTGGCTTTGCTGGTGCCGCTGCGCAAGCAGATCAAGCAGCAGAAAAATCTGGCGGTGGCCATGGCGGTGGGTGATATCCAGCAGCAACTGGCGGGCCTCTTCTACCGCGGTTTCCTGTTTGATACCCCCCTGGCATGGTTGCGCCAGTATGGCCGCTACCTGAAAGCCGTTGGTCTGCGCCTGGAGAAGGCCGGTCTGGACCCCAATCGTGATCGCAAGTTGCAGGTTGAGTACCACCGGGCCGCCGAGCCCTATGGCAATCAGGAGGAAAAGCATTCGAGAAGAGCATTGGCGGCCGTGGCCCCATTGGTAGAATACCGCTGGATGTTGGAGGAGTTTCGAGTTTCCCTGTTTGCCCAAAGCCTGAAAACACTGATGCCCGTGTCAGCAAAGCGTCTTCACAGGGCCTGGGTGGAAATGGAGCGAAGTGGCTTGGCTGATGCTGACTATTGGTAGACGGTCACGAAAAAAAACGACCAATCGTGTAATATTCTGCTGACCGGCCCGACAGAAACACTGAAAACAGACGAAGCGCTTGACAGGGCGAGGTAAATTGGCGGTTTTCGGGCTGGCCTTGTCGCCTAACTTTTTTCTTCACAGCACTATACTAACGCGGGAGAAAAGAGAGTCTTAAGTGCTTTTTTATTACTCTGGGTATTAGCTAGGAGATTCGTTATGAACAAGAAGCATCTTTCCCCGGTAGCGGCTGCCGTTGGCGCGGCGTTTATTGCCTCGGCAGCGATGAGTGTCTCTGCTGCCAACAGTACTGCCAACCCGTTTGCCGCCCAGGATCTGACTTCCGGTTACAACCTGGCACTTGCCGATGAACACGGCGATAAAAAGAAGGAAGGTAAGTGCGGCGAAGGCAAGTGCGGCGAAGGTAAAAAGAAGGAAGGTAAGTGCGGCGAGGGCAAGTGCGGCGAAGGTAAAAAGAAGGAAGGTAAGTGCGGCGAAGGCAAGTGCGGCGAAGGTAAAAAGAAGAAGGAAGGGAAGTGTGGTGAGGGGAAGTGTGGCGGCTAATTAGACTTCCCGTCTGTCCTGGGTAGAACCGCGGTTGCGTTTTACCCCGGCATTCATTCCCTTGATCCGGCAATCAAAGCGGTTTCCTATGCGCTATTTGATTGTCGGCCCTGAAATACGGGTGCTATTTTTTGGCACAGTATGTATTTCTGGGGCTCGCCGCCGCTCCTGGCCGATGGTGGCACCACTCTGTGCCGCATTGACCCCGCAGGGTATTGAGTGGTTGGGTTAACAAGCAAACATCAATGCGAGGCAAAACGTGGTGCGCAAGTATCCAGTTGAAGGAGCCGGTCTTGGATTGCGTCGCTCGATGATGGGCGAGAAATTGCAATCCGGTGCGGTAGATTTCCTTGAAGTGGCGCCGGAGAATTGGATTGGTGTCGGTGGGCGCTACGGCCGGTGGTTTCGTGAATACACCGAACGCTTTCCTTTTATGCTGCATGGCCTGTCTCTGTCGATTGGGGCATCTGAGCCTCTGGATATGGAGCTGGTTGGATCAGTCAAGCAATTTATCCGTGAACACGATATCCGCTGTTACAGCGAGCATCTCAGCTATTGTTCCGATCAGGGCCACCTTTACGACCTGCTGCCGATACCTTTTACCTCGGAAGCGGTGATGCACGTCGCCGAGCGCATTCGTATCGTGCAGGATGTGCTGGGGGAGCGGATCGCGATGGAAAACGTTTCCTATTATGCAGCCCCTGGACAGGAGATGAGCGAACTGGCTTTTCTCAAGGCAGTACTGGCAGAGGCAGACTGCGATCTTCTGCTGGATGTAAACAATATCTACGTTAACGCCATCAACCACCGTTACGATCCCTTGGAGTTTCTGCGGGGACTTCCCACAAAAAGAGTGCGTTATATCCATGTTGCAGGTCACTATGATGAGGCGGACGATCTAAAAGTGGATACCCACGGTGCTCCGGTGATTGACCCCGTATGGCAACTGCTGGACAAGGCCTATGAGATCCACGGTGTGATGCCAACTCTGCTGGAGCGCGATTTCAATATTCCGCCCCTGCCGGAATTGCTTGAAGAAGTCGGACAGATCAAGGCGATTCAGGCCAGTCACCTGGTAGAAGAAAATTATGTCCTCAGTAGCCGATAAGCCCTGTGGGTTCCAGAGTCTGCAGAGGGATTTTGCCGCTCATTTGCGCGCCCCGGATGTAAATACCCCGCCCGCGAACATTGAGGCGCGGAGGCTGGCTATTTACCGGGACCTGATTTACAACAACATCGAATCCTTTATTTCGAGTGGTTTCCCGATACTGCGCAGTTTGTACAGTGATACCCACTGGCACAACATGGTGCGCGATTTTATTCGCCAGCATGCGGCAACCAGCCCCTACTTTCTGCAGATTAGTGAAGAGTTCCTCTCCTACCTGCAACATGAACGGGGCCAGCGGGAAGAAGACCCGCCTTTTTTGTTGGAGCTGGCCCACTACGAGTGGGTGGAGTTGGCACTTGATGTCAGTGTCGCAGAAATACCGACCGGCTTGCGCCAAGCCGGCGATGTGCTCGAATCTGTGCTGGTGGTATCGCCACTGGTGTGGAGTCTCAGCTATCGATATCCCGTACACCGTATCGGGCCGGACTTTCAGCCCCAGGAGCCTTCGGAAACCCCGACCTTTTTGTTGGTGTACCGCGGGCGCGATGATGAAGTCCATTTTATGGAGGTCAATGCAGTAACGGCACGCCTGTTGCAGCTGGCCTCTGAGGAAGATGCCATGGGCGCACAACTGCTCACGCAGATTGCCGAAGAATTGCCCCAAGTGGACAGTGGCTCCCTGCGCACGTTTGGTGTCGCGCTATTGCAGAAACTGCTGGACAATGGTGTTATCGCCGGCTTGAGAGCCTAGTGCTTGCCTGAAACTGGGTTATCTTTGATGAATCCCGGCAGCTGTGCCCCCGAGGGTGGCTTATGCTGCGCGGGGGCATTAGAATTCCTGGCCTGCGTGTTTGATAGAAGAGGAGCGAGGTTTTGCTGGGACGTACAGCATTTTCGGCCTGGTTGATCGCTGCATTCCTGTCGATTTCTCCAGTGGCCGTATTGGCACAAAAAGATCCATTTGGAGCCGTATCAGCGGAAACCGGTACCGATGAACAGCCGGGATCTACCGGGCAGACTAATGCCGGCGACAACAGTGGATCACTGGAAGAAGAATACGGTTTTGATCCCGCGGATGAGTATGGCGATGCGGATGGTGCGGACTTTTCCCTGCGCGATCCCTGGGAGGGATTCAACCGTGCCATATTTGTTTTCAATGATGGGGCTGATCGCTACGTGTTGAAGCCCGCTGCGGTAAGTTATCGACAGATAACCCCGATATTTATGCAACACGGCATCAGCAATTTCTTCAGTAATCTGAGAGAGGTGACCAATACCTTCAACGGTTTGCTTCAGGGCAAGTTGGGCCAGGCAGGTAACGATGCGGGTCGTTTCCTGGTTAACAGCACGGTCGGTATTGTCGGTATCCTGGACGTAGCGCAGTATATGGGGCTGGAAGAGGGCGATGGTGAAGACTTCGGCCAGACACTGGCAGTGTGGGGCGTGCCCTCGGGGCCCTACCTGGTCTTGCCGCTACTGGGGCCTTCCACGGTGAGGGATACACCGGCCAGGGTGGTGGATCACTATACTAACCCCATAACCTACGTGGATCACGACCCCACCCGTTACACACTCAGGGCGACTGATATCATCCAGGATCGTGCCAGTTTGCTGGAAGCGGAATCCCTGCTACAGGGCGATCGCTATGTCTTACTGCGCGACGCCTATCTACAGCGCCGGGATTTCCTGATCGTGGATGGCGAGATCGACGTGGACAGCGAAGCCGAAGCTGCCGAAGCGATTGACCAGGCTGAAGTCGAGGAGTCCAGTGACTACTGATCACCCCGTAGTGATACCTGCCCCCCCCAGGGCCACTGATGGCCAGCCCAAATAGCCTGTTAATGACTGAAGACGAGCACGCCCGCGATTTTTTGCGCGGGGTGCTCTCCAAGCATGGGTTTCACGTTACCCTGGCCTCCACCGGACACGGGGGTATGGAGCAGTTTTCCCCGGGCCTTTTTCAGCTGGTAGTGGTGGATCTCCAATTAACGGATGTCAGTGGGCTGGAGATACTGCGTAAGGTCAAGCGACAATCGCCGGAAACGGCGGTTATCATGATCTCCGACAGCTTAGAAGTAAACGAAGTGTTGCACACCATTCGCCTGGGCGCCTGTGACTACTTCCTGAAACCTATTGAGCAGGAAACCCTGATGGACCGGGCTATCTGCCGCATCTCCGAGGCAGAAAATCTCGCCCAGCAGAACCGGGAGTACCGGCAGGCGCTGGAGTGTCGCAATCGGGAGTTGTCTGATCATATTGAGTTGCTGAGGCGCGACCAGGAAGCGGGACGCCTGTTGCAGCAACACCTGCTACCACGCACGCCCTATCGCTACCCTGGTGGCGTTGAGGCTGCCTATTTTCTGGTTCCCTCCCTGTACCTCAGTGGCGACTTTGTCGATTACGGTCTTTTTGGTGAACGCTTTGTGGCCTTCTATTTGGTGGACGTCTCCGGGCATGGTGTCTCATCGGCACTGGTCACCGCGCTGATCAAGCACAGCATTATGCACTGCCTGCGGGAGCGGCCGCTGTTTACCCATCCCGAATTCCTCAATGCGGACTTGCTTGAAATGCTCGACCTGATAAACCGTGAGCTTTTATCCACACCCATGGATAAGCATGCCAGCATGTTTGTCGGCGTGATTGATACGGCGGAAAATCAGTTGCTCTATTCTGTAGCGGGACAAATCCCCATGCCAGCCCTTGTCACTGCCGGTGATGCCGAATGGCTGGCCGGAAAGGGGCGGCCTTTGGGAATCTTCGAACGGGGTGACTGGCAGGTAATGTGCGTTGAACTCCCGTCCAACTGGCAACTGGTAGCCTGTTCCGATGGAGTGCTGGAGCTGCTCCAGGGAAACCTGTTGGAAAAAGAGGCGCGGCTTTTGCAGCTGATTGCGGAAAGTGGGGGCGAACTGGAACAATTGCGCAAAAGCCTGAAAGTGGATACTTATGGTGCCCTGCCAGACGATATGACTATCCTCACGCTGGGGCACAAATAGGAACAGTATTTAATCTGACCAATCAGTCAAGATTCATACCCTGATGCTCTTGTCAGTGCGCGCGGTCAGGAGTAAGCTCTGCTCACTTTATACACAAATTGGCGTGAAGTGGCAGAACCGCCGAGGGCGATTGTGTTCTCTGCCAGGGAATTTTTGCTATCCGCCTGCACATCGGCTTTATTGTGCTTGCGGGTGAACCGGGGGTTGTTATGCAGTCCGGGCAAATTATGGTTGGAACCCACGAGGGTGTTTACATTATCAAGCTGGTCGGCGATGTTCGGCTCGACCTCTGTACCACCTTCGATAGTTTTACCGAAGACATGATCGGGCAGGATGATTTTGCCGGAGTTGCTTTTGACCTACACGAAGCACAGGGAATCGACAGCACCACCCTGGGTTTGATCGCCAAGATTGCGATGCATGTGCTGGAACACGGCTGCAAGAAGCCCCTGGTGTTTTGTTCGGACCAGGGTATCCGGCATCTGTTTGATGCAATGGGATTCGATGCGCTGGTAGAAATCAGTGATGAGCGGCAAAAATTCCCCGGACAAACCACACTCTTGGTGCCCAAGGCGCCGGATGAGTGCGGAGCGCGGGAGAAGGTATTGGAGGCTCATCGTATATTGATGAGTATGAACGAAAAAAATGCGGAGACATTTCGCGATCTGGTACACACCCTCGAATGGGAGTGTGAGCTACCGGGAAAGTCTTCTTCGCAACCGTAGTGATCACTCGGCGGCAGAGCGAATCTTGCCGGTGCCTACTTTCCAATCAGGCTTCCTTCATATCCCGCGCTTCGGCTCGCGCTTTGGTAAACAGCCCGTGGGGCAAATAGATCAGCTCGGAAACCCGGCGAATCAGGTACTCTTCGAAGGCTTCGATCACATTGTCGGAAAAGGCCACCTGCCACATTTGAAGCACCAGAAGATACTTGTCCTGCACGCTGAACTGATCGTTTACCGCCTGGGTGAATTCAAATAGCGAGGTAGCCTGATCTCTCTGTGCTATGGCTTCATCGATGATTACGCTCGCGCTGTCGGCATCCAGTGCGTAATGCTGGCGCAACAGCTGGGTGAGGGTGTCGCGCTCACGTTGTTCCAGCTCTTGATCAACAGTGGCCACCTCAACCAGAAGTGCGGCACTGATCATGCGCATGTCGATTGCACTGCGCGTTTCTACATCGGCACTGCTGCCAATCTGTTTAAACAACTTACGGATTTGTTGCAGCATCGGTTTTCTGGTGTCCTATTACTTGGCTCTGCAACAGCACTTCAAGGCGCTGCTGATCTTTGGCAAAATTGCGGATACCTTCGGCGAGCTTCTCTGTCGCCATGGCGTCACTGTTTAGCTGGTAGCGGAATTCCGCCTCGCTCAGTCTCCGGGCGGGGCGCGATTGGGGCTTGATACTGGTGGGCAGCCCGCTTTCAAGCTTCTCTGTATTTTCCTCCAGTGCCTGCAGCAACTGGGGACTGATGGTCAGGCGGTCGCAACCGGCCAAAGCTTCAATCTCCCCGCTATTGCGGAAGCTGGCGCCCATCACGATGGTATCGTAGTCGCGGGACTTGTAGTAGTGGTAAATATTGCGCACTGAGACAACTCCGGGGTCCTCTTCCCCACAGTATGCCTTGGGTTCCCCGTTGGCCAGATGCCAGTCGAGTATGCGGCCGACAAAGGGGGATATCAGGCTGATATCTGCCTCGGCGCAGGCGATAGCCTGGCACAGGCTAAACAACAGCGTCAGGTTGCAGCGGATATCCTCGCGTTCCAGTATTTCCGCTGCGGTTATACCCTCCCAGGTGGCTGCGACTTTTATCAATACCCGTTCTCGCGGCACACCCACACGTTCGTAAAGGGCGACCAGGTGGCGCGCGTAGTCGATGGTGGCGCGGCTATCAAAGGAGAGACGCGCATCCACTTCTGTCGAAACCACGCCCGGAACCAACTGTAAGATCTCCGCTCCGATATCCACGGCCAGCTTAATGGCGGCCAGCCGTGCAGTTTCAGCCGGGTTTTTGTATCCCTGGTGGCGTTGCACCCAGTCCAGAGACTCACCGACAAGCCCCTTGTACTGCGGAAGCTGGGCAGCCTTGTACAGCAGGGAGGGATTGGTGGTGGCGTCATGGGGCCGATACCGACGAATGGCCTCAATGTCGCCGGTATCGGCCACAACCTGACTGCGCTTTTTGAGCTGTTCCAGTTTATTCATCGCATTTCCCTTGTTTGTTGGCCAGCTTCCTCCTGCAACAGTGCCGGCTGTTGGCCGCAAAGACTATATGGCATGAGTGACCAGTGCCAAAGCTTCAGACACGATTTCCGGTCCAGCTCCTTTCCTGTGGGCATTTTCGCTGATGTGGCGCCGAAAGCGTTTTGCGCCCGGCAGGCCCTGAAAGAGTCCAAGCATATGGCGGGTAATATAGTTGAGTCGCTGGCCGCGGCCGAGTTCCCGTTCGATATAGGGCAGAATCTGCTCGACGACTTGGGTTGCATCCGGCCCCTCTTTTTCGCCAAACAGCTGATTGTCTACTTGCGCCAATAGGGAGGGATTTTGGTAGGCGGCGCGCCCCAGCATCACACCATCAACGTGTTGTAAATGGTGTTGGCATGCTTCCAGAGAATGGATACCACCGTTGATGACAACCTGCAAATCCGGGTAGTCCTTTTTCAGTTGGTAGACTAAATCGTAATTGAGTGGGGGTATTTCCCGGTTCTCCTTGGGGCTGAGACCTTGTAGCCAGGCTTTGCGGGCATGCACGATAAAGGTGTTGATGCCCACCGCTGCCTGGGCTTCCACAAAGTGGGCCAGGCCCGCGTAGTCTTCCATGTCGTCTATCCCGATACGGTGCTTTACTGTCACGGGAATTGTGACGGCTGCGCGCATGGCGGCGAGCCCGGCCGCAACCGTATCCGGGTCTGCCATAAGGCAGGCGCCAAACCGGCCAGACTGGACCCGGTTGCTGGGACAACCACAATTGAGATTGATTTCGGAATAACCCCACCCCTCGGCGATACGGGCACATTCCGCCAGTGCCTGTGGGTCGCTGCCACCCAGTTGCAGGGCCAGGGGCTGTTCGACGGCATCAAACTGTAGATGTCGCTCCCGGTCACCGTGCAGTATTGCACCGGTGGTGACCATTTCGGTATAGAGACGCGCGTGTTTGCTCAGGAGGCGCCACAGATAGCGGCAATGGCGGTCACTCCAGTCCAAAAGTGGCGCAGTACAAAAGCGGTGTGAGTTGTATTCAGGCATAACTACTTGATTTTAATGGGGTATATCAAATTCTAAGCTGATGTCTCAACGTTGCGAAAGGCGCCTAAAAAACCCCATTTTAACCTGTTTTTACACCCACAGTGGTACAATAATGGTACAAGAAAAAGCTTGTACCAGTGAGAAATCAATGGCCACGATTAGGGCACGCAAGAATGCGAAAGGGGAAGTGCGTTATACGGCACAAATCCGCATTTTTAAGAACTCTAAATTAGTTTACACAGTGGCGGAAACATTCGGCAAAAAGGCACTGGCAAAGGCGTGGGTTGATAGACGAGAACTGGAACTTAGCGATCCGGACCAGTGGCGCAAACATCAGCAGCGCGGCATTACGGTAGGCCATGTACTGCAAACCTACATGGATGACTTTATGGAGGTTGGTAGTTTTGGGCGCAGAAAATTGGCCACGATAAAAATGCTGATACGGCGCCCGGATATTGCCGACCTGAATGCCGTACATTTGCGCCGTAAAGAGGTTTTGGAATATTTGCGCAGACGATTAAAAGAAGCGAAACCTCAAACGGTTAAAAACGACATTATGTAGTTGTCGGTTGCTTTTCGTACTATCGTCACAAGTCGGGAGTGGCCCATTTGTAGTAGTTCAGACTTGATCTGACAGTTACCGGTTTTTCTGACGGTGGTCTGTCAGGTCAGGTTCAGTTCACGAA
>NZ_CANLDD010000047.1 GCF_947489355.1 uncultured Microbulbifer sp. | reverse complement strand
ACACCAGAAGATTTAATGGATAATTACTTGGCGGCACAAGCCGCATAAATGGTATGCGCTTCAAGGTTGAATCCGCGGGAATTTTTAGTTAAGCTTTACAGATTTAATAAATTGTTCAATTATAGGGTATTTATGAAAACAATCTTTATTTTTGCCTCTTTCCTTCTCTTGATTTCATGTGCCAACATTAAACTTTCAGAAGCGGGCAGTAAGGTACAAATTATACAGCAAATTTCTATTTCTGACTTAAAGCATTATCAATCTGTTGGAGATATTGATTGCAAATTTGGCTTTAATGCCAAGTCTTCCACAACAAATATTAAACAGTGCCGGATAGAGCTAAAAAATAAAGCCGCTGAACTTGGCGCAGAAATTGTGGTTATCGCGCATCAAAAGCTTGGTGCAAACCCATCTTTTGGGGTAGGACAGTCCTATAATACCGGCTGTCCAAATTGTATTTCAATGGTTGGCACAGCTTACAGATCTATTCAAGAGTCCCGCTAGTAATGGCTAAGGATTATTGCTGTTCAATAGAGTTGGTGTTAGCACAGAATGCAGACACCAACAAACTTCCTGAATCTGCACAGGGTGCCCTGATAATGTAATCGGATCAAGAAGACATACGGCTTCAGGTTTCCTATTTTATCTATTATTTGTTTTCCAGAGCAATTAAGTATGAAAACTATAGGACTTATCGGCGGTATGAGTTGGGAATCAACCGCAAACTACTATCGAGAAATTAATGAAGGCATCAAAAACGCTCTTGGGGGTTTGCATTCTGCAAAAATATGCTTATACAGCGTTGATTTTGCCGAGATTGAGAAACTACAGCAACAAGAGAACTGGGAAAAAACCGCACATATTTTAGCTGCAGCAGCTAAATCTGTAGAAACGGCTGGTGCTGATTTTTTCTTGCTATGTACGAATACAATGCATAAAGTTGCAGAAACCGTAGAGAAATCTGTTTGCATACCTTTGCTTCATATTGCCGATGCAACCGCAGAAAAGTTGGTTAATGAACAGGTAAAACGGGTGGGCATCATAGGCACTCGCTTTACTATGGAGCATACATTTTACAAAAACCGCATAACTGAAAAATATGGTATTGAGGTTATAATTCCCGGTAAGGAATCCAGAAATCTAATTCATGAAGTAATTTACTCTGAGTTGTGTCTGGGAAAAATCAGCAACGCATCACGCCGAAGCTACCTCAAAATCATTGACCAGCTTCGAAATCAGGGAGCAGAAGCTGTTATCCTTGGCTGTACCGAGATAGCACTCCTGATTCAACAGGGACATACAAATGTCCCGTTATACGACACAACACAAATTCATGCGAAAAAAGCGGTTGAACTTGCAACACAACATTTAAAAGAATATGATCGGTTAGGTTAAAGGAGGAGTGCCGGCCCTTGACTTGACTCAGGAAACAATACCCAAAATAATAGTGATAACTTATAAGTCATTACGGAAATATTAGCAGAATTTTTATTACCCTCACTTGATTATGAAGGCAGTATTTACGTATACATAAAAAGCATTGGATCATTAGCTCTGTTTTACTATCACTGCGGCAACTTCAGTATGCAGACAGCAGATCTGTGCATCTCCCCAAACTTATTATATTCGGCACTCGATGGCTTCTTGGGAGATTACAGAGAATCTACCGGAAAAGAGTCATAATCTTCTGCACTAGGTATTCATTAACCAATTTCATTACGTTAGCCCTGTGAAATCTCTAGAACCTCTTTCTGCAAAACCGAAGGGGTAGAAAGGTGGGCGTCGTGTCTACGTAAACTTTCCAGGTTTCACCATATCGTGTTTGTGCCCCTTTCTCATTTTTGGGTATTGCATCAAATAAGTATTGAAGAAAATTGGTTACCGGAGATATCACCCCCCAAGGCCAAACTGAAATCAGTGCAAACGATAGATAGATGATGAAATCACCGAAGTAATTGGGATGCCGTGACATCCCCCAAAACCCTCTCTGCAACAAGTTTCCCTTGTTTGCGGGATCCAGGCGATAACGCCATTTTTGTAAATCTGCGCCGAAATGAAACACGGTCCCTACAGCGTATAAAGTAAGCGCTGTCGCGTCAAATACATTGAAATTCCCAGTGCGGTCCATGGCTGCGAAAAAAGGAAGCGGGTAAATCCAACTAAAAATGGGCACGAGGAAAAAAGGCAACACCAAGATCGCTGATTTGGATGCCTGATCTTTTAATCTTTTGGCGCCTGTGGCGCCAAACCAGGCGAAAAGTGTGTAGAGCATACGCGCAACGTAAATCGTCACGAGACCAGTGATCAATATACGTCGCCAGCCAACGCCCTCGCCATACCATGCCAAAATTGCCGTCGCCGGTAAAATCGAGAAAAAATCAAAAATAAACGCCCAGCGTGTGTCAGATGTGCGAATTGTAGAAAAGACACCCAGTAATATGAAAAGTACTGTATTCGAGATCAAAAGCCAGATGGTTACTGACATGATCTATTTCCTTATTGAGTTGAGTTGTTGCTGTTTCATTAGGCATGCAGCAGTTTCGTATTGGAGCTGGAATCTACCAAAAAAGATCTGTATCTTCGAGGTATTATTCATATACCTGTGTCGTGCTACTGCAGTTAAAGGTTGACGAGTTTACCCTCCAGGTCCTGACAATAGCTCAACAAGGGAACCTGTTTATATACGCCCTCGACCTATTTGGCAGTGGCTCTCGCCATATTTTCATTCAAACCCATCGGTTAAAAAATATAACATATTCTGGATTCATGGTGACAGTGAAGTTTTTTGTTTTGGATAGCTATAGAATATACGCACAAACAACTGATTTTTATGTATATTTAATGGTTTGAAACGGAATTGCCAGTGGATCAGCTATCAGAATAATAGCGGTCATGATGACTTGTGTGCTTTTGTTCGGTAAACTATCCTCTGTATTTGGTGGTAACGATGCCATCTATCTCGGAAAAGCTGGGAGTGATGATGAGAATACTATACCTTTCAATGGTAATAGTTGCAGGCTTAAGTCTGTTTACTGGTGGTGTAGCTTCAGAGGAAGTCAAGATAGATGAAAATCTCACCATACACTACGAGCAAGCAGGCAACGGCGACACCACTATTATTTTTATTCCTGGTTGGATGATGTCAACAGAGGTTTTCGAACATCAACTCGCCCACTTTAAAGGATCAAAAAAATACCGCGCACTGGCGTATGACCCTAGAGGCCAGGGCAAATCATCAAAACCCGTTGAAGGCCACACCTACCAACAACACGCACGTGATCTAGCTCAACTGATTGAAAAGCTAGACTTGAAAAATGTGATTCTAGCAGGCTGGTCCTATGGGGTAACGGAGCAACTGGCGTATTTGAATCAGTTCGGCACTGATAAACTCAAAGCCATGATCATGATTGACACGGGTCCGGATATAACAGGTGCTACGCGTGACGAATGGGTCTGGTACCTTAACGATGATTCCGACGGCTATTCCAGGTGGTTTACCGAAGGCATCATTGAGGATCGCGATAACGTTATCTCAGAATTTAGCAAATGGATGCTTGAAAATCCGACGCCAGAGAATGTTGCCTGGATATCAAGAATCGCCAGCCATACATCGAGTAGTGTCGCTTCAATTACAAATGCCACGGGATTTTATCTCGACTACAGCGAGGATCTTATCGCACTTGAGGGTAAAGTACCTTTATTGTATATCGTGCGGAATGAAATGAAGGAGGTGGCGGATAAGTGGATTAAAGCCAACACCCCATCTGCCTCTGTTGTTTATATGGGTAAGCACATGATGTTCTGGGAGAGGCCCAAGGAATTCAATATGGCCCTTGATAAGTTCCTTTCAAGCATTAATGGTAAGTAGCATATCATAGTCCGTGCTCTATAATATCGACATTTAAAGCAATTGCCTAAATAAAATACAGCAGATAATGAACTTTCCTGTGAACAAGATAATTAAACATCAATTTCATGGCCCCAGACCTGTTTACTCGCTATGAAAAAAACAGCCCTGTGGAAGATTATGGGGATGGACAATGGCCAAGGCCAGCAACCAGCCAATATAGCGAATTGGAAAGCCATGACTGATACGCTATAGAGCCCACAATTATCGAATCGATTTAAATAGGAAAAATAGCAGATACACAATACCGCTAAATATCTCAACCATTAACTGTTCTGGCTGTTATTTTCCTTTTATGCCCATGGTGTCTACCACTCATATTTATCGACTTGTGCGTTGCAATGCATTGCTATTTTTTGTATCCCCAAAAAAATATATTAACACATTTGACAATGTATGCCGCCAATTCAGATGGGAATGCCCTCCTTTGTATTCCTTGTAACTCAGCTTATACCCTTTAAGCTCAAGGGTGCCCTTGAATTGTCGATTAACGCCCACACGCCCCAACCCAAGATCATATAAGCCTACATCCAAATAAAGGTTAACTGGTTGTTTTGGAAATTTTGTGTATTCTGTAAGTAATCCTCCATCAAATTCAGGATAAATGGGGCAATTTTCTTTTTCTTCTAACGTAGAATAAAATGAACCAGATTGTGAAAGCACCCCGCCAATAACATTCGAATATCTTAATGCTGCAAATGCTGCCGAGAATCCTGCACGAGAAGGACCTAAGATAACCACATTTTCATAACCGGAAACATTATAATTATTTCTTACCCAGGGAATAACTTCTAGCGCTATAAAGTCTATAAATTTTTCGCTGAGCATATCCTGAGATCGACACCCCTGATTCAAGACCATAACGGCAACGGTTGGGGAGATCTCTCCTGCGTAAACCATATTATCCAATAATTGTTGGCGTGGGAGTTATAACCAATTCTGGTGTTTAAAAGTTTGAAAGTTTGAAAGTTTGAAAGTTTGAAAGTTTGAAAGTTTGAAAGAAAGCAGCGTATCTGGTTAATTTGTTGTTGCCAAACAGTCAACCAACCAAGAGTACGCCGCTATGGAAAAGAATACCGTTGTTGAGTTTACAGATCGACAGGAGACAGCTGACCCACTGACAGAGCTACTCCACCGGGGCGCACGAGAGCTGCTTCAGAAGGCAGTGGAGGCAGGGCTGTTGACCTTCATGGAATAAGGTCGCCGCCTGGACGTCGGTCGTGCGGCTGTAGTCCGTAACGGCTTCGTGCCGGAGCGCGAGGTTCAGACCGGGATCGGTCCGGTGAAGGTCCCTATGCAACACCTCTATACAATATCGTTTCAATACTCCACTATGCGCCTGCACATGGTGATTTGGCGCGTAAAACTACAATCATCATCAGCAAACTTTCCGCGCCACCTGCACCCCGTGATACATTCAACCCCAAAGGCTCACTGTCTCACGCAGGGGGCCACTAACCCTTTATGTCTAGGAGGAAAGATGGAACAGCAGAGCACCCTATTCGTGGTGGTGGACCCCAATGATGAGAAGCACGTGGCGTTGGAGCGGGCGCTGACCACTGCGCGGGGGCGCAACCCCCAACCGGGCCTGGCAGTCTTTGTGGCGGTCGATGGTGAAGCTGTCGATACCCGTGCGGTCAACGACCATCTCTTCCGCGACGAGTCCTGGTTCCGTGAACAGATTCGTGAACCGATTGCCACCGCCGGGCTCACCTGCGAGATCACGGTGTGTTGGTCCAGTGACTGGCAGGCTGCAATCGTACAGGAAGCCAAGCGCTGCAATGCAGAAATGATCTACCTCCCTGTGCATGCCAAGAGCAGCCGTCGCTTCACTTTCGCCGAATCCAAATGGCGGGTACTCAAGACCGCCCGCTGCCCGGTGGTTCTGATCCGCCCCGGCGCCAAGGAAGCACGCAAAGTGGTACTGGCCACAGTGAACTACCAGGCCAAAACCCTGGAACATCGCCAGTTGAATCGCCAGATCAGCGAACGCGCCACCTTTATCGCCGGCCACTACGGGGCGGAACTGCATTTGGTCAACGCCTATCTGGACTCCATGCTCTACCCGGACCGCGGCGCCCTGGCCAAGCTCGCCGACAAGACCGGCGTACCCACCCATCGCATTCACGTGAAGCGGGGATATACCAGTGATGTGGTGGAGGCCGTGGCCCGTGAGATCGATGCGGACCTGGTGGTAATGGGTACCATGAACCAGTACGGTGCTACGGGTTCGCTGCTGCGTGGCAATACCGCGGAGCGCGTGATTGGCCAGTTGGATGTGGATGTGATGGTGTGCAACCAGTTCACCACTACAGAGATGAAAACCGACTGACCGGCCCTGGCGCAGCGGGAGTTTCCCCGGCATTTTCAATGACCGGGTACAGCGGTAGAGATCCTGCCGCTGCGTACTACAGTGAGTGGCCTTTTGGCCCGGATGCGCCAGGCAACCCAGACCAGGATACCCGCGCGATGAGCGGCCTTGTGCTATCCACGGGCATACAGGTTCCAGCACCTAACCGCCATACTCCATCGCAGGGTTGCGGTAAATAGAATGGTAGTGGCCTTTACCGCTGGCATTTTCACCGACATTGCCCCCGGTGGAGAGTAATTCGATGATCAATGTCGGGCCCTGGATACGCATATAGGCGGGCGTATTGAGGGTACTATCACCAATCCAGGCAAAATGTGTCTGGTCGAGTTCACTTTCAATCTGCGCCATTCGGGGCACGGCATTCTCCGATGGCTGAATTGCAACCCATTTTCGAATTGCCGAAAGCATCAGGGCCTTCGGTTCATTGCGCAATTTGGAGGCACTAATGCCGATCACCGATGGGATAGCACCATCCTTGCCCGGCCCGGTTTGAACATCCCGCGGAACACGCTCTGCATCGGTCACCGCTCTCTGTTCGGCATCGAGGGCCGAATAGACCGCGTATCCGGCACGATGCATGTCGACCATGGATACATAGTCAACACCGTTCAGGGAAAAGACCGCGGGCTCTGTGCCTACGAAGCTGGGCGACATAGTTTCAACCCTGTTGTTTTCAACCGAAATATTCAACACCAGATGGTGACCGCCATATTGCCATCCCCAAGGCGTATCCGTAGACGGGATCCCGTAGAAGGATATCCAATAGTTCTGCGGGTCCCACTTCAGGCGCCTGGCGCGGCGGTCGTTGCTCAGGAAAGCTTCCGCAGCCATGATATCCATGACTTTCCGATAGCCCTCCTCACTCAGGGACGAAGCCAGGAAATCAAATAAAAGACCGCGTTGTACATCGGAGAGTTCGGCAACAGCAATGCCTGTGCGATCAACAATGCCAGCAGGCAGGTTAGACCAGCCCGCGCGCTCCGCGGCGTTCAGCGTGAACATGAACTGGTCCCTGGCCGCTTCATCAAAGGTCGCCAGGAAAGCTTTGGCGGCTTGCAGCGAAGCTTGCGCGCCCGCCTCCCCATAAGGTTGGCGATAGGCCGGGATCGGGACCAGTTGGGCGTGTTTGTGTGTCGGTGCCTTATGCGCGGCGACCGAATCGGCCAGTACCAGTGCGAGAACCAAGATTACAGTGCGTTTCATATAAAGCCTCCCTGCTGAATAACAGACGTTTTTCTACGTGAGTTTACCGTAAAAAGTCCTTGCCACAAGGATTCACTCAGCCAGGAAGGCACTGCAATCAGCAAAGCAGCAGAACATTGCAAACACTCCAGTCATCCACCAAACTCCCAGCCATCATCTCTCTGCCAGTTCTTGACGCTACTGCGTTATTCCCCCTGATTTTCGCAACGCGGGATAGCCAAAGATTGAAACGCACCGAGAGATTCCTCAGTAATCCCCACCACCAATCCTTTTATTTGCAAACAGTTGCGTCCATGGGACCACCAGGAGCGAGGGAATTTCTGCACTGCCCTGCTTCCTATTGGCTGTCCACAATTTGCCTAACCGATCCCAATAGCACAGACAAGCTCACACCCGCGCATAAGTTCGGTGGGCATGGCAACGACTGCGGGGTCGAATCCTTGTGCCGGGTTTTACCAGGGCCAGGGGAGATGCAAATCTCCTTTGCGACTGGCTGCGGCAGAGAGTAATGTTAAACCCAGACTCCACGGAGAAACCGTTAGGCTTTGTCGTGGTCCAACCTGAACATTCTGATCGCAACAAGAAGGAGGCAAGGAATGTCGGAACAACAATCTAGGCAAGGGTGGATCATCGGAATTATAGTGGTGATCATCGTCGCCGCGGCAGCTTATTGGCTCTGGACCGGCGACGAAAAGAAAAAAGAAATTCCCGCGACGAAAATCATTGAGGAGCCCGAGACAGCGCCCGAGCCGGAAACCCTGGCGCAACCGGAAGAACAGCCCCCTGTGCCCAAGCCTCTGGAACCCGCACCAGCCGAAAAACCGGCTGAAGAACCGGGTAGGGAGCCACCACCCCCGCTCAACAACAGTGACAAGGCTGTCTACCAGGAACTGATGGGCCTGGCCCCAGACAATGCCCTGTCCCGCTGGCTGGTTCCGAGTGAAGTGATTCGCAAGTGGGTAGCCGCGATCAATGCCGGTTCCCGCGGTACGCTGATTTACAAGCACCGGCCCCTCAAGAGCATCCGGGGCCCTATCCTGGTTACCGGCTCCTCAGCGGAGGGCTACCAGCTGTCACCAAGCAACTACCGCCGCTACGATCAGCCCGTACGCCTGTTCGCCCTGATGAATACGGAAACCGCGGTCAGTCTTTACCAGTACTGGTACCCGCGTCTGGCACAGGCCTATGGTGAACTGGGTATTCGCAATAAAACTTTCCATCAGGTGGTACTGGAAGCCATTGACAAGGTGCTCGCGGCACCGGAAATTGAGGGCCCCATCCAACTCGTGCGCCCTTCGGTATATTACAAGTTTGCCGATCCCAAACTGGAAAAACTGCCTGGCGTGCAAAAACTGATGATCCGTATGGGGCCGGAAAATGCCATTCGGGTAAAAGAGAAGCTCAAAGAGCTGAGGGAAAAGCTGGAGGCGGTGCCGGTTCAACAGCCACAATCCAATCCATAAACCCGGACAGCGCCCCTGTTATTCCCACCCCAGCCACCAGACCGATTATGAAAAACCTGTTTGGCGGCTGGTGACAACCGCTCCCCGTGCAACCACTACCGGGCATCGGGCAGCCCCCCACAGCGCGATTGAACGCGGCCCCCTTGCCGGAGCTATCCACCACTCAACTGTACACGGCGTGACGCACCCTCTCCAGTCCAGTTGTTGGCTTATACGCTTGCCTGTCCACTGCCCGTTTATCCACATGATACAGGCCCGCTGAACCGCCAGGCTCTCATCGCAATCCTCGATAGCAGAACATTCCAGGCTTTTGGCGGCGCAGCCGGATATAATCCAGACTCCCTTTAGGGTATATTACCAGCCCAACCGGCGGTTAAACCGAAGCCGCAAACAATAAAAAGGGGTGCCGCTGCGGACACAGCGCCGGGATTATTTGGGGATGGTCAAGGGGGCCAGAAGACGCTGTCACCCACGCTATATGAGTCCCCGAGTCAATACCCTGTCCGGTAAAAAAAGATCCGTTGCAGATAATAATCGAGGCCCGCTTTGAGATATCGCTTTCTCGGTCAGATGCTGACCACTGCACTTTTTCTTGTCACATGCCTCGCAAAAGCTGACCCGGAGATCACGATTGAACCAACCCCGGCGTGGGTGAAAATACTGATACCTGTGGACAATAAACAGCTTCCTCGGGGCAGTGTCCGGTATCACCTGTCCAATTCCCAAATACTGCACCAGGGCCAAGACCAGCAATCCTATTTCCAACTGGAGATGGAGCCACTGAACCAACAGGGCGTGGGGGAGGTATCCGAGCTGACCTTTGGCTTCTATCCCGCTTTTCAACACCTGGTGGTCCACGATATCAGTATCGTGCGCGACGGCAAGCGTCTGAATCGCCTGCAGAAGGCAGCCTTCAAACTATTTCAGACCGAGCAGGAGCTCTCCAGCAAACTGTACTCAGAGCAGTGGAACGCGCTTTATATCCTTGAGGATATACGCCCCGGCGATATCCTCACCTACGCCTATACCATTCGGGGTAGCAACCCGATTTTTGAACGCAGTGACTTTGGCCGTTTCTACCTCTCCTGGACCCAATCGGTAGACCGGCGCTTTGTACGTATTATCAGCGATCAAAAACAGCATTACCGCTTCAATCACCGGGAACACCCGGTGACAGCCTCCCGCCACCAGGGCAATTTTGTATATGAACTCGATCTGCTGGATGTTCCTGCAGTGCTCGCAGAAAGCGAATATCCCACCTGGCACGATCCACTGAATTACATCCAGTACTCTGGCTACAGTAACTGGAAACAGGTCAATACCTGGGCCCAGGGCCTCTATGCAATTGACCGCGCTCTTCCCGGTAAGTTGAGGAAACAGTTGGACACCTGGCACGAAGAGTTCGGGCTGGGGGAGGCGGTCAACAAGGCAATCCAATATGTGCAGGAGGATATCCGCTATTTCGGCATCGAACTCGGCATCAACTCACACCAGCCAAGAAGCCCGCGGGAAACTCTGGAAAAACGCTACGGCGACTGCAAGGACAAGGCGCTTCTGTTAACCAGCATGCTCGCCCACCTCGGCGTGCATTCCTACCCTGCTCTGGTATCCTCCAGCCGCGGGCGGGATATTGGCAGGGATATTCCCTCTCCGGGATCTTTCGATCATGTGATCAACCTGGTCGAACTTAACGGCAGGGAATACTGGGTTGACGCCACCGCTGCCGGCCAGGGGATTCATCTCAGGCACAAGGGGTTCTTTAACTATGAACACGCCCTGCCGGTGGCCCCGGCTACCCGGAACCTAAAGAGGGTGGAACCCAGTTTTGCGGAAAAATCGTTGCTGAGTACCGAAATCGAAGAACAGTTTGATATAGATCCTGCAGGCAACAGTGCCGAACTCAAAGTTAGTACAACTTTTTCACACCTGAAAGCGGAACAGGTGCGACGGTTTTTTCTGGCCTCGGATTCCGAGCAGGTCAAAAATGGCTATACCAATTTTATTGCGACCTATTACCCTGGCGTCGATCCTGCCCCTTTGATCAGCTACAGTGACAACCTGGAGGAAAACCGTCTGGAGGTGTCCGAGCAATACCAAATACAATCCTTTGCCAAACTGAGTTCGGCGCGCAAGATTTTTTCCCTGTATGGGTCCGGTATTGTGCAGTATATCCCCAAACCCCAAAGGCCAATCCGCCAGAGCCCACTGGCCTTGGTGCACCCCGTTGATGTCCGTCAGCGTGCTGTGGCCAATATTCGCGGTGAATTGCTCTGGCAGGAAACACTGGGCACCACCGAGATTGATAACCCCTGGTTCACCTTTTCTCGCACGGCTGAGCGCATTGAGGACAGTCTTTCCGTGGAATACACCTTTCAATCCAAATCCGATCATGTAACCCAGGAAGATATGCCAGAATATATGGCACAATTCGATAAACTGGACAAGGCGCTGCAGTACCAGTTCTGGGCCAAGGGAAAGGCTTCTGACCAGCACAAAAACAGCAAAGAGATGAAAAACCTGATTAAATCCCTTATCAATAAAAAATAAAAACCATACTTTCCTGACAATTGGACCAATTTTTATGCCAATAGTATAGGAGAGAGGCTGTGGGTGATCTCAATCCACTTGATACTTGGCGGGCTCCTCAGGGAATAATCGACCTTATAACAGGCAGTTATCAGTCCCTGCTGTTCAAAATAGACCTTTTCGCTTTCAAAAAAAACGCTGCGACATTTGCAGTTTGCCAGTGAAGGGGCGCACTTGAGAAGCACGATCACTAATGATTGAATTTAACATATAAATAGTTTAAAATTGACAGATTGCGCTCAGCTTTTAATTAGTGGGCATTAGAATCTGTGCAGATGATATAAATGTGCGAAACGAAGCTGAATTTTCGATTTGAACCCGCTCACAGGTGGGGAAATTTGAATATTTCTATGAATAGAATAAAAATATAAGCGCTGTTTACCTCGCCAGATAAATCACAAGAAAAACTACGAAAACTTCTTTAAAGTGTTTAAATTTATTAAAATTCTTGCATTTATACTAGTTCAATTTGTCTTTTTCTCGACTTTAAGCCATGCGAACTTTGAAAAAGCCATGGAAATTTATAGTGCCGGGAAATTTGATGAAGCAAAAACCGCCTTTGAAGCGCTTGCCGCTATCGGAGACAGATCTTCCCTGTTTAATCTTGGAGTTATGCATTATCGGGGAGAGTCTGTAAAAAAAGACCCGGTTAAGGCTTATGTATTAATGCAAATCGCCAATGATGGATTTCAGGATGCAGTTTTTACGCGAATCTCAAAGTCAATATTGAATAAATTCGACGATTCGCAAAAAAAAGCAGCTGAGAAACTTTTTACCGAGTTAGACCCTATATATAATATCGCCTCGATAAGTAACTACATCTTTCCAAAACCTCTCAGTGATGAAGATTGCACCCCAGAGATCAATCCCGTTAAAAGAGCCATCCCAAAATATCCCTACTCTGAAATTAGATTTGGCCACATGGGGGTTGTCCATACGGAGTTTACCATCTCCCCTGAAGGCTATCCCCGCGATATCAGTATAACCAAATCCACAAGTAAAAGATTCACAAAAGCAACTGTAAAGGCCCTAAAGCGAGCTTTATATAAGGCGCCAATAAATGGAAAACCTATTGACGGATATAGAACTAAATTTATTTATAGTATAGAAAATGATAGGGCAGACGATGCTACGAATACCAAAAAACTTACCAGAGAGTTAAATGAACTTGAAGAAGCAGCAAATGCTGGAGATGCGGTAGCGCAGTACCTTTATGCTTCTCGTCTCAATACATTCCGACATTTTAGATCCTACTTGAAAAAAGTGGACTTACAATATAAAACCGCCAATTCATGGTTTACAAAATCCGCCAAAAGTGGCCTTCCTCACGCTCAATATGAAATCGGCCGGAATATGCTTGAAGGCAGGGGGTGTGAGATTGATATAGCCAACGGCTATAAGTGGATTAATGCCGCTGCGATTGGCGGCTATTCACTGGCACAAAATGCCCTTGCTCGATCCGCACTTTCAAGTAGAGATATTTCTTTTGAGAAATCACGAGCTTCAATAAGCTGGTTAAGAAATTCAACACAATCTGAAGACTATACTGCCAAGTTATTGCTGGCCTGGGAACTTTCAACCTCCAACTTTGATGTGCTGAGAAATGGAGAAGAAGCCCTGAATTTACTTGATTCCAAAGCTGATAACTACTTTGATGAAGTGAGAATAATGGAAACCAGGGCTGCAGCCTACGCGGAATCTGGAAAATTCAAGGATGCACTAAAATGGCAGAAAAAAGCACAAAAAATGGCCAATAAACTTGATTGGGATATTCCGCTTATATCGGAACGGCTGAGCCTGTATACCCAAAATAAGACCTATAGAGGGGCATACTATTGATTTCTGTACAAAAGCTTGAACAGGCGTTTATGGTTGCGCCCGGCTTTCTGTGTTAAGTGGGTCACTCCAGCAAGATGGAAACTTTGAAAGCGCCCCACCATGGCCGAGGGTATTGAGCACATGGCGGTGAACAATAGTAATGGCGTGTGATGCACTTGTATCGCGCAGCGAATTTGCACTTGGCGACCAGGGAGCGAGGGTTTGTTTGTATTTAGCAGCAGAGCCTGGCACCCCGGTGCTGATTAGATGTTTACTGTAAGCTACACGGCTTGTGTCTGGAACTTATTCCATATGGTCAATTTACTGTGATATTGCCTTTTTTTCTCGTGCAAATATTGCATACGGTAAAACAATGGTATCTGCCGCCACCGGGAATACGGTATCAACCGCCATTAATGGAACGTCATTTATCATTGCTTCAGTATTTACCATTCTACTTGGTTCATTATTCATCAAACAGAAATTGTAGCACGCTCCGCTGTAAATCCTGGGAATTTCCTCGCAGAGATACTTGTAACCTCTGCGACTAACATCTACTTGGTTATTCTCCGCATCCACAGTTTTTACTGTAGCACATGAAACGCAAAATACGGAGAGTATGAATATAAAAAATATTGGTTTCGCAGAGCTATCCTTCTGTTAATTCAGTCAATATCTGAAAAATATACGCCTTTGATTATCTGCTAAGATATCTACATTTTCCAGGCAACTTCATTACGCAGTTTTTCGACAATTTCTTTATTAGGCCCTGCCACTGCTAAATAAACAAACGAGGCCACGCCTCTTGACACGCACTTTACTGCCACGCGATTGTTATGAAAGTTACCATATATGTAGTTTTCATTTTTGACGACTTGAGTAAAGCCGAGAGCTTTAAGCGCACTTAACCCTTTTAAAGCACAAGCACCCACATGGATATCTAATGCTTTATGGTGAGACCACAGTTGCGGAGGTTTTGCAGTAGGTAACTCCAGGGTTTCTTTTTGTACCGAAGCACATCCCGCTAAAAGGCTAAATATGCCTACAATAAAGCTATTTTTCACGAAGGTTATCCCGTACGTATTTGCTACAGTATAAAGACACCCAGAAGTTGGCAAAGTACTAAGAAATTTGACAGCTCTTCTGGCATTCTGGTTAGGTTCTATGCCCACTATATTAGATTTAACTTGTCACCACTATGGCCGCTATTATCCTTATTCATTTTTCAGAAGCAAGCTGGCATCAGTATCGGGTAAAACTCGGCTCAAGCGGTCATCCGCTTTGTGTACTAAGGTGCCATATGGAAAATGGCCGCTTGACCATACCCTAAGAGTCAACGGTCAATTCTTGCTGTACCATCCGAATCACTTTTCATTTATTAGACTCACCCGCCAATTTTTGAAACCGCTTTCGCATTCTACCGAGGACAGTTGATCTTTGAACCAGATCGCTGTGGGGTGGTGTGAAAATTTTCAATGTCAGCAAAGGTGTCTCTGAGGGCGGCTTCGCGAGTTGGGTATATTTTCTGCCTCCGCTTAGCGTGAATTGCAGGTCTTTCTCACTCAGTTGTTGCCGCATCTCTACCGGTCAGGACGCATTCGCTGGCCTTCTGGGTTTTTGCACCACTGATCTCAGCGTTTAAGGTATTGCCACACGGCACCGCCAATTTCAAACCGGTTTCTTGTCAGATCAGTCTCTGAATGAGCGCGTGGGTCGCAGAACATAGCGCGGGTCGGGCGTCTTGTCGTTCAGGCGCTTCTGGGTCAATGCTCCTTGCGCTGGTATCAACCATCGACCAGAGCCATTCTGGCGACTGCGCGGCTTGGCGTGCAACACATCTGTATCGTCCTCCTGATACTTTTACCTGTAGCCAGGCAGCCCCGTAGTGGATACCCATGTGCTCTTCGATTTCACTGTGGCCGTATCTGCCGGTTTTCTACCTGCAGATACCCCGTTTGTCCGCTCTTCTTAGGGCAAGGCAGGCAGTGCTGCATTTTTGTCCATACCGGGCTCATAACGCCAAATAACTCAAAATTTCCTTGCAATTTTATTCACAGTGCACTACAAATCGACCTTGTAGTACATAGTTACTATGTTATACATATAAGGAGTGCAATTTGGAGCCTTTTGAACATAAATGGGATGTGCAATTCCGAAAAGGTACGCTCGAAATGGTGATCTTGGCTTTGCTTGGTCAAAAAGCTCAGTTCGGCCTTCGACTTCTTCAAAACCTTCATCAATTCGAAACAATGAAAATTACGGAAGGAACTTTGTACCCGCTACTTGACCGTTTAAAGCGAGAGGGTGTTGTCGAAAGTTATTGGTTACAGGAGGGTGAATCCAGGCCAAGAAAATACTATCGGCTATCTGAAGTAGGAAAAGATAAACTTGATGGGCTCAAGGCCAGGTGGCAGAAGTCCGTAAAAGACATCAATCAACTTTTTCATCAATGCAAAATTGAAGAATAAAAGGTAATAACATGGCAAGAAGCAAATTAATTCATAACTACCTGTCCGAACTGGAGATTTACTTATCCAGAATCAGTGAAGTTCAGGCTCTGGAAGTGGTTCAAGAAATTGAAAGTCATATCTATGAAGCTCTCTCCTTACGAGAAAGTTCAGAGAACACAGAAATTAAATCAATTTTGGCAAAGTTAGGCACGCCAAGGGAATTGGCAGCAGGATATATTGAACATATTACGATAGGCGTTGCACCACCAAAAGGCTTAAAGCCCTTATTAAAATTTAAGAAAGGAGTTAGCAGGAGTTTCTACTATTTAGTCTACACGATTGGATTTGGAATTGGTTTTATCCTGGTTGTAGCTGCAATGCTGAAGATGATCACTCCTTCACTCTTTGGTGTCTGGTATGCTGAACATGGCAACAGTTTAGTAGTTTCATTTAACCAGTCTGATTACTCAGCACAGGAAATACCAGCTATATGGTTAGCTCCTATCTCCGCAATGATTGGTACTGGAATATTATATTTAACTTACAAAATTTGCCGTATATTGAAAAGGCATATTTAAAATAGTAACTCCAAGGAGTAAGTAATGTCTATAATTCTTACTAATTTAAAGCACTTCGGGATTACCTTTATAGTATTGATGACAGGTGTAGTTGCATTTGGGTTGTTTATTGGCGCTGATGCCCATTTATCCGAAGATAAGCTTGCCTATAAATTGGATGGTGAAGTACATGTATTTTATGAAAACAAAACACCGGTCACCAAGATATTAAAGGGTAATAAGGATGATGGATATTATGTAGATACAGGTTACCATTCTGAAGATGAAAAGTTAATTATTACCGTTCCATTTCCATTAGATAACAGCACGTTTAATGTCACTATTGACCCTGAAATCACCACACCAGATACAAATTATAATGACGATGAATCCATAATAGCCCTATCTGATATCGAAAGTGGTTTTAGTGCATTTCGAGAGTTTCTTGTTATTCACGGGGTAGCAGACACACAACTTAATTGGACTTTTGATCAAGGTCATCTTGTACTGGTGGGCGATTTTGTTGACCGTGGCGCCTCCACAACTCAAGTTCTTTGGGGAATCTATAAACTGGAGCAATCTGCTAAGAGAGCCGGTGGGAAAGTACACTTCATCATAGGAAATCATGAGATAAAAACCCTTCAAGGAAACTATCAATCAGCGCATAAAAAATATTTTTATATTGCTGGTATGCTTGGCAAGCAACAATATCAACTATTTGATGACAATGCATTTTTAGGCCGCTGGTTGGCCTCTAAAAATGTTCTTGAAGTTATTAATAATGTTGCCTTCACCCATGGCGGTATTCATCCCAAGATAACCGAATTCGGCCTTTCTTTGCCCGATATCAATAATATCGTCCGTGAAGGTTATAGAAAACTCTATTACACACCAACTCTTGAAACAAAAGAATCTTTTTTACGATCCAGCACAACCGGACCCGCATGGTATCGAGGATACTTTAAAGATGATTTATCACAACTTGAGGTTGAGCAGGGCTTAAAAGTGGTAGAGCCCAAAGCTGTGGTAGTCGGGCATACATTGCAAAGCAAAGTCAATGCCTTATATAACAACAAGGTTCTTGCAATTGATGTGAAACATCCAAAAGACTATTTATTCAGTTTTCCATTTCGGAAAAGTGAAGGACTGCTAATCAAAAACGGGCAATACTTCAGGCTGCTGGAAAATGGTGAAATGAAAGACATTTAATGAAAATACAATTTATATTTCCGGCATTGTTTTCAAATCCTGGCTTTGGCTAAGTTCGTTTATGGATTTATCAATACAATCGGGCTCACTTTAATTTATATTGATAGGCGGATGAATAGGGCCGCGTATATTTATCACTATCGCCGGGGCAGTTTCTAGCGCCAATTCAAAATCGGGTCTGTCTCTCGGCTTTGAGCGCCTGCAGTGTAGGGTTCTCATTGATAAAGCAAAAACCGGTCCCTCAAAAGTATGTGGGGAGCACGAAACGCGCTGTACCGGATTCTCCCAGTGACAGCCAAGTGGAATGGACACCCCAATAAATACCGCCTCCCTCTTCTGGCTGAGATCCCAGCCAGCCAACGCTTTGCAACCAGACAAAACGCGGATGGTCCAAAGTGGTGCTATAGAGCTTGTCACTTTTTGAACTTCATTGATCTTTATAGACCTTGCCCGCTATTTTCCGCATCAGAACGGGAAACTCGTGCCCACGAAAAAACCGCCACATCCACTATCTGAGGGCGGCAGAAACTGTCATCACCCGGGCCTCCGCATGCCTGCGGGTATGGCTTCCCGCAATTGTTTGCCCCTGAAGGCTGGGCGGAGGTTACCTGAGCAGTCAACTTTCCTACACCCTCCAATTCCTCTGCCTCCTTTCATTCAGGAGTTTTTATAACTCATTGATTTTTATATATTTTTTTCCAGTAGAGTATTTCGGAGCACTATTTGAGAAGGGAGTTGGGCATGTGGCATTCGAGCTTGGTACAATGTCAGGCTTTTGCTTTGCTAGTTCCGCCTAAGGAAGTCTCCACATATGTACACTATTGTGTACATAATCGAAGTTTTAATACCATGAATTCTGATTTTTTCCATAAAATTCAACAACGTAGAACTTTTGCTATCATATCCCACCCGGACGCCGGCAAAACCACCGTGACCGAAAAGCTGTTATTGTTCGGAAATGCGATACAACTGGCTGGCTCGGTCAAGGGTAAGAAAGGACCGCACGCACGCTCTGACTGGATGTCCATGGAGCGGGAAAGGGGCATCTCTGTCACCTCTTCGGTGATGCAGTTTCCCTACAGGAATCGCACCGTAAACCTGCTGGATACTCCAGGGCACGAGGACTTCTCCGAGGATACCTACCGGGTACTCACCGCGGTGGATTCCGCACTGATGGTAATCGACGGGGCTAAGGGTGTCGAAGACCGTACCATTAAGCTGATGAACGTGTGTCGGCTGCGCACCACCCCGATCCTTTCTTTTATCAATAAACTGGACCGGGATATTCGCGACCCTATTGAGGTCATGGACGAGATTGAGAAGGTACTTGACATTCGGGCCGCGCCGATAAACTGGCCGCTTGCCTCCGGTAAAAACTTTAAAGGGGTCTACAACCTCTATACCGACACAATTCATGTATTCACTCAGGGCCAGGGACACACCATTTCTGACGATGTCCAGATCAAGGGGCTTGATACCACAGAGGCCTCTACCCTGCTGGGTGAGTACGCAGAGGATATCCGCGAGGAAATCGAACTGGTGCGCGGTGCCACGCACCAGTTTGACCTGAAAGCCTATCTGGATGGTGAACTCACCCCGGTATTTTTCGGCACCGCACTGGGCAACTTCGGCGTGCGTGAAATGCTGGACGGCTTTGTCGAATGGGCGCCCGGTCCACAACCGCGGGAAACCCGCGAGCGCCAGGTGGTGCCTAGCGAGGAAAAATTCTCGGGATTTGTCTTTAAAATCCAAGCGAATATGGACCCAAAACACCGTGATCGTGTCGCCTTTATGCGCGTGTGCTCCGGCACTTACAACCGCGGCATGAAGATAAAACATGTGCGTATCGGTAAAGAGGTCAAAATTGCGGATGCCGTTACTTTTATGGCCGGAGACCGCTCTCACGTGGAGGAAGCCATTGCCGGGGATATTATCGGCCTGCACAACCACGGTACCATACAGATTGGCGATACCTTTACAGAGGGGGAACTCCTCAAATTTACCGGTATTCCCAATTTTGCCCCGGAACTGTTTCGCCGAATCCGCCTGAAAGATCCACTGAAGCTCAAGCAGTTGCAAAAGGGTTTACAGCAGCTTTCCGAAGAGGGCTCGACACAGGTATTTTTCCCGCAGGAGAGTAACGACATTATCGTCGGCGCGGTAGGTGTTCTCCAGTTTGAGGTGGTGGCTTACCGCCTTAAGGATGAGTACAAGGTCGAAGCCATTTACGAAAACGTCAATGTAGCCACGGCCCGCTGGGTGGAAAGCGACAGCCCCAGGGAAATGGAACATTTCAGGCGCAAAGCGAGCACCAATCTCGCCATGGATGGGAGTGGGCACCTCACTTATCTGGCACCGACCCGGGTAAACTTGCAACTGGCTGAGGAACGCTATCCGGATATCCGTTTTTATGCCACCCGAGAACACTAATTCCATTTATGTATTCCTGCCTCGATTCAACTGCGGATATCCAGGCAGTAGAGTGAGAGATCATTAATGAGTCAGCACAAAGAGTTACCGGCAGAGATACCGCGTCTTGGCAACCGCCTCACCGCTGCCATTGGCAGGCTGCTGATCCGGCTGATGGGCTGGCGCCTGGAAGGCACCTTTCCACCGGAAAAAAAAGTGATGGTGGCACTGGCCCCGCACACTTCCAACTGGGACTTTGTCGTGGCCATGCCGTTTATTATGGCCTACCGGATAAGGATTTCCTGGTTGATGAAGAGGGAAGCCTTTTTCTTTCCCTTAAAGGGGTTCTTTGTGTGGCTCGGCGGTGTACCCACCGACCGCACCGCAGCCGGTGGTATCGCGCAACAGGTCGCATCCCGGTTTCGCGACAATGAAAAGATGTGGGTTGGTATCACACCAGAGGGCACACGCGAAAAAGTTACCAAGTGGAAGAACGGTTTTTTGCGCATTGCCTACGCAGCCGATGTGCCCATTTTCCTGGTTGCCTGGGATTTCCCCCGAAGACGCCTTTGCCTGGACTCCCTGTACCGGCCTACGGGAGACCTGGAACAAGATATGAGGGAAATTCAGCTTCGCTTCAGTAAATACCAGGGACATCACCGCAATAAGCAGACCAGTGCCCTGAAGGGCAGTGAATCCTCCCGTGATAGAACTCAGTAGCGATATACCCACAAGCACCTACCTGATTTTAACCGCGGTAGCCTTTGCCGCGGGTTTTGTGAGTGCCATCGCTGGTGGTGGTGGCATTATTACCCTGCCCGCACTCTTGTGGGCCGGCATCCCTCCACTGGATGCCCTCGGTACCAACAAGTTTCAAAGCGTCTTCGGCACACTTTCATCGACGGTCAATTTCCTGCAAAAAGGGCAACTGCAATTAAAGCCTCTGTGGCCCGGCCTGATTGCTGCAATTTTTGGTTCGATGGCTGGCACCTGGACCGTTACCCAACTGGGTGGCGAAGACCTGCAGATCCTTTTGCCGGTTCTGCTGATTGCAATCGCACTCTACTTTACACTCTCCCCACGGATATCCGATTTCGATTCCAAGCCCAGAATGGGCACAGGTGTATTTAACCTCTCCGTGGGTGGCGGGGTAGGCTTTTACGGCGGCTTCTTTGGCCCCGGTATGGGCTCTATTTATGCCCTGACATTCGCCGCACTCCTCGGCTACAACATGCGTAGAGCCACAGCATCCACCAAACCCCTGGTTTTGGTAACCAATACCACCTCTATGATCATGTTTATGCTGGGCGGCCACCTTTTACTGTGGCTGGCAATCAGTATGTCTGTTGCCCAGTTTTTTGGTGCGCGTATCGGCTCAAACCTAGTGATTTCACGGGGCACCCGGTTGATCAAACCTATCCTTATTCTCGCCACAGTTGCTGTCGCGGTAAAATTATTATTGGAGGCGTAAGAAGTGAGCGTATTTCTAACGCTATTACTGTCACTTAGCGCATTTGTTATTGTCGTCTGGACGTTGATGCACCTGCGCACGCCAAGATTCCGCATGGATAGGGATAGTTTTATCAAGGGGCTTGAAGATGTGATTTCCGGGCAGGCCAGTGAGAGTGAATGGCGCGCTCTGGTCGCCTGCCCTATGCGCCACGATCCCAAGCTGGAACAATTGCGCCTTGAGTGCCTGAAGATTGAAGAGCGAGAATACGACGATGGCTCCCCCTATTTATTTACCCAGGCCGGTATCAGGCAGCTGCGCGAGGTGCGACGCCAACTGCTCACTGAAACAGTTGGCCGACAGCCAAAATCCTGAACCCAGTAAACGTTAACCAAGGATAAACATATGTTTAAACGACTGTTGCCCCTAACCGGGAGCTTAATAGCCGCCATGGTCTTCAGTGCCGCCCAGGCCAAGCCGCTGCCCCGTGAGGACCTCTCGGTTGCCGAAGTGCTGCGCGACCGCGCCCTGGAATCCTCCGATGCCTACAGCATTGTGGAGTCACTGACTGTGGAAGTCGGCCCACGCCGTGCCGGAACCGAAGGTGACCGCCGCGCGGTTGCCTGGGCCCAGAAAAAAATGAAGGCGTTGGGTTTCGATCGGGTGTATACCGAACAGGTCGAGGTGCCGCGCTGGGTACGCGGTCACGCACATGCCGAAGTCATCGCACCCTACCCGCAGCCACTGGTGGTAACCTCCCTGGGGTACGGTGTCGCCACACCCGAGGGTGGGCTGAGTGCTGAGATCGTCGAGTTTGCCGATGTGGAAGCGCTGCTAAAGGCCCCATCGGAGCAAGTGAAAGGCAGGATAGCCTTTGTCAACAAGCGCATGGAAAAGGCCCGCACCGGTGAAGGCTATGGCCCCGCAGTCCAGGGACGCAGTAGGGGAATGCGTGCAGCGGCCACAAAGGGCGCCGCAGCGCTGCTTTTGCGCTCTGTAGGAACTGACTCTGACCGCTTTGCCCACACCGGCATGATGGCAATCGAAGATATTGAAAACCCGGTGCCCGCTTTGGCGCTCTCGGCTCCGGATGCCAATTTGCTCGAGGCCATGCTCGGGCGCGGCAAGCCCGTAGTGGTCAAACTTGATGTCGACAACACACGCCTCGCCGATGGCCCTTCATTTAACGTGATCGGAGAGATCACCGGCCGCAAGCAGCCCGAAGAAGTCATGGTCATCGGCGCCCACCTCGACTCCTGGGACGAGGGCACTGGCGCCCTCGACGATGGCGCCGGCGTTGCTATTGTCCTGGAGACAGCCAGGCTCATCGCGGAACTGCCAGATCGCCCACGCCGCACGCTGCGCGTGATTCTGTTTGGCGCCGAAGAGATAGGCTTGGTGGGTGCCAAACAATATGTCGATGCCCACCGCCATGAGCTGGACAATATTATCGCCGTATCCGAATCCGATTTCGGCGCCGGGAAAATCTGGCGTTTTGACACCCGCCTGCCGGAGAACAAATTTGATATCGCCGACCAAATGATGCAGTTGCTCGCGCCCCTCGGCATTGAACGCGGCAATAACGCCTCTTCCGGAGGTCCGGATAGCAGTGTATTCGTCGCCGAGGGTGTACCTGCCTTCGGCCTATACCAGGACGGTACAGACTACTTCGACTACCACCATACCCCCAATGACACGCTGGACAAGGTTGACCCTGAAAACCTTCGCCAGAATGTCGCAGCCTGGGTCGTGATTTCTTTCCTGGCTGCAGAAATGGAAGGCGACCTGGGCCGCATCCCCACTAATACGGACTAGGTCCGGAATCAAGCCAGGAAGGCTAAGCTATGCCCACACCGAAAGCCCCCACTGTTGGGGCTTTCCACTGTCCCCATGGGAAGGCCTCCTTCACCGATTGACACTTTTCCTCTGCAAATGCGCTGTCCACAAGCTGCTCACCTGCACTCTGTCATTACATACTTGTTACTAACAGAAACCATGGATAGAGCTGTGTATAACTCTGGTATATCTCTCTCCAGTAGCCGATATTCCGTGCCTGTAGTCCGAGCGTGTAAAAAAGCAGCACTCCAAGTGACCCTTTGCAGAATCTCTGCACCACAAACACACCTTGGCCATCCACTTTTGCAAGCCTCTTCTGTCTTATTGCCATCATTTGCAAGGCTACACAGAGGGGTTCTGATTCAAGGGAAGGCCGGCTTGGTCTTTTAAACAATCTCTGAGCCAACAACGCATAAGAGATTCACGAGGGGATGAGGTCCGTTCCCATATGCAACACCCCTTTGCCGCCACCTCCTCCTTCTGGAGGAAACTGGTGGAAGGCCCGGTACAGGGCGCCAGGAACCCCCACCCCCTATATGCGTGGAGACCACAAATCGTAAAAAACACCACTGGCAGGGCACTACCCCATTGGCAGTAATCAGCAGACACCACACCCTGCCAAGAGGGCTCTGCCAATTGGATGACCCCACGGCTCAACGCACAGAAATGGCCTTTGAGAGCACGCGAGTCGACACTCCAGGGATTTCGTGTCAAAGTTAGAGGCGTTTATTTATACAACGATTGACCGAGATAGAAAAATGCCGATTAAGCTGAACAATCCTTTGATTCCGGGTCTGTTGGCTGTCGCCGTCCTCACAGGCTGTCAGGCCGATAAGAGCACAGAAGCAGCCACCCTGGCCAACAAGGCCCAGAGCACCCTTGCAGAGGTGCCTGTCACCTTGGAGGCTGAGGCGGAAACACACCGCCTGACCAAGTGGCTGGATGCACGTTATGAAGAGCAGCTACAGTTCAGCCCCATGCAACTATCCTACCTCGGGCGCAAGCAGCAGTACGACCAGATCGACGATATGAGCGAGGCCGCAGAGGCGCGCCAGCTGGCCTGGATGGAGAAGACCGTTGCCGAGCTGAAGAAGAATTTCAACTACAACAAACTGACCCAGGAAGGGAAAAATTCCTACGATATCTGGCGCTACCAGTTTGAACAGGCCAAGGCAGCCGAGCCCTTCCGACGCCATGGTTACATTTTCGAGCAAATGGGTGGTTCCCAGTCACAGCTACCCAACTTTCTGCTGAATTTCCACAAGGTGGACACTATCGAGGATATGCAGGCCTATATTGCCCGTATCGGTGGTATCTCCCGCGCCATTAACCAGCTGCGCGAGCGCGCCGAGCAGTCCTCCAGGGCGGGCATCCGTCCACCGCGTTTTGCCTTTGAGGGCGCTATCGAGCAATCCAGCAAGCTGATTGACGGCGCCCCCTTCAAAGGTGGCGACGATGCCCCCCTGTGGGCCGGAGCCAAGGGCAAAATTGCCACGTTGCTGGAAGCGGATAAGATCAACCAACAACAGGTTGACAAGCTCACCGCAGACGCCCGCAAGGCCCTGGAAACCGAATTCCTGCCCGCCTACAAAACTCTGATCGCCTGGCTTAAGAAAGATATGCAGAAGGCATCCGTAGAACCCCAGGGCGCCAGCAGCCTGCCGAACGGCTCGGCTTTCTATAACCAGCGCCTGGCCAATACCACCACCACCGAACTGACCGCCGATGAGATCCACAATATCGGCCTTGAAGAAGTGGCGCGTATTCGGGGAGAAATGGAAACCATCAAGGAGCAGGTGGGCTTCGAAGGTAGCCTGCAGGAGTTCTTTACCTTTATCCGCGAGGACGGACAGTTCTACTACCCGAACACAGACAAGGGCCGCCAGAGCTACCTGGATGACTCGAAGGCTTTCCTCGACAATATCAGCACCAAGCTGCCCGAGTACTTCGGATTGCTGCCCAAGGCGGAGCTGGTGGTGAAGCGTGTCGAGTCCTTTCGCGAGCAGGACGGCGGTGCCCAGCACTATTATCCAGGTACTCCGGATGGCACCCGCCCAGGTATCTACTACGCGCACCTGTCCGACATGAGCGCTTACTCCACCACCGATATGGAAACCGTGGCCTACCACGAGGGCAATCCCGGCCACCATATGCAAATCTCCATTGCGCAAGAACTGGAGGGTATCCCGCAATTTCGCACCCAGGCGCACTTTACTGTTTACTCAGAGGGCTGGGCACTGTATTCCGAGAAGCTGGCCAAAGAAATGGGGGCCTATGCAGACCCTTACAATTTGTTCGGCCATCTGACGGCCGAGATGTGGCGTGCAATTCGCCTGGTGGTGGATACCGGTATGCACGCCAAGGGCTGGCGTGAAGAGCAGGCAGTGGAATACTTCCTGGAAAATTCCGCGATTCCGGAAACCGCCGTGCGCTCCGAAGTGCGCCGTTACCTGGTGTGGCCGGGACAGGCCACCGCCTACAAGATCGGTATGCTGAAAATCCAGGCGCTGCGCAAGCAGGCCGAGGAACAACTGGGCGATAAGTTCGATTTCCGCGGTTTCCACGATACCGTGTTGGGCGGTGGTGCCGTGCCGATACCGGTACTGGAGAGCCGTGTGGCCAGTTGGGTGGATTCTGTTAAGGGCGCTTGATTGGTGGTGTTTACAGCTGACCCAAAAGCCGGACAATGTCCGGCTTTTTTATTGCGTATTCGGATGTGAATTACGTCTTGTAATTACGGGTTTAAAAGTGCATTTTGCCCGGATTTTTTTGTAGTGAGGGGGATAGTGTGGATACCAATATTTACAATGCGCCTGAGGCCGACCTGGGCAAGGATTCTACCGGTGAAGCAGAGTTTTATGTTGTTTCAAAAACCAAATTTCTGATACTTTATTTTGGCACTTGCGGCATATACTCCATTTACTGGTTTTATCGTCATTGGAAAGAATACAAACTGACCAGTGGTGAAAAAATGCTACCGGTCTTACGAGCTATATTTTCAATCTTTTTTACCTATCCCCTATTTACCACCATACAAAGTCGAATTGAGGAGGCCAAACTCAGCTATCAATGGCATCCGATATTAATGGCCGTTACTTATATCGTGGTTGCCCTGGCCAACTATATCAGTGACCGGCTTTCGGCTCTCACCAGTGAGGTTTCAATTTTTGACTTTATCAGCTTGGCACTGATGCCAATAATGGCCCTCCCGTTGTTTTCCGCACAAAAAGCAGCCAATCTTGCCTGTGGAGACAGGCTTGGTGAATCCAACGCGAAGTTTACCCTACTGAATTTTCTGTGGTTGCTGTTCGGGGCAGTGATTTGGGGGATGGTGTTTTTGGGAGCCTATGCCGCACTAACAAAACCATCAATAGGGTAGTTAAAATGAAAAAACTGGCTATTTTATTCTGTATCCTCGCCGTGCAGTTTATTACCACGCCCCTGTGGGCAGAGACAATACCTACGGAAATCACCGTGCGCGCCAAGGCCAGAGATGCCAAATTTATTGGTTCCTCTATTGGGGGTGCCATGGTCATTATTCGCGCGGTGGATACTAATGAGATTCTCGCCAAGGGACTGACCCAGGGCAGCACTGGGGATACCGGCAGGATTATGAAAACCCCGCGGGAGCGCTATCTGCCGATTGCCACCGGAGCAGCACACTTCACCGCTGCGCTGGATATCAGCGAACCGGTGTTTGTGACTATTGAAATCCTGGCCCCATACATTAAAAAACAGGCCCGCGTGGTAGCGCAAACCCAAACCTGGCTGGTGCCCGGTAAACCCATCAGTGGCGATGGGTTGGTCGTGGAAATACCGGGTATGGTGGTAGACCTGCTCAGCCCGCAGACGCACCTGTACACGGACCTCGACAAGAGTCCTTATGAGATCCGCGCCAACGTGGTAATGATGTGCGGCTGCTCGATTACCAAGGGCGGCCTCTGGGATGGCAGCAAGATTGAAGTGGTGGCGCTGGTACAGAAAGATGGAAAAACGTTTACCACAGTGCCGTTAAAATTACGCGACACCATGAATACATTCAGTGCCCCTTTTTCCACCGAGGTACCCGGTGTCTACGAAATCCTGGTCTACGCCTATGACCCAAAAACCGGCAATACCGGTGTCGATAGGAGCAGCTTTATCGTGCGTTAATATGTGTGGCGTGCATTGCAAAGCGACAAAAAGCGTTGCCCGGTCCATGGGGATACATGCCTGCAGGATGCGCACCGCCAGTGGCTCAACCGGAAATTGCCACCGGCCTACATTGCCGGGCCGAGCCAAAACGGTTGGGTATCCGGTTCAGCGTCAACTTCTCAGACCGGCACAGTCGGTTTCCCCCACCCGGATGCGCGCGACAACAATCGCTGCGCAATGGCACCCGGTGCCGGGCTTTGATCTAGAATCTAGCCACAGCCTACCGTGACCCGACTGTGATATGAAAACACCTGTCTAGCGACGCGGGGATAGGCCCCACAGGGAGATCCCTTGTAATGGAAGGGAAAAAAGGGGACCCGAACAAAGCAGCCCGACACGCCCTGCTTGAAGAACACCGCCCGGAACGTATTGAGGCGCGCTTGCACCGCGAACCCAAGTCACAGCAAGTTTCCGATTTTGTTCTGGGGGCTATCGACGGCTGTGTCACCACCTTCGCCATTGTAGCCGGCGCATTCGGTGCCGGCTTTTCCGAAGCGGTGGTGCTGGTGATGGGCTTTGCCAACCTGATTGCCGATGGCTTTAGCATGGCAGTGAGCAACTACGAAGCCGTCAGCGTGGATCGGGAACAATTGGAAGCGGCAACCCGCACCGAACGCCAGCATATTGCACTGGTACCTGAGGGGGAGCGGGAGGAAATCCGCCAGATCTTTCACCGCAAAGGATTTCACGGAGAAATACTGGAACAAATTGTCGCTACCATTACCGCCAACCGCAAGCTCTGGATAGAGACCATGCTGGCGGAGGAATACGGTATCAGCCGTTGTGCACGCAGGCCCCTCGGGGCTGCACTGGCGACCTTTGCCGCGTTTATTGGTGTGGGCGCCATACCACTGCTGCCCTATGTTATTCAGCCACTGAGCACGACTGAGCAGTTCTACAGCAGCACAGCTTTGGCAGCTTGCACTTTCTTTGCCATTGGCCTGTGTAAGGGCTTGGTGTTTTCCCGCCAAGTACTGGCCTCCGGGATCAAAACACTGATTTTTGGCGGGGCTGCGGCCGCGCTCGCCCTCGGTATCGGCTTTTGCCTGCGCAGCTTTATCGGTTGATGGCCATCACTGTCAGGCCGCCACCACCTTGTTACGGCCACTGTTTTTCGCGCGATACATACGTTTGTCTGCTTCCGCAAGCAGCTGATTGTGGGGGCTACCGCGGCTATTGCCTTCCACGACCCCAAAACTGATGGAGACTCTCACCGGCTGTACGTAACGGCGGCTTAAAATCTCCACCCTGTGGCGCAACTTCTCCGCCAGCAGGCTGCCACCACGGACATCCGAGTTGGGCAGTAAGAGCAGGAATTCCTCACCGCCCCAGCGAACGACAATATCTCCCGTACGGGTGTTGTCCCTGAGAATCTTGGCAACATCCTGCAGGATACGATCACCGAAAGCATGCCCGTAGGTATCGTTGATCAACTTGAAATTGTCGAGGTCACCAATCAGGATCACATATTTGCTGTGCAGATCCCGACTGCGGCGCTCCAGATCGTGGATGGCACGATAGGCTTCACGACGGTTGGCAAGCCCGGTCAGAGCATCTGTGGAAGCGTTTTTCTCCAGCTCCCCAGTCAATTGTTCCAGCAGCTGCTGAGTCCGGTGACGACTGCTATCGAGGAGCGCGGTCAGCGCTGTGAGGGCACCGAATACTGCGATAAAGCGCGCGCGATAGGCAGTGTCGTAGTTAGCAGTAAAACCGGGAAACTCAGGGTAGAAAAGCACAGACGCGGTGGCAATACCGATACCCAAAAGGGCAACGGTGCCGTTTTTGTAGCCGTACAGGTTGATAAAACCGGGAACCAGCATAACAGCCCACATCAGGCCGGTGTTGTTCACACCACCGGTTAATAACAGATAAAAGTAAAGAACCAAAAGCAGGCCCCCAACCAGAAGCGGCGTCTTCTCACTGGGGCCTGACAAATTGATGATGACGTAAGTACACAGGATTATCACTGCAACCGCCGACAGTGTCATCGCCTGCAGTATTTCTGTAACGGATAGGGCAATCACGGCCATGGCACCTGTTACCGCCATGGCGAATAGCAACATATAAGAAGAAGCCAGGATGCGGCGGCGCAGGTCTATTTGCCGCATCTCCTCCACCGACGTACAAAGCGCAGGATTCTGTTTATTATACCCTGAATGCATAATTATCTCTGTTGTCATACAGGCCGCAGTGTTCCCCAACCCTGCAGCCCAGTGCCGCGCATTACTCCAGGGGAAGAAATCTGCCGCCGGAGTGCAGCAGTGCTGAGTATAGGGGGATTCTTTCAGCAACCAAAGTCGCAAGCTAAAGTATCAGTAATCGAAAACTTGGAAATGGGACACCGTGATACCAATTGTACTGACCTGGGGTGATATTCTGACACTGCGTGGGGATGCACTCGTATGCCCGGCGCACAAACACCTGATTTGTGGGCGGGGTCTTTCCGCACAGATTTATGCGCGCAGTGGTGCGAAATTGGTAACACAGTGCCAACTTCAGCCCGAATGTGCCGTAGGTGAGGCGCGCCTCACCCGAGCCTACCGGCTGGGGGTAGACTATCTACTGCACACCGTGACACCCCAGTGGAGCAGCGGCGACCAATGGGGCGCACAGGCACTGCAACAATTGCGACGCTGCTACAAAAGCGTGCTGGTGCTTGCAGAACAAAAAGGCCTAAAACATCTCCTCTTTCCCGCTTTAGGGGCCGGCACCAATCGTTTTCCCCATACAATTGCAGCCCATCAGGCGCTGGCGGTGCTGACAGAATGCACCGGGAGTTTTGAGCAAATCACTATCTGCCTGCACACACCAGCCGCATTGGGAGAGTGGCAGCAGGTTGAGCAACAATTTTTTTCAGTGTGAGAATTTTTTCACCTGAGAATGTAACCGCTTGTTGAACAGCAATCCTGCTGCAGAAGCCCACTATATTCTCCCTGCAGGCGTCCAAATTGCCAAACACCAAAAGAATGATCGGAGTGGGGTAGCTCACCCGGATGAAGTTCGGTGCCATCACCGACTTTTTTTTCCAGCAAACCGCACAGCAACAATGACAAGCCGGTTTCTCCGTGCCACGTTTACACGCCTGAGACGTCCGGAATCTCCATGGAGGCCTCGAAAAATATCGCTGCCGAGTAGGTTGCAGGCCGGTGTAAAATAATCAATGCATCTTTATTGTGCGACCACCAGGGACCAAACCCAACTCACCCCATCGCACCAATTCCCTTATCACGGTTTACCATTGCCGAGAGAAAACGCTATCTGTCTGGTGTAGACTTCTTCAGCGATTCAGCCAGTCGTCCATCGCCGCCAGTATCTGGTGCCGATAGGGCTGGGTTTCATTGATCATCTGGTGGCGGGCACCGCGAATCAATACCCTGTGGCAATGGGGAAAGCGGTCGCGGATCGCACGCATATCGTAGCGCCAATCCACGGTACCATCACCGGTGCCCTGCACAACCAGCATCTTGCGGGGATTTCGTGCAGTTTTGGGGAAGGTTTTTATCCAGTCCACCATGGCACCGAGCCAGCACATGGAGATTATCTGGGACTGCAGTGGGTCGCGCAGCGCCTGGCGCCGGGAGAATTCTGCATCGTGGGTATTGATATTGAACTCACGGCTGGGCTCGCTGATAAACAGGCGCCCCAGGTAGTACTTCCACTTGACCAGATACCAATTTGCCGGGCGTACCAGTGGTGCAAGCAGGAATATCTTATCCAGTGGCTGCCAGCGGCTGTATTGCAGGTGGGCCATTAATGCTGCACCCCCGGTACTCTGTCCCATACCATGCCAGGGCCCTGGCAGCTTGTCGCTGGCAATAGAGAGAAGGCGATCAAATACCTGGCGGTATTGCAGGAAGGTCTGAATGGCTACCCGCTCCCCGCTGGAGAGGCCGTGACCCGGGAAATCGAAAATCACCACGTTCAGGTTGCGTTCCAGGCCAAAGCGAATTGCCGGGCCATAGATACCGGTGTGATCAAAGTATCCGTGACAGATAAACAGAGTGCCACGGGGATTTTCCACCAGCCAGTATTGTGACACCAATTCAAAGCCCGCAGCGATGAAGGTGCCGACCCCGGTTGTGTGGGCGAGCGGGAAGTGCAAGTCATAGAAATTTCGATAGTCCTGCAACTCCGTTATTAGCGGGACTGCATCACTATTGAAATCGAGTTGTGGTAACTTCCGGCGCAATGCCGAGTAGTCCGGGCGCTTGATCACCGGGCTGCTTTCGAAACTACTGATATCGTGCAAGCTATCCATTAGATCAATGGTACTGCATTTTGCCAGTGGGGAAGTGACGGTGTGGCAGGATAATAAACATTTTGGAGGGATTAGGGCGGTTGCGGGAACCGCCCTTGTGAATTTTAGCGCAAGTAACCGCTCACTTAATTGCGGGTTCCAGCTCACCGGCAGCGTATCGCTCACTCATGGTGTCGAGGCTAACGGGGCGAATCCGGCTGGCCTGGCCGGCGCTGCCAAAAGCTTCGTAGCGGGCCACACAGATCTCCCTCATCGCCTGCAGGGTGGCTTTGTAAAACTTGCGCGGGTCGAATTCGGAGGGATTCTGGGCCAGGAAACGGCGAATAGCGCCGGTAGAGGCCAAACGCAGATCGGTATCGATGTTGACCTTGCGCACACCGTGCTTGATGCCCTCGCAGATCTGCTCCACAGGCACACCGTAGGTTTCGGGAATTTCCCCCCCAAACTCGTTGATCACTGCCAACCACTCCTGAGGTACCGAAGAAGAACCATGCATCACCAGGTGGGTGCCGGGTATACGGGCGTGGATCTCCCTGATACGACCGATGGCAAGGATATCGCCGGTGGGCGGGCGGGTGAACTTATAGGCGCCATGGCTGGTACCGCAAGCGATTGCCAGGGCATCGACCCTGGTTTTCTGTACGAAATCCGCTGCCTCTTCCGGGTCTGTCAGCAACTGGTCGTGGGACAGCTTACCCTCGGCGCCAACACCATCCTCCTCTCCCGCCATACCGGTTTCCAGAGATCCCAGACAGCCCAGCTCCCCTTCAACGGAAACACCGCAGGCGTGCGCCATATCCACTGCGCAGCGGGTTACATCGACATTGTACGTATAGGAAGCTGGCGTCTTGCCGTCTTCCTGCAGCGAGCCGTCCATCATCACAGAACTGAAACCCAGCTGGATCGAGCGCTGACACACTGCTGGACTGGTGCCGTGGTCCTGATGCATCACCACCGGGATTTCCGGAAATTCCTCAATGGCGGCAAGGATCAGGTGGCGCAGAAAGGGCGCACCGGCGTATTTACGCGCTCCGGCAGAAGCCTGCACGATGACGGGGGAATCGGTTTCCCTGGCCGCTTCCATGATCGCGCGCATCTGTTCCAGATTGTTCACATTAAATGCGGGCACCCCATAGCCGTGTTCTGCGGCGTGGTCCAGCAACTGGCGCAGGCTGATAAGAGCCATAATCAATTCCTTTCTCGTCTCTTCGTCGTATCTGTAATTTTGCTTTTACCAACTGCCAGTAAACGTTGACAGGTGAGGCGTTATTCGATGTGGTGTCTCAATCGTTCGCACGAGACTCCAGCATGTCTACCGCCGGCAGTTTCCGGCCCTCTACATACTCAAGGAAGGCCCCACCGCCAGTGGAGATATAGGATAGCTTATCGGCAATGCCGTATTTGTCCACAGCTGCCAGGGTATCACCACCACCTGCGATGGAGAACGCATCACAGGCGGCGATCGCCTGGGACAAATGCTCTGTGCCGACACCAAACTGGTCGAACTCGAAAACCCCCACAGGGCCGTTCCAAATAATGGTCCTGGCACTTTTTAGAATCCCCGCCAGCTGCTCGGAGGACTGGGGACCTATATCAAAGATCATATCGTCTTCAGCCACTGTATCGGCTGACTTGGTCACCGCTGTGGCGCCCTCGCTCAGCGCCTTCCCGGTCACCACATCCACAGGCAGAGGGATATTGCACTTCTGCATCAATCCCCTAGCAGTATCCACCAGGTCGTGTTCGCACAGGGATTTACCCACCGGCTTGCCGCTGGCGGCAAGGAAGGTGTTGGCAATACCGCCGCCTACGATCAGCTGGTCTACTTTGTCAGCCAGGCTTTCCAAAACAGTCAGTTTGGTGGAAACTTTGGCACCACCAACGATCGCCACCAGCGGGCGCGCCGGCTCGGCCAGCGCTTTTTGTAGAGCTTCCAGCTCCGCAGCCAAGAGGGGGCCGGCACAGGCTACCGGGGCATACTTGGCTACACCATGGGTAGATGCCTGGGCGCGGTGGGCAGTACCAAAGGCGTCCATGACAAAGACATCGCACAGCCGGGCATAGGCCTTAGCCAGGGCCTCATCATCTTTTTTCTCACCCACATTGAAGCGCACATTTTCCAGCAGAGCTACCTCGCCAGCGGCTAACTCCACACCATTGCGCCACGCCTTCACCAGCGTCACTTCGCGAGCCAGCAACTCGCCCAGACACCTGGCAACCGGGGCCAGAGAGAGCTCCTCGGCGTATTCCCCTTCGATCGGACGTCCCAGGTGGGACATCAACACTACCTCGGCGCCAGCATTGATAGCAGCCTGAATCGTGGGAATCGCTGCACGGATACGCGCATCAGAAGTGACCTGCCCCCCTTTCAGCGGGACATTCAGGTCCTCACGAATGAGTACCCGCTTACCTGCCAAATCCAGGTCTGTCATCAGCTTGAACACTATTCGCCAGTCCTCTCTACTTGATTTACTGAAAATACGGGCGCGGAGTATATCAATTGCCCTCTGTCGATGCCGATAGGGGAATAAAGAAAAAGCCGTTTCAACGGCCTTTATTGACTGGTTGTATAAGATTGGCTATATAAAAAAAGCCCTGACCGCGAGGGATCAGGGCTTTGTAATAGAAGCCTGACAATGACCTACTCTCACATGGGGAGACCCCACACTACCATCGGCGATGCTGCGTTTCACTTCTGAG
>NZ_CANLDD010000046.1 GCF_947489355.1 uncultured Microbulbifer sp. | reverse complement strand
CCCACCCGCATCCCGAATCTACTGAGGCTGGCCAAAGGCCGTGATTGCGTCCGCTGTGGTAATAACGAGGGCACCACCGTAGCCGCCCACTACCAGGGCCAGCGCAGCCACAGCTACGGTAAAGGCCGGGGGATCAAGCCCCACGATGCCATGGCTGCGCATCTCTGTTATCGCTGCCACGCTGAGGCGGACAGCAGTGGTCTGGGTAGCTGTCCCGAGGCTCACAGCAGGCGCTTCCTGTTGCTGGTTATCATTACTCAAATAAGTTTGTTTATAGAGGGGCGCATCACCGCACGAGACTATGCCCAGGCCTTCCTGTTGAAGCTCTGCCGCAATACGGCGGAACTCATGGAGTGTGGAGAGCCTGAGCTTCACGACATGGCCTGCCGCCTGGCCGAGTGCTGGGACTCAGGCGAGATCGCTATCGCCTCCCAGGGGGCCATGGTGAGCAGCTTTGTGGGGGTGGGCTCATAGCCTGCAAAGTCAGCGGGCAGGGTCAGCTACTGTACCCGTCAGTGCAGCGTACACATATTCATGAGCTAATCTGGCGCAGGACATACCAATTTTTTAACTTTACGAAGAGGAATCATTTTATGAGTACATATCCTAGAACGTTTTCTCATATCGGTATATCGGTGCCTGACATTGAAGCAGCAGTTAAATTTTATAGTGATGTAATGGGTTGGTACCATATTATGGAACCAACAGTGATTACAGAAGAGTCTGACACGCCAATTGGGCAAATGTGCATCGATGTTTTTGGCCTTGGTTGGGGGTCGTTTAAAATTGCCCACATGTCTACGGGAGACAAAATCGGTGTTGAAATGTTTGAGTTCAAGAACAATGAATCACCGAAAGAGTTTGAGTACTGGAAAACAAGCACTTTTCACTTTTGTGTGCAAGATCCTGATATAGAGCGATTGGTTGCAAAAATTGTGGAGCACGGTGGTAAGCAACGGATGCCTATTCGCGAATACTATCCTGGAGAGAAGCCCTATAGAATGTGCTACGTTGAAGATCCCTTTGGTCTGATTTTCGAAGTGTATTCACACAGCTATGAATTGACTTATTCTCAGGGCGCGTATTAGAGCGTTTAACAAATAAGGATATGTTGCGATTGCTGAAATATTTGGCACCCAAATAGACAAACCGGCCACTGAGCCGGTTTTTTTACGCCTGGAGAAAGTAACTCCATGAATGGACAGGAAGCCGGAAGTGCCACAGTAACCGTTGCGGGTGTGGGACTGACACAAACCCCCGCCACTCCGCTGCAGGTGTTGGGGGTGATTATCGCCATGCTTGGCCTGGTTTGGAATGTGTATGCAGTGATTACCCGCAACCGGCACAACAAATTTGTGCGTGAGCAGGCCAAAAAGTCAGCCATCAAGCCCCTGCGAGATCAATAAGCCAACTCCCACTCCCAAACCCATTGGGGGTGGCAACCCTACCACCATTGCCAAGTGAGGCCATTATGAGCTTTTGGAGTGCAGTTAAAGGCATTTTCAGCAGCAATGCGAAGCCCGTTGATGACATTCTGGACAAGGACCGCGGCCTCCTGGTGCGTGCGGGTGGGTTTATCAATGACCTGTCTTATACCGAGCAGGAACGGGTGCGAGATAACGCTGAGCTGGTGGCCAGGCAGGCGGCTGCCTATGGGGAACTGATCGACACCGTGACGGAGCACGCACGGAGTACGGCGAATGAAAACACCCAACGCAGCCTGCCCCGCCGGCAGGTGGCCATCGCCATCATACGTGTTGAGCTGTTCCTGGTGCTGGCATCAGTAGTGATCTGGCCCTTCCGGCCCGAGTACGCCAAGTTTGTTTGGCTGGTGGCCAGTTCCTCCCTGATGATCGGGGCCTTTATGGCTGTTGTGGTGTTTTTCTTTGGCTCCTACGGGATCAGCAATCACCTATTAAAGCCTTTGCGAGAGGTGAAAAAGAAAGCCTCTGGTTGAGGATGTTCAAAGCCCCATTGGCTTTGTAGAGGCTAAGCGCTCATACGCGCTACAACCAAGAATTTCCAGAAACAGCAAGGAATGAAGCTATGAGTCATGTCAAACAACTACCGATCATTGCTGGTGTTGAAATTACCACCGATATGGAAGGGCGTTTCAACCTGAATGCGCTGCATAGAGCTGGCCAGGCAGGTGGCCACAAGAGTCCCAGCCAATGGTTGAGACGGGATGAAATGAAAGCCTTAATTGCGGAGCTTGAATCCCAAAGTGTAAATTTACACTTTGGTCCAATCAATACGATCCGGGGCGGCAGTGCGCCTGGCACCTTTGCCCACGAACTACTGGCCGTAGAATATGCTGGCTGGATCAGTCCCGCTTTCCGCCTACAGGTCAACCAGACCTTTATCGACTACCGTACCGGTAAGCTTGGGACTACAAGAGCAGCCGCCAATGACAGGTGGATTTTCGAACTAGCTGTGGACACTCTGCGGCCCGACGACGCATCCAAGCTGACCATGCTCAAGAAGTTCGGCGAGCAGCGTAACCAGGATATGCAGTTCCTGCCGGACTACTCCGAGAGCCAAGGCGTACACCATTCCCTGTCGGAACTGCTCAGGCGCCACCACTCGGTGCTGTCGGCTCGCAAGGCAAATCAGATTCTGGTTGACCTGGGCTACTTGGAGGTACGGTCCCGTCAATCCAAAACCAAGGGCACCAAGCGGTTTAAATGCATTACCGGGAAAGGCGCGCGCTACGGCTGTAATCTGGTCAGCCCCAGCAATCCCAACGAAACGCAGGCCCATTGGTACGATAGCCAGTTCCAGCAGTTGCTGGGTGAACTGGAATCGGTAGCACGAGTGGTACAGACGTAGTAGGTGTAGTTGCAATGCCAGCTAAGGCTAAACGTTATTGTACGCGTTACAGACAGCTCCATTCAGGTTGCTGTCCGCAAGCTCACAATGACTGATGAAGATGGCAAAAGCAAAAAGATTCAGATACCCATTGCGGGTGCGGTGGGTTAAAAATAAATATTGGGATATGATGCAATAGCCTGAGTTCAGGCTGATTATTTAAAGGGAAATTTGTGATGTTAAAATATAATCCATTAGCAGCGATTGCAACTAATTTTTTTTCAATTATTGCTCTGATGCTCCTTTTCACTGGGCCGGTAAGCGCTGAAACCCAGACTTGTAAGATATTGCGTACCTCCGATTCTCGGCCACCCATACGATGGAATTATCAAGAAAACCCTAAATACGACAAAAAAAATTCAACTTACAATTCGGAAAGCTGTAATGTGCCTGAAGGCAGTATAATTAAATCATTAAAAATAGGATATGACTTTGAGAGAAACACGGAGGCATTACCAAACGGAATACTGCAAGGGTGGTATGGTTTAGAAGTAAAAGGAACTTCTCCAGGTTTACCTTCAAGTATTATCGGATTTTCGCGAGAGTCAGGTGTATTTGTAGGCTTCCCTAACGATCTTATAGGGATAGGAGAGAATCTTCATGTTGTCCCTGGGTTTGAAGGCATAGACCTGCATAATTTAAAGCTTGATATCTCTTCTAATTTGAGACGCATGAGTAATTTCAGTTGTAGCTTTGATGTGATTGGATGCTTAGGTTTCTTACATGCAACCTATACACTTTCCATTGATTACGAACTTGCTAACCCTATTATCCCATTGCCGCCGGCATGGGTTGTTGCAGTAGCATCAGGCAGCAGTATTACTGTTCGATGGGAGGATGTTGGTGATGTTGCCTATAAAATAGCCGTAAAATATAACAACGAAGATTGGACTGACTACAGCTATTCCCCATCACCAGAGACATCTTCTGTAATGTCGTGGGACAATCAGATTTCCGGCGATAGAATATATAGAATTATTGCGTGTAATAATGCAGGCTGTTCAGAACCTTCAATGATATCAAACAAAATAACAATTGAAGCAGAAGTATTTAAGCTGGAAACCCCCAGTACGCCTATTACAACTGTTTCTGGTTCTCATATTTATGTTGATTGGGGGCCAGTATCTGGTGCTGATAGATATGCAGTTTCAATTAAATTTAATAATCAGGATTGGACAGAGTTTACATACTTCACAAGTGGCAGTACTCCATGGATGTCGTGGAATAACCTTGGTTCTGGCTCATATCAATATCGTGTCAAAGCTTGTAAGAATGGTATTTGTTATGATTCTTCTCAATCGTCAAATATGGTTCTTAACTAACCTTTGTTGGCTGGTAAAAGCAACGCTAGTAGAAGCGTTGCTTTTTGTTTTTGGAACAAGGAAAAAGTTGATGAAAGTCAGTGTCGCTCTGGATGCCTCGCAGTTTGACCGTGCATCCAGAGTGTTACAGCGGCAGTTGCCCTATGCCGGTGCGCAGGCACTGAACAACGTGGCATTTAGGATTTGCGGTGAAGCGCGTGCGGTGATGGGGCGGGTATTTGTCAACCCAACCCGATTGACCTTGAACGCTGTACTGGTGGACAAGGCCACCAAGCATACCGGCGTTGCCAGAGTGTATATCCGCGATCAGGCCACCAAGGGCACCGCACCCAGTAAGTACCTTGCTCCTGCGATATTCGGCACCAGTCGCAATGAGAAACGTTTCGAGCGCGCGCTGCGCTATGCCGGCCTACTGCCTGCGGGCATGTATGTTGTGCCGGGGGAAGGCGCCAAGCTCAATAAACACGGCAATATCACCGCTGGCACCTACAGCAAGATCCTGTCCCAGGTGCGGGCCAGTTCGGATTCTATGCAGAACGCCACCGGTAGCCGTCGCAGTAAAGCCAAGAGAGGCATCACCAAGGGTTACTTTGTCGGCAAGATCGAGGGCACCTGGGGTGTATGGCAGCGGGTGGGCTACAAGCGCCGCCGCTCTGTGCGGCCCATTCTTATCTTTGTAAAGAAGAAACCCAATTACCGCAAGCGCTTTCCGTTTTTCAAGATCGCCGAGGGCATAGCGCAGCGGCATCTGTTACCCGAGCTGGGCAAAGCGATGGACAGGGCACTAGCCAGTGCCCGCCAACGGTGATTCCAAGGTTTATTCAAGGTTTATTCAAGGTTTATTCAAGGTTTATTCAAGGTTTATTCAAGGTTTATTCAAGGTTTATTCAAGGTTGATCTCGGTGCCAACGGGTCCTCCTGAGAAACCATGCTCACGGGGAATTCGGACCCTGCTTTTTTAACAGCAACCTGAAATTTCATAGGGGGTTATACCTTGGCTGAGTCTATCTGTCTTGATGATCAGGCAACCCAGTCGGGGTTTGCACGGCTGGTGGGCACCTCTCAGCCGGCCATTGCCAAGCATGTGCAGGCCGGTGTACTGCCGCAAGGCGCGACTTATGGCGTCTGGCTGCAAGCTTACCGTGAGCGGTTGCGTACTGAAGCCGCTGGTCGCCTGGCCAGTGATGCCCGCAACCGTCGCGACCTGGCCCAGGCCCTGGAGTCTGAGGCCAACGCACAGTTAAAAATGCGTGAGTTGTACCACCAGGATCAATTAATTGTCGATATTGAGTCTGTCCGCAAGGCGATGACCGAATGGGCCAGCGTCGGGAAGAATGAATTTCCGGGCGCGGTGGATAGCATTGTTATCGCCATCGAGAGTCAGTATGCCATTACCGTTGATCGTGAACCCCTACAGCCAAACATTGACGCTGCTCTCCGAGCTATTGGTGGTTACGAGGTCGAACCTGCAACGGTTGGTGAAGGAGATACGGAAAACCTGGATACCGCTGCCTAAAATCCCGCTGATTGATTGGCTGCCAGACAATATAAAGTTGCCGTCAGAAGACAGCGACAACGCCGGTTATTACCGGGTGGAGTATGTACCCTATTTCTGGGGCGTGATGCATGCCCTGGATAGCTCGGTGTCGTGGATGGTGGTGATGCAAAAGGCGGCGCAGATCGGCTGGACCGTGTTGCTGGCTGCGGATATCTGTAAATGTGCCGTTACGGATCCGGCCAGAATCCTGATGCTGTTCCCCAAGGATGAGAAGGGGCGGCTGTTTATGGATGAAAAGCTGGTGCTGATTATTGAGGGATCACCGGCAGTGAGCCGGGTGATTGATGTCACCACCAGTCGCAAAGGGGGCAGCCGGGTCACGCGCAAGAAATTCCCCGGCGGCGAAGTGCGCACGGTGGGCTCCAATTCTATTTCCAATGTGAAATCCACCACCGCCCGGCGCGGCTATGTGGAGGAGCCGGACGATACCAATAAGGATGTCGGCGATCAGGGCGATGCCATTCGCCATCTGCGCGAACGCTTAAAGCGCATGCGCAATAAAAAATTGATTATTGGCGGCACCCCCGCTGTTGCGGACTTATCTCAAGTAGAGCATTACACCCGGCTTGGTACGATGCGTGTACTGCCGGTGACCTGTCACGACTGCGATGAATCCCATGTGCTGGATTGGGAGAATGTCAGCTGGCTTCAAAAAGAGGGTGGAACCCCGCACCCGGTATTCGGCCTGCACCAGCCGGAGACCGCAGTCTATACCTGCCCCCACTGTGGCAGTGCCTGGGACGATTACCGCCGCCAGGCGAATATTCTGCAGACTTGCAAAACCGCGCGCGAAAGTGGCGATGGGTTTGCGGGCTGGGTCAAGACCCAGTGCAGCGAAGGTTTTGAGCCGGATGACATAGAGCCCATAGAGACGTTCCACGAGTTATCGGAACTCTATGTCTGTATCCCCGGTACCGGTCTGGCAGAGGTTGTGCGGGATTATCTGGAAGCGGAGCATGAGGCCGAGAGTGGTGATGAATCGGCGCGGATTGTTTTCCAGAACAATAAACTGGGTCGGCCTTATCAATACGCCGCCAACCAATTACTCGATCACGAAAAACTCTGCGAAGCCGCCGAGGATTACCCGGAACTCTCCTGTCCTGCAGGTGGCCTGCTGGTAACCGTCGGCATTGATGTTCAGCACGACCGCCTGGCCATCCTTATTCGTGTATTTGGTCGCAACGAAGAAAGCTGGCAACTGTACTGGGGCGAGATCGACGGTGATACCGCCGATAAGCGTGACGATTGCTGGGGTGCCCTGGACAAACTGGTATTCCAGAGTTTCAAGCACGAACGTTTCGGCGAGATTCGCGCGGCGGCGGTGAGTATTGATGCCTCTGATGGCAGCACCAGCAATGCGGTGTATCACTGGGTCAGAACACGCGATAAGAAATACCGCGGTGTGCTGGTAATGGCGATCAAGGGCGACAGCCATGATTTTGGCAGCAAGGAAATTTTTACCCAACCCCGACCGGTGGATTATAAAAATCCCAAGCGGCGCACCAAGGCGGACCGTCACGGGGTGCGTATTTATATCGTTGGCACCCACAAGGCCAAGGATCTGATCGCCAAACGGCTACTGGGTACCAGCGCCTATATGCACAGTTGCAAGCAGGTTCGGCAGGACTATTGGGCGCAGGTCACGGCGGAAGTGAAAGCGCCCAGTAAAAAGCACCGCGGCAAACTGGTATGGCAACCGCGCCCGGGCAAGCGCAACGAGGGCCTGGATACCGAGGTCTACGCCCTGCACGCCGCCCATGCCATGAATATGCACAAAAAAACGGAAGCGAAATGGTCGGCCATTGAAGCCCGCCTCGGCCAGCGCACCCTGTTTAGCGAACCGGAAATCAATCACTCATCCGAACAGCCCAAGCCCGCCGTGAAAAAAGCCCGGCGGCCAGCGCAGCCTGTTGGTTCCCTACTGGACAGTTAAATGTCTCAATCTGCTCAAGCTATGGTCGACCTGTATATTCAGGCCGAAATAGACGTGCTCGCCGGAAAAACCACCGTCATTAACGGGCGACAGTTTACTACAGAAAACCTGCAGGAGATCCGCGCCGGACGCCAGGAATGGGAGCGGCGCCTGCTGCAGGAACAGTCACAGGCTGCCGGCAAACGCCGCGGGCCCGCCTACGCGAACTTTTGCTAATGAATACCTTGGATCCTGTTATCGGGTTTTTCTCGCCCGAGGCCGGCCTGCGCCGGGTGCAGGCGCGACGGGCCCTGCGGATTGCCGCTGCCTATGAGGCCGCGAAGCCCAGTCGCCTGCGTAAAAACCCTATAGATAACCGCAGTGGGGATCTGGTTGTCGAGGGGGATGTGGAAACCCTGCGCGGCCAGGCCCGGCACCTGGAGCAAAACCATGATTTTGCTTTCGGCATTCTCACCACCCTGGTCAATAACGTGGTGGGCCCGCGGGGCATCGATGTGGAGTTCCAGCCCAAAACCTGGGATGGGGAAATCCACGATGACCTCGCCGCCCGGATGAACGGGCTGTATCGGGAGTGGGCGCAGCGTCCGGAGTGTACCCGGCAGTTTAGCTGGGCCAAAACCCAGCGGCTGCTGTGCAATACCTGGTTGCGCGATGGTGAAACCCTGCTGCGTCATTTGCAGGGCAGTGTGCCGGGCTTGAAGCACCGGACAGCAATCCCCTACAGCATCGAATGCCTGGAGCCAGATTTTCTCCCGGTCGATTACAACGATCCCGGCAAACGCATTGTGCAGGGGGTGGAGAAATCGGCCTGGGGTGCCCGTATCCGGCTCGGTGAGTTCGGCCAGCGCCCGGTGCTGCGCAAAATCAACCGGATGGTACGCGGCGGGAATCTGGTGGTGAAACCCGTGTTCGATTCCCTGCTAACCAGTGGTGAGTTGATTCGCAGGGGGCGGGGCTTTGCATTGGTGGCGCATAAGTAAACAACAATAGCTTTGAGTGATTTTTCTCGCGCTTCGGCGCATTCGCCCAGTGGTAACCATCAGGGCTGCAGGTGCTGAGCCCATGTTTAAAAGGATCTGACTATGGAAATCCAATTAGAAAGTACCCAATCCTCCAAAACTGCCCAGCCCCCAAAGGCCGAGATTCCCGAATGGACAAAATTTACTGGAAATGAGACTGGCGATCTTCCAGCAGGAATTGAGCCAGATACCCCAATCGCCGTTCGTCTGCGCCAGGGCACGGATTTGGCGGTATTTGCCGGCGACTCGTTTGATTTGCCCCTCGGGGATTGGGATCACGCCGACCATGAAAAGGACATCGTGGCCTACCGCCTTATGTCTGCCAAAGAGGCGCGGGAGTTTATCGAGGCCCGAGCTGTTATCAGATACGTCTCCAGGCACTTGGAGGAAGACATTGATCACTCGGCACGTCTTGTTCGTGCTCTGAAAGCAAGATTCGACAATCCCTTGTTCGAATACATGCTACCCAAACTGGTTGCCGCTATGTCCAGCCCGGAAGGCACAGGGCACAACAGTATCGCTGCCAACGTTACTCAATCCGAAGCCTGGGTGCTACAGCAAGCCATGCCGGCGTTTAGCCAGCCATCCAAGTAGGGAAAAGCCCGAGCCGGTGAAAGGCCGGCCTGAGCACTGCAACTACTTCAGTTCATATATAGCTGTAATTCTTTGCTGTACATTGATGTATTCCGGTACTGCCATAATCAAATCCATGCCATAATAATCAGGTGATCCTACCATAGCAGACATTGTAGGACTGTATTCTAAGGAGAAAATCGCATACGCCTGTCCGAAGTGACCTTCCGTAGTTATACCATAAACACTTTTTACTTCTCTGGATTGAGCGCGAGCAAGTGTATCTGCTTTCTTCCGTGTCTTTTGGCTAAGTTCAACAATCAGCTTATCCCTATAATGCTCTTTCTTCGAAGTTTCAAAAAATCCATTAACCTTCTGAATCCCGTCGATGCTAACCAAGGCGTTAATAATGGCAGGATACTTTTCTAGGGTGTTCAGTTCTAGGGTAAAACTCTGCTCAACCTCATAGCCTAAAATTTCCAAATCGTAAACACCTTCCTTTCTTGCCCGTTTGGTGCGTTTGTCGATCTGTGTTGATTCCAACTGTGATACCGAAATGTCATGCTCTTTAAGTAGCTCCAGCATTTTAACGCTTGACCTTGTCAGTGACGCCATTGCTTTTTCAGAGTCTTTTTCGTAAGCGATGAGTTCGAATCTTATACTTGCCAAATCTGGTTTAACCTTTTCCTGTGCCGTTTCCGTGACTATTACAAAAGGAAAGTCTGGAACAGGATTGGCTAATACTGACAGTGGAAGCATCATCGATATAAAAAGTAAAACAAATTTCATGGATATTTCCTTTTTCTTTCGCATCAAATACGACGACTAATAGGCGTTATGGAATAACACTCTACAACGGAAAAAGGAGTTTTGGAACTATGCCGAATCATGATAATCGACCGGTCCATGCGCCGGCAGCAGAAATAGCGGCGTTTGAGCTATGCCGTCAACGTCTAATTCAAGAGTTAGATGATATCCGCTTGGCGCTGTGTGCGCTGAATTTGGATGCACCCAGGGAGGCAAAAGTGGCGTTCTTGCACATTATTGATGGACAGCTCAAACGTATGCGCGCAGACGCGGAAGCGGGCTTGTCCAGTTTTCCGAACTGGCTTCATTGTCAGACTTAGCCGTGGCATTCATCCAGGTTTAGTAATTTGCGGTGCTCCATGACCGGCATAGATTATATGTTTTTACCAACATGGAGTGCCGATTCTGTGACTGTGTATTGAGAACAAACTGATTCACGTACCGCTTACCTAAATGAGTAGGTGTATCAATGCCTGGATCATAATTTCTATGGTCAATGATTTGATAGCCTTGTAAAAAACGCCAATATTTGTAGGTACGACTTCCCACCACAGATGCAACAGGTACTATTATTGTGAATAACCGATCAAGGGCACAGTGATGGAAACCCAGCAAGTCAACGAGACTAAATCCCAGCCGGTAATAGACACAACCCCCATGCGTATCGGCCTCTGTTGTCCCCACTGTGGTGCAAAGGCGAGAGCGCGCACCAGTCAGCAGATCACGCCGCTATACCGTGAAATCTATTTCCAGTGCACGGATGTGGAATGTGGACACACCTACGCCGCCGCACTCTCCGTGCTGCATACCCTGTCCCCCAGTGCAAAGCCAAACCCCGAAGTGAATATCCCCCTGTCTCCCCGAATTGTGCGCCACTGAACCATTAGTTACGGGTGCCCTCGCGGCACCCCGGTTCCTCTCTCTCCTTACCCTTGATCGTGCGTCGTTTTGCGTCGCCCGCAAGCCCCTTCCAATCCCCATGTAGCCCCCGCCGTGCCTGGCCTAAACCACCCATCGCCAATAAGTCAAAATCGACACATAAAGACCGCAGGCGAGGCGTGGGGCTGACTGCGCGCGCCGGGGTGGCGCGGGGTCAGTGACAGGTTGTGGGATGATTGAGGCATGGGCAATATAAAAGGATGCGTAGGACGGCCAATGAGAGACTCATTGCGGTAGGCGGCTTGCAAGACGTCCAGATACTCCGACACATCGTAGATTATCTGATTGATATTCGGTTCGGCCAAGTGAAAGATCGCGCCTTCGCGAAAAGCTTTTTTCTGACAACCACACACGATAAAACTGGCTGCAGGCTGGCACGTTGTGAATAGCTAATGCTTACTTACTGACTCTAACAAAGCCAGACGATCCTTTGTCGGCAAAGTCATTAACAAGTTTTTAAGTAATGCGTGCTGGTCGTTTTTTGGCGGGCTGATGGTGCGACAGAAACCAAGGTCACACACAAAGGTGTGGCCGCAGTCCTGATTTTTACAGGCGCAATATAATTGCGTGAGTTTTGGATCTACCCTGTTGCTACTGGTGATAACTGCTCTGGACTCACATTTAACACAACGAATCATCATATCAAAAGGTCTGACTCAGTAAATTCTATTGTCAATTATATAAGCATAAACCTTAAAAATATAGCCCTCTGGCGTTTAACTATGGAGAAAAATTCAGCTTGAAAATTAAATTCTGCGCCCCTCAGATAGCCGAACAGTAAACGCCAGAAACATCTCCTACATCGACGTCAATGGGCTTTCGTAATAGACGGCTGATCTTTTCGATTTCGGCGAAAATTCTGATGTTCTCCGGAATCCCCCTGCCTGGATACGCCACAAACCGAACATATCATTGCGTCCTAAATTCTTGCTCCGCTCGAATTCATCTTTTGCCGCAATATCACGCCCACAGGGATAATCTGCACACACTTTTCCTTATCAGCCGAAATACTGCAAGAAAATAGAACAGAAGCTTTCGTTCCCCTTTGCTACGGTGCATCTGTTCCTTGTGCTGTTTTACAACTGCCGCCCTCAAGGTTGGATCACAGGTATAAAGGACATAGACTCTATAGGCCTCGCTACAGTAATAGTGGCAGCGGAACGGCGTACTATCTTCGACTAGCAATGCTAAATGAACGCCCCCAAGTATTGTGAGTAGGCGTAGATCTACTCTTGTTAACCATAATCGACAGAAACTCTCTGTATGCCGTGATCGTTCAGATAGCTGGAAAGCGGGTTATCTGCAGACGGAAGCTTCGATTAAGAGCATGTGAGCACTTAAAGTAAAGATTAAAATCGATGCTTTTAATTCACGGTTTGGAGCTTTGGAAGCATAAGAAAATCGTCAGTGGTCTTGACGCTGATACCTACTTCGCCCACGTATACATTTCCTGGGAGCGAGGCGTTGGCGAAAATATCAGCAGCGTTATCCGATATTATTCATATAATGAAGAGAGCTTTAACAAAACTTCAAATGATAAGATGCAAACTGTCATGGACAGACCCAGCAACCGCATCGTATAAACGAGGGGTGTTCGGCTCTCAAATGCGTTGTTTATGAGGTGGTGAGTGAATTTACTTACTGTATAATAAGACTGTAATTATTGTTTGAAACTAAATGGTCAAGAAAAACAGAAACGTGCGGATTCATTTTCCCAAGAAGTGGCTGTATCCTTTACATGGGCCTATGTAGTAACTTGGACATTATTCGGTGAATAGAAATTTCCCAAATTATTTTCGCTATTGGGGGAAAGCTGGTAAGTCAAGTAATGCCATAGATAGTTGCTTTCATCTATTGCCCTTCCACAGCCTGGACGTGGCGGCAGTAGGCTGGCAGATACTGGAACCAGGAGGGGAACTCTGCCTGAGGTTATCTCGCTCCTTGCGAGTCGAGCCAAACTGGCTGAGAAGCTGGTTCTGTTTCTTGCTTAGCTTGCATGACCTGGGCAAGTTTGCCCGCTCCTTCCAGGGAATGGTTCCAAATCTACCTTCCTATCTTGTTTCACCTGAGAACCGCGCCGATCATAGGATTCGACATGATTCACTAGGCTATGCTCTTTGGCAAAAGTATCTTACAGGGGAGCTGAGCGATTTATTCGACCGCCAATATCAAACGAAAATACGTAGATGGCTGGTGACGGTGTTTGGTCACCACGGCCAGCCGCCGGATAAGTCGATCACAAAGGCTGCAATAAACTGTTTTCTCGAAGAAGATAAGCAGGCGGCGACAAGTTTTGTGCGTGAAAGTTATGCACTTTTTGCTCCTCAAATTAAGCCTCTTATAAATATAGAAAGTACCGACTTTAAACGGCTCTCCTGGCAGTTGGCAGGAATTGCCGTATTGGCCGACTGGATCGGTTCGGACCGCCAACACTTCCCCTATCGCTCATCCCCTATGGCACTGCCCGAGTATTGGGAAGAGGTTGCTTTAAATAAAGCGCAAGATTCGGTAGAGCACTCCTTTCTCGACAAAGCAAGTGTTGAACCATTTGCCAGCATCCGACAGCAGTTTAACTTTATCAAGCAGCCTACACCTCTGCAGAAGCTGGCTGCAGAGGTTCCTCTTGGAGTAGATCCACAGCTCCTGATTTTGGAGGATGTGACAGGCGCGGGGAAAACGGAAGTAGCCATGGTGCTCTGTCATCGCCTGATGTCTCAGGGGTTGGCTAATGGCATTTTTGTGGGGTTGCCCACTATGGCCACCTCAAATGCCATGTACAGGCGCATGGCCGATAGCTACAAGGCACTCTATAAAAAACAAACCAACCCTTCTTTGGTGCTTGCCCACAGTGCACGAAAGCTAAATCAACAATTTGTCGAATCGATAATGCTATCTGAGCAACAGCGGGATATTCAGCATGACCGTGAGGATGGCACCGCAAGCGCCTACTGCAACCAATGGTTGGCGGATAGTCGAAAAAAATCCCTACTCGCTGAGGTAGGAGTTGGCACCATTGATCAGGCGCTGCTGGGCATTTTGCCGGCGCGGCACCAATCGCTGCGCCTTTTGGGGTTGAGTTGCAAGGTATTGTTGGTTGATGAGGTACATGCTTTCGACCCCTATATGCGGCAACTTTTGGCAGTACTGATCCGAGCCCACGCAGCCCAGGGCGGCAGCTGTATATTGCTGTCGGCAACGCTGCCACAAAAATTCAGGAAAAAACTACTCTGTGCATTTGCCGAGGGCAGCCAGGCGGAGGGGTCTGTTCAGCTGAACAGGACAGAGTATCCGTTATTCACGCTTCAGGATGCTTCAGGGCTGCGTGAAATTCCTGTGAATACCCGGGAAGCCGTCAGGCGGTATGTTGCGGTGGAGCGGCTTGCTGATGAAGAGCAGGCCCTTGAACTTATTGCCAGTCTTAGCGGAGAAGGGCATTGTGTCTGTTGGATTCGCAATAGTGTTAAGGATGCACACCGAGCGTATGAGCGTTTGCTCCGCACTGAGGGTATTCGTTCTGAAAAGCTAGACCTTTTCCACAGCCGATATGCGATGATTGATCGCCGTGAAATTGAGACAGCAGTGCTGGAAAAATACGGGAAAACATCCACAGGCCGGCATCGCCAAGGCCGAATTTTACTGGCTACCCAGGTGGTGGAGCAGAGCCTGGACCTGGATTTTGATGTGCTGATCAGTGACCTTGCACCTATAGACTTGCTGATCCAGCGCGCGGGTCGCTTGCAGCGGCATGTTCGGGATACTGACGGCAAGCCCCTGGACGCAGGTGAAGAGCAGCGGGCGCAGCCCCGTCTCTATCTTCTCACCCCGGATGCCCGTCAAGTTCACTCATCGGATTGGCTGGCAAGCTGCCTGCCGGCTTCTCAGGCGGTTTATCCCAATGTGGGTGAGCTCTGGCGCGCTGCATTGATTCTGCAGGAGCGTGGGGGTTTCCGCATGCCTGAAGATGCACGGTTGCTTGTGGAGAGTGTTTATGGTGCGCAGGCAAGGGAAATTCCTGAACCCCTACGGCAGAGAAGCTTGACTGCTGAGGGCGAAGCAAAGTCTCAGCATAGCATGGGCATTTTTAATGCTCTGGCACTGGAGTGTGGCTATTGCCGGAAAAGTGCGGCCAACAGCGGCGGCTGGGATGAGGATGTGAATATTCCCACACGCCTGGGGAGGGAAACGGTTACGGTGGCACTTGTCAGGGTGGAGGGCGACCAGCTGTTGCCCTATGCGCAAAATGAAAAAGATGCCTGGCACTTGAGCCAGCTTAGTTTACCTGTAGAAGAGTGGCGTAAGGTTGAGCCACTGATACCGGCAAAGTGGCAAGTAGAAATTCAGCGAATGCGGCGCCAAATACCCGCTTTGAAGTGGGTAGCGCTGCTGCCTTTAATTGCAAATATTAGAAGCGTCTACTGCCCAGTAAAGGGATGGGGATAAACCCTATCCAATAATGGATAGGGTGCCCTGCGAGAGCAGGGAAGCGGAGTGTGTAACAAGTGTGTACACGGTTCAACTACGCGAGTGCGTAGAACGGGGTCAATTTAGCCTATGTCGTATTTATCTACCTCTCTTAACAAGTTATTAACCTATTTTTTGAATTATAAGGCATTTCTTTTAAGTGTGTACACTTTACTTTTCAATTTTCCTCCTTATTATGGCGTGAGTCACAAGGAAATCAGGAGAAGTGTATGCAGATTGAAAAATTGGTTGCAGAGTTGAACAAGTTATCACCCTCTTCGAGCGCATTAGTTGCGTTAGTTTTAGTTTTCTCAATTGTTCTTATGTGTAAAGTTCTTTAAGGACAGGCCGACAGAAAGATCTTTTATTCAACAAAGTCACGATATCCATCTAATTGCTGTGTACTTTCTCGTTATAAGGTTCTCTGAAAGGGAGAAAAGATGAACTTAATTCAGGACCCCTGGCTGCCAATCATTCGGCAGAATGGGTTGAGGGAAAAAATAGCCCCCTGGCAGATTGCCGAGCGGGACAACCCGGTAGTGGATATCGCCACAGTGCGCCCGGATTTTCGCGGTGCCCTATATCAGTTTTTGATCGGGTTGTTACAAACGGCATTCGTCCCTGAAGATACCGAAAGCTGGGGGGAGTTCTGTCTTGAGCCTCCACCATCAGAACGACTCAAAGCACAGCTTGAAAGCTACGCCGATGCCTTTGAATTAATAGTGCCTTCTGGCCCCGCCTTTATGCAGGATCTGCAGCTCGCCCAGGGAGAAGTAAAGCCCATTGCGACTCTGCTTATTGAAGCGCCCGGCAATAAAACCTGCAAAGACAACCTGGATCATTTTGTAAAGCGTCACCAGGTACAGGGTATCTGTCCCAGCTGTGCCGCCAGCGCGCTTTTTACCCTGCAAATCAATGCACCCTCGGGTGGATCGGGGCACAGAACCAGCCTGCGCGGTGGCGGCCCCTTGACCACTTTGTTGCTGCCCGCCCAGGCGCACAGTAGCCTATGGAGCAAGCTCTGGCTAAATACGCTCCCGGAAGAGGAGCTGGCTTCGAGACCGGATAGCAACGATAGCAATGTTTTTCCCTGGCTGGCTCCCACCCGCCTTTCTGATAAGACCGGAACCCCCACGTTTCCCGAGGATACCCACTCTCTGCAAATGTATTGGGCCATGCCCCGCAGGATTCGTCTTAACCTCGACGCACTGCCTATTGGCCCCTGTGATCTCTGTGGAGAGGACTCCGTAGAACGCATCAGCCACTTTATCACCAAGAATTACGGGATCAACTACGAGGGCCCCTGGCTGCATCCCCTGACCCCTTACCGTCATGATCCCAAGAAAAAGAACCCACCACTCAGCCTAAAAGGACAGCAGGGTGGCTTGGGCTACCGTCATTGGCTCAGTTTGCTGTGGAAAGATGCGTCCAATGGGGATCAGGCCAGCAAAGTCGTCAATCATTTTAACGAGGAGTACGGAGAGGTGCTCGAAGTACTGGCTGGAGATTCCGATCAGCGACTGTGGAGCTTTGGCTATGACATGGACAATATGAAAGCCCGCTGTTGGTATGAACAACAGATGCCGGTGATACATGTCCATAAGAGTTACCGGGAACAGTTTATCCAGTTGGTGGGGCAGCTAGTACAGGCAGCAAAAGAGGTAGTCAAAGAGCTGCGCTATGGTGTCAAAACCGCTTGGTATGCCAGCCCCAAGGAGGCCAAGGGGGATTTTTCCTTGATTGATCAACATTTCTGGCAAGAAACAGAAGTGGAATATTACCGGCTGCTGAAGCTATTGTCACAACCACCGACAGAGCCCCCGTTTCTGCCTGCGCAAGTTGCCGGTGACTGGGCCCGGACGCTCCGGCACTCCGCTAAAAATGTATTTGACCACTGGGTGCTGGACGGCGTTGCCGAGGATATGAATATGAAGCGTATCACCAAAGCGCGCCGATTATTAAAAGGTAAGCTGCAACGGTTAGGCAGCTTAAAAGCACTGGATAGTGCCGCTAAAGTTGAGCAACGGGAGGGAGTGTGATGGCAGGGTATCAATATCTCAACAGGGAGGAGGTCAGAAGATTGCGCGACTGGCACACTGGACTCAATGATAAGGGCGGTCACGGAGACAGGGCGCGATTGCGACGCGCGGTGGAGCCCATGGATGTCGTGCCCACCCCGACGTTTGTCCGCTTTTTGCAGGCCATGCCAGAGTGCTGGCAGAATAATGGAGATATTCCGCTTGAGGATGCCGCATTGGTGGCGACCCTGGTTGCCCATGTAAAGACGGATAAGCCGAGTGCCCCACCCAAGTCCTTTGCCCATTACCTGGCTACCTCCCGGGAGGGTAGTAGCAAACCGGCAATGAGCGAGTTGCGTTTTTCCCAGCTGCAGAAGAGTCGCGACCTCACAGATTTTTACCGACGTTTGGTGCGGGCTTTGGCTCTCTTGAAAGGGGATGTGGATATCGCCGCCCTGGCCAATGATCTATTGCACTGGCAGCGGGAAAGGCGCACCACACCAACCCGGCGCGTACAGGATCGTCTGGCCGTGCGCTGGGCCTCTGATTATTACGCCGGTTTAACTGAGTAATAACAGGCCACTGAATGGGTTTCCGGGTGATACGGCAGAGGCTGCTACCGATGCCGGTCACAAACAGGTACGCGTTCCTGAACCGCCTGCTTCCGAGGATTGTGCTTTTACCAAGGTAAAGACCCTGGGAGGCTTCGTCAGTGGTGTTACCACTGTCTCTGCAAGGTAACTCCCTGGCCTTCCGTTAAACCTGCGAAAAGAAAACGGAAGTAAGAAAAATGGTCGAATTTATCGTATCAAAACAAGGAGAGAATCATGAGCCGTTTTATTCAACTGCATCTGCTGACCGCCTACCCGCCAGCCAATCTCAACCGTGATGACCTGGGACGGCCGAAAACTGCCAAAATGGGGGGCTGTGATCGCCTGCGTATCTCCTCTCAGAGTTTAAAGCGCCACTGGCGCACTTCGGAATTGTTCCAGCAAGCTCTGGGTAAAGAGATTGATTTGCTCGGCACCCGCAGCAAGCGCCAGGGCATCGTGGCCTATGAGAAGTTGCTTAACCTGGGCGTAGCCGAGAAGAAAGCAAAACAGTGGGCACAAAAAATTGCCGAACAGTTCGGCAAATTGAAAAAACCAGACAAAAACGACCCCAGCGCGGACCTGGAAATTGAACAGTTGGTTCACCTCAGTGTTGCCGAGCAAAAGAGTATTGATGATCTTTTACACACGCTGGCAAAAGAGGCTCGTGAGCCAGAAAAAGCCGACCTGGATCTCTTGCGTCATGACAACATGGCAGTGGATATTGCCCTGTTCGGTCGTATGCTCGCCGCCAAGCCCAGTCACAATGTGGAGGCCGCCTGCCAGGTAGCCCATGCGCTGTCGGTGCATTCGGTAGTCATTGAGGACGATTACTTTACCGCGGTGGATGACCTCAATGACCGCAGCGAAGATGCCGGCGCGGCGCACTTGGGGGAAGCGGGATTTGCCGCGGGACTCTTCTATTCCTATCTCTGTATTAACAAGGAACAGTTGATCGACAGCCTGGGGGGGGATAAGGGGCTGGCTGACCGTGCCGTTGCGGCTCTGACAGAAACGGCTCTCAAGGTATCTCCCACTGGCAAGCAAAATAGTTATGCCAGTCGCGCCTATGCTTCCTATGCACTGGCCGAGGCCGGTGACCAGCAACCGCGCGCCCTCACCGCCGCCTATTTAAAACCCGTGGATCGCGATAGCGAAGACTACGCCCAGGAAGCCATCAATGCCCTACAAAAGCAGCTGCAGAATTTTGACAAGGTGTATGGCCTCTGCGCAGACAGCCGTTATACCCTGAATGCCGTGAGTGGAGATGGCAGCCTGCAGGAACTGCTGGCTTTTGTCAGCGAATAGGGGGCGGCATGGAATACTTGGTATTTCGCCTCTACGGCGCCATGGCGTCCTGGGGGGAAGTGTCGGTCGGTGAATCCCGGCACAGTGCCCACTATCCGGGGAAATCCGCGATTACGGGGCTGCTGGCGGCGGCATTGGGTATTGAGCGGGTGCAGGAAGCGCTGCAATTGGAACTGGTAAACGGCTACCGCCAAGCGGTGAAGGTATTGAGCCGGGGCACTCTGGCAAAGGATTACCATACGGCCCAGGCTCCGGATAGCGTCGGCAAATTCCTTTATCGCACCCGCCGTGATGAACTGGTGGTGGGTCGCGAACGCCTGGGTACCATTCTGTCCCAGCGGGAATACATTGCCGATGCCCAAGCACTGGTGGCCATTAAGGCTATGGCGCAGGCACATTGGCCCCTGGAGGACTTGGCCCAGGCATTGGCCCGCCCCAAATTTCATCTCTATTTGGGACGCAAGGCCTTCCCCCTGTCCGCGCCTACTGCCGCACAGCGGATCAATGCGGACAATTTCCGTGGGGCCTTCGAGGGATACCAACTTCCCGACCTGCTCAACTACCATCCCGAACGGGCGCGGCAGCCGCGCTGGCTGCCTGCGGATGCACACAGCCAGTATTACTGGGAGGGCGACATCGAGGAGTTTTCCGCAGAAGACGAACAGTTTTCTGCCAAGGCAGTGCAGCAGCTTAACCGCCTGGATGAGCCACTTTCCCGCAAGCGCTGGCAATTCCAACCGCGCCTGGAAAACTACTGGCAGTCATAAGGAAGCGGCAATGTATCTATCCAGAATTCAACTGTCCTCGGGCCTCGCTGTGCAGGCACAGCTCGCCACCCTGCTGAAAAATAACAGCTACGGTATGCACCAGATGCTGTGGGAATTGTTTAGAAGCGACGAACGCTTTCTGTTTCGCGAGGAGTCCGCGCGTGAGCAGCTTCTGAGTGAACGCAACCAGCCGGTGTTCTTCCTCCTCTCTCGTGAAAAACCGGCAGAGCAGAGCCCGTTGTTTAATGTAGAAACCAAGCTTTTTAGACCGAATCTACAGCAGGGAGACCGGCTGACATTCCGCCTGCGTGCGAATCCCACCATCTCGCGCAAGCCGGCTGGTGGCGGCCGCAGCAAGCGCCACGATGTACTGATGGATGCCCAATACCACTGGCTGCGGGACCAGTGCGGCAACCACTCGTTGGATCAAAGTGGCGGTAAGGGGGAGTTGAAACAGCGCTTGCTCAATACACAGCCGGGCCTCTATGCCTCTGGACAAATGGAGGCACAACTTCAAGAGGTCTCCCAGGCGGCCGCGCACCACTGGTTGATCGACAGGGGCCCCCGTATGGGCTTCGATATCCTTTCTTCCAAACTGCAAAGTTATGGTTATCGTTGGAATATCCTGCCGAAAAAAGATCGCGCTGCTGGATTCAGCTCTGTGGATTATTGCGGCGAACTTCTGGTGACCGAGCCCGAGACTTTTCTGCAGAGAGTTTATGCCGGTATTGGCCCGGCCAAGGCATTCGGTTGTGGCCTGATGTTGATACGGCGCATTTAGCAGGCGTGGAGCTGTAGCAGAAATGTCGTGGATGCCTCTAAAGCCCATACCGATCAAGGAACGTCTGTCAATGATCTTCGTTTATTTCGGCCGTATCGATGTGCGTGATGGCGCCTTTGTGGTGATAGACGAGGTTCACGGTGAGCGCAAGCATATTCCCGTGGGGTCAGTGGCCTGCATTATGCTGGAACCCGGTACGCGCGTCAGTCATGCCGCAGTCAAGCTGGCCGCTGCCACCGGCACTTTGCTGATTTGGGTGGGGGAAGCCGGGGTGCGGCTCTACTCCGCAGGACAACCCGGCGGTGCCCGCTCAGACAAGCTGCTTTATCAGGCACAACTGGCACTGGATGACGGCCTGCGCCTAAAAGTGGTGCGACGCATGTTTGAATTGCGCTTTGGCGAGCCTGCACCGGAGCGGCGCAGTGTGGACCAATTACGTGGTATCGAGGGCGCACGGGTACGTAAAACGTACCAGCTATTAGCCAAACAGTACGGGTTGGATTGGCGCGGCAGAAAATATGATCCCAAGGACTGGGCCAAGGGGGATGTTGCCAATCGATGTCTGAGCGCTGCCACTTCCTGCCTGTACGGGGTCACCGAAGCGGCAATTCTCGCTGCTGGTTATGCTCCCGCTATCGGCTTTCTCCACTCCGGCAAGCCGCTGTCATTCGTTTACGATATTGCCGATCTGTTTAAATTTGAAACCGTGGTTCCCCTCGCTTTCCGTATTGCCGCACGCAACCCAAAGCAATCCGACAGAGAAGTGCGTATCGCCTGCAGGGACAGTTTTCGCGAGATTCAGTTGTTGAAAAAATTGATTCCGGCCATTGAGGATGTACTTGCCGCTGGCGATATCGAGAAGCCGCAACCACCTGAAGATGCGCAGCCAGCGGCGATTCCCGAGCCGGAATCCCTCGGAGATGAAGGACACAGAAGCGGCTGACAGGAGAAGCTATGAGTTTTCTGGTAGTGGTAACTGAGGCTGTGCCCCCAAGGCTGCGCGGGCGCCTGGCAATCTGGCTGCTGGAGGTGCGTGCCGGCGTCTATGTGGGTGATGTTTCCCGACGGGTGCGCGAAATGATCTGGCAGCAGGTGCAAGGGCTTGCAGAAGACGGTAATGTTGTTATGGCCTGGGCCACCAATACAGAATCGGGGTTTGATTTTATCGCCTACGGCAAAAATCGCCGCACCCCAATCGACTACGATGGCTTGAGGTTGGTGTCTTTTATGCCGGAAAATAAGCAAAAAAGCGCCACATAGCAGGAAGAAAAACATGCCAATCAATTGGTAAATTCTTGCCGGCTCTAAAAGTTCTTTAAAAACAAGTAGTTGTAATTAGAGTGTTCCCCGCATACGCGGGGCTAAACCGTCACCGCACAGTCAATGGGGCGCAGGTTGAACGTGTTCCCCGCATACGCGGGGCTAAACCGCCTCAACGACCTAGACACATTTGAGAGCGCTGGTGTTCCCCGCATACGCGGGGCTAAACCGCGGCCATGAGAAAGAATGCCGCCCACGTAATCGTGTTCCCCGCATACGCGGGGCTAAACCGCGTTTTGGCTCTCGTCTTCAATCTCAGCATTTGTGTTCCCCGCATACGCGGGGCTAAACCGGTGGCCCCTGGGCGTCTCGAACACACCCAGGAGTGTTCCCCGCATACGCGGGGCTAAACCGGCAGGCGGGCCTGCGGCGAAGCGGGAAATATGGTGTTCCCCGCATACGCGGGGCTAAACCGGCAATGGACACAATATGGAACCCCAAATTTACGTGTTCCCCGCATACGCGGGGCTAAACCGGGGGTAGTTTCTTAGCGCGTTTTAACTAGGTCGTGTTCCCCGCATACGCGGGGCTAAACCGCGTTTTGGCTCTCGTCTTCAATCTCAGCATTTGTGTTCCCCGCATACGCGGGGCTAAACCGATAGGCAGATGGACATCGAAGAGGTTTAGGAGGTGTTCCCCGCATACGCGGGGCTAAACCGGTCAGCTAGTTAGCAATTCTTGCTCTCTCGACGTGTTCCCCGCATACGCGGGGCTAAACCGGTTGGCGGGTGGTCAAACTCCTCAACCAGATCGTGTTCCCCGCATACGCGGGGCTAAACCGCAGGCGGAGAGGCTGAGGAACGGAGAGAGCGTGTGTTCCCCGCATACGCGGGGCTAAACCGACAGGTCGTATGTGGGGATACCTGGGAGATTGGTGTTCCCCGCATACGCGGGGCTAAACCGGCCCGCGAGAGGTACGAACTCTCCGAGCCGGTGTGTTCCCCGCATACGCGGGGCTAAACCGCGAAGCGGCCCTTTATTTTGGATACCTGTCACGTGTTCCCCGCATACGCGGGGCTAAACCGGCACGAGGCACCTCCCCTGCATCTGCTGGCAAGTGTTCCCCGCATACGCGGGGCTAAACCGCTTGATATCGGCGGCGTACTACGCCGTCTGCGGTGTTCCCCGCATACGCGGGGCTAAACCGGCTACACTCTACCCTGCCACTCGCTGCCACTCGCTGCCACTCGTGTTCCCCGCATACGCGGGGCTAAACCGGTAATGCCGGCCTGCTTGCCGCCCTGGAGTGCGTGTTCCCCGCATACGCGGGGCTAAACCGCACTTCCTGGCCGCGCAACTTCTCGTAATACGGTGTTCCCCGCATACGCGGGGCTAAACCGGTTTTGGCCCACGCGAGCCTCTGAGGTACACCGTGTTCCCCGCATACGCGGGGCTAAACCGTCATGGGTTGGGAATCTCTCGCGCAAAATACTGTGTTCCCCGCATACGCGGGGCTAAACCGTCGCCGTGTGAATAGCACATGGCGTACCACTGGTGTTCCCCGCATACGCGGGGCTAAACCGCTTCAACAGGGCTGGCCAATCAAGATGACCTGGTGTTCCCCGCATACGCGGGGCTAAACCGAAGGCGATGATGCGACCACTGCGGATTTATCTGTGTTCCCCGCATACGCGGGGCTAAACCGGTTTTAGGCACTGTCTTTTTGACAGTAGTCGCGTGTTCCCCGCATACGCGGGGCTAAACTGGTGGGGGGCCAATTGGAATGGTTCCGTGGAAGTGTTCCCCGCATACGCGAGGCTAAACCAGAGATTGAATGGAGACACAACCACAACAGAGGGTGTTCCCCGCATATCCCGACTGCAAGGCCACATTCCCGAATAAGGGCGGTAAACCGGATTTTAATTCCAAACCAAAATCCGCCGGCAAGGCAACCGATTACACTTGTCCAGAATGCGAAAAGGGTAAGCGGGTCAAAAGAATAGGAAAACCGAAGAAAACGAAAAAGGCCTATAACTGGTATGGTTGTGACCAGTTTCCGACCTGCAAGGCTCGTTTTTTCGAGAAGGATGGCAAACCGGAAATCCCTGACAAAGAAGATGCGTGATCAGTTCGTTGCAGAAAACCTCTTTCTTATAGTGCAGGAAAGATATCAACTTCAGACAGGGTGTTGTACCTGATCTTAAACTTGGGGATGGGTATTCACAAAAATTACACAACCCAAGAGACAGGACAAGATCACTACCACCAGAAAATTTCAGATCTAATCCATTGTAAGATTTTGGCTGACACCACTTTGGTTATTTTTCGGTTTTGGCATATATTAATACCCTTAGTAGGTCATGCGATTAACTCTGTAACGATTGTTTTATTCGCTTGACCAAACTAGCAGATGATAAGAATACGAGTAATATAAATTTGTATTTACAATAATTACATAACTTTCTGCATGGTCCACTAGGGCGCACAAACATACGGATTCCTGCGCGCTGTTGGTAATGATGATTTGATCCAGACTACAGAGAACTCCCCTGAAGTGGTACAAGTAGTCTGACAGCGTCTGGTGCTGTGGCAGATAATCCTGGTTATGTCTAAAGGGACGACACCTGCAGAATGCTCAGGGGATAGTTGAATTTTTTTGACTTGTTGCTTGGCAAGGCTCTGTTGTTATTAGCTATCCCACAAACCGTCAAACTTGAATTTCATATTTCTTCATCACATAACAAAGCCAAGAGTATGGTCTCTTTCTGCTTCAGAAATAAAAAAAATAAAGTAATTCAATTAGTTACTTCACAGGTATGTATTGGCCTCTATACTTTTTGAACGTAAAAAAGGGGCAGCGATCACTCCTCCCCACGCCTGCCGGTTTTTGGCTTTCCTTTACTCCGTGAAATTGGAAAACACCGCAAACCCCCGCCAGCCGTGGGCTGTAGCGATTTTCTGGATTTCACAAAATGAACACTTTTGAAGATAAGTGAAGAGATTTTTCACAGGCCAAAATAGCTGAAAGCCAGTAACTGCGGGGTTTTCCGGACAGTGATGGAGTTTTGTATCTGACTTAATCAGTAGATGGAGCCGGCCACGAGCTTGCCGACGACCCCAGCACCAACATCGACGAACAGCGCCGCAACGCCCGCTGGGCCATCAGTAAAATCTTCAGCCTGGCCCGCTGCACTGTGCGCTGATCTGATGCGCGTGCGCGCCGGGGGCACCCTGGACGCCCTCTGCCACCGGCACCTAGGGCGCACCGCCAGCGTGCTGGAACAGACCCAGGCACTCAACCCCCTTCTTGCGGAACTAGGGCCGGTACTGCCAATCGGCTCAGTGGTGACACTGCCGGAACCGGCTGACGCCGTGGCAAAATGTTCTCGAAACTGCGCACTGCCAGACAACTCAGGGTCCGCGCCACGGCGAATAGCATTACAGCTGGTTTCTTTGGCCGCACCGCCCGGGTGGCCAGGGTGCACCACTACGGCCTTCGGGAGCGAGGCATCCGCTACCCTGCCCGCGAGCTGGTGGAATTCAGTGCTGTCGATCAGGAACTGGTGCGGGATCTGTTGTTGCAATATCTGGCGGGCTGAGTCTCGCACGAGTTTCATAACTCCCTGTAGGGCTTGTCCTTACGCCCCTTAACTCATTATTAAAAGAGCATTGGCTCTGTTTGATCTGCCTTAGGAAAAGGCGTATTAGTTTGTGGGTATCCAGTTTTAGGAGAATAACCACAGGCACAACCTCCCCAAGCACATCGTTCCTGGGGAGATTGTGGCAACGGTTTTCACCTTGAGCCAGAACCATTGTTAATAGTCAAAATGGATCCGCCCCCAGCCCCCGGAGAGCTAATAAGAACTGGGAAAAGCCGGGTTATAGGTTTCAGGATCACTTTTGACCTCGGGTTTAACAGTTTTCTTGCCTTTGCAATCAAACCACACTATAGCGCCGCTATTGGTCGTGTTCTCCCAAGGTAGGTCATGTTTGTCGTCATCAATCAGTGACCGGTGCCCTGAGCCATGCCATACCGTATGCATATAGCCGCCAACGGCAATATTTTTAAAGCCGAAGTTTCCTAGCCATTTAGCCATTGCAGGAGCCACGGCAGTGCCTCCCGAACATGCCAGCAAACGAATTTTAAAGTGTCCCTTCGGCAATTTCGCCTGGATCCTCGTCGCCAGTTGCATACCGCTAAACCTCTGTTTTGGGTTTTGGAAGGCGCTGGCAAAAATATCTATGCCCTTACCGCTGTGGCCATCGATCACCAATGTGGACGAATTTTCAATGTACTTGAGATCTTCGATATTTTTAATAACAGTACAATTAGCTTTCTCTGCATACTTATCAAGGGCACTATCGGTGGAAGGTATCGGTGTATCAAAAGGGTCGAAATAATATTGCTTTCTTGACATAGTAACCTCCGGTTTGTCACTTGTTTGTTGGAGCGGGAACCCTGTCAAACTACGTCCTTGATTTATAAGAGTCAAGCTCTGAGAGCAATTGCGAATGTCATCTCAAGTACATAAATAAAACGGCCCTTCGTGGATTTGTGTGAATAATCAAATCGTCATATCCAGCTTCCCGCAGTAAAAATGGAAATCCATCGAACGACGCGGGAGCTGCTACTGAAATACCTATTGAGATGACGAAGATCGAGGCTATTCTCTTCTCGCTGCCATACGGATTACTTATTCGATGACCCCTTGATCACCTCCTTAATCAGGGGTGTGTATATGGATGTTTCAGACTTTGTGTTTATCAAGCCACTGTCACTGCGACTAAATAAAGACTGCAGCACCAAACTCCGCGACTCCGCATCAATTTTGTTCTCGTTTGTCAAGGACAGATAAAGATAGGTCAGTTGCTCACGCTCTTGTGCGTCCCGCATTAAATGAAAAGAGCTAAAGGTCAACCTTGAGACTGTCTTAATCAGAAAGGCAAACACGGCAATTCCAGTGCCGAACAGCAAGACGCCCTTTAGCGTATTCAATCTAACTCCAATTTCCTTCCCTAGCAGCCAGTTGTTGAAAAATTCAGAAAGATAGTAGAGCCCGAGAAAGATGAATAATGATAGCATTAGCATCCAAATAATACCTTGTATGCCATATTTTTTAGCTGCTTCATGCCAGTACTTCGCTGGCTTTGCTAGCCTAAGCTTTTCCCCATACTTTTTTTCCAGGTCCCCTATAAGCTGGGAAAATTTATCACGACGATCCTTTTGAGCCTTATCGTATTGTTCTTGCGCATCTAGCCTCCATTGATCAATGGCATAGTTGGATGTAGAGGCATCTAAAAATACTTGAGCCAAGTCATAATTACCCTCCTTGAATAGTTCAATATATCTGCCAGTAAACGAGTGAGCGCTCCACAAGAAGATGCGGTCCAATCGACGTAAAATTAAATTGTAAAACGCATCAAACCTATCTGCAACTGTAGGGTCGCTATCCCAGTTTGGGTTATTTATCAGATCCTCAATGTTATCTACATTACCTTTAAAAATGTCAGTTTGATAATATGGATTTAGTCTGCAATTTTGTACTTCTCTTTTTTCTTCGGTGGAATCACAGTGATTTTCCCAAAATTTCAGCTCTTTTTTAAGAAACTGATAAAGCTCACCGAGCCTGCCAAACTCAAACGTCTTCCCAGCTATATCCGTGAGACTTACTTGTATTTCGAAATCCACTATTTCTTCTTGCGTTGGGCTTTCTTGCATTTTTTCTTCCATTTCCATTGTCTTCAAGCTTCAGATGGCTTCACAAGCCATACTTTTTATCTCTGATAATGCAATAGTATCATTAATTTGGCTGCCCGGCTTTTAGCTGTTCGTGTATTATTATTCCGGCAATAAAATAAGTTATCTTAGTAATTTTTGGCATTACCCAGAATCTTAAACATTCAAAGAGAGGGTAATTCAGCATAGATATTCCGGAAACACCAAAAATGAGGATATTCCCAAGTGACTATGGTCGTTGAACAGATTGAGGGCTTTGCCCTGACAGGGCTTAGCGCTAGAACCAAGAATACGAATGAGGCAGATTCGAGTACAGCGAAAATTGCGCCGCTGTGGGATAAGTTTGGTACTGAAGCCGCCCCTAAATTGCGTGAGGCTAACAGGGTTTACGGGGTGTACACCAATTACGAGTCAGATCATACAGGCGAGTTTGATGTCTATGCCTGTTCGGACATGCTCTCCTCGGAGATGTCTGAGGATTTTAAACCGGTTCACATAAAGTCCGGCAAGTACCTCTTATTTACTTGTCAGGGGGAGATGCCACAGGTGGTTATCGACCTTTGGAGCAGGATTTGGAGGTATTTCTCAGCGCGAGACTGCCCCCATCAGCGTACTTATACCACCGATTTTGAGTACTATATCGGCCCCAATGAGGCTCAAATAGCGATTTCCATCAAGTAGTGTTTCTTTCTAGCTCCACTACTGCGAACCCCGCCCCCTTGTAGCTGACACCGATACAAGCCCGCCTGACTGTGGCCATGTCGGAGCTCGCGCACCATCGCGGGCATAGCCAATACTTTTACCGCTGTCGATCTCTCCCGGCTGCCTGAGCCGACCGTTGTAGAAGCACTCGATTTCAAGTCCATCTTCAGCACTATGCTGTCCGTCCTGCAGGACCGCGATCCCAACTTCGAGGCCCTGACCGAAGCAGACCCCGCCTATAACATTCTGGAGGTGGCCGCCTACCTGGCTGAACTGTGTGAGCAGACTCCTGGTGCTTCCAATGTGCGGAGTTGCGCGCGGATTGCTGCCGACCATGCTCATCGCCGTAAGTTGCTGGCCACCCTGGATGAGGTCAGCAAAGCCGCTTACTCCGCGCCAATCCGGCCTGTGGCAGAGATTATCGGCGAGTGCCAATCCAGCCTGTCCGACCTGGAGCGCGCCGGTGATACTGGTATCGACCCCGAGGGGTTGGATGGGGCAGCCAAAGAGGTTCTGCAGGACTGGAACCGGCTAGAGACCGGAGAGCGGATCAAGCGGGTACACACCGGTTGGGATTGTATCGATTGCTGTTGGAAAGGGCTGCGTGGTGATGAATTGGTAATCCTTGCTGGCACCACTGGTACAGGAAAAACCGTGTTTGCCATGCAGGTGGCTGCGCACAATGCGCTCAACGGTAATCGTGCTCTGGTTTTTTCTTTGGAAATGAGCCGCCGGGAACTTTACCGCCGGCTGGTGGGCATGATTGGGCGCATCCCCATAGGAATCGTCGGCTCCGACAACCCCGATGATCGCAAAGACTTCTACGCCCAGCACAGCCAGGGCCTGACCTATGTCGTAAGCAAACTCAAAGGCATAGATATGAGGGTGGACGACCAGGGTGCGCTGCACATCAATCAAATTGCCCGCCGTGCCCGCCGTGAACACCGCAAGAGCCCGTTGTCATTGATCGTAGTGGATTACCTGCAGTTGGTGCGTGGCGATGGCCTGAGCCGGGAGCGGGAAGTGGCTGGCGTCTCTGCCGCGCTCAAGGCATTGGCAAAGGAGTTGGATATACCAGTGTTGGCACTGTGCTAGTTCAATCGTGAAGCGGCCAAAGGTGGCCGACCCAGCATGTCCCAGTTGCGTGATTCCGGCTCCATCGAGCAGGACGCCGATATCGTGGCGCTGCTGTACCGGGAGGACAAAGATAATTTTGATTCCCTGAACCCCGGCCTGGTGGAAGTGATCACTGCCAAGCACCGCCGTGGAGAACCAGGGATCGACAGCCTCAAAGCCAAGCTCAACCAGTTCCGCATGGATGTATGGACGGCGGAGGTACACCAGGATGAGCCGCTAAAGGAGTTTCGGCAATTTACTGGTTAATCGACACAGGGGGAGAGATGGTCAATGAAATCAGCATTCGCGAGCGCCTGTGGGAGTGGTCCAGAGCTTATCCTGAGCGTGCAGGGGATGGCCCCGTATGGCGGCATTTGGCCGAAGGGTGATCTCAGGACATAGGAAGGGCCCGGTACCGATAGATTACGAGAGGGCAGCCCTCACGGATGCTGCAGTATTGGCCTACCTGAATGTGATAGCCAGGCGTCAGGACAAGGAGAAAGCTGCGCTGGAGAGGAAGGTTTTTTGGTTACGGTATTACTATCGGTGGGAGATGCAGGATATATGCAGGAAGGTTGGTCAAAGCAAAAGCTGGGTAATTAATATGTGCAAAGTCATCGAGGGAACGGTGGAGGCACTTTATTTGGCGGAGAATGCTGCATAACTGTATTTAAATACAGTCATTGGTTATTGACGGTGTACACGTCTACACACTAATCTATGCGAAGCTGCCGAAGTTGTGTGCAGATATCATCCTGAATAACCGGCCAGGTGCCGGTTTTTTTGCATGAAATTTAGGATCAATAGTTAATTATTGACCAGTCTTTCGATATTTTCCATAATTACACAATATTACACGTCATGAAGGCGTATAGATTACCATGAATAAATCATATATCTTCTGAATACGATATTTTTAAGTAGGCACAACGAAAATGCGTAAAGTTGTAATATTTGACAAAGCTAAAAAATGGTGGCATGAAAGCCCTGATTTAGACTTATTAAATGCACAAATAGCAGAAATAGAAAATGATAATTGGGCAGTGGTTTCTGTAACAGCCAATACAAATCTGTTTGGAATGATCTCTTCATTTACAATATTAATAGAATCAGCTGATAGTTAACACATAACAAGGAGCGATAGTGCGACGCCCAAACACCCACTTCGCGTCTGTTTGGGCGCTCCTGCACCTGGCGGGCCGTTTGCCCGTAGGCTGATATGTCTCCCTAGTGGGTATGGAAGTTGTACCAACCCCCCTTATCAATTCTTAGTTCGCTCAGTGCGGGCTTTTTTGTTTCTGGTAATCCAATGCTTAAAAACGCCTACTTCACGGAAGCGGAGTTACTCTACCGTTGTTGCGGGAAACTCCACTTCTCAGACGATACGCTGCGCCGATTGATCAGGGTGAGGGAGCGGTTCAATAAGAAGATGGTAATCAACTCCGGTTACCACTGTCCGGCACACTGCGCCAGGATCGGCTCCACCATGACACACACTACCGGTCAGGCTGTGCGTGTATCAGTTTCTGGTGGGCGTGCCTATGAGCTGCTGGGTGCCCTGGATATAGCACGCCAGGTGCGCGAGGAAATCGAAAAGCTGCAACGGGAACAAGCGGCAAGCCGCCGCGCCAGTCTCGGCGATTACGACTGAGGGCAAAAAAAATGATGATGAGTCTGGGCCTGTTCGCATTTTCCCTGTCCTCCGCCGCCTATCAGGACCTGCAGCGGCAAACCGCCTGGCGTCACGCCAGCAGTGAACGTATCGCGCCCGCGCCGCCACCCAGTTTCTCGGTCCCGGTGATGACACCATTACTTTAAGCGGATTAATTGCCCCGGATCTCACCGGCGATCCCGCCTCCCTGGATTCCCTGCGGGAGATGGCGGAACAGGGCCAACCCTGGTCCCTGGTAGACGGCAATGGCAACGTCCACGGTGCCTGGGTGATTGAATCCCTGCAGGAAACCCGCAGTCTGTTTTTTGCCGACGGCACCGCACGGAAAATAGAATTTCGGTTGCAGCTGAAACAGGTGGACGGCCAGGGCGCATGAGCAGCCACCGCACGCCCGCCTGGCGCTGCCCAACCGGGGCGCCGAGCTTACCGTTGCCCTCGGTTGGCAGGGCGGCGCACTGGTGGACAAGGGGAAATTCCGCGTGGACGAACTCGAACATAGCGGCGCCCCGGATCGCCTGATGCTGCGCGCCCGCAGTGCCGACCTCACCACCGCCATGCGCAAACGCCGCGAACGCAGTTGGGACCAGACCACCCTCGGCGAGCTTTTGAAAACCATTGCCGGCGAACACGGGCTGACCCCGCGCATTGCCGCCGACCTGGCCCGGATAACCACCTCCCACCTGGACCAGACCGAGAGCGATGCCAACCTCTTACCAGTGTTGGCATTGTGCCAATTCAACCGAGAAGCAGCCAAAGGTGGCCGACCCAATATGTCCCAGCTACGGGATTCCGGCTCTATTGAACAGGATGCCGATATCGTGGCGCTGCTGTACCGGGAGGATAAAGATAATTTTGATTCCTTAAACCCCGGACTGGTGGAGGTGATCACTGCCAAGCACCGCCGTGGTGAGCCGGGCATCGACAACCTCAAAGCCAAGCTCAACCAGTTCCGCATGGATGTATGGACGGCGGAGGTACACCAGGCTGAGCCGCCGAAGAGATTCCGGCAATTTGTTGGTTAATCGAGATAGAGGAAAAGATGATCAATGAAATCAGCATTCGCGAGCGCTTGTGGGAGTGGTCCAGAGCCTATCCTGAACGTGCGGGGGATTCAGTGAGCTGGCCCCGTATGGCAGCATTTGGACGAAGGATGCTATCAGGGCGCAGGGAGAGCCCGGAGTCGATAGATTACGAGAGGGCAGCCCTCACGGATGCCGCAGTGTTAGCTTACCTAAATGTGATTGCCAGGCGCCAGGACAAGGAGAAGGCCGCGCTGGAGAGGAAGGTTTTTTGGTTGCGGTATTACTACCGGTGGGAAATGCAGGATGTGGCCAGAAAGGTCAAAAAGTCAAAGCCCTGGGTTGAAAAAATGTGTCAAATTGTTGAAGCAACGGTGGAAGCTTTCTTTTTGTCGCAAAATGCCGCATAACTGTATTTAAAAACAGCCTGTATGTATTGACACCATACGTCCATATGGACTAACTTTGTATAAGCTGTCGCGAAGTATGCGCAGCGGGACCATACCCCCCTTTGAAAGCCCCGCCTGATTGATCCGGTGGGGCTTTTTTATGCATACAAATCGGTCGTCTGGTAAGAGATACCGCTTCTGTGGATGAAACGCCCCGCTGCTTGCTAAAAGACAGGGAGCGTTTTAACCAGTGCCTATATCAGGCATCTCCGATAAAAAGGGGATCTATCGATCAATAGGATGGGGATCTACGACTACATGAGGCCCAGCTTGGATATCAGTTTCTGTTTGCATAATAACTTTCTCCATTTTCGTGCTAAGAAATTTCAATTTTGATAACGACTGCTCCATGAGGAAGCAGTCGTTTTAAAAGGCGAGGGAGCACTTTAACAAAAGTTTATATTAGAACTCCTATCCTTTGATAGCCGCCAGAGTCAACTAGAACCAGGAGCGTCAGGGTCAACGTGTGCGCGAGGCCCAGCTTGGATATCAGTTTCTGTTTGCATAATAACTTTCTCCATTTTCGTGCTAAGAAATTTCAATTTTGATAACGACTACTTCATGAGAAAGCAGTCGTTACGGGGGAACTATTCCCCAGATGAAACGCCCTATCTATCAATAGGAAAGGGATCTACGACTACATGAGGCCCAGCTTGGATATCAGTTTCTGTTTGCATAATAATTTTCTCTTTTTGTTTATCGAGTGAAAAGTATCCGGTAATCAAAAAATTTTGTCAAATGCTGGGAGTTTCAGCTTATCTTCATTCCTAACCCGCCTAGTGCGGGCTTTTTCGTTTCTGGTAATCCAATGTTTGACAACGACTACTTCACAGAAAGGGAGTTGTCCTGCCGTTGCTGTGGTAAGAACCACTTCTCGGATGACACGCTGCACCGGTTAATTCGAGTGAGGAAGCGCTTCAACAAGCCGATGGTGATCACCTCCGGCTATCGCTGCCAGGCCCACTGCGCCAGGATCGGATCGACCATGACACACACTACCGGTCAGGCTGTGGATGTATCAGTTTCTGGTGGGCGTGCCTATGAGCTGCTGGGGATCGCGCTGGAGGAAGGCTTTACCGGCATTGGCGTAAAGCAGCATGGTCCACACAAGGGCCGATTCCTGCACCTGGACGATCTTGGAGCTATTCCGGGCAAGCGTGACGGCCCCACAGTCTGGAGCTACCCAAGGTAGGGCGTATGGAGGGGCTCACTGTTAGGGCTGGAGATGCTCAAGGAAACAAAGTGAACCTGCGTAAGATCTCCTTATAACTATATGATTTTAATAAGGATTTTTTGTGGTTGGCGCAGAATTGATTTCGAAGACATAATCAGGATAATAGCGGACACGATGATTAGTATATAAATGTTATGAGCTGCTAAACCCATGAAGTTAACTTATATCTTAACTATTCTTGCTTTTGGCTTATTAGGATGTTCTGCTAATGGACCAATATATCAGGAACATACACAATCACTAAAAGATTCATCAGTGGTTTATATCTACCGCCCATCAAGGGCCATTAACTGTTGCGTAGCACCAGCTGTATATATTAATGGTGAAAGTTCAGGCTCACTTAAAAATGGTGGTTATTTAGTATATGAACTCCCAGCAATGAAGCATGAAATTACTGTTGGGGATGGAAGCAATGGGTTTGAACCATTAACCTATAATAAAAGCCTCAAAAAAAATGAATCGTACTATCTGAAATGGGTTATTGGTTCTGTTGAAGAGCTGAATCTTCCAGCTTTGTATGCACCAAGAAATTATTATCTAGTTGAAGTTAAAGCGGATGATGCACAAATCGATTTAAAGAAACTCAAGCTATCTCGCCCATAACAAGGCACAGCATTGCTTCCGAGACAGTAATCAGGATAATAGTGGTCACGGCGACCACTATATAAATGTTTACCCTACGAGAGAGAACATGACTCCGACTACTTCCATGGCACTATTTATATCAATGGTTGTTCTAGCCTTGATACCGGGGCCTGGAGTATTAACCGTCACCGCAAGATCAACGTCCGCAGGTTTGCGCCACGGTTTGTTTACTACTGCAGGCATCGTTACAGGTGATTTCGTCTTTATAATTCTTGCACTACTTGGCTTGGCAACTCTTTCAAATGTGCTCGGTGAGTTATTCTTCGTCATCAAATATCTAGGTGCAGCCTATTTAATATGGCTGGGTATATCAATACTCTCATCAACTCCAAATACTAGTGCTGGCAGGGCTATTAATGCGCCAAGACACACTGCCCGCTTTGCGGCTGGTCTCATCACAACTCTAAGCAATCCAAAAGCTATTTTGTTCTACCTTAGCTTTTTTCCTGCATTC
>NZ_CANLDD010000045.1 GCF_947489355.1 uncultured Microbulbifer sp. | reverse complement strand
CTTACAAGGATTTACGGTTTGGAGAGCGCCTGAAGGGCTGAAACCGTAAGTTTCTGTTCAAATGCCCCCGCTAGGCCGAGTAGACAACGTAGATCCTTCTCTGCCTGGTTCCCGTCAGGCAAGTGACAGACAATATTGTTTTAAGCACTGGTCATAAGGTTTTCGTGGATGGACGTTACCCTAAGCGCAACAGAGTGCCAAGGCAGGGATTCCCGGAGTGCGCAATTTCGTGGAAGGCAACGCGGATTTGAACAGGGAACTCTACAAAAATCGGCCTCTGGTTGAGAATGCGGTTGCACGCTTGAAGCACGACCGCACGAATGCCTCACGTTTCGACAAACTCAAGAAATACCACCAAATTCAGCGGCCCGCTTGTGCCTTCCTATGGCCATCTATGTGTTTCGGAAACGCAGGGGTGGTATAACAAGCCAGTGTCACCGGCCCTTTTTAAAAGGGCATTGCGGTTTTTCCGGGCGCTTGCGCTTAGAAATATAGGCATCAAAATGATCTTATTGAATTGCATTCCGTTTTCTTTCGTGTCAAAGCGGCGTAGAATCCAAAGGTTTCTGTCAGTATTTGGACCGGTTTTTGCGAGCCAATAGCGCAAGCGGTCCAAACTGCCCGGGCAGTTTGTTTACAGCCCGGGCATTTTCTAAAATCCCTTCCCTTCAACAGGAGAACGGTAACGTGGCCTAAGCGTAAGTAAAAGGCGCTGACCCAAGGTGTGCAACCACCAGAGGGCCAGCTAACCAAATTGATAAGCAAGTATCAAAATGGCTATATGGATAATACGCTAGAAACCCGCTCGTCTTCAATAAAGCGGAGCCCCTTCAGGCACTTGGCGCGGTTCCCCAGGCCCTGGGGGCGTTGCGTGCGGCAGTTCTGCTTTACCGCCTACCGTTCCCGCGCCCCGCCTTGTATTTCCTTCAACCATTACACCCCGGGTATTCCCATCACAAAAAGTCAGCCCGGAATTTGCAAACCGGAAGGAAAGGCTTATGTTGATTCTAAAACGCCGGCCAGGCGAGAATCTCAGAATTGGAAAAAATGTCTCCGTCATAGTATTGGAAATTACGGGTAATCAGGTCAGGGTGGGTATCAAGGCCCCAAAATCCCTGCCGGTACACCGGGAAGAGGTATATCTGCGCATCCAAAAGGAGCGGGCGCGGGACAATGGAAAGCCTTTGGCAGTGGCTTCTCCCCGTGGGGAGGGTCTGCCATAGACCGGAATCTTCCCTGTGGGCCCGCAACCCCAGTCGCAGCAAAGGCCAGAAAGCTTCCACCGCGGGCATCCGGGTAGCCCCGCCTTCCGGGAAGCCTATGTTTTCGGGGTGGGCGCATGGTCTTTTGCTCGACCTGCGTCAGCATATTAAGGCAGGCTGTGTGCCCGGCTTAGTACCCTTGCCGACTTGCCTCTTGTTGACCCGCGATTGCAGTGTCTCAAGTGTACAGCCGATCCTGGACGCAATAGCTGCGATCGCTGCCCAGCGAGACCGATGCTCGCTGGTCAACCTCATGCGAACTGCGTGTCCCCGTACTTACGAGGGAGTATCCAGGTCGTTTGTTCATTGGCTGGTTCTCTCATGAACGTTGGACTCCGGGAAACCCGGGGTGATTCACCTGTAAGTTTTCAATGGATTAACGCGATTCCAGAGAGCTTTCCAACTGTTTAAACTGCCCTTGAATGATCGCTTTTTCTTGCAGGAGCATACGATTTTCATCCAGTAATTGCTCCAGTCGATCCTGTGCTGCCGCCAATTCAGATTCCAATTTATCCAGTGACTGTCGCTGTAGCTGGGATTCTTTGCAAAAAGCCGAGTTGTTGCCTTGCAGGCGGACAATCTGGGCTTGTAAATTGGCAACTTCCGCCATTTTACTCTCCAACTGCCTGCCCTGCTCTGCATTTTGCTGCTGTAGGGCCTCCCTTTTTGCCTGGACTGCACCAATTTGCTCGTGCATCTCCTGTTTTTCGTGATTCAGCTCCGTGACAAGGACCTGCCCCTGGTTGTAGAGCAGGTTCAGCTCACTAAACTTATGCTCTGCTAGCGACAATTGCTCGGTGAGTGCAGCTATCTGTTCTTTTAATTGCTCACTGGCTGTGTGGAACTGATCGCGCTCATACTGGCGATCATTGGCGGTGTTTTCCTGAAAGTGCTCGAAATGTTCACGGATATCACGATTCTCAAGCTTCATTTCTTTGATGGTATTCTTTTGTTCTTCAATACGGGTGACAGCCTCTTGGCGCTGATACTCGCATTTCTCCAATGCCGCCTGCTTCTCTTCCACAGCCTGCCTGAGGCTGCGTCTATCTGCTTCAGCTAATGAGAGCTTCTGCTCCAGTTCGCGCACTCTGGCGGACTGTTTTGCCTCGGCCTCACGGGCCTGAGCCAGTTGAGATAACTGTGCATTCTGCTGTTTCTGGTGCTCCTGCTGGTTTTGCGCGACTCTCTGGTCGGCATCCCCCTGAATGTGCTGATGCAGCTTTTTCAACGCTTCTACCAGATCCCTGGGTAACCCGCTGACGTCTGTATTGCTGGCGGTTTCGCTGCGCCAACGTTTAAGGAGAGGCGCAATGGTGCTTTTACTGCCGGTGCCCAGTTGGGTACGCACCCTGTCAACAGTGGGCTCCTCATCGCGGGCTTTTATGGCGTTGGCTGCCTGTACGATATCCAGGTAGGTAACCCCTATTCGTGCCATAGTGCTCTCCTTTATTTTCATAACATATTACATAATACGTAATATTACATTATTATGTGATTAAATCTATCTCTTGAATGTATTTAATTAACCTTCGATAAGGTTTATTATCGAAGGCTAAACTTCAACAAAAACGCACGAGTGCTGTATCTTCGGTACAAAAGGACAGATTTCACGGGTATCAAGACTCCATGGACAAAGAACAACCCCCTGCCAGACTTCGAGATACGCTTGTTACCGGAAGCACCATTGGCGCACAAGAAAAGCTCCCTCGGGAGAAAAAAGTCCAGGATTACCTGCGCGCCTCCACCTCAGATAACACCCGCAAGGCCTATCGGTCCGCCATTCGCCAGTTTGAAAAGTGGGGAGGCAGGCTTCCTACCAACAACCAGGTACTGGTGCGCTATCTGCTTAACCGCGCTGAGGTGTTAAATTCCCGCACCCTCGACCTGCATCTCACTGCCATTGGGCAATGGCACCAGTACCAGGGCATGTCCAATCCGGTGACCGACCCGCTGGTACAAAAAACCATGCAGGGCATAAGGCGTACCCATGGTAAGCCCAAGCAAAAAGCCAAGGCACTCAGTATGCAGCATCTGGCCGCGATGGCCGGCCACTTGCGTACTCAAGTGGCATCCAAGAAGAAAGCCCGGGACCTCGCTTTACTCCTGACCGGTTTCTTTGGTGCCTTTCGGCGCAGTGAACTGGTGTCAATACAGGTGTCCGACTTGATATGGGAAGAGGAAGGATTAATCATACGCCTACCCAAATCCAAAACAGACCAGAGTGGTGAGGGGATTTTGCGCGCCCTCCCCTATGGCGATGCACAGGTTTGCCCCGCCTCAGCACTTAAGCACTGGTTAAAAATTGCTGCCATCACAGAGGGGCCCGTGTTCCGTGCGGTCAATCGCTGGGATACTGTTCAGCCGCAACAGCTAAACCCCACTGCCATTAATGACTTGCTGAAGAAACTTGGCCATGCCTGTGGCTTTGACTTTGTCGATCAGGTCAGTAGTCACAGCTTTCGACGCGGCCTTTCGACCGCCGCGGCGCGCGAAAAAGTGAGTTTTGAATTGATCAAGAAGCAGGGTGGCTGGAAAAGCGACGCTGTTGTCTGGGGATATATTGAAGAAGGGCAACAGTTTTCCGACAATGCCTCCTCAATATTAATGAAAAAGATGGCAGAGCTTCTTCGATAGGCTGCTGCGAAAACACGTTCAAAACGTATTTCTCAATGTCGATGACGATAAGCTGTTATCGCTACCAGGCATTTACCAGACGGATCTGCGGCGCACTTCTTGAGTGTTTGAAGTATCGACAAGCTGAATATTGTTGATTACAAATCTGGCTGTAAAATCGACATTCTCGACTGTGCATTGACAGGTCAGCCGGACGTTACCAAAATGATTTAACCCTGTTACGGAAACACTGTAATCACGGCTGCAACCGCCTCTCTGCACAGGAACGCCTACTTGTATCTTTTCCTCGGCAAAAGTAGTCCTGCGCAGTTTGAGTTGCTACTTGTGATCCAGCGGGTGCGTATAACCAGCATCATCTTCGATGCCCCAGCGGACAAATAGATCCCGGAACGGTTCATTGAGCAAACCCGACACGACTTTCGTCAATACAACAAAAAGCACAGCTAGCATTTATTTTTGATAACCCTGGCTCGATCCGCATGGGCTTTTGGGCAGTATCAAACACCGAATAATGACAAATGGTCGTTTGCAGCCTGTGAAACTCAGTTGGAACAGGCAGGTTATCAGCGTTGACAGAACAAACCTGTGACAGAAAGCAACGCCAATGCACCTCTTTCCCGAAACACAGCAGCACTAATAGTATGGAGGCTACATATGACACTCAACAAAAAACAGCTGGCCGAGTGCGAATCCAGCTCTTGGGATTTTTCCGATCTCAACGCTCTGTTCCTGAATTGCACATTAAAGCCAACTCCGGAACTTTCCCATACCGATGGCTTGATCAATATCTCCCGCGAGATCATGCAGAGAAATGGAGTTCATACACAGGTACTGCGACCGGTGGATCATGACATCGCTTCTGGAGTTTACCCCGATATGACCGAGCACGGCTGGAGAAATGACGAATGGCCGCAGATTTACCAGCAGGTAGAAAAAGCTGACATACTGGTCATCGGCTCGCCTATCTGGCTCGGTGAAAAATCATCCATCTGCACTCAAACCATCGAGCGACTCTATGCCAACTCTTCCGACCTGAACGATCAGGGCCAATATGCCTATTACGGTCGTGTTGGCGGCTGCCTGATTACTGGAAACGAAGATGGCGCCAAGCACTGCGCCATGAACATTCTCTATTCTCTGCAACATTTGGGCTATGTAATCCCACCACAAGCAGATGCCGCCTGGGTAGGAGAAGCAGGCCCTGGCCCCTCCTACCTGGACCCTGGCTCCGGAGGTCCGCAAAATGATTTCACCAACCGCAATACCACCTTTATGACCTGGAACCTGATGCATCTGGCCAGGATGATCAAAGATGCAGGCGGCATACCAGCCCATGGTAACCAGCGCTCCCGTTGGGATGCCGGTTGCAAGCCGGACTTCCCCAACCCCGACTACCGTTAGGGTTGTCTTTCAGCGATCTGCCAGTCCCCATGGCTAATAAAGCTATTTGATACTGGGCACCTGAATAGCGCCGTGGGTTTTCCGCAAGCTTGCAAGGCATTATTGCTGGTTAATAAAGGACCCTATTCTCAGCTTTCCCCCGACAAGTCCCGCAGGCGCTGGCGGATAATATCGGCCAGCCTTTGCGCCCCCGGACCGGTGGTATCACCATCAGCAAATATCAGATACATGGGCGCGATTTTTTTATTGCCCCCGCGTAGGGGTAATGGCTTAAGGCTGCCCTCAGCGAGTTCTGTGAGGATTTTTTCTTCCGGTAACCAAGCGAAGCCATAACCCCGACAGGTTGCACCGAGCGAAGTGGTTATATTGCTGACTGTCCAGCGCTGAGCTACGTCGACAGTGGCTGTGCGACTGGTGCGCATAGGACCGGTATCGCGCACAACCAGGTGGCGGTGGTGACGCAGATCCCGTAGAGTCAGCTCCCGCCCCAGCTGGTGCAGTGGATGATCCGGGTGTGCCACCGGAATAATGTGTATAGCGTTGGGCAACAGTTCACCACTAAACCCCATAGGGATATGCGGACTGATAGCAAAATCTACCTGCTTACGCTGCAGAGCCTCCGGTGCACCGCTGATAACGGTTTCATAAATTTCAATACGGGTTTGCGGGCTCTCTTTTCCGAATTGGTCCAGGCACTCCAGCAATAACCAGGTGGGGAAAAGAACCTCCACGGCAATGGCTATCTCTGTCTCCCAACCGGCAGAGGCTTTGTGGGCTGCGCCTTCCAGGCTCGCTGCATCCTCCAACAGCTGCTTGGCCCGGCGAAAGAGCATGTCGCCGGCAGAAGTGAGCACAGCTTTGCGGCCATGCAGGGCAAATGCGTTGACTCCGAGTACTGTCTCCAGCTTGTGTACCGCATAGCTCACCGAAGACTGGCTCTTATACAACCGCTCCGCCGCCTGGGCATAGCCCCCCTCTTCCACCACTGCCACCAAGCAACGCCATTGCTCCAGGGTTATCCTGGGCGCTGACGAGGAGTTTTGTAGACACTCTCCATTCATAGATCGAATAAGTTGATAGGTTTACCCACAATTTTCGTATTTTTAATCGAATCATCCAATGTTTCAATACCGCCATCACAAAAATACTCTCTCAGGAGGCAATGATGGCAAAGCTACTCACTATCCAATCCAGTATCTTTCAGGTAGAGGGTCAATCCTCCCTGTTGGCCGCAAAATACGTGCAGAACTGGAAAACGAAGAATCCCCGTGGAGAAGTGATCAGCCGCGACTTGGTGGCAGAACCGATACCGCACCTGACCTTGGCGCACTATCAAGCATTCAATACACCACAGGAACAGCGCAGCCTAGAGCAGCAGGCAATGGTCCATTATTCGGATATTTTGATTAAAGAAATTTCTGCCGCTGAGACCGTGGTAATGGGAGTACCTATGTACAACTTCACTATTCCATCCACGTTGCACACCTATTTCGATCATATTGCCCGCTCCGGTGTTACCTTTCGCTATACCGATAATGGCCCCCAGGGGATGCTCGTGAACAAAAAAGTTATCGTCTTTGCGGCTCGCGGCGGCTTCTACGGTGATGATCATGCGCAAAGCGCATTTTTGCGTCAGTTTCTGGGGTTTGTAGGCATGACCGATGTGGAGTTTATTTACATTGAAGGGCTGGCTGTTGCCGGGGAGGCGAAAGAAAAGAACCTGGCAGCAGCAAACAGGCGTATTACCGAACTCTCCTGATCCCTCGGTGAAAAAAATTGCCTACGGCAGGTTGCGATTGGGGCCGATTGTGTCGGCCCATACCTTTTATTTCTATTCAAGACAATGCAAAAAGGGGTTTTATACGGCCTCTACAGTGTCCGCTTGTTTATCGGTAAGCTTTCCCTGATCAGCGGGAAGTTCCGCGCTGAACGAGGTCTTATTCCGACCAAATAAGCGCTGCACAACCACAAAAAAGAGCGGAATAAAGAAGATACCGAGCAGGGTTCCCACCACCATACCCCCCAACACGCCGGTGCCAATGGCCCGCTGGGCACCGGAACCGGCCCCGGTAGCAACAGCCAGTGGCAACACACCCAGACCAAAAGCGAGTGAAGTCATGAGGATTGGGCGCAACCGGTCGCGCACTGCACGCATGGTAGCTGCCACCAGTTCCATGCCGCTGTCCAGGTTGTGCTTGGCGAACTCCACGATCAAGATGGCATTTTTACTGGTCAGGCCAGCAGTTGTGAGCATGGCGACCTGGAAGTAGACATCCCGTTCCATCCCCCGCAGGCTGTTCGCAAGCACTGCACCGAGAATGCCCAGTGGCGCGATCAGCAAAACCGCGGTGGGCACGGTCCAACTCTCATACAATGCCGCCAGACACAAAAACACAATCAACAGTGACAAAATGTAAAGCAGTGGCGCCTGCGCACCAGCAGCGCGCTCCTGATAGGAGAGGCCACTCCACTCCACCCCGATCCCTACCGGCAGTGTCGCCACCAGCTTTTCCACTTCCGCCATGGCCTCCCCAGAGCTGATGCCAGGCGCCGCCTGGCCATTGATCTCCATAGCGGGCAGGCCGTTGTAGCGCTCAAGCCGCGGTGAACCGTATTCCCAGGAAAAACTGGCGAAAGAGGACAATGGCACCATATCGCCCTGGGCATTGCGTACAGACCAGAGTTGGAAATCCTCCGGCACCATGCGGTAAGGGGCATCCGCCTGCATGTATACCCGCTTGACCCGGCCCCGATCAATAAAATCATCGATATAGGAGCCACCCCAGGCAGTGCTGAGTGCACTGTTGATCTCTGCAACAGACAACCCCATTGCCGCAGCCTTGGCGTTATCAACTTGCACACGGAATTGCGGGGTGTCCTCCTGCCCGTTGGGTCTGACATTGGAGAGCAGCGAACTCTGCGCGGCCATGCCCAGGAACTGGTTACGCGCTGCAGTCAGCGCCTGATGTCCCAGGTTGCCATTGTCCATCAGGTAAAAAGCAAAGCCTCCGGAAGAGCCCAGCTCAGGTATAGGCGGTGGTGAAAAGGCAAAGGCAAGGGCATCCTTTATTTGCATCAATGCACCCATGGCCCGCATCGCTACGGCACTGGCGCTTGTCTGGGCCTCCTCCCGCTCAGACCAGTCCTTGAGATTGACAAAAGCAATACCGGTGTTCTGGCCGCTGCCGGCAAAACTGAATCCCTGCACCGAAAATACGGACGCAACCGTATCCTGCTCGTTGTTGAGAAACTGGTCTTCCACCTTGCGGATAGATTCCATGGTGCGCTCCTGAGTGGCGCCCACCGGCGCCTGCACCATAGAGAAGAGCACGCCCTGGTCTTCGTCCGGCAAAAAAGAACTGGGCAGACGCAAAAACAGCATCACCATCACCGCAGAAAGCATGACAAAGAGCAGCATAAAACGACCGCTGCGGGTAACAACCGCCCTCACCCCTTTTTGGTAGCGCCGGCTGCTGCGTTCAAAGTTGCGATTGAACCAACCGAAAAACCCCCGCTGGCCGTGGCTTTCGCCCTGGGCCAGCGGCTTTAGTAAGGTCGCGCAAAGCGCCGGCGTCAGGATAATGGCTACCAACACCGAGAGCACCATGGCGGCAACAATGGTCGCAGAGAACTGGCGATAAATGACCCCGGTTGCGCCATCCATAAACGCCATGGGTACAAATACTGCCGAAAGCACCACACCGATACCTACCAGCGCCGGGGTTATCTGGCGCATGGATTTTTTCGTAGCTTCCCTGGGCGGCAGTCCTTCCTCGTGCATCACCCGCTCGACGTTCTCCACCACAACAATGGCATCGTCCACCAGCAGGCCAATGGCCAGGACCATGGCAAACATGGTCAGCATATTTATCGAGAAGCCCAGAGCCGCAAGCACAGCGAAAGTACCCAGCAACACGACCGGCACCGCGATTGTGGGAATCAGGGTTGCGCGGAAGTTCTGCAGAAACAGGTACATCACCAGAAAGACCAGAATAATCGCCTCGACCAGGGTGGCAATGACCCCCTTGATAGAAACCTCGACAAACGGTGTGGTATCAAAGGGTATTACCGATTTCAAACCCTGTGGGAAAAAGGGCTCCAGTTGCTTGAGCTTCGCCTTGACGCCCTCGGCCGTCTCCAGCGCATTGGCGCCGGTGGCCAGGTTAATGGCGATACCGGTAGCCGGTTGGCGATTGTAGCGAGAGATCATCTCGTAGTTTTCCGCCCCCAACTCCACCCGCGCGATATCACCAAGACGCAGCAGGGAACCGTCGTCATTGGCCCGTATTACAATCGCGCGGAACTGTTCCGGGGTTTGCAGACGCCCCTGGGAGGTAATCGAAGCGTTCAACTGCTGCCCCGATATTGCCGGTGCAGCGCCGAGGCTGCCTACCGCAACCTGGGCATTTTGTGCACGTATCGCAGCAGCAACCTCCGCTGCAGACAGGCCGTAGGTGGTCAGCTTGTTGGGATCCAACCAAATGCGCATAGCGTATTTGGACCCGAAGACCTGCACATTGCCGACACCAGGTACCCGGCTAACGGGATCTACAATGGCGGAATTGATATAATCCGCGATGTCATTGCGATTCATGCTACCGTCTTCGGACACAAAACCGGCCACCATCAGGAAGCCGCTGCGGGATTTGCTGACGTTCACCCCCTGAAGCTGTACCTCTTGTGGCAGCAGCGGCATAGACAGCTGCACCTTGTTTTGTACCTGCACCTGGGCGGTATCCGGATCTGTACCATTCTCGAAGGTCAGAGAGAGGGAAGCGCTTCCATTCGACTGGCTGGTTGCAGACATATAAAGCAGGCCATCGAGGCCTTTCATATTCTGCTCCAGAATCTGGGTGACCGAGTCCTCAACCACCTGGGCGGAAGCACCGGGGTAATTGGCTCCAATATTGACCGCAGGTGGCGCAATATTTGGGTAGCGCTCCACAGCCAACTGGATAATGGAAAGCGCCCCCGCCAGCATGGTGATGATGGCCAGCACCCAGGCAAACACAGGCCGGTGGATAAAAAAGTTCGCCATAATTCCTACCCTCAGGAGCCCTGCCGGGCGGATACTTCGGGGGCCTGGACACCTCCTGGCACTGCCGACGGCTGTGTGTCAGAACGCTCGCTGGCCTGCACCGGCGCACCCGGACGAATCTTCTGCAGGCCGGCGACAATCACGCGGTCTCCCGTATGTAGGCCCTCCTCTACCAGCCAGCGATTGCCGATAGTACGGCTTACCCTGACCGTGCGCTGGGCTACAATATTCTCCTCCGTGACCACCATCGCCGAAGTGGTCCCATTAGGATCCCGCGTTATACCCTCCTGAGGTACCAGAATGGCTTTCTCAAGCACCCCGCTACCCGCAATCGCACGCACATACATCCCCGGAAGCAACATATGGTCAGGGTTCGGTACCACCACGCGCAGGAGGACACTACCGGTGGATGGATCGACACTGGCCTCGGCGAATTCCAGCTTGCCTTTGTACTCAAACTCGCTGCCGTCCTCCAGAAAGATCCTGACTGGCAGATGGGTGGCGTCCCCAAGAGTACCCGCTTCCAGAGCCCGGCGCAGGCTCACAAGCTCGGCGGCAGACTGGGTGACATCTACATAAATGGGGTCCAGTTGCTGGACAGTAGCCAGCGCAGCGGCTTGATTGGCAGTGACCAGTGCCCCCTGGGTAACGGCAGACTTGCCAATCCGACCGGTAATTGGCGAGGTGATTCGCGCATAGGCCAATTGAATCTCCGCCCTGTGCAGCCCCGCCTTGGCCGCGGCCACATCGGCACGGGCCGCCTGCAGGTCGGCCTCGGCAGAGTCGTTCTCCTGTTTGCTTACCGCGCCATCACTTACCAGTTCTTCGCTGCGGTCAGCTTTCAAGCGGGCGATATGCATAACGGCATTGGCACGCTGCAGTATTGCCCGGGCATTGTCCACATCGGCTCGATAGATAGCGTCATCCAACTGGTAGAGGGGCTGATTGGCCTCTACCCGACCGCCTTCACGAAACAACTGCTGTTTTACAATGCCATTCACTTGTGGGCGCACTTCCGCCACTTTAAATGGTGAAGTGCGCCCCGGCAGTTCCCGTGTGAGCGTGATTGGCTCAGACTTTAGTGTGACAATGGTTACCTGAGGTGTCATTCTTGACGGCACAGCGGCCTCTTCACCACAGGCTGTGAGCAAAGAGGACACGGCCAGAAGACCGATGAGAGCTTTATTGTTGAGCATGATTACCTCGGTAAGCGCTGACTGCCTGGGCTGCGCTGTCAGGAGCGGGAAGTGCAAGTGGCGGGAAAATCCGGTTCCAGCAGATTGGCATTTTATGTGCGCGAACGGAACTCTATCAAGTATTTATCACTCTGCAATTTCCCACTAATAGGCAATTTCTTCCTGTGTTTTCAATAGCTTGCATAAAAACCGCACCCACTCACCCTGCGGCGAAATGCCGTAAATCCACGGTCAGGTGAGGTTAATGTGATTACAGATGAAGCAGCAGTCCCGATGACCAAACAGAGCAACGAACAAACCCTGAAGATCCGAGAACGCATACTGGACGCGGCACTTAGTATCTTTCATGAATCGGGGGTCTCCGCTTCTTCCCTTTCAGCAGTGGCTGAGCTGGCTGGCATTAGCCAGGGTGCTCTATGCGATCATTTTCGTGACAATGTCGAACTCCTCAATGCCCTGACCGAACGTATGCGGGTGCCCGGTGAACAATTGTGCGAATCCGCTGGGAACCAGGTTAAAAGAGACCCACTGGGCATACTGCGTACCCGCTGGGTATGGCTGTTCCACGAAATTGCCTGCAACGAGCAGTGGCAGAGGGTACTGGAGATTATCTTTCAATGCGGTGAATTGGTTGATGAGGGCAATGAATCCCTTCGGCGTATACAACAGGGCCGCACCGTGGGCTTTGAAGGCATGGGGCAACTGGTGCAAATGGCCGTCACCGCTGAACAATTACCGGCGGATCTGGATGTGAGTCTCGCTTCGCAGATGTTACACGGCGGTCTCTTCAGTGTACTAGAAGAATGGTTGTTGTCATCGCGTGAGAAGGATCTCGGCGAGCTTGGCGAGCGCTATATAGATTCCCTATTGGATATGATCCGTTTTTCTCCCGCTATGCGCCAAAACAGACAGCGGCAAGTCTGCGCCCTCCACTGATTAACCCCTTTGTCCAAACGGCAAAAAAGCCGTGTAGTCATGTGACATTGACCTCTTTCAAGTATTGTTTTCAAATTGGACAGCTTATAAATCAACTCGAGCCAAGGGCTTTCAGCAAAACCACTATTCCAGGGAACAAATCACATATTCCGTCTTAATTCAGCGGTATAGAAAAACGAACCTCAGTTGCAACCACACTACCCCTGGGCATCAGTTAGCGTTGTATGGGGGGGCAGGAGTTCGCATTAGGGAAATACCTATGATTGCAGTACACGATTTGACCTATCGTTACCCCCGCTCTGCTGAAAATGCCGTACGTGGTATTAGCTTCAAGATAGCCCAGGGTGAGATAGTGGGCTTGCTTGGACCTTCGGGAGCGGGGAAATCGACTACGCAGAACATACTGACCGGCCTGTTGCGCGGATACGGCGGCCAAGTGAAAGTGATGAACCGGGAGTTAGCCGGCTGGGGGAAGGAGTATTATGAGTATGTTGGCGTTTCATTCGAATTCCCCAACCACTATCTCAAACTGACCGCACGGGAAAATCTCGAACACTTTCGCTCGTTTTATACCGGCCAGACGTATGACTCAACGGAAGTCTTGGAGTGGGTCGGATTAGCTGAGGCGATGAACCAAAAAGTCTCTGAATTCAGTAAGGGAATGAAGGTAAGACTGAATGTCGCTCGCAGCATTATCCACGGCCCGAAAATTCTGTTTTTGGATGAACCGACAAGTGGGTTGGATCCCACAAACGCACGGAAGATCCAAAATCTAGTGCTGGAACTCCGCTCACGGGGAGCAACCGTATTTATTACAACCCACGATATGAATCTCGCGGATGCTTTATGTGACCGTGTCGCATTTATCACGCAAGGGGCTTTGCGCTTGATCGACGCCCCACTGAAACTGAAGCGATGCTTTGGCAGTCGTGAGGTTATAGTAGATTACATTGATGGTTCATCAGAGACGGTACAAAAAAAGTTCGGGCTCGACGGAATCGGCAACAATGCCGCATTTATTGAGTTATTGAGGTCCGCGCAGCGGATTGAGACAGTACATTCACAGGAAACAACGTTGGACAACGTGTTTATTGAGGTGACTGGAGAGGCTTTGTCACCATGAACCGCCTGCTATCGATGATGACCACCGACTTTCGAATACAACTGCGCACGCAGCTGTATTCGATCGGAATCGGAGCCAGTGCGGTATTGGCCCTGGCACTCGGCATGCTTGCCTCGCCGGCGTACTTGCCCGCCCTGTTACCGGTACTGTTACTGGCCACCGTCGGCGGCTCCACCCTGCTGTACGCGGCGGTGCTGGTCGTTTTCGAAAAAGAGCAAGGTACTCTGATCGCGCAGCTCGCGTCACCTCTGCACAGTCGTGAATACCTGTGGGCAAAAATCGTGTCACTATCAACCTTGGCAATAGTAGAATCCTTGGTCATGGTCGGTGGCACCTTGATGCTGATTGGGCAAGGGTGGCCTTTTACAGCGGTTGAAGTTCTTTTCTTATTCCTCGGCATTGTGACGCTGAGCATCGTCTATTCATTGGTTGGATTGATCCTGGTGGTTCGGTATCAAACATTGATGGAATTTCTCCTTCCGCTCGCGTTCATAACAAGCCTTTTACAACTGCCTATTTTGAGATTCCTGGGTCTTAGCGAACACCCGATATTTCTGTTGATTCCTACCTGTGCGCCGACCCTACTGATACAGGGTGCATTCCACACTCTGAATCCTGCGGAATGGACATACGGACTTGGCTATACGGCGGTAACGATAATACTCCTCACGGTATGGATGTATCGAGCTTACCGGGTCCACATCCTTGAGTTCTGGAGACAGAGTTGAAACAAACACCACTGGCAATTCGATTGGGACGCAACGATTTGCGGCTTATCGGGCGGGATCAACTGTTAATCTCGATGTTTGTTTTTGCACTTCTATTGAGCCTGGCCTTGCGCTACGGTTTGCCTTGGTTGAACGAATATCTTAGCCAACACGGAGTCATGCCCGGAGAGCTCGTTGACCGCCCTCTGTATTCCTATTATCCACCCATCCTGGCACACATGATCCTCTATAATGGGGCGGCATTGGTGGGAACTGTGTTTGGGTTCCTATTGCTTGGCGAGAAGGATGACCGAACTTGGTGTGCAATGTTGGTCACACCAGTATCGCCTTTGAGTTACCTAGGCTACCGGGTAGCCGCAACCTCTGCATTTGGCTTCCTAATAGTGGCCAGTATGTTGGCAGTGACCCACCAAGGGCGGTTGGGACTGTGGCAGCTGCCAGTATTGGCCGTTGGGGCAGCGTTGACCGCTCCGATCGTGGCATTATTTATTACAGTTACCGCAGAGAACAAAGTGCAAGGATTTGCCGTGGCTAAATTCGTCAGCCTCGCAGGTGGGATTATTGTATTGGGGTGGTTTGTTGCCGAACCCTGGCAATGGCTGTTTGGTTTATTCCCTCCTTTCTTGGTCAGCAAAGCGTATTGGATGGCCTGGAATGACGCCACTGACTGGTGGGTTACCGTATGCCTCGCAATTGTAATGCAAGGGATAATGACCATGTGGCTATCGCACCGTATTACACGCATCATTTAGCATTACCAAGAAATTGGGCAGGGTGATACCAATATGGTTACTTCCTAGCTGAGGTTGCCGAAGTTATGCGATATTACTGGAAGTCTGCATATCCCACAGGAGCTTTAACTAATACTATTTTTTGTAGCAGATCCGGCAACTATGCCCGGCTAATAATCAGGGGTAAAGATTAGGAATTGCTGTGAGCGCAGAGAGTTTTAATGGTTAAAATTTTGGTTTACTTTTATCATAAAATTGGTAACGATTTATTAAGTGTATTAATATTAAAATTCACCACAGCAGGAACGACAACAATGAAACACTACCGCGAATTGGCGCAGGTGATCCCGCCACTGCTGGACAAGTTACACTCTGGCACCGCTAAACTACGTGAATCCCTGGAACAGTTACAAGCCGCAGGTAAACCCTGGCAGCACTACCTGCTGCAACCCGAGTTCGCCAGGAATGCCTCCTTGGCCCTCGATAAGGGTTTCGACCAGCCCTTTTCGTTGACAGGTGCTTTGTACGCGCAACTGGATTACTTAGAGCCCATGGGCTCTGGCGGTGACGCTCGGGTCACTTTGCAAATCCCCGGACTACTTGCGGTACCGAGGAAAACCCTTTCCCTCGCACAACAGCTCAATCAACAAAAAAAAGCATTTTACACTGCAATTTCAAGTTTCAGAGCGGCCCTGGAGGAGCGCCCCGTGGCAGAGCGCGACCGCAGTGTGCGGGAAATACTGACCACTTCAGGCCACCCCCGCGCCCATCTGCGCCAATGCTATCGGCTGATACTTCTCTGCACCCAACGCCCAGATGCCATCGCCCTGTCCTGGATTAAGGCGCGCAAGTCGATCCGTAAAGTGACGGTGAGCTGGTGTGAGAAAAAGTTGGTACAACTGGATCCAATCGGCTCTGATCCGGGTATACAGTACCAGCGGCACCTGCTTGCCGGCCTGCACAAAAGCCAGCAAGGCGATCTTCGTCAGGTGCAGGTTCAAAGCCGCCCCAACCTGCAGGTGGCGGAAATTTTCTATAGGCACAAAGAGGCTCAGGAAGAGGAATACCACCAGGTCGGGTATTCATCCATGCCGGTATTGGTGGAGGCCAACAGTGCTGGACAGCTACCCAACTTCACTCGTATCGATCACCAGCCAAGCCCGAGCCGTCGTCGCCAGAGACGGGACCTGGGGCTGGCCACTGAGGCTTTCCTGCCTGCGCTCAGAGTGTTCCTGAAAGAGCAGCGATAAAGAAAACTTCGATTCTCCCTGCTTTCCTGCAAATGGGAAAAACTGCAGCAGCGCTGCCAAGGTGACAGCTATCCCGCTGGGCCACAGTAAAATGAACTCCAACCGGCCTTTGCACTTTGCCAGGTGGCAATAACCGAAAAGGCAAGCCTGTTACAGGAGGCTTAACAGGTTGGATGGATAGTCAGCCCTCTACTATCCCCGGAGCCACATAGCGCTGGTAGTAGGAAACCGACAAGGCATAAAAATCCTCATCGATACGCTGGCGAATTTCCTCAAGGGGTAAGCCCCGGGCCTGGTTTGTAGGGCTTACCCCATACTCCCGTGGATTGGCAATCTGGCTTGCCCCTGCACGCAACAGTTCAAACACCCAGCAGTAGGGATCCTGGCGGTCATCAAAACGGATCTGCTGGTGTCTCAACTGAGCCAGCAACAGTGGCTGGTCTACAATGTTCAACTGGCTGCGTACCGCACTGGCCAAATAGCCCTCTCGCCGCTGTGCGATGATACGGCGCTGCTCCTCGGTATAGGCATTCCAATCGATGACTTCATGGGCAAAACGCTTGCATCCACGGCATACCTCGTCACCAATGCCTGTTGAACAGACCCCAATACATGGGGTGCGAATTTTTCTGTACATCGAATACCCAGACTGGCCCACTCTGGCCACATCGGCCGAGCGAAAGTTGCGGGTAGACTATTTTGTTTCAGCCATCAAGAAAAGGGGGGAAGCACTGGCCAGAAAACCACCAACATTCATCCCACCAATAGCCAGAATTTACCTAAATTATTGATTTTTCGATAAACTTAACAGCAGTAGGACTTTCCTGTAGTATTCGCCACCCCGCCCTCAGCGGCCTCGAAAAAAATCCCGAGAACCCGTGCATAAACCGGGAATTCCATCCGCTGTTGGTGCCACTCCACATACCGAGAGGGACGTATCCGTGCTTGAAACCTACCTCAAACACGTCGCAGAACGCGCCGAACAGGGCATCCCACCAAAACCACTGGACGCCGAGCAGGTAGCTGGCCTGGTTGAGCTACTGAAAGCCCCGCTTGAAGGCAAAGAACAGGAACTGGTTGAATTGCTCACCCATCGCGTACCGCCGGGTGTTGACGAGGCCGCATATGTAAAGGCCGGTTTCCTCTCTGCCATTATCAAAGGCGAAGCAGAATCCCCTCTGATTGATCGTAAACATGCGGTAGCGTTGCTCGGTCAAATGTTGGGTGGCTACAATATCACCACTCTGGTTGAATTATTGGACGACAAGGATCTGGGCGAGTTGGCTGCCGAGCAGTTGAAAGGCACCCTGCTGATGTTCGACGCCTTCCACGATGTGGAAGAAAAAGCCAAGGCCGGCAACGAGAATGCCAGCGCGGTCCTGCAATCCTGGGCTGATGCGGAGTGGTTTACCAGGCGCAACAAGGTGCCAGAAAGCATCAAGGTGGCGGTATTCAAGGTCACCGGGGAAACCAACACCGACGACCTGTCTCCGGCGCCCGACGCCTGGTCCCGTCCGGATATCCCCCTGCATGCGCTCGCCATGTACAAAATGCAGCGCGACGGCCTGGAGCCGCAAGAACCCGGCGCAGTGGGCCCTTTGAAACAAATTGAAGCTGTGAAAGCCAAAGGTCTTCCTGTTGCCTTCGTCGGCGATGTCGTCGGCACCGGTTCCTCGCGTAAATCCGCTACCAACTCCGTGCTGTGGTACTTTGGTGAAGAAATGCCCGGCGTACCCAACAAAAAAGGCGGTGGGATCTGTATTGGCAGTAAAGTTGCCCCAATCTTTTACAATACCATGGAAGATGCCGGGGCACTGGTATTCGAAGCGCCGGTTGATGCGTTGGGCATGGGCGATGTGATTGAAATTCGCCCTTACGACGGAAAAATCCTCTCCGAAGACGGCAAAGTGCTGTCCGAATTCCAACTAAAATCCGACGTTCTGCTCGACGAGGTTCAGGCCGGTGGCCGCATCAATCTGATTATCGGTCGCGGCCTTACCGGTAAAGCCCGCGAATCCCTGGGCTTGCCCCCCTCTGACCTGTTCCGAAAGCCGAAGCTCCCCGCCGATACAGGCAAGGGCTACACGCTGGCACAAAAGATGGTAGGCAAAGCCTGTGGTATAGAGGGCATTCGCCCGGGTACCTACTGCGAACCCAAGATGACCACCGTGGGCTCCCAGGACACCACCGGCCCGATGACCCGGGATGAACTGAAAGATTTGGCCTGCCTTGGCTTCTCCACCGATCTGGTGATGCAATCTTTCTGTCACACCGCAGCCTATCCCAAACCCGTCGATATCGATACCCAGCATACATTGCCGGACTTTATTATAAACCGCGGTGGCGTTTCCCTGCGCCCGGCAGACGGTATTATCCACAGCTGGCTGAACCGTATGCTGTTGCCTGACACCGTCGGTACTGGTGGTGACTCCCACACCCGCTTTCCTATGGGCATTTCCTTCCCGGCCGGTTCCGGGCTGGTAGCCTTCGCGGCGGCAACCGGTGTCATGCCACTGGATATGCCGGAATCCGTACTGGTACGTTTCAAAGGTGAAATGCAACCCGGTATCACCCTGCGCGACCTGGTCCACGCGATCCCCTACTATGCCATCAAGCAGGGCCTGTTGACCGTAGAGAAAAAAGGCAAGAAAAACATCTTCTCTGGCCGTATCCTTGAGATCGAAGGGTTAGAAACCCTGACCGTAGAGCAGGCTTTCGAACTCTCTGACGCCTCTGCCGAACGCTCCGCAGCCGGGTGTACCATCAAGCTGTCTGAAGACACCATTGCCGAATACCTGCGCTCCAATATCACCCTGCTGCGCTGGATGATCGCTGAAGGTTATGGCTCCAAGCGCACTCTGGAACGCCGCGCCCGCGCCATGGAAGCGTGGCTGGCCGCTCCGAATCTGATGCAGGCCGATACCAATGCCGAGTATCTTGAGGTGATCGAGATTGATCTGGCAGAAATCCAGGAGCCCATCGTCTGTGCGCCGAACGACCCGGACGATGCCCGTCTGCTGTCAGAAGTGGCCGGCGACAAGGTGGACGAAGTATTCATCGGCTCCTGTATGACCAATATCGGTCATTTCCGCGCTGCAGGTAAGCTACTGGAGCAGCACAAAGGGGGCATTGCTACCCGCATGTGGATTGCGCCACCCACCAAAATGGATGAACACCAGCTGATGGAAGAAGGCTACTACAACATTTATGGCGCTGCCGGTGCCCGCACCGAAATGCCCGGATGCTCCCTGTGTATGGGCAACCAGGCGCGCGTAGCACCAAACAGCACCGTACTATCCACTTCCACCCGCAATTTTCCCAACCGCCTGGGCGACGGCGCCAATGTGTATCTCACCTCCGCGGAACTCGCCTCAGTGGGTGCTATCCTCGGCAGGCTGCCCACTCTGGAAGAGTATCGGGCATATGCGGAAAACATCGACTCTATGGCTGGCGAGATCTATCGCTACATGAACTTTGATCAGATTGAGGAATTCCAGAAGTCTGCCGAAGAAGGTAAGCGTATCGCTGCCATTGAGATTCAGGAGGTTGCCGTTTAAGGGATAATCCTGTCTTATCCGGAAGCCCTTTCCTTTGAATGAGACTTTTTATCCTTCAAGTGATTGAACTATCGTGTGCTGCGCTTTCGTCTCGACATAAGAGATGGTAAAGCGAATACAATAACGATAGAAACTCCCCACGCCCTCGGCTTCACAGAAGCCGGGGGCGTGGGGCCGCTCTCCAGTAGCCTGGGGAAACGGATTCCCTCTCGGAGCAGGCTCTAAAGACCCCGGTAAAACCCACTCTGTTGGTCAGCGCGGGTTGACTGGCCCGAGGTGAATTGGAACATACAGGCGTTATCGGTGTAATTCATGTAGTTGTGGATCGAATCCAGACCTGGAAACCCCGCTCCCTGGCAAGAATCTCGCCCCACTGGACAACCGCGGGACGGAGAACTTTCCGCCGGTGTATCCGCGACAAAGTCCCCCGGGCTGCTGCAACCGCCCTGAAAGGTGTGGTACAACCCCACCCAGTGTCCGACTTCATGAACCAGGATATCCCCCTCGTTGTAAGGTGAGGCACTGCCGCCCGGCAGGGACTCCGTCAAAATGACCACGCCATCATTAATGGGATTTGAGGCATAACTGCTAGGAAAGGTTGCCCAACCCAACAACCCACCGCCGATATTCGCCGTATAAATATTCAGATCTGCGGCACCTCCCACGCGTAATGTCGACTTCATCTGGAATTCGGCAGGGGTACTGGGCGCAACTTGGTACCAACTGTTATTCGAAGTAGTTGTGACCGATGCCAGATTGAAACTGAAAGGTGTTGCAGAAAATGCAGCATTCAGCACGCTCATTTGATTGTTGATTTCAAGGAGGGACAGGGCACCATTTCCAAAGGTGTCTGTGATTACATGAAAATGCACGTTCACGCCCGCCAGACCTACCTGGCGCTGGACATAATTGCTCAATGCGCCGTTCATCGTTGTAAAATAACTTTCCTGCAATACCGCCTCTTGTTCCGTCGGGTGTTCCGTACCACAGCGAAGTGCTTTTTGATTCTCTTCAAAGGCAAGCAGGTTATGGGAAAACAGTATAAAAGGAAAAAATAGCAGACTGAAAAACCAGGATTTTCTTCGTAACCTATTATTCATTAAGGCTTTCATTAGAATATTCCTCTATTATTATTGTTACGTCATATCATCGCTATATACTTCCAAACAGTTATTGCTTGAACCCTTTTTTATTGGCATTAAGTTATAAACAACGCTGGCAGCAGTGCATTGCCAATAGAATTGGCCAAGGCGGTCACACGGTATCTTATTCAGTGGCAACTGCAACTTGAATTTCCCCGGAATCCCGTGACCTGGCCCACAAAAAATAGATCCTGAGTTAATTTAACGGCCAATAAATTAAACTTATTTTATTAACCCTTCATAGATTGAGTCATTACCTGTCGGCCACGGGCTCTACTTTTTTGATTTTATTTTCTGCTATACCGAGATCAACCATTCCATCAGGAAAGCCCTGAAAAAAGTTGATATCCTGCTGCCACCCTGCACCCTTGTTCTTAAGTGCCATTAGTAGAGATAAGTCGCTGTTCCGGTGGCGATCAATGCATCCGTATCATTGCGCAGCTCCATACGCGCAACGACCAGTTTTTTACCTGTGCGAAGAATGGCACCCTCACAGAGAAAATGCCGGCCCCTGCCCGGTTTCAGGTAGTCCACCCGCATATCCACGGTGCCGAGTTTCGACAGGCGATCCACCTTCTCCTCCCAGTGCAGATCTCCCAGGCGCTGGTAGGCGGCCACCATGGCGGTGAGGCCGCCAACGGTGTCCAGCGCCGTGGCGATAACACCTCCGTGTAAAATGTTCTTCCAGATATTGCCAATGAGATGCGGACGCAACTCAAAACCAGCGGAAAGTGTGAGGGCCTCCAGGTCCAGGGAGCGCATCTCAAGACCAATTTGCTGGTTAAAGGGGATTTGCTCAAAAAAACCCTTTACCAATTCCTGAAATTCACTTGGTGAGGGTTCTGTCATAATCGTGCAACCCGGTTAAGTCCATCCAAAGCGGCACTGCGGTACGCCTCCGCCATAGTGGGATAGTTAAACGTGGTGTTGACGAAGTAATCAATCGTATTATTTGGTGCAGGCTGCTTCATAATCGCCTGGCCGATATGCACAATTTCAGCGGCTTCGGCACCAAAACAGTGAATACCCAGGATTTCGCGGGTTTCGATGTGGAACAGGATCTTGAGCATACCCACGCGCTCACCGGAAATCTGCGCCCGCGCGGTATGCTTGAAGAGTGCGCGGCCTACCTCGTAGGGTACCTTGGCGGCGGTCAGTTCGGATTCGGTTTTACCCACGGAAGAGATTTCCGGCAGGGTATAGATACCAGTGGGTGCGTCTTCGATAACACGGTGACCACGCCCGGCAATGGCTGCCGCCACAGCACGGCCCTGGTCATAGGAGGCGCTGGCAAGGCTGGGCCAGCCGATCACATCCCCCACAGCATAGATATTTTCCACCTCGGTGCAGTAGTGATCATCTACGCTCAGCTGGCCGCGGTGGTTAGCCTCCAACCCAGCATTGTCCAGCCCCAAAGTGCTGGTATTACCGGTACGGCCGTTACACCAAAGCAATGCGTCGGCATGGATACGCTTACCGGACTGCATTTCCATAATCACGCCCTGTGCATTGGGCAGTACCCGTGCGTGCTCTTCCCGGTGACGGACGGTCACGCCCATATCGCGCAGGTGATAACTCAGGGCATCAGAGATTTCATCATCGAGGAATTCCAGCAGGCTGCCACGGGTATTGATCAGGTCAACCTTGACACCCAAGCCGGCAAAAATGGAAGCGTATTCGCAACCGATCACCCCCGCTCCATAAATCATAATGGAGTGCGGGGTGTGCCGCATATCCAAAATGGTGTCACTGTCATATACGCGTGCGTGCTCAAAATCCACATCTGCCGGACGGTACGGACGCGAGCCAGTGGCGATGATGATTTTTTTCGCAGTGACGCTTTCCGTGGCGCCATCTGGCAACTGCACATCCAAGCTGTTGGCATCGCGGAACTTCGCCTCACCAACGATCAGCTCAACCCGGTTACGCGCATATAAGGAGGTATGCATTTCCACCTGATAGGAAATCACCTTGTTCACAGTTTGCATCACCTGGGGAAAGGTAAGTCGGCGCGGTTCACCCAGTGCGCGGAATACGTTTTGGGTGTTGTATCGCATTAACTGTTTTACCGAGTGTCGCAGTGCCTTGGAAGGGATAGTGCCCTTGTGGGTACAGTTTCCGCCAACCACCTGGCGTTTTTCAATAACCGCTACACGCATCCCTTTTTTGGCAGCACTCATGGCAGCGGCCTCTCCAGCAGGGCCAGAACCAATAACGACCAGATCAAATTTTTGCTCTGCCATTTAACGCCTTATCTCTAAATGTCCAGACCCTTGAGAGAAGTTGCCCTGAAGCTCACTGCATTTTTAATTTGGTAAAATGCTCAAACAAACTCCACCGGTATCATACAAAACTTACTTACATTTGGTGGCATCGTAAGCAATATTCTCCGCAACTGCTATCTTCAGCTGACGCTGTTGCTCTTTCTCACACGCTTCATCATCACCACCGCAGATTGCACAGTTTTGCTTCATGCCGAGATTATTGAGTCCACCGCAGGATCCTTTTAACGGTTTTTTCTGCACAATGACGCCCACTGCCATCCCTGCGACGACCAGCAACATGACAACAAAGGCAAAGATAAACACTGTCACTACTCAATCCTCTCAAGGTAAGGGGCAAAGGCGGTGCTGTACCGCTCTTCGAATCCCCTGTCAGTTTTTACCAGCATAAAAACGGCCAGATTTTCACGCTCTGCCAAAGCCATCCCCGCTTGGGCCCCCAGTACATTCAGCGCCGTGGCGAGACCATCGGCTTCAGTACAGGTATCGGCAACAACGGTCACAGATGCCAGCCTGTGCTTTAATGGGCGCCCGGTGCGCGGATCAATGCTGTGCGCATAGCGCACGCCACCGCGTTCGTAGTAGTTGCGGTAGTCACCACTGGTCGCCACCCCTTTACCACTGACATCAATAGGTCGTTGAACGGTCTGCCCTATTGAGTCAGGCACTTCAATGCCGATTCGCCAGAGTCTACCTTTTGGATTCACACCGAGGGTACGCAGTTCACCACCGATCTCGACCAGGTAGTTGCGAATGCCCTGCTGTTCCAGCAGCTGAGCAACCCGATCGACCCCGTGCCCTTTGGCAATGGCCGATAGGTCTATTTCCACCGGACGCTCGCGAGTGATGGTATCCGGCTCACGAGTCATTTTGAGGGCATCGGACCCCACTATCTGCTGCAAGCGGGCAATGTCCACCTCGGAGGGAATCCATTCGGGTTCCGGCTTGGGGCCAAATCCCCATAAATTGACCAGGGGACCCACAGTTACCTCAAAAGCGCCATTGCTGCGGCGATAAATATCCAGGGACATCTCCACAACCTCCGCAAGCGGCGTGCTCACCGGTATGACCTTGCCCACAGGGCTGCGGTTGAAGCGCATCAACTCGGAATTGTCGATATAGGTGGACATAGCCTGGTTGACCTGGTGCAGCTCGCTATCAATCAGTGTTTGCAACTTGCTGCGCTCAATACCTTGGGGAACATCGACAACCGTGATGTGATAACTGGTCCCCATGGTACGGCCACTGAGCTGCCAGTTCTCTGGTGCTTGAGAGCAGGCAGATAAAATGACAGCCACACAAAACAAAAACAGGGCCGGAAGAACGGGCCCTGTTTTTGCTTTTTTTGGGGCTTTGATTGCGTTTAGCAAACTAAGCTCTCCGTTTAACCACCGAAGTCATCAAGGAGAATATTTTCATCCTCTACGCCCAGGTCTTTGAGCATATTGATCACTGCCGCGTTCATCATAGGCGGTCCACACATGTAGTACTCGCAGTCCTCCGGAGCCGGGTGGTCCTTGAGGTAGTTTTCATAGACCACGTTGTGAATAAAGCCTGTGTAACCGCTCCAGTTGTCTTCCGGTTGCGGGTCCGACAGCGCCACATGCCACTGGAAATTATCAAACTCTGATGCCAGGCCGTTGTAGTCACCCTCGTAGAACATTTCTCGCAGGGAACGGGCGCCGTACCAGAAGCTGATCTTGCGTTTGGCGTTCAGGCGTTTGAGCTGGTCGAAAATGTGCGAGCGCATGGGCGCCATGCCGGCACCACCACCAATAAAGATCATTTCGTTATCAGTGTCCTTGGCGAAGAATTCACCGAAGGGGCCGTACACCTTGATCTTGTCACCGGGTTTCAGGCTGAACACGTAAGAGGACATCTGACCCGGCGGTATGCCTTCGGCACGCGGCGGCGGGGTCGCGATGCGGATGTTGAACTTCACAACCCCCTTCTCTTCCGGGTAGTTGGCCATGGAGTAGGCGCGCACAACAGGCTCGGTAACCCTGGACTCCAGTTTGAAGAAACCGAAGTGCTCCCAATCACCACGGTACTGTTCTTCCACCTCGAAATCGGCAAATTGCACATGGTGGGGCGGCGCCTCCAGCTGCACGTAACCACCTGCGCGGAAGTCGACGTTTTCACCTTCGGGCAGACGCAGGGTGAGCTCCTTAATAAAAGTGGCCACGTTCGGGTTGGATTCCACAGTGCACTCCCACTGCTTAACACCAAATACCTCTTCCGGCACTTCGATTGTCATATCCTGCTTCACCGCCACCTGGCAGGACAGGCGCCTGCCCTCTTTGGCATCGCGCGGGGTGAAGTGGGCCGCTTCGGTGGGCAGCATATCGCCCCCACCGGAAATCACTTTACACACACACTGCGCACAGCTGCCGCCACCGCCACAGGCGGAGGCCAGAAACAGGTTGTTGGCCGCCAGGGTTTGTAACAATTTGCCACCTGCCGGCACGGTGAGGTTCTTTTCGCCGTTCACCAGGATATTGACGTTGCCGGTGTTTACCAGGCGCGAGCGGGCCACAAGGATCACCGCCACCAGTGCCAGAACGATGACGGTAAACATCGCCACGCCGAGGATAATTTCAATACTGTTCATAGGATTGCCTCACCCGCTCAGATGTCGATACCGCCGAAGGACATAAAACCCAGGGACATCAAACCAACCGTAACGAAGGTGATGCCCAGGCCCTTCAGGCCATCCGGTACGTCGCTGTACTTCAGCTTCTCGCGAATACCCGCCAACGCGGTAATCGCCAGGGCCCAACCGAGGCCGGCGCCAAAGCCATAGGCAACACTCTCCCCAAACGCATACTCGCGCTCTACCATAAACAGGGAGGCCCCGAGGATGGCGCAGTTCACGGTAATCAGCGGCAGGAATACGCCCAGCGCGTTGTACAGTGCCGGTACATACTTATCCAGGAACATCTCCAGGATCTGTACCAGCGCCGCGATAACGCCGATATAAGACAGCAAACCGAGAAAGCTCAGATCCACATCCGGATAACCGGCCCAGGCCAGCGCGCCGTCTTTCAACAGGTAGGTGTAGATAAGATTGTTCACCGGTACCGTCAGGGTCAGTACCACGATCACCGCCACCCCCAGCCCGATGGCGGCCTCGATCTTCTTCGAAACAGCCAGGAAGGTGCACATGCCAAGGAAGAAGGCCAGCGCCATGTTTTCCACAAAAACAGCGCGGATAACCAAAGAAATATAATGTTCCACGGATTAGACCTCCTGCGCCTGGGTATTGGGCGCGATCCTGAATTCGTCCTGCTCCACCTGAACCGGCTTCCAGGCGCGGATTGCCCAGATAAACAGACCGATCAGGAAGAACGCACTGGGAGGCAACAGCAGCAGGCCGTTGGGGATGTACCAGCCACCGTTGCTGACGGTTTGCAGGATATCCACACCGAACAGTTTGCCGGCACCGAAGAGTTCGCGAATAAAAGCCAGGCCGATCAGAATCACGCTGTAGCCCAGACCGTTGCCAAGGCCGTCGAAGAAGCTGGGTAACGGCGGGTTCTTCATGGCGAAGGCTTCTGCGCGCCCCATTACGATACAGTTGGTAATGATTAGGCCAACGAACACCGACAACTGCTTGGAGATGTCATAAGCCAGCGCCTTGATCAACTGATCCACCAGGATGACCAAGGAGGCGATCACCGTCATCTGCACAATAATGCGAATGCTGTTCGGGATCTGCTTGCGGATCAGGGATACCGCAACGTTGGAACAGGCCACAACCGAGGTGAGTGCAATACACATGACCAGGGTGACCTGCAGCTTGCTGGTCACAGCCAGTGCCGAACAGATACCCAGGATCTGCAGTGTGATCGGGTTATTGTTGAAAATGGGTTCGAGCAGCGTGTCTTTGACTTTCATGCTTATGCCTCCCCTGCTTTCAGGTTTTTCAGGAAGGGACCGAATCCCTGACTCCCCAGCCAGAAGTTCACCAGGTTATCCACGCCTCTGCTGGTGAGCGTTGCGCCGGATAAACCGTCGACTTCGTGCACCGCATCGGGACTGCTGGGGTTCACCTGCCCTTTGATCACCTGGAGGTCCACATTGCCCTGGCTGTCGAAGACTTTTTTGCCAACCCACAGGGCTTTCCAGTTGGGGTTGTCCACTTCACCACCGAGTCCTGGGGTCTCCTTGTGCTCGTAAAAGCCCAGGCCCGCTACGGTATCCAGGTCACTCTGCAGGGCGAGAAAGCCGTACAGGGTGCCCCACAGGCCGTAACCGCGCACGGGCAGGATAACCTTATCGAGCTTGCCCTCTTTCTCTACCAGGTAAACCTCCTTGATATTTTCCCGGCGGATAATCTTGGCGGCATCCTCGCCCGCTGGCAGCCGCTCGCTCGCGGAGGTGATCTTGGCTGCAGCGCGACCGCTGCCGCCGGCCGGCGCCTGGTCGGTGAACTTGCCGGTATCCAAATCGACATACTTGACCTGCACATCGGCAAAAGCCCTCTCGACCTCTGCTTTGCTTGCGTGCGAATCCTTCAGCAGCCCACCGGCGAGCAGAACGTTGCGTCTCATATCCAGTTCGGCATTGGCCTGCTGGGCGGGCCTCAGCAGAACAGCGGCAGTGGCGACCACGACGGAGCACACCAGGCACATTACCAGGGCGACAATCAGCGTCCCCTTGACGGAATCTTTATTAGCCACGTGCCAGCCTCCGTTTGATATTGGACTGCACCACAAAGTGGTCAAACAGCGGAGCGAACAGGTTGGCGAACAGGATCGCCAGCATCATGCCTTCCGGGAAGGCGGGGTTCACAACCCGAATCAGCACCACCATCACACCAATCAGAATGCCATACCACCAGCGGCCAATATTGGTCATGGCAGCGGACACCGGATCGGTAGTCATAAAGATCAGGCCGAAGGCAAAGCCGCCCACGACCAGGTGCCAATACCAGGGCACTTGGAACATGGGGTTGGACTCGGAACCGATGAGGTTGAACATAAAGGCGGTGGCCATCATGCCCAGCAAGGTACCGGCCACAATGCGCCAACTGGCGATCTTCATACCGATCAGGATCACACCGGCAACCAGTATGGCCAGGGTGGAGGTCTCGCCGATGGAACCATGCATCTTGCCGAAGAAGGCATCGAACCAGGTCAGCTGGCCAGCGGCCGCATTGACCACATGGTTCTGGATACCTTCACTGGCCATCACCGACAGCGCAGTCGCACCGGTGTAGCCGTCAACGGCAGTCCAGACGGCATCGCCGGACATGGCTGCAGGGTAAGCGAAAAACACAAACGCGCGGCCGGTAAGAGCCGGGTTGAGGAAGTTCTTACCAGTACCGCCAAAGACTTCCTTGCCGATCACCACACCGAAACTGATGCCCATGGCCACCATCCACAGGGGCAGATCCGGCGGACAGGTCAGGGCGAACAGGATGGAGGTGACAAAGAAACCTTCGTTCACTTCGTGACCACGCACCGCGGCAAACAGCACCTCCCAGATACCGCCCACAATAAAAGTGACCGCATAGATAGGCAAAAAGTACATAGCACCGTAGACAAAATTGTCCCACAGGCTCGCCGGATTATAAGCGGTCAGAGCACCAATAATCCCATGGCGCCAGCCCGACAGCTCCGGATTGGTCATGCCTTCGACAATGGTATTGGCCTGGAAACCGATATTCCACATGCCGTAGAAGGCCGGGATCATGGCACAGGCCCACACGGTGATCATAATGCGCTTCAGGTCGATACCGTCGCGCACATGGGAAGTCGTATGGGTCGTCGAGGAAGGCTGGAACAACCCGGTATCAATAGCCTCATAGAGGACATAGAGCTTCTCGAACCGGCCGCCTTTTTGGAACTGTGGCTCGATAGCGTCGAGGAATTTACGCAACATACTCAACCCTCCTTCTCAATACGGGTCAGGTTGTCCCGCAAAATGGGGCCGTATTCATACTTACCCGGACAAACGAAGGTACACAGTGCCAGATCCTCTTCATCCAGCTCCAGCGCACCCAGCTTCTGGGCCATCGCCGTATCGCCCACAATCAGTGTGCGCAGCAGTTGGGTTGGCAACACATCCAGTGGCATGACCTTTTCATAGGTGCCGATCGGAACCATAGCGCGCTCGGACCCATTGGTACTGGTCGTGAAGTTGAACAGTTTGTGCTTGAACAGGCGCGAAAGGTAGATTGGGAATAGCGAAAAGCGTTTGTTGCCCGCACGCAGATAGTGTAGGAACGGCCGCTCGTGGCCCTCCTCAAGAATCGAGACCTGGTTATGATAACGCCCCAGGTATGCCAGGGGGCCCGCAGCCGTGCGACCACCGAATACGGAGCCGGAGATAACGCGGTCATCGCTACCTTTCAGCTCTCCCGCAGTCAGCTTCTCCAGGCTGGCACCAAGACGAGTGCGCAACAGGCGTGGCTGTTTCGCCTGGGGGCCCGCCAGGGCAATCACACGATCTGTGCACAGTTTACCCGTGGTAAAGAGTTTGCCCACGGCGATCACATCCTGGTAGTTGATGGTAAACACGCTGCGGTTGGCAGATACCGGGCTCAGGTAGTGGATATGGGTACCGGAAAGACCGGCCGGATGGGGGCCGGCAAACGCTTCGCGGTGAATATTGCTCGCGTCCGGAAGCGGGATGTCCGCATCTGGAGCGGTACAGACGTAGGTGGTTTCCGCCAGCTTGGATAGAACCTCCACACCCTGGGAGAAGGCTGCGCGGTTCTCGGCAATCACCACTTGCGGATTGGCGGCCAGGGGGTTGGTATCCATCGCATTGATAAACACCGCAGCCGGCTCAGCATCCGGGGCGGGAACGCGGCTGAACGGACGGGTGCGCAGCGCGGTCCAAAGGCCGGATTCAACCAGGTTCTCAACGACCTGTGCGCGAGTCAGGCCAGACAGCTTGTCTGCCCGGTAGCTTTGGAACTGTTCCGCTGCATCGCCCTCTACCGCAATCACGACAGATTGCAGTACCCGGCGGGCACCGCGATTGATAGCAACAACACGACCCGCAGCGGGCGCTGTGTAGCGTACGCCTTCGGTTTTTTTGTCACTAAACAATAGCTGGCCAAGTTTGACGCGATCCCCTTCAGCCACTGCCATGGTCGGCTTCATCCCGTGATAATCGGGGCCGAGTACAGCAACGGTCTTGAGCGCAGGGCCATCGTGGATGACCTGCTCGGGCGCGCCGGATATGGGTAAGTCCAATCCCCGACGGATCTTTCTCATACGCCTATGCCTAAGTTTCTAGTTTGAAAAAGTGCAATACAACCGCCAGTCCAGATTCATTCTGTGCTTCAGCCAAAATCGGACTGGTAAGTCATATTGTGGAATTCTGCGCTGCGGGGGCTTACACCGTTTCACCCGTGGACCGGGGGGAAGGAAGTTAACTCTGGTTTGCGCACGCTAACTTCGGCGCACAGTTGCCCTGCAAAATCGCGCGCATTATAAAGACGGGACAGGGGCTTTACCAGTCTGGAAGCCCCCAAAGTGGCATTGTGATGAAAAATTTTTTACTGGAAAAACAGGGATTTGTAGCACCCTGCAAAGAGCCCTTGTGACCCACCAGCCTTTTGGCGGGCCCACAAGGGACAGGCGGACAGCGGCTTAATCCCGCTTCGGAAACAACTTGTAACGAACACCCGCCATCTCTTCCAGGCAGCGCACCACCTGACAGCTGTAGCCAAACTCGTTGTCGTACCAGCAGTAGAGCACTGCGTTTTTGCCATCCACGATAGTCGCATTGGAGTCGAAGACGCAGGCGCGGCGCGAGCCCACAAAGTCGCTGGACACCACCTCGGGGGAGTTGGTGTAATCGATCTGCTGGCGCAGTGGCGAATGCAGAGCCACTTCGCGCATGTATTCATTGAGCGCCTCCTTGGAGGTCTCCTGGCCCAGATTCAGGTTGAGAATCGCCATGGAGACATTCGGGGTCGGAACCCGAATCGCGTTGCCGGTAAGCCTGCCCTTCAGCTCGGGTAGCGCCTTGGCCACTGCTTTGGCCGCGCCGGTTTCGGTCAGCACCATATTCAGTGCTGCAGCGCGCCCGCGGCGCTCGCCCTTGTGGTAATTGTCGATCAGGTTCTGGTCGTTGGTGTAGGCATGAACGGTTTCCACATGGCCGTGCTCTACCCCGTAACCATCCATCATCGCTTTCAATACCGGCACTATGGCATTGGTGGTACAGGAAGCGGCAGAGAGCACTTTGTCTTCCGGCTTGATTTCACCATCGTTGATGCCGTAAACGATATTCTTGATATCGCCCTTACCCGGTGCTGTGAGGATGACCTTGGAAACACCAGGACAATCCAGATGCTGGTTCAGGCCTTCTTCATCGCGCCATACGCCGGTGCTGTCCACCACGATGGCGTCGTGGATACCGTACCGGGTGTAATCCACTTCTTGCGGGGCGTTGGCGTAGACAATCTTGATCTCATTGCCGTTGCAGATCAGGGAACTGGTTTCCTCATCCACACGGATCGTGCCCTGAAAGGCACCGTGTACCGAGTCGCGGCGCAACAGGGAGGCGCGCTTGACCAGATCGTTAGGCGCCTTGCCCTTGCGCAGTACAATAGCGCGCAGGCGCAGCACGTCACCACTGCCAGCCTTGTCGATCAACAGGCGCGCCACCAGACGGCCAATACGACCAAAACCGTAGATCACCACATCTTTGGGCTCGGGCAAAGGCTTGCCGGCACCGACCGCATCCGCCAGCTCTTCGCGCACAAACGTGTCCACGGGCAGGTTGCGATCATCGCGCATGAACTTGTTAGTCAGGGTACCCAGGTCAATATGCACCGGACCCAGATCCAATTTGCAGATGGCCTCCAGCACCGGAAAGGATTCAAACTCGGAGAGTTCATTTTCCTCTACCTGGCGCACGAACCGGTGCGCTTTCATAATGCTCAGCACGGAGCGGTTGACCAGGTTGCGGCCGTACATATAAATACCGACGTTTTGCTCGCGGTTGAGCTTTCCGATCATCGGGATCATGGATTCGGCCAGCGCCTCGCGCTGTTTCCAGTCCTTGAAAAAGTCCGCGGGCTTCGGTCGCTTCTGAGTCACTGTCAGACACCTCTGCATTGTGTTGGATAGGCAGGAAATCACGACCCGGAAACCGCCCCCGGATCGCATGGCTGCGCATTATCAATATTCACCTGTTAGAGCGCAACCGAGTAAAATAAAACCCAAAACCTGTAGTAAAACTACCTTGCGGCTATCGTCTGCCACTGTGCCGCGCAGGCGGCCAAAAGTGTGCTCATTGCGCCAGCCCGGTAAACACACTGCAGCGCCGACCATTCACAGCTACAATAGCCGCCCCCTGCACCACAGCAAACGAAAGCGCGGATATAAAGGAAAGATGACCGATTTACAGCCCCTGACACCCCCTGGATTTCGCAGTGCCAACGACCGACAGTTTTGGGGGCAACTGCATGGCGCAGCGGCCGCGCTCGCCCTGCTAAACGCGGCTCGCAAGAGCAAATCCCCAACACTGCTGATCACCCGCGACAGTCTCGAAGCGCACCGTCTAGAGGAACAGCTGAAATTTTTTAACAAAGCCCGGAGAGATAGCGCCACAGAAAGCGCGTTTGAAATCTTCCATTTCCCCGACTGGGAAATCCTTCCCTACGACACCTTCTCACCCCACCAGGACATTATCTCTGATCGCCTGGCCACCCTCTACCGAATACCGCAAATGGGCGGTGGTATCGTGATCGTGCCGGTAAGCACCCTGATGCACCGTCTGCCCCCCTGTGATTACGTGGCCGGCAATGCGCTGATCCTGCGTGAAGGACAGCAGTTTGAAATCGATATCCAGAGGCGCCTGCTGGAGCAGGCCGGCTACCACTGTGTGGATACAGTGTACGAACACGGCGAATTCGCTGTGCGCGGATCGCTGATGGATATATTTCCCATGGGCAGTACCCTGCCCTACCGTATCGATCTGTTCGACGATGAGATCGAGTCCCTGCGTACCTTTGATCCCGAGACCCAGCGCACCGTAGACCGGGTGGGAACCGTTCACCTGCTGCCCGCACGGGAGTTCCCCATGCACAAGGCCGCCCTGTCCGGTTTCCTGCAGAACTGGCACGAGCAGTTTCAAGCCGACCCGAGCCTGGTACCCATCTATCAGGATATCAGTGCCGGCATTGCCCCTGCGGGTATCGAGTACTACCTGCCTCTGTTTTTTGATAACAACTGCGCGAGCCTGTTTGACTACCTGCCCGAAAACAGCCAGACATTTATACAGGGGGATATCCAAGCCCCCATGGAGAGTTTCTGGCGCGAAGTCAGCAATCGCTATGAAAGCCGTCGCGGAGACCTGACCCGCCCGATATTGCAGCCCCGCCAAATTCTGCTGGATATCGACGAATTCAACGGCGCCCTCAAATCCATGTCCAGGGCCATCTTTTCGACCGAAACACTGTCGGAGAGTCAGGGCAACTACAACTTTGCCGTCCAGGTGCCACCAAACCTGCCGGTGGACGGTAAAGCCGAGCAACCTATGGCAGCCTTGGAAAGCTACCTGATGGCGCATTCCGGACGGGTGCTCCTCTGTGCCGAAAGTAGCGGGCGACGCGAGGCCCTGCTGGAATTGTTAAAAGGGATACGCCTGACACCCCCCACCTTTTCCAGCTGGGAAGAATTCCTGCAAAGCGGCGAAGCTATCGGCATCACGATAGCGCCACTGGACCAGGGACTATTGCTCACCGACCCCGCTATCAACCTGATTGCCGAGCCACAACTGTTTGGCGAACGGGTATTGCAGCAGCGTCGCCGCAAAAAGGCCAAGGAAGACGCAGACAACGCAGTGAAGAACCTGGCCGAGCTGCGCATCGGCGCCCCGGTAGTGCATATCGATCACGGTGTGGGTCGCTACCGCGGCCTGCAGCACCTGGATATTGGCGGCCAGCCGGCGGAGTTCCTGGCCCTCGAATACGCCGACGAAGCCAAACTCTACGTTCCCGTGGCCAGCCTGCATCTGATCAGCCGCTACTCCGGTGCCGATGAAGCGCTGGCGCCCCTGCACAAAATGGGCAGCGAACAGTGGCAAAAAGCCAAACGCAGGGCCGCCGAGAAAGTGCGCGATGCCGCCGCCGAACTGCTGGACATCTATGCGCGCCGCGAGGCCCGGGTGGGCCACGCTTTTGCCGACCCCAAGCTGGCCTACCGGGAGTTCGTCGCTGCCTTCCCATTTGAAGAGACTCCGGACCAACAGCAGGCCATTGAAGCCGTGGTGGGCGATATGCTGTCGAAAAAGCCCATGGATCGCCTGGTGTGCGGCGATGTGGGCTTCGGCAAGACTGAGGTGGCCATGCGCGCGGCCTTCGTTGCCGCCCATGCCGGCAAACAGGTGGCCATGCTGGTACCCACCACCTTGCTGGCACAGCAGCACTACCAGTCTCTGCAGGACCGCTTTGCCGACTGGCCCATCAATATTGAGGTGATCTCGCGCTTCCGCTCCGGCAAGGAAGTAAACAGCGTGAAGGAGAAAGTGGCGCGCGGCAAGGTGGACATCCTCATCGGCACCCATAAGCTGCTTCAAAGCGACCTGGATTTTAACAGCCTGGGACTGTTGATTATCGACGAGGAGCACCGCTTCGGCGTGCGCCAGAAGGAGCGCCTCAAGAGCCTGCGCGCCGAGGTGGATATCCTCAACCTCACCGCCACCCCCATCCCGCGCACCCTGAATATGGCCATGAGCGGTATTCGCGACCTCTCCGTGATCGCCACACCGCCGGCGCGGCGCCTGTCTGTGAAAACCTTCGTGCGCGAACGGGACAATGCCCTGATAAAAGAGGCCATACTGCGGGAAATCCTGCGCGGTGGCCAGGTGTACTTCCTGCATAACGAAGTGAAGAGTATTGAGAGGCTTGCACGCGAACTGCAAGAACTGGTGCCCGAGGCCCGTATCGCTATCGGCCACGGCCAGATGCGCGAACGCGAACTGGAACAGGTCATGAGCGACTTCTATCACAAGCGCTTCAATGTTCTGGTGTGCACCACCATTATCGAAACCGGCATTGATGTGCCCACGGCCAATACCATCCTGATCGAACGTGCGGACAAGTTCGGACTGGCCCAACTGCACCAATTGCGCGGCCGCGTGGGACGCTCCCACCACCAAGCCTATGCCTACCTCCTGACGCCGAATAAACGCGCCATGACCAGTAACGCCGTCAAGCGCCTGGAAGCCATCAGCGAGGCCCAGGATCTCGGTGCGGGCTTTACCCTGGCCACCCACGACCTGGAAATCCGCGGCGCCGGAGAACTGCTCGGTGAGGAACAAAGCGGGCAGATCCAGGGCGTTGGCTTCAACCTGTATATGGAGATGCTCAACCGGGCGGTACAAGCCATTCGCGAAGGGCGCACACCAAATATCGATGACCCCCTGGACGCTCCCGCGGTGGACGTGAACCTGCGGGTACCGGCACTGATCCCCGAGGACTACCTGCCGGATGTGCACTCCCGCCTGATAATGTATAAACGCATCGCCAATGCCGCCGATGGCCAGCAACTGAGGGAGCTGCAGGTGGAGATGATCGACCGTTTTGGCCTGCTGCCTGAACCCGTCAAGCACCTGTTCCACACCACCGAAATCAAACTGAAAGCGGACAGGATGGGCATTCGCAAGCTGGAGGCCGCCGCCGACCGTGGGCGTATCGAATTTGCCGACACCACCCAGGTGGACCCCTTCACCCTGGTGAAGCTGGTGCAGGCCCAACCTGGCCGCTACCAGCTGGCGGGCGCCAACCAGCTCAATTTCAATCTCGACGAGGAGGGCCCCGAGCGCAAGCTGCAGGAGATCAACGCAGTGTTGGACCAGCTGGCACAGTGATACCATCCGTCAACCCGTGAGGTGGTCGATCGACAGGGCGCAAACTCCCGGCCAGAATCACCACCGCACATGACAACTTGCGCAGCACGCCTCCAGGAAACAACAGAATGATGAACAATGGTCCCCCCATGACAAGGATAACGCACCTCTTCCCCACTCTGGTCCTGGCCCTCTCCGCCGCAGCAGCCCAGGCAGCCAACTATGCCGGGAACACCTTCGAAATCGAATTGATTGTTTTTGAGCGCCCCCAGGGAATGGCCAGAAGCGGTGAATCCTGGCCGGCCTCGCCACGGCTGCAATATCCCGCTCGCTGGGTGGACTTTAATACCCGAACCGCAACCCCTGAGGTGCAGGAAACCCTCTCCCTGATAGAAACCCCCGAGGCCGGCGACAGGCTTGGCAGCGAAATCCGCGACAGTGAAGCCCCGCAACCTGATGCCACGGCTGCATTGACGGTACAGGCAGAAGTTGAAACCGCCCCCAGCTTGCTTTTATCTCCCGTACCCACCCTGTTGAATAACAAGGTAGCGGCATTGATCAAAGGCGGTGATCGGATTCTGTTCCACAAGGCTTGGCGCCAGGTACTGGAACAGAAGCACAATTCGCCCGCCGTCCTGATCCACGGCGGAGACCGCTTTCGGGGACACAGCCAGCTTGAGGGCTCAGTGATCCTGAGTGTATCCCGTTACCTGCACCTCAGCACCGATCTGTGGTTCAGTGATTTTTCCGCTCCACCTGAGACTAAGGGCATACCACTGCCCAAACGTCCCCGTGAGGCTACACTGGAACGCCCCGAAGTGATCGTTCCAGACAATCAGGGGGACAGCCAACGCTCCCACACCGGCTCTGCACTGCAGGATAACCAACTCGACTTTGGGGAATACGAACCGGTCACCCTGGAGATGGACACCCCTGGACCAGAGCAACCCCTCTACGTTGCCCATGTGGCCCGCTTGCAGCATGAGCGCCGCATGCGCAGCGGCAAACTGCACTATATAGATCACCCGGCCTTCGGCATCCTGATCGAAATTCGCACTGTGCCGGGACAACAGGAAGAAGAACCGAAACAAAGACTGCCAATTGAAGCCGGCACGGCTGCGGAGATTGAATCTCCATAGCCACCCTATGATCCAAAGCCCTGCTGGCCTGCGCCGGCAGCGGAAAATCGCCCCCAGCCGTCAATTTCCTGGCATCGGCGTTATCCAGTACAGTGCACTGCGCCCTGCCCTACCTCTGTCCAGCGCGCCAAATCACGTACTGGTTCCTGTGCTTGTCTGTCGTAGGTTTTTATAAAAAACAACGGGGAGACTAGGGGCTGTTCCCGTTTGGATGTAGCCTATTGATTTGTAAGAGCAAGCTCGCATTGTTGAGGTTCTAACACAAC
>NZ_CANLDD010000044.1 GCF_947489355.1 uncultured Microbulbifer sp. | reverse complement strand
TCGTTGTGTTAGAACCTCAACAATGCGAGCTTGCTCTTACAAATCAATAGGCTACATCCAAACGGGAACAGCCCCTAATGTAGCTCCCCAAAGAATAGCTTGCGCACAATACGGGCATCACCATAGACTGTACATGCATACAGTTAAGGTTGCGTATATGTCCGATAACAACAACGCCAACCCACCGCGCCACCACAAGGGGCGTGGTGCTGCCAGTAATATCACCGGGCGTTTTACCCATCATTCAAGCACCCGCGAGAGTGACGACTGGGCGGTAGTAGCCGAACCGCTGGAGCGCCTGCTCACCGAAGCTGTCGAGGAAAAGGCCAGATCGATCATTGCCACCAATCAATCGCCCGATATCCCCTTTACCCAGTCAATCAATCCTTACAGAGGGTGTGAACACGGATGTATCTATTGCTATGCCCGCCCCGCCCATGCCTACATGGATCTCTCACCCGGCCTTGACTTCGAGAGCAGGATATTCTTCAAACCGAACGCCGCGGCCCTGCTGGAGCAGGCGCTGCGCAGGCGGAATTACCAGTGCAGCCCCATAGCACTGGGCACAAACACCGACCCCTACCAGCCGCTTGAAAAAGAAAAATGCATCACCCAGGCATTAATCCAGGTAATGCAGCAGTTCCAACATCCGGCAACCATTGTTACCAAGGGGCAGCTGATCCTGCGCGATTTACCGATTCTTGCAGAGATGGCCCAGGACAAGCTGGTCCAGGTCGCAATTAGTGTCACCACACTGGACAATGCCTTGAAGAGAACGCTGGAACCCCGCACGGCGGGCCCGTCTGCCCGGTTGCGTATCATCGAGCAACTGAGCAGCGCCGGGATACCCACCACAGTACTCGCGGCGCCGATGATCCCGGCACTCAATGATTGTGAGCTGGAGGCTATCCTCACCGCTGCCCGCGATGCCGGCGCCGAGCACGCCGCCTACATTCTTTTGCGGTTACCTTATGAGGTGGCGCCATTGTTCCGCGAGTGGATCGCGGTACACTACCCGCAAAAGGCCAGACACGTTATGAGCCTGATACGGCAAAGCCGCGGGGGGCAAGACTATCAAAGCGATTTTTCCCAACGCCGTACCGGTACCGGGGTGTTTGCGCAGTTATTGCGCCGACGCTTTCATGTTGCCACCAAAAAGCTGGGCTTGAATGACCGCAGCCTGTCGTTAGACTGCAGTCGATTCCGGCCCCCACCCCAACCCGGTGAGCAGCGCGCGTTATTCTAGCGGCAGCAGATGGTATGCACTATAGATAGACTTTGAGCAGGTGGGCTATTGGATGGGTTGTTGGTTTGTCTATCTGATCCGCACGGGCAGCGGCACACTCTATACGGGAATCACCACAGACCCCCAGCGCCGCTTTGCCGAACACTGTAGCGGTGGCGCCAGGGCTGCCAAGGCCCTGCGCGGCAAGAGACCGCTCACTTTGGAATACCAGACCGAAACCCCGGACAAACCAACAGCACTAAAGCTGGAAAGGGCAATCAAGCGGTGGCCCAAGCAGAAAAAGGAGGGGCTGATTGCCGGCAAAGAGCCGCTGCCCCATGTATGTATCCTGTCAACCGGGAAGTCGCGGGACAAGAAGTAATTGGGCACCCTAAGCAACCTGGACGTAACCGCGCTTCTACATCAGGCAGGCTGTGGTGTCTCAGGGTAAAAAAGGGGGAAGAATCGACGCGGCCCTCTGGGGGAGGGTGAAATCCTATGACTCTATCTCCGGGTCAACAGCCACGCCACTTCCTGTGCTGGTACCCGCCCTTTCAATCCCCCAGGTACCTCACGCCGGCGAAGCATCCTCACATGGTAGGTTGCATCATAGCAATCAAAGACTTTCCTTGCGCTAACAGAGAAAGGCGGCCCGGAAAGCAGTGACTGCTCATACTCAAAGGAAATCAACAACTGCAGGGCAGTACCGGTTATGTCCATCAAGTGCCCGGTATACGCCTTGCGCATATCCGCAGGCAGGGCTACCAATGCCGCGCGGTCGTATATGGCATCCACGGTTCCCAGTAACTCTGCATTGAGATCAAATATATCGCCGACAAAAATAGTCGTGTTATCCCCGTGGTAGCGCTTAAGCCGATGCAACCGTTCGGTTTGTGATGTCACCCCCAGCTCTTGAAAGAGCTGCTTCACGGCCACCTCACTCAGTTCGGATCCAACTATGTTAAGCCCTTTGGATTTCAGCCAGCCGATATCCTGGGTCTTACCACAAAGGGGAAGAAACACACGGTTTCCACTGGACAATGAAAGTTCGGGAAAGAATTCCGCGAGCAGGGAATTTCCCGATTGCTCATGGAAACCAATGTCGTTCTTCTCCCACTTATCCAACCAGAATGTTTCTTTCATCGCACTCCCTCTGTCTGCGCCAGTATCATTCAGTTGGTGTCTGCTAGCAAACTCATTCGTTGCCGGGCAAAAGGGGCACTGTAACTGGCCCCAGTTCGGTTTGAACCCACCCCTGAACCCAGCTTACTTTCACAGGGATTTCAGTGGCGACCATCACCAGGGAATCTCGCAGCCATCGTAATCGTAAAAGCGGCCGCTGTAAGTGATATCTGCTTCCAGCAGAATTTTCTTTAGCCCGCCGACACTTTGCTCGGTGGCGATCAATGCCCCGGGCCCGCCCATTGCTGTTTTCACCCAGCCTGGGTGCAGCGCTATGACCGTGATACCCCGCTCGCGCAAGTCGATCGACAGGCTCTTGACTACCTGATTGAGCGCGGTTTTGGAGGTGCGATAGATATAGCCACCTCCGGAGCGGTTATCGGCAATACTGCCCACCTTGCTGCTCATCATGGCAATGACCTTATGGCCGCTTGCCGCCACATTGTCACAGAAGGTCTCCGACATCATGTAGGGCGCGATGGTATTGGACTCCAGCACCCGGCGCCACTCACTGCGATCCACTTTACCAAAGCGCACACCCTTGGGACCGTAATAACCGGCATTGTTGAGCAGGATATCGATAGGTTCACCCTTGAGCGCCTCGCCCAGGGAAAGCATTTGTGCCTGATCGGTCACATCGAGCTGGATCAGCTCTACCCGCGGGTGGGCATCCTGCAGGGACTTGAGTGCAGCGGCACTGTCCAGATCCCGGCAGCAGGCGAACACCCGCCAGCCATCCCTGGCGAATTGGGTGCACACCTCAAGGCCGATGCCGCGGTTGCTTCCGGTAATCAGTATGGTGCCGGACATTTCAACTCCTTCAATGTTATTCTTGGACAAAGCGATCATAGCAACTGTAAAGCAATGTATTACGCACCAAGTGATATCTTCTGGCTCCTCCTGCTCATTGCAGGCGCCTTCTATGTCTGGACAAGTATGGCGGCGAAGGAACAGGTACGTCGGGCGGCTGCCACGCACTGTCGGCAGTTGGGGGTACAGCTGCTGGATGACACCGTGATGCTGGTGCGAACCCGCCTGAAACGTGACAGACGCGGCCAGATAGCCCTGCAGCGCCACTATGAATTTGAATTTACCTCCACGGGGCAACATCGCTACTCTGGTGTGGCGGTTCTACACGGCCGCCGTATTGAACAGCTGCAATTGTCTCCACATCACCTGAGCTGAGTGGTCATATCACGGAAAACGCGCGCTGTATCAACATGCCCTCTTTTGGCGATAGAATCCCGCTGATTCGGTCTGCAGCGTCCCCCCTGAACGCAATAATTGCACCCAGACACGGACCAATATACCCTGCTATCTCCGGCAACAACTCAACTCAGCCTTAAAAGAATGATGCGCCCGGCAATCAGACCAATCGGGGAAGAACGACGGGCTTGGGGTGAATAGAGCTTTTCAGTTTACCCACTCTGGTATCCGTGAAAGACTGTACACAACAGGGGCGCTCTGTGAACAATAAAAATATTATGATCTACGGCGCTTACGGCTATACGGGCGAGCTTATCGCCCGCGAGGCCGTAGCGCGGGGCCACCACCCAATCCTGGCCGGACGCAATGCACACAAGCTGCAGCTTTTGGCCGACGAACTCAATCTGTCCGCCATGGTCATCCCGCTCGATGCGAAGGAAACCCTTGAACACAGCCTGCAAAGCATAGACCTGGTGATTCATTGCGCGGGCCCTTTCTCCGCCACTGCCGAACCGATGATGCGTGCCTGTATTAACGCACACACCCATTACCAGGATATTACCGGCGAAATCACTGTCTTCGAGACCGCGTACAGCCTTGGGGACAATGCCCGCACGGCTGGAATAGTCCTGTGCCCAGGTACCGGTTTTGACGTGATCCCCACAGACTGTCTCGCCGCAGCTCTGCACACAGCCATACCCTCGGCTACACATCTGGTTCTGGGATTCGATTCGGATTCGAGTTTCAGCCCAGGTACGGCAAAAACAGCCATAGAGGGCCTGGGTATTGGCAGTGCGGTGCGACGCAATGGAAAGATCCAGGTAACCCGGCACGGACAAGTGACTCGTCGGATCGATTTTGGACGGGGCACTCAATCCGCCGTTGCCATCCCCTGGGGAGATATCGCCACAGCCTTCTACTCTACCGGCATTGGCAACATAGAGGTCTATATTCCTATGCCTCCAGGGCGGGCAAGAAAATTACAGTACCTCAACGCATTCCGCTGGCTACTGCGCAACAACCGGGTGCAAAACTGGCTCAAAGCAAAAGTCAGTAAATCCCTGCGGGGACCCAATGAGACCTATCGCGCAAAGCACAAAACCTGGATCTGGGGAGAAGTGCGTAATGATCGCCGCGGCGAGCGCAAGGTAGGTCGTCTGGTTACTGCCAATGGCTATGACGTCACCGTTTCCGGCGCACTGGCGATTATGGAATTTCTGCTCGATTATTCCGGCGATGGTGGCTATTTCACGCCCTCGGCACTCTGTGGTGCCGAGCTGGTGGAAAAATTACCAGGCTCCAGCGCCCTGGAAATCACCAGCAGTTAATCCAAACCCACTTTTCCCTGGATATGGCAGGCGGGATTTTTTCCTCTGGCATCTGCCATTCCTATCTTCTTCTGCCTTTTAACCCCACGGCCTGAAACACCTGCAGGTTGACGTCATTATTTTTCACTTTCCAAGGTTTCACTGTTCTGACATCAATCGGTCAACTCCGTGTAACAAATCATACTTAAGTTTGCGGCATGCGCGGCTTATCGATGAATCTAAAGAGTCTTGATGTGTCACTGGTGCTGTACATGATGGAGCGGGCGTCTCGCCCTCACTCGCACAGACACTTTCTCTGGCTATCCAGGTCTGGAGATGGTTGGCTATCCGTATCGGTAGTGGGAAGTTACATCGTCTTGAATACTGCCATTTCGGTGTTTATCGCAGCGTGCGCCGCAGTGACTCTGGAGCGCTCCCTATATTGGGCCATTAAAAATACCACACGGCGGCTACGCCCGGCCCAGGCAATTCCAGGCATGCACACAACCATTGTGGCTTTTGATCGATTCAGCCTGCCCTCTGGGCATACTTCCGCCGCTTTTCTCTTTATCACATTTATGTGCCAGGGAATCAGCCCTGCATGGGGTTTGGGGTATATTTGGGCCCTGGGCGTGGGCGCTGCCCGGGTGAGCCTGGGTGTGCATTACCCTTCAGATGTGTGTGCCGGTGCCATGCTCGGCACTAGTGTTGCACTTATCACGGTTTCTGCCCTGTTATGAAAATACTCTATGGGGTCCAGGCTACAGGTAACGGACACATTGCCCGTTCCCGCACCCTGGCCAAGGCGTTAGAAAAGTATCCGCAGATACAAATACAGTGGCTCTTCTCCGGTCGACCGCGGGAAAACCTATTTGGAATGGAACCGTTCGGGGATTTCTGGTGGCGTAGAGGTATGACCTTTGTACACCGCAACGGCAAGCTAAAGAGCCTCGCAACCCTGAGGCAATTGCGCCCACTGCACTTTGGGAAGGAAATTACCGAGTTACCGGTGACTGGCTTTGATGTCATTATCAGCGATTATGAACCCATTACCGCCTGGGCCGCCAAAATCCGTAAAATGCCCAGTGTCGGTATCGGCCATCAGTACGCCTTTCTCCACTCGATACCAATGCCGAGATTCAACTGGCTATTCCACACCATACTGCGGTCTTTTGCCCCCACTAAAAAAAGTCTTGGCTTGCACTGGCACCATTTTGGCAACCCAATACTGCCGCCCATCGTCCCGCCCCAGCGAGAACCGGATGCGGATGCTGGCGGGCATATTCTGGTTTACCTGCCCTTCGAAGATCCGATCCCGATGCTTGAGGCGCTGTCCAGGATTGACCGCCAGTTTATTGTCTACGGGATAGCGGACGGGCTGGCCGCGGCAGACAATATCCGGCTGAAAACGCCTTCGACGGTAGGCTTTCAGCGGGATCTGGCCAATGCCAAGGCGGTGATTTGCAATAGCGGATTCGAACTGCTTGCGGAAACCCTGGCCCTGGGTAAGCCCATACTGAGCCGCCCCCTCGCCTATCAATTCGAACAGGAGGCCAATGCCAAAGCTCTGGACCAGTTGCAACTGGCGAAAGTTGTCAAACGTATTGATGCCGACAGTATCAATGCCTGGCTCCACGCCCTCCCCACGCCGCAGCGTATTCAGTGGCCCAATGTAGCGGAAGCCATCGCCCAGTGGATAGCCGATGGCTGCAAACAGAATCCCGCGGAACTGGCCCGGTCACTCTGGCGCCAGGTGACCCCTGCTCCCACCGAGAGCCCAACACCTACCTATGGGAAGAGAATACGTTAGAGTCTCCGACCTACCGCACTATACTCCCACCTGCTGCTTTTATTCACTGCTTCTCTACCCGCAAAATGATTGACACAGGCTTGTCACTTGCCTTAGCGACTGGTGCAAATTGCAAGCAACTTTGTATTCTCAACACCTATTTTTTATATCGACTCATATAAAGATCCAGAATACTGAAACATTTTACATTTTGAGTAAAAAAGCACTTCCCTGTGCTGGTTTTTATTCCTTTTTATTAAATCCAGAGACTATTTCAAAAGCACACATTGAACAGCGCTTTACAGGCCGCGATAAAAACTGCTCTGCTGGCTCGCACGAGTATTCTGCCCTGCTGTGAACTGGAACATACAGGAGTCATCTGTATAATCCATGAAATTGAATATCGGATCCACGCCTGCCGATCCAGGGCAGGAATCGCGGCCCACCGGGCAACCGAATGCGGGAGAGGCTTCCGCCGGTGTATCCGAGACGAAATCACCGGGATTATTGCAGCCGCCCTGGAATGTATGGTAAAGACCGAGCCAGTGACCGACCTCGTGTACCAGTGTGTCGCCTTCGTTATACGGCGATGCACTACCACCGGGTAAAGATCCCGTGAGTATAACCACACCATCGTTAACCGGGTTGGATGGATAACTGCTTGGGAAGGTTGCCCAGCCCAAAAGGCCTCTGCCGATATTGGCCACATAAACATTCAAATCCGCCGCACCCCCAACGCGCAGGGAAGATTTCATCGAAGATTCAGCACCGGAACCTGGAGTGACATTAAACCAACTATTATTTGCAGTTGTGGTAGTGGATACCAGGTTGAAGGAAAATGCCGTAGCAGAAAATCCTGAATTCAGCACATTCATCTGATTGTTGATTTCAGCTTGAGTGAGCGCCCCATTCCCTGCACTATCTGTAATGACATGAAAATACACATTTACAGTCGCCGGAATAAGCTGTTGGGAATAACCTCCGTCAGGGACGAACTTCTGGCGCAAACTGTTGAAGTATTGCTCCTGTAATTCAGCCTCTTCCTCACTGGGATGCTCGGTACCGCAATGGCGCAATATGCCCTCCGTCGACTTGTCCTTTGCAACAGTATCAGCAGATGCAGAAAATGAGAACAATGAAATAAGTAGCGACCCCAAAATCCATAGACTGCGATAGGAGATATTTTTATTGAAAGTTATCATGGGTAGTTTTTTCCTAAACCGAAATTTCCTTATATTGCCGCCCTTTTTCATTGGACAGCATCAATTTCCTGGCAGGCTGTAACGACAATCAATAGCGAAACCATACAGACAAACTTACAAACCAATCGCTGCAAGCTAAAACCAGTGGAGGCCATGAAATACAGGAAGGCTCGTCTATTTGCATCGACAGCCCAGCACGAAAGGTGAACAGATTGAAAAAACCGATAAATTCACCCAATTGGGCATTGCAAACAATCAGCCTGAGAGGTCCGCAAAATATAAGACCTTAGAAGGCAAACACAATAAGAAAACTTGATTTTTTATAACCAGATCACAAATAAATTATTTCCATTGTTATAAGGTGTCGCAAAAAGCGCTCTAAGATCCAAAAATACAAACAACAGACAGTTTATAATACATACCAATAAATGAAATAATTGTCAGACCAATTACTCAAGAAATAACTTATCAGCCAGTCATATAACGTATTTTTACTTATTGGTAAATCATTTAAATAATCTCCTTCTGGGATAAATCTTACTTTTGCGCTAAAAGACTGCTTTCAGTAAACAAGGGCTGCATAGAAACCAGGACCTACCACTAAGACAGGGAGAGGGGCATGCTTTCCTTCCGACCTGGTGGCAAGGCGGTTGTTCACAGAGACAGATTTCAAATTGCCTGGAGCAGGCAACCTGGCCTTTAGATTTTATCCCGGTGTCTGCGATCAAAATTGCCTTCTCAGGACCAACCGCTACTTTATCTGTAATCCACCCAAAGTCATAACACCAGTTTAAGACCCCACCAAATACACCATTTTATAGCTCCCCCATTGAAGCCATCTATGGTCTCCCAGCGTTTTAGCATCACAAGACGGCTTCTTTCAGGAACACCATGACTAACCAAGCCGTTAATGGCAGATAATACAACGAATTTTCGTTGATTTCGGCCTGAGAGGTTGCCGGGGAAAAGTAGGGTAGAAATCGAATTTCAACACCTCGTTAAGGTAATGAATCATGGGGGGCTGCCTCGGGGAAAGGCCATACACCATTAGACGGTATTTTGTACTAGCCCGCCGGATTCAATACACCAAGCTTGTGCTTAATAGCAGGATAATTAAAATCAATCCTCGGAGTCAGATCTGATTTGCTACCGGCCTGGACCTCTTTGTTAAAACCGGCAGCGCCTTTTATTGTAAAGGGTCATGCCCGACATGATCCGTGCCAGCCCAAATAACGGCAAGAGTGCCTGTATGACCGTTTTCCTCGCCATCATTCTTCTGGCTCTGGCCGCTTGGTTAGTCCCTTTCTTCTACAATCGCTGGCGCCTGAACTACCGTCGCGCCAAACCACTGAGTGACAAGCAGCTGCAGCTGCTTGGGCAAACACTGCCTCTTTACCCTTACCTGAACCCGCAACAGCAGGGGGAATTGCGGGGAAATATCGCCCTGTTTCTACACGACAAGACATTTGTCGGCTGTGAAGGATTGCAGATCAATGAGAGAATGAAAGTGACCATTGCCGCCCACGCCTGCCTGTTGCTGTTGGGGCGCAAAAATGAATGCTATCCCAGTCTCTACACTCTACTTCTCTATCCGAATACCTATGTCGCACGGGAAACAAAACGCGAGGGTTATATCGAAACCGCCAAACACAGTGTGCGGGCGGGAGAGGCCCATTACCGCGGTCCCGTGGTATTGTCCTGGGGTGACCTGGAGGAGAATTTGCAGTATCCCGACAGGGGACACAATGTGGCCCTGCACGAGTTCGCGCATAAAGTGGATGAGGAGGATGGCCACTTCGATGGCCGCCCCTTGTTCGAACGGGCCGGTGAGGGGGCCAACTGGGCCGGGGTGATGAACAGGGAATTTACCCGTCTGCGCCGGCGGGCCCAATTCGGCAATCTGGCTGACGAAGCGCCCTCAGTGCTCGATCTCTACGGCGCCCAGTCACCCGCGGAATTCTTCGCGGTGGCCACAGAGACCTTCTTCACCATTCCCGTGGCGATGCAGAAACTGCACCCACAATTGTATGGGGAGCTGAGTCATTTTTACCGGTTGGACCCTGCAACCCTGATGAGTGGGAAACCTACCCCTGTTTAGCCAGTTGATATCCAGGAATGTACCCTTCTTTTACCCCCCCTCAAAGCGGCTTGCAGATTTAATACTCCTTTTTCCAGTGTAACTCCACACTGCCAGAGCCACTGTCACCTTCATCCGCGGTTTGGAATTGCAGGTTGAGATTCTCCCGTAATTCGATTTGCATCTCCGCCTGCCAGGGGCTGAGGGGGTCGGTACTGCGTTGCAGCTCCACATATATCCGGTTGGTGATATATTTGCCCAGGCTCAGGGCGTACACATCCCCCTCGTCGCTGTCTTCCTGCTCAATATCGAGCGTATCGAGTCGCAGCAGTTCGCGGGTTTTGGCCACCGGGTCCAACACGGTGCGCCCGGTCTGTAAGCTTCGCACAACACTCACCAGACGGACGGCCTGTAGCGGCGAAATATTCGACAGGGATTTGCCAAAGAGTAATTGTGCCAGTATCTCGTCCTGAGAAGCTGCTGGATTGGAACTGAAGGTGATATCCAGGTCTGTGGCACTACCGGAAATCTGCGCGGTAATTTCCCCATCGCTGTACTCATACACCCCCGCCACTGAGACAGCCACTGCATTATTTTCGAAGCGGATTTCCCCTTCCTGCAAGTCAAATTTCTTACCGAGCAAATCAAAACTGCCGCGCACTATGGTCAACGCTCCCGACGCCGCTGGCCTGGCGGCAGTGCCGTGGATATCCACCAGACCGCGCAGCTGTGAATTGAGCCCGAGGCCGCGCACATAGGATTGCTGATCCAGCACCACCTCGATGCCCAGGCCGATCCTGCGCAATAGCGACACCGAAGGCGTCACCCGGGCTCCGCCCGCCTGAATCTCCACCACCCGAATTTCCGGTATACTGCTGCCGATCCACTGCTCTATCTGTAGCGACAGGGGGCGCAGAACAAGGCGGCCTCGCATCGCCGCATCCTCCGTCGTACCTGACAGAGCCACATTGCCAGATATAGCACCGCGCACTGCCGGAGTATTGAGCAGATGGGCACGCGCCAAGTGCAAAACCAGATTGAACTCTGGCGGCGCCCCCACAGGCAATAGCACCGCACCGTCGAGATGGATTGTCCCCCCGTCACCATCAGTGGCACTGCCGCGTTCAATACGCCACTGCCCCGGAAGCAGGCGGACATAAAAATCGATATTGGCAATGCGGGTATGGGTCGGGCGATGTTCGTAACTGCCAGCACGCATTTCTATCGCCCCGGTCAGGTTGGGATGCGCAAAAGTCCCCTTGCTATCCACGGTAAAATGCACAAGACCGCGTACATTGTGCACCCTTGGATCGATAAACTCCCCCACCACAGACAAATTTGCAGTGCCCCCACCAGTCAATAGCAAAGGCATCGCATCCGGGGCGCTCTCCACCGGGTTATTGGAGAACAGGTGGGCAAAAATGGGCGTAATCTCCAGTTTCGCCCTGCTGTCAATCGCCTGGCGACCGCCGTGCTCCCCAGTCAGGTTTATCGACAATGCGCCCTCTTGAGTACCCCACTCCAGCAACAGTGTGAATGGCTGTGCCCGTATGCGCCCCTGCGCTCGTCCTGGCGCCTCCCCGCTGATACGCAACTCCCCCTGCAACTGTGGATTCTGCGGGCTGCCGTTAATAGCGGCAAACAAGCTGATATCACCGCGTTCGGGCATATCCACCGATATCCTCGGCGAGAGGTCGGCAAGCGCTGCCCTGCCCTGTAGCTGAAAATCCAGTCGCTGCTTATTCAGGCTGCCATGGGCGGAGAGCTGGTTGCGACCCGCCCACAACAATTCCAAACCATTCAGAATCCAGCGGTTATCGGCGTAGTCCAGCTGGCCCTGCAATTGCCAGGGCTCCCGGCTATAGTCCCCCTGGGCGAAAACAGTGCCCCGCACTTGCGGATAAGACAGAGCCCCCTGAATTTCACCATCCAGGCTCAATGCGCCTTTGAGGGTATCGGGCAGGGTCAGGCCCACAACACCTACCAGAGAAATTGGCAGGTTGCGCGCACTGAGGTTGACGTCGATGCGACCCTGCATGGGTTCGATGACCCCTTCGGCTTCCAGCAGGGCCATTCCCTCCCGCTCCAGGCGCTGTGCCTCCTCGACCAAAGACATCAATGGGTTCTGGCTCTGGGCAGGCTGCCTGAAACCCTTCTGCAAACCCGGTATTGTGGCGGGCATCTGTGCGCCGGGGGACTGCCCCTGGTCGAAACGATGCACTGTGTTATTGGCGAACATCTCAAGGCGGAACCCTTTGAGGTCAATCTTTTCCAGATTACCGGTGGCATCGCCTTTCAGGGTGTAGTCATACGCGTGGATTCGACCCCCGGACTCCAGACTGGCACTGACGTGCGGGTTGGACCAGGGGCCCTGTACCGCGACTGCCCCTTGCATGCTGACGGTCATATCCTCGGCCATACCCAAGCCGAGGTCTTGCCCGGGGTCGAGGGCGCGCAGGTCAATTTCGAGTTGCACATTCAGCGCTTTAGCGTCAATCCCGATCGTGCCGCCGCCGTGGATATTCAGTTTGTTCCCCACCAAAGCGAGATCCCTGATGATCAGTTCCCGCCGATTGCCATGCACCCCGATATTCAGTTCACTGTGTAGATTGCGGTATACAGCGGCAACCCTCAAAACCCCCTCCAGGTCGGGGTTTTGCCAGGGCCCCTGCGCCGTGACCTGCAACTGGTGCAGGCTGGCGGATAATCCCGCCGGTATTTCCACCCTGTCCGTATAGGGCAATGCAGCCATCAATCGACGCATTTCCTCCACAGCCAGCTCCGGTACGACAGCGGTCAGGTTCAGGGTTTTGCTTGTGGTATCAACCTGTCCTGTTGTCACCATGCGGACGCCTGCAAAGCTCAGCTGCACTGATTCCAACTGGATAGTGCCCCGCCGGGTACTCACCCGGCCAGTCAGGCCCAAAGGCTGTTCCCGATAGCGGCTGCGCAATTGCAGTTGGCCGGTGACATCGGGCTGCATCCCTGCGCCGGTCAGTTTGAGATCGGCACTCAACCAGCCGCTGTGCAACACGTCCTGCCAGGGGCGCGAGAGCGTGACCGGCAAACGGTTGAGGTGCAGGTGCGCAGAAATATTTTCGGTGCTGAAGCTGCCGGTAAGGCTGTTGCGCCTGCTGTCAACGTATAACAGGATACCCTCGGTGCTCATTCGCCAGGGCGAGCGGCTGATTGCCAGACTGCCGGTTAAGCCCAGTTTGTGCCGGGAGAAAGGGGTGGTGAAGGACTCGACATCAATCTGTAACCGCTCGTCGCGCCTGCGCAGGGAAACTACACCGCTGGCATTGAGCTGCTGCTGTTCGGGCAGGTGTAACCGGCGGCTGACAAATCCCCGCGCATTTTCATGGACGGAGACATCCAGCACAAACCGGCCCGACGGCTGCTCCCGTCCCTTCGCAATCAATTGCAACTTACCGTCGTTGACTGCTCGCACGACCAACTGTAACTGCGCGGGCTGGCCTTCCCATTGGTACAGGGCGCTGGCGTACACGGAAACTGCGGGAATTTCAGGTATTTTGCTGTGTATCAGCTGCAGCCGCCCACACTGTAATTGCCCCAGACGCACGCCCGGCAGCAGAGAGCCCCAGGCCTCAACCTTATCGGGATCACGCTCCAACCCCGCAGTCTGAACAGTGTCCTGCCCGGTCTGGGTCAGTTTGAGTAATTCAGTCAGTACATCGAGATTGATCAGAAGGTTTTTGGCAGCGATGCGCTCAATGTCAATCGGGTCACGGGAAAAGCGCTGTAGCTTTAATTCCAACTGGTGCGCCTCGGCGAGGGTCTTGCGTTTGAACTCTATCCTGAGGCGATCGACAAACCAGGCCCCCAGGCTTTCACTGCGCATCCCTTCGGCCTCGATACGGAGACCCGCAATCACCTGCTCCGCACCGTAAAAAGCACCGCGGGTCAAGCTGACCCTACCGTGCTCCGTGCCCAGGAGATATCCCAATGGCAACAGGATCAAGAGGCACAAGCCCGCCACCTGAACACCCCTGGTACCAAGCGCATGCTGCAGTCCGCGCAGTAATGCCCACAAGCCACGGGCGAATCCAACAACGGTCGCGCGTAACTGTGGCATCAAAATGCCTGCCCCAAGCTGATATACACCTGGTAGCTGTCATTCACACCATCGCGACGGTCCAGGGGAAATGCCAAGTCAAAGCGAATGGGCGCGAAAGAAGTAATATAACGCACACCAAAACCCACACCCCAAAACAGGTTGGAAAAATTCGGGCTCGGGTTCTCGTAGGCATTGCCTCCATCGAGGAACACTACCCCGCCCCAGGTTTCACTAAAGTGAAAGCGCCCTTCGAGTGAGAGCTCACTGAGCCCCCGACCACCGATGGGATCGGACAGCGTTTCGCGTCCATCGGCCCCAATCTCAACAATTCTCGGTCCCAGTTCCTGATAACCGTAGCCGCGAACCGAGCCACCGCCGCCGGCATAGAAACGCTCATCGGCGGGCAATTCCAAATTGGAGGCGCCGACAATAGCCCCCATTTTAAGCCGCACTGCCAGAGTCGGCTGATAGCGCGCCGCATTCACCGTTTTATAAGCGGCGACCTGCAGGATATTTTTCAAAAAGGCACTGCTGTTATTATTCAAATCCAGGTAGGGTTTTATCTCCAAAGCGGTAATGGCACCACGGCGTGCATCCAGGGGTTTATCGGTGGTGTTCAGCTTGTATCCCAAAGGGAATGCCAGCAAACGGTAATTCTCATCCTGCCCCTCCTCTTCAAGGGTGAGACCCGCTTGCTCATCCACGCGGCTGAATTTCAGCTCCGCCCCGGCACTCACGGTGCGGTGCTTACTGAGCTTGCGCGATACCTTAGCGCCCAGTGTAACCGCCCTGGCGTGATAGGAGTCTACATCTTCACCGGTCAGAGCGAGACTTGCAGTCAAGCGCTGTCGGTCCCGGAGAAAGCGCGGCAGAGTCAATTTACCTTTCAGTGACTGTTTCACCCGATTGATTTTGCTCTCTATCTCGAATTTTTCCCCGCGGTGAAATACATTGCGATGTTCCCAACTGGCGGATATCCCCGTGCCCTCATCAGAGGTGTAGCCCACCCCCAGAGTTATGGTGCGGTGATTGCGCTCTTGCACAATAAAAGTGATATTCACCAGTCCATTGTGGGGCTCCGACACCACACTGGTGACATTGGCAATCAATTTGGTGCGCAACAGGCGCAGTTGCGCCGCATCGAGCTGACTGCGATTAAAACAGTCGCCGGGAAGAATACTCAATTGATCCCGCAGGTAATCCTCCGCAATGGAAACCGCCCCCAATATATGCACTGCACCCACCCTGACTTCCGGACTTGGGGCAACGCGATATACCAGCCCCGCAGCGGCTTCCCGGTGCAGTATGGTGGCCTGATAACTGACATCCACATTCAGAAGACAGGCGTTTTCATTGATATACCGGGTAACCGCCTGAACCCCCTCTAACACCCCACTGGCCAGAAGCGGGTCTCCAACGGCAATGGGGAGCCCCCTCAAGCCTGAGCGCAAACCCGGAGGCATTTCGACATCCACACTTTTGATACGATACTGGGGGCCCGGTGTGACCCGATAGACAATCCCCCCATTTGCCACAGACTCACGCACAGTGGCGTCATAATAACCCCTGGAGCGCAGCAGCTTTTCGAGATTGCCGCGCTCGTAGCGGGCAATATCGCGGGGGTCCTCATAACTCTGCAAGGTACTGCTGTTTTCCCGCAACGCTTCCAGTGCCTGACGCAAGCTACCCTGCAGGGTGGAGTCCCCCTGCACACGCAGGGCAAATCCCGGCAACTGGTTGAAAAACGGATTGGCAACCGTCCCCTGCGAGGGCAGCAATACACAACCGACGAGCAAAGAGACAAAGAGAATTCGCAAAATAGTGATCCGTTCTCTACAGCGGTGACTCCGCAAAGCGCGGGGTATCCGTCCCGCCACTTCCGATTTCTCTCCGCTAGAGGAATCCGGTAGGGGAAATAGAGGGTAATAAACTGGCAGCGGGAATCAATGCCGCCGCCAGCCGGCGGCAAACAGGTAGGAAGCGCTCTTTATCCGCCGGATACAGTGATTTCCAGACGGGTTTATGGCTGGGTAGTACTAGGGCCGCCAAGCAACGGATTGCAGTCCTGAATAATCACCCGCCCCTCGAGAATATTTCCTCTGGAGTACTCAGTGAAAATACATTGATTGGTGTTGGGATCGTAGTTTTCGATCCATAGGTTGTCCTCTTTCCAGGTAGCCCCAATATGCCGATACCCCTCCGGCACAGAGATTCGCATAACGCCGCCAAAGCGTTTCACAAACACCTGCTCGTAGTGGAAATAATAGGCCAGCCATCCAGCCAGAAAGAACACCGCGGCCACGATAGCGCCTATTTTCAGGCTGCCCATACGGCTGCCCAGATAAAGAGGGAGAATAACCAGGGCGATAACCGCCGCCCAGTAGAGATAGGTAACCATGTCTGTTCTTTTTCCGTAACTATTGTGTATAACCCTTGGGCAAGGGTAGCGCAGAACCGGTGCAAACAAAATGGCGCCCGCTCAACCGCCCCTGTCCCCGCAAAGCTTCAATCTTCCGCCAGCGCCGGCAACTGCACGAATAACTCCAGCGCCTCGGGGTTGGCCAGTGCCTCCCTATTCTTCACTGCCTGGCCGTGCACCACATTGCGCACTGCCAATTCAACAATTTTTCCGCTGATGGTGCGGGGAATATCCGCCACCTGAACCACCTTGGCCGGTACATGGCGGGGCGTGGTGTTGGCGCGAATGGTAGTGCGGATTTTCTGTATCAGCGCCTCATCCAATTGCACACCATTGCGCAGCACCACAAACAGTACCACGCGCACATCGTCGTGCCACTGCTGGCCAATGCAGATACTGTCGAGCACCTCTTCCACTTTTTCCACCTGGCGATAGATCTCTGCAGTACCAATGCGCACACCACCGGGATTGAGCACCGCATCAGAGCGCCCATAAATAATCACACCACCGTGTTCTGTGATCTCCGCGTAGTCTCCATGGGCCCAGACGCCGGGCCAGTGCTCGAAGTAGGCGCTGCGGTATTTTACCCCTTCGGCATCATTCCAAAAACCAATCGGCATACAGGGGAAGGACCTGGCACACACCAGCTCGCCCTTTTCAGCGGTCACCGCTTTACCCTTGTCGTTCCAGACTTCCACCGCCATGCCCAGGCCGCGGCACTGCAGCTCGCCCGCGAAGACCGGCAGGGACGGGTTGCCAAGGGCAAAGCAGGAAATGATGTCGGTGCCACCAGAAATGGAAGACAAACAAAGGTCTCCCTTGATCTCCCGATACACATAGCGAAAGCCCTCGTGGGCCAGGGGGGAACCGGTGGACAGCAGTGCGCGAAGCTTTTCCAGCCTGTGGCTCTCCCGCGGTTTACAGCCACTCTTCTCCAGCGCGGCAATATATTTGGCACTGGTGCCGAATACGCTGATGCCCTCTTCATCCGCCATATCCCACAGGCACTTTGCCCCCAGGTAAAACGGCGAACCGTCAAACAGCACCAGGGTCGCACCGGAGGCGAGGCCACTCACCAGCCAGTTCCACATCATCCAGCCGCAGGTGGTGAAGTAGAACAGCGTGTCCTCGCGCCGCAGATCGCAGTGCAGACGGTGCTCTTTCAGGTGCTGTAACAGGGTGCCGCCGGCACCATGCACAATACACTTGGGGACACCGGTGGTACCGGAGGAGTACATGATATACAGGGGGTGATCGAAGCCGGTCTGCACAAAGGCGAGCTTGGACTCGGGCGCCGCAGTTTCAAACTCCTGAAGTAGCACGGCCTTATCCACGGGCCGCGCAGCCAGCACCCCGGCCGTCTGCTCTTGAGTGCGGGCGACGGGTACCACCACCAGTTTTTCGATGGAATCGATACGGGCAACAATTTCCCGCAACCTCGGCAGGGAGTCAATCACCTTGCCATTGTAGAAATACCCCTCGCAGGCAAACAGCACTTTTGGCTCCACCTGCCCGAAGCGGTCAAATACCCCATGGATACCGAAATCCGGGGAGCAGGAGGTCCAGATGGCACCGAGACTGGTGGTGGCCAGCATCGCCACCACGGTATCGATGACATTGGGCATAAAGCCTGCCACACGATCCCCCTGCACCACACCCTGACCAGCCAGAGCGGCGGCGAGGCGCTCTACCCGCCGGTATAGCTCTGCATAGCTGAGCTGGCGGCGGCCGCCGTTTTCAAGGCGCTCAACCAGGGCCGGCTTGTCATCGCGAAAGCGCAGCAGGTTCTCGGCAAAGTTGAGCCGGGCACCGGGAAACCACCGGGCTCCCGGCATGCCGTCGGACCCGAGCACCGCATCCCCGCGCGCGCTGGCGAGCACCCCGGTGAAATCCCACAGGTCGCTCCAGAAAGTCTCGCGCGCCTCCACCGACCACCGGTAGAGCGCACTGTAATCACTCAGTTTCAGCTGGTGTCTTTCATTGACCCAGCGGCGAAACGCTTCCATCTGGGTGGCGGCAATGGCCTCGGGGCTCGGTTGCCAAAGGGGTTGTGCGGTGTCCTTCATCTCAGCAGACCTTATGCATTCACAATTCTCAGCGTTTGTTCGCGTTTCGCTCAGCGCGAAAGCAGCCATCATGCCTTGCCCGGCAGATTTAAACTATTTTAATCTTATAATGGTTTATTAAAAAATATTAAAGTCCCCTCGAGGTTGCTCGGGGTGGTCTGGAGTCCCCGTGAGCGCAACCATCAAGCAACTGCGCGCCTTTACGGCCGTGGCGCGCAGCCGCAGCCTGGCTGAGGCCAGCGCGCAGTTGCACCTCTCCCAGCCGGCCCTGTCTGTGGCTATTCGCAATCTGGAAGCTACCGCCGGTGGTCCCCTGTTCAGCCGCGATGGCCGCCAGCTGGTCCTGACACCCGAGGGACGGGAATTTCTCTCCCGTGCCGAGCAGTTGCTGCACAGTTGGGACCAGTCTCTGGATGCCATACAGCAGCGTTTTCGCCTCCAGCGCGGACAGCTACAGCTGGCGGTGATTCCGGCTTTTGCCCTGAACCGGCTGCCAACACTACTGGCGAAATTCCACCGGGAGCATCCGCGCATCGATATTGTTCTGGAGGATGTGGTGATGGAACGGGTGGTGCAGTCAGTGCAAGAGGGTCGCGCTGAACTGGGGATCTGTTTTCGCCCGGACGATTTGGGCGGTATGGTGTTCATCCCTTTCGAGCGCGACCGGTTTATCGCCGTAACGCCAGCGGTACATCCATTGGCCGGGAAGAGCGCTTTGCAGTGGCGCGACCTGGCCGCGCATCCGTTTATCGCAATGAACCGGGGATCGGCTGTGCGTCGCTGGACAGAGGAAGCCTTTACGCGCTGTGGCCAGGCCGCCCGCTATATTTGTGAGGCCAATCAGCTCAGCACCATCGGGCAACTGGTCCGCGCGGGGCTGGGCGTCAGTGCCGTACCGCGCCTATGTGCGGCCCAGATGCAGGAATACGGCTTGCATTGCCACACCCTGTCGGCACCCATGGTCTCCCAGGATGTGGGCGTCCTCCTGAAGGGCCGCGGCAGCCTCTCGGCACCGGCGCAAGCCTTTTTGCAGTTGGTCAGTGGCTGATTGTCACAGCGGCACAGGCAGGGAGATCACTTGCTGCTGGTCGCCCGCAGCATCCAGGCCGTTTTCTCATGCACCCGCATGCGGTCCGACACCAGCGCGATGGTGGATTCATCATCCCCCTTCTGGGCAGACTTGAGCACATCACGACAGGTTTTAATCACCCGTTCGTGGCCTTTGGTCAGGATTTTCACCATATCCTCCGCAGCAGGAATTTCCACAATTTCCTCAATGGAACTCAACTGGGCAAATGCCTGGTAAGTGCCGGGAGCGGCAACCCCCAGGGTGCGGATGCGCTCGGCAATATCATCGACGGCATCAGCCAGTTCGGTGTACTGCTCCTCGAACATCAGGTGTAACTCCCGAAACAGAGGCCCTGTGACATTCCAGTGGAAATTATGGGTCTGAAGATACAGTGTGTAACTATCGGCCAGCAGGTGCTTGAGACCAGCGGCAATCTTTTCCCGGTCCTTTTCGTCGATTCCAATATCGATTTTCTTCATAACTACGCGCCTCTTGTGCAGATGGAGTTGGCTTGTCTCAAAACCCCTAGTGTATTCAAAAAATCACACGCCCATTGAATCAGGTATCAGACACAGGCATGAAATATGTCCGAATAAAGAGGTGGAGGTTGCCGTAGGGATCCGCTGGTGTACTGGCAAACCCTCTGCCAGAAAGAATATCATGACAGCAAGGACAAGAAATACTTTAATGCCCAAACTTATGTCACCGGGATACCAGGGCAAAGCCCCCTTCATACACCGACGCTTTGCAATACGGTTTACCTCTGCTCTGCAACCAATTCGCAAGCCGGGTTAATCATTGCCACAGATGGGGCAGTTTTCCTGCCTTTGCAGTTGCAGGGATTGCAGCCCCAGGGTTTCAGCTTCCACCAAGTGCAGTTGATTGAGGCTGGGTACGGGCAGCCCCAGCAACCATTTCATCGCCTCCAGCGCCTGCATACTGCCAACCATTCCCAGCGCCGGACCGATCACACCTGCGCTGGCGCAGTTCTGCACTGCGCTGCGCTTTTGTGGCGGAAACAGACAGGCATAGCAGGGATGCCGGTTTCTGGAAAAATCAAAGCTGATCAGTTGCCCGGAAAATCCCTGTACCGAGGCCATCACCACAGGGCATCGGGCTGCCCGGCAACTGCGGTTGATCACATGGCGGATTTCCAGGTTATCGGTACAGTCGAGGATCAAATCCACCTGACCTGCCTGTTGCAGCAGCCAGGACGCATCTGCCATCCGGTTGTGGGGGTGAATTTGTATTGCCGGATTGGCCGCGGTGAGTTGCTGGGCGGCTACCTGCGCTTTGGATTTGCCCAGGTGATTGGTTTTATAGACCACCTGCCGCTGAAGGTTGGAAAGATCAATACAGTCGCCGTCCACCAGATGTAATGTGCCAATACCGGCGGCAGCGAGATACAGGGCCGCCGGACTGCCGAGGCCACCGAGGCCAATCACCATCAAGCGCGCGGCAGCCAGCTTTCGCTGTCCTTCTTCCCCGACCTGGGGCAACAGGATCTGACGGCTGTAACGCTGTAATTCCCTGGCACTCAGCATGGCAACCCCGTCGCGGACGCCGCAGGGACCCCGCCCTCTAAAGCGGTGCGCAGCTCTGCTACCGCCTGTACATAATCTTCCGCCTTGGTGATGGCACTGACCACGGCAATACTGCCCACACCGCTGGCGGCAACCTCGGCAACACGCTGCAGGTTGATACCGCCGATCGCTACCAGTGGGTAATTCGGCAGAAGTGCCGCCATACGGGCGAGCTTTTGCGGCCCCTGCAGTTGTCCGGACATGTCTTTGGTACCGGTGGCATAGATAGCGCCGAGCGCCAGGTAGCTTGGGCGATATCGGTAGGCCAGCAACAGTTCGTAAAAGCCATGGGTGCTGATTCCAAGCTTCAGACCCGCCGCCCGGATCGCCGCCAGGTCAGCTGTTTTCAGATCTTCCTGCCCGAGGTGAACCCCGTAAGCGCCGCATTCAATCGCCAACTGCCAGTAGTCGTTGATAAACAGCCGCAGTTGATGGCATTTGCCAATCTCCACGGCACGCGCCACCTGCGCGCGCAGATCGCTGCCGGGATGTTTGATCCGCAGTTGCAGGGTACGCACACCCTGCTCTGCGAGCCGCTGCACCCAATCCACAGAATCCACCACCGGATAGAGCCCCAGTCGGGTACTGTCGGGCATGGCAAAACCCTGCACAAATGTTTGCGCAGCGGCATCGCAATCTAATGCATACGCTTTGGCACGGTCTTCCCCAGGCAGCAGCACCTCGGGAAAATCCCGCAGCTCCAGGGGCCAGCCACAGTGCCCCACCGGCCCCGCGCCCGCGCCGATTCGGTCGCTTTCAGCGAGGCGCAGGCCCCGCTGCACATAGGCTTTTCCCAGCACGCAGGCGTCCCGCAGTGGATAGCCCAGCGCTCGGCAGGCGGCAATGGCCGAGGAGAGCGTACAGCCAGTGCCATGGGTGTTGTTGCCCGGTACTGCCCTGCCAATAAACCAGTCGGTTTTTTCACCGTCCCAGAGTAAATCGGCGATTTCCCCAGGGCGCAGTTGCGTATGCCCACCGGTGACCAATACCGCGCCGCAACCCTTTGACCGCAATTGCCGCGCGGCGCCATTGAGGGCTGCAGCATCGGCAAGGGCGCTTTGGCTTAACCACTCCAGTTCGTAGCGGTTGGGGGTAATCAGGTCGCACAGTGGCAGCAGGTGTTCGAGCACTTGTGCCGCGATAGGCTCTTCGGTCAGGCCGGCACCGCTGCTCGCCACCGCAACCGGGTCGTAAATGACCGGGATCGGCCTTACCTGCTTGAGGGCACGCAAGCATTCTGCAACCGCTAATACCTGCCGGGCGTTGGCCAGCAAACCTACCTTGATTGCCGCCGGAAACAAATCCACCTGCAGGGCTTGCAACTGGGCTTTCAGCACCTCTACGGGCACGGCGTTAATCGAGGCAACTGCACAGGTATTTTGTGCGGTGTTGGCAGTGATGGCTGTGCAACCGTGACAGCCCAGATCGGCAAATGTCAGCAGGTCTGCCTGTATACCGGCGCCGCCGCCCGAGTCGCTGCCGGCGACACTCCAGACAATCGGTTTGTTCGTCAAGGCTTCCTCTCGCATCAATAGGTTATCCTTGCGGCAGAGGTTCGCCCTGCTGCCAGAAAGGCATATCCAGTGTGGGGGTACTCGGGCTGGCGGTCTGGCGCTTGAGCATCAGCCCGGCATTGAACGCCGCGCGCCCCGATTCTATGGCGAGTTTAAATGCCCCGGCCATCCCCACCGGGTCCCGGGCCCTGGCAATGGCGGTATTCAACAGCACCGCATCGAAACCCGCTTCCAACGCTTCGGCTGCCTGCGACGGGGCACCGATGCCAGCGTCGATGATCAATGGCACACCGGGCAGGCGCTCGCGCAGCATGTGCAGATTGTATTTATTCAAAAGCCCCTGGCCCGTGCCGATTGGCGCTCCCCAGGGCATCAGTACTTCGCAGCCGACATCCAGCAACTTTCGGCACAGCACCAGGTCATCGGTGCAATAGGGCAGTACTTTAAAACCCAGATTGACCAGTTCGCGCGCCGCTTCGACCAGGCCAAAGGGGTCCGGTTGCAGGTTGTAGTCATCGCCGATCACTTCCAGTTTGAGCCACTCTGTATGGAAAATCTCCCGCGACATCTTCGCCAGCTCCACCGCCTCGCGCGGCGATTTGCAGCCAGCCGTATTCGGCAGTAACTGGCAACCGGTTTCACGCACATAATCCCAGAATACATTGTCGCGCTGCTGCGCCGGGTTTTGCCGGCGCAGTGACAATGTGATGATTTCTGATGCAGAAGCGCGCACCGACTCCCGCATGATTGCCGGCGATGGATACAGTGCGGTACCCACCAGCAGGCGGCTGTTAAATTCCCGGCCGTAAAGCGCTAACGGATCACTCACACTCACCCCCCCACTACCGGCGCAACAATATCGAGGCGATCATCTTGATGGATGGCGGTTGCGGCATACTCCGTGCGCGGGACAAAGCGGCCATTCACCGCCACGGCGAAGGCCTCGCCGCAATACCCCAACTGCTGCAACAGGGCGGCCAGCGCCACAGAAGAGGCCAGCGTGTGCACTTCACCGTTCACAAAAACCTGCATCAAACCACCTGTAGAAGCTGTTCTGTCACTATCTCTTCCACCTGTTGCACCATTGCCGGTGCCAGCAGGTAACCGTGGCGATAGAGACCGTTTACACGGATCTGGCCCTGGGCATTGTGTATCAGCGGCCTGTTGTCCAACGTGGCGGGGCGGCAGTGTACCCGCGTCTCCACGATCCGCGCTTCGGCGAATGCCGGATTGAGGGAGAAGAGTGCGGAGGACAGCTCCATACTGGAGCGCACGGAAATCGGAGACATGTCCTCACTTTCAATTTCAGTGGCACCAATCACCGTGCGACCGTCACTGCGGGGCACCGCATAGAGACTGTAACGAGGGTGCAGCAGACGCACCGGACGCTGCAAAACCACCTCGCGGGATTCCACCACCATCACTTCACCGCGCACACCGCGCAGCCCTTCAATACCGTCTTTGGCACCGAGACCGCGGCAGTCGATCACACAGTCGAACTGCTCCTCCCCTTCGGTAAAACAAATCCGGTTTTGCTCACAGCGCACTTTCGTGCGCTCGCGCAGTGCCACACCCTGCTGGCGCAAAGCGCTGAGCAACAGGGGCAAGAGGCGATGGTTGTTGATATCCGCTTCACCCCGTAAGAACAAACCCTGTTCAAAACGCTCCAATGCGGGTTCCAACGCACCCAGTGCCCCGGCGTCCAAAGACTGCACCTGGTCTTTTTCCAGATCACCCAGCTTGGCGTGTAGATCGCGCAGAAATTGTGCCAATTCACTTCTGTCTTTGCCGTGGGCAACCAGCACACTGCCCGCCTGGCGAAATTCCACCGTGCGGCCGGTTTGCTTTTCGAGCTGCTTACTCCAGCCCACCCAAAGTTTAAGGCTCTCAAGCCCCAGGGTATAAATCTCCTTTTCCCCCTGCACCAACTCGGACAGGGGCGAGATCATACCCGCTGCGGCCCAGCAGGCGCCTGCGGGCAAAGACAAATCGCCCGCCTCGAACAGAGTAATATCCAGCTCCCGCCGGGATAAACGCCAAGCGAGCAGGCGGCCCAGCAGGCCGCCCCCGGCAATGGCGATTCTCGCTTTGCTTTCACTAGTCATTGACCACCTGTCGCTCCAATAGCATTTGGGCACCGGCCGGCAGCAATCACCCTGATCACTGCCGCACACCGGGTACCCGTCTTTTCCCGGTAGGGAAACATAGCCCTGAAACCCTGCCCAGTGGGAATCATTCGCCCTTATGGTAAATCTCGCTACCCATGTCCTTAAACTTGATCGCCATTTCTTCCATGCCCTGTTCCGCCTCGCGCTTGGCAGCGTAATCACGTACGTCCTGGCTAATCTTCATGGAACAAAACTTGGGGCCACACATAGAGCAGAAGTGCGCGACCTTGCCGGATTCCTTCGGCAGGGTTTCGTCGTGATAAGACCGCGCCCGCTGCGGATCGAGACCCAGGTTGAACTGATCCTCCCAGCGAAATTCAAAACGGGCTTTGGAGAGGGCGTCATCGCGTTTCTGAGCGCGGGGGTGCCCCTTGGCCAGATCCGCAGCATGCGCGGCAATCTTATAGGCCATCAACCCCTCTTTGACATCCTCTTTATTGGGTAGGCCCAGATGCTCTTTTGGGGTCACATAGCACAGCATGGCGCAGCCATAAGTGCCGATCAGCGCGGCACCGATGCCGGAGGTAATGTGGTCATAGCCGGGGGCGATATCGGTTGTCAAGGGACCCAGGGTGTAGAAAGGCGCACCGTGGCAATGCTTCAGCTGCTCATCCATATTCTCCTTGATTTTATGGATGGCCACATGGCCGGGGCCTTCGATCATGGTCTGTATATCGTGCCTCCAGGCGATTTCGGTCAATTCACCCAGGGTGCGCAGTTCACCGAACTGGGCTTCGTCATTGGCATCGGCAATAGACCCCGGGCGCAGACCGTCACCGAGGCTGAAACTCACATCATAGGCCTTCATGATTTCACAGATTTCCTCAAAGTGGGTGTAGAGGAAATTCTCTTTGTGGTGACTCAGACACCACTTGGCCATAATGGAACCGCCGCGGGATACGATGCCGGTCATGCGCTTGGCAGTGAGCGGCACATAGCGCAGCAGGACCCCGGCGTGGATGGTAAAATAATCCACACCCTGCTCCGCCTGTTCGATCAGGGTGTCCCGATAGACCTCCCAGGTCAGTGCTTCGGCAATGCCATCCACCTTCTCCAGCGCCTGGTAGATGGGCACCGTGCCGATAGGCACCGGCGAATTGCGCAATATCCACTCGCGGGTTTCATGAATATTGGCGCCGGTGGAGAGATCCATCACCGTGTCCGCGCCCCACTTGGTCGACCACACCAGCTTCTCCACCTCCTCTTCGATAGAGGAGGTAATGGCGGAATTGCCGATATTGGCATTCACCTTGCACAGAAAGTTGCGTCCGATAATCATCGGCTCCACTTCCGGGTGGTTGATGTTGGCGGGAATGATCGCGCGGCCCTCTGCCACTTCCCTGCGCACAAATTCCGGAGTGATTTGCTCGGGGATATAAATACCCTCGCGGGCCCTCTGGTATTCCTGCTCCCCTGGCACACCCCCCTGTTGTGCACGGCCCATATTCTCGCGTACTGCGATATACGCCATTTCCGGCGTGATGATGCCGCGGCGGGCGTAGTGCATCTGCGAAACATTGTTGCCGGCCCTGGCGCGGCGCGGGCCCGGCAGTTTTTCAAAGCGGATATGATCCAGCCCCCGATCCGCCATACGCCCTTGGCTATAGGCTGCCTGCCGGGAACCCAATTGCTCGGTATCGTCGCGCGCCTCAATCCAGGCTTGGCGAAACCGGGGCAACCCCGCGCGGACATCCACTTTGACATTGGGGTCTGAGTAGGGGCCGGCAGTGTCATACACCATCAGCGGTGCATTGGGCTCCAGTACCGGATCCTTGTCATCTCCTCCCACAACACTGTCACTCAGGTCAATTTGACGGGCGCCCACCCGGATATCGACAGTCTCACCTGGCAGGTAGACCTTGCTGGAATTAGGGAAGGACTGAGCGGTAAGATTTTCCAGGAAGGACTTCGCGGAATCGCGGCTGGCGGCGCGGGAGGATTTCCCGGCTTTCCCAGGCTGCTTGGTATTTTCGGACATGCTTGACCCCGTGGCTTGCAAAAAATAAAGGGCGCAGCGTCCAGGGCAAAAAGTAAGAGAAAAGCCACCCCTGTATAATCCAGCGACGACTTCGGATCTTGTTCCCTACGCGGAAGTTACCCCGATCAGGTTCAACGGATCTCGCAGCAGCGATCTCAGCCCACAGGCGCTCCGACAAGTTGTTGCGCAGTATAGTGGAAACCACCGGAGGGGAACAAGGCGCATCTGTGTGTGCGGTGCCTTTGACCGGGGCAGTATGAAGCCGCTAAACAACCCCCCTGGCCTTAAAAGCTCCCTCTTGCGAAAGCACCAGGCGACAGAATTCCAACCCACTTCAAGTTATCCAAATCTGACCGATTAGTCCATAGCATTCATAATTCCACTTCTCTGACCCTGTTTTACAATCCAGCGCGTTCACCGTAGCAGAAACAACAATAACAACCTTCGACGAAAGTCGGTGTGGGAGAAAAACAATGTGGAATAAGTACGGTGTTATAACAGCGTTAGCGCTAGGTATCCTGTCGGTCGAGCACTCAGTGGCAACCCCCTCCAAAGCCGTCGCCGCCGGTGACAGTATCACCATGGCGTTCGCTGCGGACTGCACGCGCAATACAACTATCTTTGATTTGTTTTGCCTGCTGCAAGGTGATCAGCCCGAGCATTCGTGGTTTGATGGGGATGACAATTCGGTTGACAGTGTGCACGACAAATATAAATTGACTTTGCCCAATATAGCCGCGAATAAAAATGCAGCCGAATCCGGTGCCGAGATGCGCAGTGGTGGTGATAACTTTTCAATACAGGCGGACCGCATTCTTACCCAGAGTACACTCGCGGATCATGTGGAGGTTGTGCTCGGCGGTAACGATATCTGCAACCGGGGGTGTATTGATCCGGCCAATTGCAGTGACCCGCTGTATACCGACAACGAGTGGCGATCGGCTATCCGCGCGGGATTGGATAAGCTGGTCGCTGGCCTACCCAATGGCTCCACAATAGTGTTGGGTTCGGTGCCCCGTGTACAGGACCTGCGTGCTGCGGGCCTGGAAAAGCAGAGCGGGGATTCAGGGGTGGACTGTGAAAATGTCTGGTCCACCTTTGGCATCTGCCGTATTGCCACCAATGGCGGTACCTTGAACGGCGAGGATTTCGCCACCCGCTATAACGGCATTAGCGCTGTCCAGCGGCGTTACAATGCAATACTGGCAGAGCAGGCAGAGGACTATAACGGCACAAATGGCGTAGAGGTTATTGCCGAATATACCGGTGAAGACGAAGTCAATGGCGGCACCTTCCTGTTTGGCAAAGATGATATTGATGGTGGGGATTGTTTCCATCCCAGTATCCAGGGGCAAAATATCCTGGCAAATATTATGTGGGATGGAAATCCGGATAAATAGTCATTAACTCTGCCCGGTGAACACTGGGCCCAGCTATTTATCGAAAATTTACTTGTCACCATAACTATGGCAAGCCACTTGATTTGCGGATAAATAGCTGGCCCAGCCTGAGCGAAGCTCAGTCCCTGCCTTTATCGGGATCTCCTTCAAAGTAACCAAGCTCTTCCACCACATACTGTAAGCGGTACGGCAGCCCCTTGCGCATAAAGGTAACGTCAATGATCCGGCCACTGGTGAGCGCCTCCCACAAGGTATTTTGCCCACTGTGCACCCAGCTGTCATTCACACGCAGTAACACATCATTTTCCTGCAGGCCAAGCCCGCTAAAGAATTCACTGTCTGTAATACCCTCCAGCCGCAACAGGTGATGCCCCTCTACTGCAAGTGCCGCCTCAGTGAATTTTGCTTCCAGCAGTTCGCGCTGGGCCAGCTGTTTGTGCAACCACGCCTGCCCCAGGGTTAAAACCCCGGATGGTTCGATTAACCTGCCGGTACCGGGCCCCAGAGGCTGCTCAATCCGCTGCCTGGCGGCCTCGCTCTGTTGGTGGGAATCCGTGAGTGGAATATCAGTAGCCATCTCCCCTTTAAGTGGCAGCTTTTCCAGACTGCCATGATGGTCAATGACCGCAAACCTGCGATGAAGCCGTAGCAATGATACGTTTGGCAGCAGTTGCTGCCCCAGGGTAAAATACTGTGCCCGTGTCTGTTCCACCTCAATCAACCCTTTCGAGTTTTCCTCGGCACTCGATTCACTAACCCCCACCAGTGCCAAAGGCAGTGTGGTAAAAGGCAGGTCCCTGTCATTGATTCCATTGGAGTCCCGCCATACATACTTTTCACCTGTTGAGACACCCATGCTGTGCAACTCTCTGTCCACCCAATAAGCGTATTGCTCAAACGTGCGCGACCCCTTGAGATATAACCCGTTAATCAATACCACGGGAACATTTTTCAACCCCAGGTCCATCGCCATCTTTCGGTCTTTCAGAACTTTCGACCTGATGTCCGCATCTTTTATACAGTGCTGAAAGCGGGCTCCATCAAGCTGTAAGCGCTGCGCCAGCGCTAAATAGAGTTTCCCATCAAGCCTGGGTGTTTGCACATATAAAGCATCGTGATACTTCCAGTAGCCGCCCTGCTCTGCCGCACAACGGGCTGCATGAGCGGCTTGCACCCCCTGCTTGTGGAATTTCAGGGGGAAATCCAAGTGCGCCTGCCTTGTCCACCCCCTGTATCGTTCCGCCAACCGCCTCAGCACCGGTTGAATGGATTTACAGTGTGGCGACTGAAAAGAGCAGAATACGGAAATGGTAATTGGGGCCTTGGGATTGCCCCGAAATAGGCGGGATTTGCTGGATAACTCAATGCGGGGGGGCACCGGAACCGGCAAAAGAATTTCCACTGCCTTTTTATGGTTATTTTTATCTGCCAACTCATAAATCCTGCCTACGCGCAACGCATACTGCATTTCTGCCAAATCATATAACGCCAGTTGCAGGGCGTTGTCGATCTTCTCAAGGCGGATCTCCTGGCCCGCAATGCGCGCTGCCAGAGGCGATTGGCCGGTATCGGCTGCTCTGGGTGCCGCTTCATAATCCGTGCAGGCTGTGAGGCAATAGAAGAGCGCATGGAGCAGGAGTAGCCAAAATAGACCATTTCGCCTCTTCATAGCCTGTACTCTTTTTTTAGTTGTTTCCGCGGATACTAACAACCTGTGTTTACAAGACCCACACAAGGCGACAAACCCTTCCAAAAAATGTGTACTAAGCTATGTTTCTTGGTTTCACAGACGGCGATTCATTCAAACACATCGTTCGGATGGTGAAATTTCACCCAGCTAGCCCATATCGAACAAACCCTGGTTTCCTTTGGAATTGATTGCTAATTCCTTACTCTACTGCGAATAGCTTTGCCAGCCAGTGGGAAACTACATTTAGTGTCGCCTAAAGCTTCAGCTTGATTGACTTTTTTTGCAAAAATCGAATACCGTAGGTCTGCTACCCTAGCGCCCAACCGCATCACCGGTGCAAGCAAAGAAAAATAAATAAAAAAACAGCGCAACGATCATTATTTATCCCACGAGCGCCCTGTAACCGCAGCGCTCGCGGGAAATCCAATCGCAAAACATTCAAACAAAAAAGGACCGCATCATGACCGCGTAAATGAGAGAAAAACGCCACCTCCCAGTGCTGGAACACCGAGAGATGGCTAACCCCAATAGATAAGATAAGTATCTAGCGAGGCTGTCTTGAATGATACGCCATACACTCGTTCGTCTTCAATCAACGTCTCCCTGAAGACGAGCTTTTCGAGTCACTTTCGCCCCTGGCGGCGGAGTGTGCTGTGGCGTTGCGTGATGATTGGTGTGGTCTTTTACTTCAGCCGCGCACCGCCTCTCTGGCCCCACACCCTTTCTGCAAGTTTCCCTTTTCTTTCCCCACACGGATCGCACCTGCGGCGAGAGAAACCGCGCAAAGCGATGTGCTTTTTCTGCACCTTTCCGCCACAGGTGACTCAAGGAGCCTATAAAGATGCCTATATTACCCTGTCGATTGTTTCAGCCGTTGCACCTGGGTGGGTATTTTATTATCACGCCGGTCGCCATCAGAGATAAGGTTGTGGACCTGCACATTGCGCCCGGCAAGGGCAACCGCGTGATGCGGGCCGTGCGTTTACTGCAACTGTTAGAAGAAGCCTGGGCGCTGGAGGAGGACCCAACCGATCAGCCCCCAGCCACCCCCAGGCCATTCAAGCAGCGACCCAATAAAAAGACATAGCGCTGAGCGGGCACCTCGAAAGCCGTAGCAGCCCCAAGCAGCACGGCAAACGCTTACCTTCTCGTGCGCTTCCTGGGAAGGTAAGCACAGTCAAGACGGCAAGCCTGTACTCTTCTGCTCCGCATTGGTGCCGGCGCAGATGCGCAAGGCTTGATCACTGCAGCCGGCGCTGCCGTGGCTGTACCGGAAAGCTGTGTCAACGGGCGAGAGGGAGAACGCCTGGCGATACGCCTATCTGGAGAGTGGTGCAGTTTTACAGGCAATATGACCAGATACGAGCCGGCATTTCGATCACTGTGACCGTTATTTTCGCAGTGAAGGGCTTATTCCTCCTAAAAGCTAATAAATACAAGGGATTACATTTATTGGTGATTTTTGGGATACTGGCCGTAGTGATCATTATTCCTGGTGGTTCGATAGTACTAAACTATCGTATCAGATTGATTTACAGTAATTTTTTAATAATTTGGCGTGTAAATAATCCAGAAATACTGATCAAGGAAATACTGGTCATGGTGATCAGCATTTAAATGTTCTGTGTCGGATGAATAAATGAAAAATATACTGTTCCTGTGCAGCCAAAATAAGTTGAGAAGTCCAACTGCCGAATCCGTCTTTTGTGAAACAGATGGCTGGGATGTTCGATCTGCTGGATTAAATACTGGTGCAGAGGTTTACATTAGCACTGAAGATGTCGAGTGGGCGGATTACATCTTTGTGATGGAGCAAGCCCACAAGAAGAAATTTAAAAAGAAATTTCGAGAACAAATTAAGAATCAAAGTATAATTTGCCTTGGAATACCTGATGATTATGACTACATGGATGACAAGCTTATAAGAATCTTAAAGGATAAGGTTCCACAGTTTGTTGGGTAATCAAAAAACACAGAACAAAGCCAGCCCGAGGAACGCAGTAACCTGCGTCCCTACTGGCAGGCGTTATAACGATGCGGGCAGTCGAGAAACATGTGTTAGGTTTTTCCTAATTCAATCGTATCCGGGGTTATGATCTTAGTTTGGTTTTCCGCTGTAATGTCACTGCGTTACTTAATTGGCAAACGGAAGACATTGAAGGTTAAAAGGGCTGTAATCATGCGGTGGTGTTACGGCAGCTATTGCTTCGCTTGTTATTGTTTATTTGTTCCTTCTAATATTGAGAAAGAACCTCCCAAGAAAGAAGCTGCGTAATGTTTATCTATAACAAGTTGCTGAAATTCGTTCCGTTCGCCAAAATCGCGTCATCCGCCGGACAGCCTACACTGCGTTCCGGCTACTGTTTAGCAAAGCGTTATGTTCTAGCAGGAATCGAGTTATGAGTATTACCCATAAGGAAAAGACTGAGAAATTCCACTCAATGCATACGAAAAAAGGCTGCATCTTAATGCCCAATGCATGGGATATTGGAAGTGCCAAAATGCTCGTAGCTGCCGGATTTGAATGCATAGGAACTACAAGTGCAAGAGTAGCTTTCTCTTTGGGCCGCCCTGATAATGTATTTTGCTCAAAGGATGTCCGGCTAAGCAGGGATGAAATGATAACTAAAATTAGTGCTATCGCTAACTCAGTCAGCGTTCCTGTCAATGCAGATTTGGAGGCAGGATTTGGGGTAGAGTCTGAAGAGGTTCCTCAAACAATTTAGCAAGCAATAGAGGCAGGGGCTGTTGGGGGCAATATTGAAGATTACTCAGGCGATTTATCTTGCCCACTTTATAACATCGAGCTTTCTATAGAGCGCATTAAGGTTGCCCGTCGAGAAATCGATAATTCAGAGGTGTCATTTGTACTCGTTGGCCGTACAGATGAAATGAATGCTGGTCATCCAGCAAACCTTGACCAAGCTATTCAACGAGCAAATCTATATCGCGAAGCTGGAGCAGATTGCCTGTTTGTGCCTGGTGTTAGTGATAAAGCAACAGTATCAACGTTGGTCAAAGAAATTTCTGGCCCAATTAATGTGGTTATGGGCTTAAGTGGTTCGGATGTTTCTTTTGCAGAACTAGCAGATTTGGGTGTTAGAAGGGTCAGTATCGGTGACAGCCTAGCTAGATCGTAAGCGGTACGTGAACCACATTATTCAATTTGCTTTGTCAGGCTGCCATGATACCCCCTCCATCTACTTCGGGGGACAGCCTCATGAATCAGCAAAAGTGGCTAAGCAATGTGAGCGCCTATGAAAAAAGCTCTCAATCCAAGCGGGCCTATACTCGCAAGCACAATTTGAGCTACAGCAAATTCCTCTACTGGCACCGCAAACTATCTGATCAAACTCCTGTGCCTGATACCCCTGACTTTGTTCCTGTAGATATCAAGCCTCCCGCAGCCCCTACGGGAAACCTGGGCGTATTAGAATTTCCTAATGGTATAAAGCTGGTGATCAATAGCCCAGCTCTGCTGGCGGAAATCCCTGGCCTTATGGGTCTGTAAATGCGATGTGGCTACCGTTCAATACCAAAGTCTGGCTTTACCGCCAGCCGATTGATTTTCGCAAACAAATCGATGGTATCGTGTTATTGGTGGCCGATACATTGAACAAAGATCCAACATCCGGTCAACTCTTTGTTTTTCGCAACAAAAAGACCGATAAAATTCGTCTTCTCTACTGGGAAGATAATGGATTCTGGCTCCTCTATACGAGAAACGAAAAATCGAGGTTTATCTTTCCATGTATCTCAAATGACACAATAGAGTTATCGATTTCTCAATTACATTGGATGCTTTCCGGTTTGTATTTTAATCAGAAAAAAGAACCAGAAAAACTATCATTTTCACGATTTTATTGATGTATGCGGAGTCTGAAGAATAGATTTATATTGTATAATCCACGTATAAATTAACATTGGAAAACCCAATGGCTACCGATGATGCGCTACAGCGCCAGGTTGACCAGCTCACACGAGAACTCAAACACTCGCACCAGCGGTGCAAATATTTTGAAAAGGCCTACAATCAGCTCTTATTTCAATTTAAGCAACTCCAGCGCTCATTCTTTAGTCGGCGCTCTGAGCGATATGAAGACCCTAATGATCCTCAGGGGTTGCTGTTTGATAGTACAGAAGTTCGAGATGAAGGTTCTGTAGAGAGCGGTGATGATGATAGCGATAAAGACCAGGGTGGCGTGGTTAGTATTGCAGGACACAAACGTCACAGGAAAACAAACAAGACCTTTGCTCAGAGCCTGCCAAGAAAAGAGATGGTAATCCCTGTCCCAGAACAGGATAAGATCTGTGCATGTGGCTACCAAAAGAATCTTGTTGATTACGAGCGACATGAGCGTTTGAACTACATACCCCCGGTATATGAGGTGATTGTTGAGCTGCGGGAGAAGGTAGCCTGTCCCAAAGGCTGTGCAGACCAAATAGTTACTGCTCCCAAGCCAAAGCATATCCTACCCAAGGGTAAGTTTACCGAATCCGTTCTGGCTCACCTCATAGTCAGCAAGCTAGATGATCGTCAACCCTTCTATCATCTGGAAAAACAGCTTGAGACTCGCGCCGGATTCAGCTTTCCCCGTCAAACTATGGCCCGCACTGTTATCGATTGTGCCACTCCCCTACAGCCACTGATCAATTTGCTAAAAGATGGGGTGATTGGCTACGATATTGGGGCTTTGGACGCTACATCACTACAGGTTCTTAATGAACCTGGCCGACCAGCAAGCCGAAAATCTTATGCCTACTGTTTCGAGGCGGCTCTCCGAGCAAGGAGGCTATCATCTATGAATATAATGCATCGGATCACAAAAGCTTCGTGAGAGACTGGTTTGCCGACTTTGAAGGTACTCTGCATTGCGATGCTGATCCATTTTTTGAATTGTTGTTTGAGCGGACATCTGTAAACCCAAATCACTGCAATGCACATGCCCGACGAAAATTTGAACCCATAGCAAGAGCGGCGCAAGGGGACGGACTGGCAAAGCGAGCTATGCAATTTTACAGGAAGCTTTATCGCATTGAGCGCAAAGCCAAAGACAGCCACCTGTCATCGAAACAGAGGCATGAATTGCGGCAACAAGAGTCCAAACCCGTTATAACCGCCTTGAAGTGCTGGCTGGATGAGCACCATTCGCAAGTGCTACCCAAATCGCCGCTGGGTAAGGCTATGCATTACTGCCTGAAATATTGGAGCGGGTTGTGTGCATTCCTCGACGACGGTCGATTGGAAATCGACAACAACTTGACTGAGCAGGAGATCAAGCCCTTTGTGATGGCTCGTAAGAACTTTCTGTTTACATCTTCGGTCAATGGCGCTAAAGCGTTGTGCCTACATTTCAGTTTGATTCGCACGGCCAAGCTCCATGGCCTTGACCCCTACAGGTATTATGTGGAGATGCTTGAGCAGATTCCTCACTGTCACTCGGTTGAGGATTACGAAGCATTGCCACCTTGGAATATCCAGCTTGAGAGAGTCGGGATGGCCTCAGCATCGTAAATTGGATGCGTAGCCAGAAAGCTCTCGACATTCCATTTTTTTGCCTGTTGGCAGCACCCTCTACGACCGACAATTCAACAGCTCAGCTTGATTACATCAAATTGAGTCCACACCTTCGGTCTGATAATATCGCTTACTCTTGTGTTTCAGCGACTCTCACCGGAGTCTTGTTCGTTGGCGGTTCATCAATCCACCTTCACGCACTTTGGAGTCAATGAGTGTTCAGCTGTTGCCGGCGGAGGGCGTTCTTCCTCAAGTAAAACTGTCCGAGAAAGAAAATGGAGTGATAACTTATCTATGAGATTTTCTAATGAGTAGAGATTACGTAATAAAAACTCTAATCAAAATGTGTTTTGTAATGGTTTTTTTAGATTGTGAATTATCTTTCTCTGCACAAAGTAGCAATAATATGAAATTAAGGGGGGAGGTAGAAAATGAGGACGTTTTTTCAGCGATTCTAGCTAAGAAAAGACGTGAAACTGGATTGGTTTCTCTTGCTGCCATGGCGACTAAAAATGGATCGATAGTTTTTTCTTCCGCTGTGGGAGAGAGGAAAAAAGGTAGTGGGGTAGCGGTAACCGATGCTGAAAAATGGCATATTGGATCAATAACAAAATCCATTACAGCGACAATGATTGCGCGTCTAATTGAAGATGGTAAGCTGGCGTGGAAAACAAGAGTTAAAGATGTATTTCAGGAATACCCCGATATACATGAAGCGTGGTTAGATGTTACGGTTGAGCAATTATTGACTGCCACTTCGGGTGCAAAAGAAAATTTTTCTTTTTACACGACTTTTTTCACAGCTCCTGCCCATGGCGATTCTGAAAGAAAATTAAGGGAGATAGAGGTTCTTCGGGTATTGAGAAATCGTCCCAAGAATATAGCTGGAACAAAATATCTTTATTCTAATGTAGGTTATGTAATTGCCTCAGTTATCGCTGAAAAAGTCACAGACAAGTCATGGAAACAGCTAGTGGCTAAGGAAGTGTTTATTCCCTTGAACTTGGGCTCAGCAGGTTTTGGACATCCAAACGGCGACCAGGAAAGACTCGCGCAGCCTGTTGGGCATAGGAGGCTCTTGGGTTTCTTTGTGCCTGGTTCGGAGATGTCCCCTGTTGTTGATCCTGCGGGGGCGGTACATATGACGCTTCGAGATCTTACTTTATATGCTAATGACCACTTGCAGGGGGAATTGGGAGCGGGAAAGCTCCTGAAAGCTAAAACCTATAGAAAACTGCATACAGTTAAACTAGAGAATTATGCTTTCGGTTGGGCTAAAAGAGTCGAAAATGATTGGTTTAATGGGGCTATATATTGGCATAATGGATCAGACACTATGTGGTATGCGTTACTTGTATTTGAGCCTACGTCGAATGTCGTTGTTGCGGTGGCGTCAAATGACGGTGATTTTGCCACTGCTGAAAAATCTGCTTGGGAGATCGTAGAGTTTTGTTTTAGGCACATTGGGGGTAAGTTGTATTAGTTCAGACCAAATCTGACACACAACCGGTACACCAGTGTGCCATTACCCTGGGTATCCCCAGGTGGCATTCACCCCCTGAGGGCTTGGGTATTGCGATCCGTTTGACGGGTTGGGGCTGGTAGTAGCTCTCAACCAGGGCTCGGCGCAGTGCGGACCAGCGTGACTTTATCCACTGGAGATAATCTTCGATGGAGATACCATCGACACCAATTGCGCCTTTGTTCCGACGCACTTGCTTTCAGGCAGTACGCAGGTTCTCCGGTGCCAGCATCTGAGCATACAGGTTACTCTCCAAAGCTGGGAACAAATCACTGCCGCTATGAGATTGAACGTCGTTTGTCACAACCGGATATCCTCATAAGGTAGTGATGTCTCACTCTCTTTATTTAATGTTCGGGCCTTCCCCCTCTCCGGCTCCCTGCCGGTTCCAGGCACTATGCCCTCTGCTGACTTCTGCACTATCACCGCGCGGGTTCCCCCTCGTGGCGTTGGGGCCGCCCCTGGCCTGTAGCGTAGATCTCCCCGGATAAGAACAGGAACTGTCCCTACACAACTGCCGTATTGTCCCTACTCCTCGAACCTGTGGACTTGGTTACCTTGTGCTAACTCGTCCCCGGGGCTGGGCCTTATATACGCTTTCTGTTCGTCGGCTCGCAGGTTTGCGCTTGGGCTTCTTCCAGACAACCCCTCGCGGGGTTGCCCTTGCCGTCGGCTAGTAGTTATGATCACCGGTAACCCGTTGATTAGGTTCTCCTACAGAGGACTTCCACCTTATTAGTTCATGCCCATGCTGGGCGTACACAAGCGCAGGCTGTCGGAACACCTTTCCGCTGCACCCCAAGTCGCTCACAGCTGCGGGCGTTAAAAGTCACCATGTATCGAGGTTGTAAGAATTAAAAAGTACATACTTGCCTGTATATTATCTATTTCGCTCGTCGTGGTTGGGTACAAGCTAATCATTTCAGTGAATTTGAATAGAGATCAAGAAATTGGCGAAATAGTCGATTCATTAGATGGCGTAACAGTCTACTTTAACGGAGGAGTGAACCATGCATTAGAGAGGAATCTTGCTAGCGATGGTTATAACCTCGGCCTGAAGTACCAGTGTGTTGAATTTATAAAGCGGTTCTATTACGAACATTTCGGGCATAGAATGCCTGATACTTATGGGCACGCGAGAGATTTCTTTGACCCTACTGTATCGCATGGGGAGTTGAACCCTGCTAGAGGACTTTTACAATATCGTAACGGCGGTGCTGACGCTCCTAAATATGGGGATATTTTGATTTTCAAACCATCAATCACAAATCCCTATGGCCATGTGGCAATCGTTTCAGACATTGATCTAGACTCTATGAAGATAGAGATTACTCAACAGAATCCGGGACCTTTCAGTCCATCGCGTGAGATTTATGACCTATCATATAAAGATGGTTGGTCTATTCAAAATGGCCGTATAGCTGGATGGTTAAGGCTTGAGCAGGAAAATATTTAACAAATCGATGAATTTCTTTCCGCCCTTATAGGGCTCCACCGGACATGCTAAACTGCGCGCAGCGTGTCGATTATTGAGGCGTTATGCATCCGCCTCGGAACAATAAACTGGAGTAGCCATGAAAACGCTTACACAATTAGTTCATTTTTCTATCGGGTTAGGAGTTATCCTACTCTGGTATTTGTGGCCGCCATTCATCAGCAACGCCCAAAAACTATCTTATTATCTTTCGGAAATCTTTGGTAGTCAATTATTGACACTCATAGGTCCAGTCCAAATTATGTTTTTCGTAATGGGGGTTACGACAGGATATCTTTGCGCAAAGGGCGCTTTTTATCTTTCATCGTTGCAAGTGCTCCCGTCGTTTATTCTTTTTGGACTACTAAATTTCAGTGATACTGCTTATTATATAGAGCTAATCTATGGCCTTTCATTGGTGGCCTCCTCATTGCTGGGTGCGTATCTTGGTAGTGCAATTCAGCGCAGGGGAGCAAAAAATGCATAATCGAGTAAAGGCGGGCTTCGAGCCCGCCCTCCCCACACCATCTTTCAGGATCGTTACTCGTACCCAACTTGGGAGTGACCATTCAGAAAAAATTGGACGGCCCAAATTCTGCCCATAAGTCATTGAGACTTTATCTTTGTCTAAGAAGAATTGAGTGGATATAAATAACATCATAACTTTTATAGCGGTAGCGGCTTTGTTGGTTATTTCACCTAGTCCAAATGGTTTTCTCCTCGCCAAAACAGTTCCACTCTCTGGACAAAAATCAGGCTTCGCTAATATTTTGGGATTTGTAGCTGCTTTTTACTTGCATGGTACATTATCTATATTTGGCATTTCTGTACTTCTCGTTCAATCTGCTCAAGCATTTTTTATCTTCAAAATTCTAGGCACCGCTTATTTAATCTGTATTGGTATAAAAGCGCTTGCTAGTGCTTTCAAAACTAAAAATCCAAAATTACCAGATTCGGCTCATAAAAATATTAAGCTTGTTTCAGTGCGCACCGCGTTTTCAGAGGGGTTCTTAACAAACGTGCTTAACCCCAAAGTATCAATGTTCTATTTGGCGGCCTTCCCACAATTTATACCCACAAATGAAGGGACAACAAATGCATATGTATTGGTAACTGCGCACTCTATAGTTAACTTTCTGTGGTTCTCTACAATGGTATTTATGTTGTCGCGCATCAAAAATACCACAGACAATACGCAATTTAAAAAGTGGCTAAATTCTATAACTGCAGTTGTATTTATCGGCTTCGGCTCTAAGTTGGCATGAATGAAAAACGGCTAATTGGGTAAAGGCAGGTTTCTAGCCCGCCCTGAATCACCCCGGGTTTCTCGGAGGCTAACTTTCTTGAGAGAATTAGCCAATGAGCAAACAACCTGGATACTCCTCCGAAGTACGGGAACGCGCAGTTCACATGGTGTTGACCGGTGAGCACGAACATAAATCACGCTGGGCAGAGATTACATCTATCGCCTCTAAGATCGGCTATACACCTGAGACTCTACGACCATGAGTCAACAAGATGGAAGTCGACAACGGCACTAAGCTAGGCACCACTAGTGGTGACGCAGCCCGCCTTAAAGAGCTGGAGGGCTAAGTCCGCGAGCTGAAGCGCGCTAATGAAATCTTGCGCAAGGCTGCCGCTTTTTTCGCCCAGGCGGAGCCCGACCGCAAACCGAAGTAATGGTGGCATTCATTGACCAGGAGCGCGACCTGGGTCGACTGGTTTAACCATCGCCGCATTCTCGAGCCGATTGGCGATATGCCTCCAGCCGAATACGAAAACCTGTATTAT
>NZ_CANLDD010000043.1 GCF_947489355.1 uncultured Microbulbifer sp. | reverse complement strand
CAGCACAACGATGGTATACCACCTGCAAAGGCGGAAGAAAATCTTAACTTACTGTCCGGTAAAAGTTGACCACTACAAACTGCAAGAAGGCAGGAATAGAAGATTGGCTCAGAGGAGCCGCACGGCTCCCACTTTGTCAAGGTCAGAAGTTGTCACGCACCTCCGCACTTATGGTGCTGAGTTCAAAAACCCTCGTATAGGGTGTGCCAAACACATGCAGCGTGCGACCGCTGGGAATGGCTGCGCACCCGTTGTCGAGCAGGTTTCGAACCGACAATACTAACAAGCAGTTGCCACTCTGCCACGACAGGCGGCCGTTTATGACCGGTGCCCAGTCTATGGTTAAGATATAGGCGGTGTTGGCCCTGGACTTATCCAGGCTCTGTTGCAGTTTGCTCTCGGTGGCGTAGAAGTGTTCCACAGGGATTCCTGGTCACGGATCGCCACCAGGCCTAGGCGCAGGCGCAGAGTGTCTGGTGGCAGCCAATCGACGGTGACTTCGAAACCGGTAAATTACTGGTTGTCGTTGATCATCTACGGCAGGGCGTTGGCGGAGCCCGGTGGTTTGCTCTCGACACTGCGCTGGCGATTGTCCACAATCATATCGAAATAGCTGAGCCGTACGCGCAGGCTGTCGAGCAGGTCGTATCATTCCCAGTTCAATATTTTTCACCCCTTCCGGTTCGGCTGGTGTATCGACTTTGATCAGGTTGAGTGGATCTAAACTTCCGAACTTATGACTGTTGGAGTAGGGCAAAACGCCATCGCCCGCTCGCTAAAATGATATTTCCCAACCAGGCGGCTGGTGGATACACGCACTCGTCGCTGGCTTCGCACAGTTTCTCTCTCACGTTGTGGTTGTCGGCGGCGGAGATAATCATTTCCTCCACTCCCATGCGTAGATTGCGGAAACTGATGCCCAATGTCAGCCAGGTACAGGAGTTCTCGTCAGCGCTGTAGCGTAGGCGGGCGAGAACATTGATCTTGTCGATAAGGGCGTAATCCAGTTCTTAATTGACGCCGAGCTTGGTAAAGCCGCTGGTATTTTCCACCAACTACACCCAGTTCCGGCCAGCGAAGATTGTCTGTGTATTGAGGGATGTTATGTCCCCTCTCTGATGGTCAGTAGCTCAATAAGATCGAATTGTAATACTGTACTTTCCCAACACGGATATTGCTTTAATTGTTGTTAGATTCCACCCCAAGACGGTGTCTGATGCAGGGAAATACAGCAAATTTACAAATGCCGCAATAGTGTTATGTATAGTCGCTTACTGCCGGGTCAGAAGAAAAGAATACCCCTCTCCCAGGATCGTATGAGGCATGGATGCCGATTACGAGCATACAAGGATGTATTCACAGCGTGTCCTGGGAGAGGGGTATTCTTTTCTTCTGCTTTACTAGTATGTAGCATGACTATCTGGTGGCTACATGTATGCCGACCGTAACATCACGAAAATGTCAAGGCATCCACTCCGCATAGATATCGTATCGCCGTAAAAAATCCCTTTGTGGCAATCTACATCGACGTCATCCTTGAGGCGTTTTCCGCTTTAGATTTTTATTCTTTCCTGTACATAAAAAATTGGCTGAATAAAATAAAATCAAAAAAGTTCTAAAATAAGTTACTAATCAGGTTATGAACTGTTCGTATGGAGTCTTTTGGGTAAAGTCAAAATTTTTACAGTTAACGTTAACAACAATAAGGCTTGCTGATTATCTAGTGAGAAAGTACTAGCTCTTGGCTGGATAAATGAGGAGCAGATCACGGAAAAAAAACCGCTGAAAAGGGATTCTTCGTGGGTGGCGCCATATATCATAGTTCTCCATGAAACTAATTTTGAGGATAGCTGTAAAAACTATTCCTGAGTGCCTCAATATGTTTCATTCTCGTATTTATAAGGTGCTTAAGTCGAAAAACTACAACTTTCAGATGTGCCCTGGAGAATAAATAATGGGAATAAAAAAGCATAAATCCCAGCATATTTCAGCATATATAGATCAGTCTATTAAGGAAGCCGAAAAAAATCAAATTTTTAATAAAACTGTCTTGAGTAATCTCTCGCAAGCTGATCAGGAAAAGTTCGAAGCTTATGCTAAAGGTCCGGATGTGAAAATTCCGTATCAAATGATCCATCAGGCCATTGAATATCAAACCATAAAGCAGGGAGGCGCTATTGCTGCAAAACACAGAAATCTGCAGATAACCTACGGAGAATTGAGTCGGCAGGCTAGTTATCTTGCAGTGCAATTGAATAAGTTAGGTGTGGGGCCTGGTGATAATGTAGGTTTATTTTTGGAGCGATCAATTTATATGTTAGTTGGTATTCTTGCGATATTAAAAACTGGAGCTGCTTATGTTCCACAAGACGTTAGAATAACTCCAAAGTCAATTTTGTTAAAGGTTATGGGTGTAGCCGGAATCAGGGTGTATTTAACTCTGTCACACCTTATCGAGAAAATACCATCCTCTGTCAATCATACGATTTTGGCCATTGACGATTTGCACAGAAGTTCTGGCAGTTGGAAAAGCAATATCTCAACGAAAATGTGCGTAACAAAGGTCAATCCCAACAACAATTGTTTTATTTTGTTTACTTCCGGCACCACAGGTACTCCTAATGGCGTCCAGGTTACCCATGGCAATGTGTGTAATATTTTGCTGTCTAGGCCAGGAAATTTAGGAATTAAGTCGGGATACAAAGTGTCTCAATTACTGAACATTGCCTTCGATATGGCAGCATGGGAAATATTGGGTTGTCTGGCTCATGGTGGCACGCTGATGATCAGAGATACCGATTTTACAGAAGTTGCCCGGCAGTGTGATGTGATCATCGCCACTCCAAGTATTCTGTCAAAAATTGATTCCACACTCTGTCATTCAACGAAAACCGTAGCAGTAGCAGGAGAGCCCTGTCCAAAACCCCTTGCTGAGCAGTGGGCGGCCAAGTGTCAATTCATCAATAGTTATGGGCCAACAGAAACAACTATTATTAATACCGCACAGCTTTATTTTTCTTATCCATATTCGCTTACTATCGGTAAACCTACGCCAAATAACACGGTGTATTTGCTTGATGAGCACCTTCGGCCATGTTCGATCGGTAGTATAGGAGAAATCTGGGTGGGAGGGAAAGGCGTTACAGCTGGTTATATTAATAATATAGAATTGACCAGGGAGCGATATCAGCCAGATCCTTTCATTGCCAATGGTGGAATGATGTTCAGAACTCGTGATCTGGGGCGTTGGAATGAAAATGGTGATTTGGAGCATTGGGGACGAACAGACGACCAAGTAAAGATAAAAGGTTTTCGAGTTGAGCTGGACTCAATTTCTACCGTTACTGAATCCGTCAAAGGGTGCCAGCAGGCAGTAACATTGAAAATAAGTAATGAAAAACTGGTGACATTTGTTACACCCCTTAGTGTTGATACTCAAAACTGTATGGATACCATTGGTGCAAGACTGCCATATTACTGTTTACCTTCAACTATCATTGCTCTTTCTGAGTTTCCAGTGACAGACAGGGGCAAGATTGACAAGCAGGCATTAATGGATCAGGTTCATAAAAAAACAGTGCATTATTCTTCATAAGAAAGGAGCAGGAGAGACAGTATTATGGATGCAGTGGTAGAAAAGCTCACTTTAGATGGAAAACCAAGTTTGTTTCTGAGAATCCTGCGGCATCGTTATCTTGAACATTATAATCGCCTGTTTTTTTTGGTGTTTACTGTTAATGTTGGGATATTATGGCATGGATTAACTCAGACAGGTTGGTGGCCGAAACAGGGCACTGATTTATCTGTGCTATTAGATTTGGTTTTGGCCAATTTCGTTGTTGCTGTATTGGTGCGTCAGCAATATATTATCAACTTTTTCTTTTGGGTTGCAACCAGAGCCCCAGTCAGTTGGCCACTCTGGATCCGATGGAGTCTGGCCAAAGTATACCATTTTGGAGGGTTGCACAGCGGCAGCGCTGTGGCTGGAACACTCTGGTATGCTGTTTTTTTGGCAGGGCTGATCTATCAGCAAAACAATCCGCTGTCAAACACACCCAAAAACCTTGTGTTGGTGGCATTTTTACTTATGGCAGTACTTGTGCTTATTGTTGCCATGGCGTTGCCATCAGTTCGGCGTCGTATCCATAACCAGTTTGAGTGGGTGCATCGATTTGGCGGTTGGTCTGTACTCATTCTTTTTTGGGTTCAAACTTACCTGCTTGCCGGTAGTTTCTCTGATCTTATCCGGAGCACCTCCTTCTGGGGTCTTTGCATCATAACGTTCAGTGTGATCCTACCTTGGCTACGGCTAAAAAAGGTGAAGATTAATATTGTTTCTCCTTCTCCTCATGTTGCTCTGACCCGTTTTGATCATGGTGTGACACCTTTTGCAGGCTCCTCCACCGCCATCAGCCGAAACCCTTTACTGGAATGGCATTCATTTGCCAATGTGCCTGCACCAAGTGAGGATGGATTTCGGCTGACAATCTCCCGATCTGGAGATTGGACAGGCAGATTTATCGATGACAAGCCAAAGCAAGTTTGGACAAAAGGAATTCCAACAGCAGGCGTGGCCAATATTGAGGTATTATTTAGAAAGGTAGTATATATAGCCACCGGCAGTGGGATTGGCCCCTGCTTACCCCATCTGTTGGCAAAAAAAGTGCCCGCCAGTTTAATCTGGTCAACCCGCAGTCCTCGTAAAACCTATGGCGACGAACTTGTTGATGAAGTGCTGGGTGCTGTACCTGATGCCTTAATATGGGATACCAGTAGCCGTGGCAAATCTGACCTTGTTAAGTTGGCACAAAATGCTGTTCGAGCAACTAATGCAGAAGCGGTTATCTGTATTGCCAATCAGCCCCTCACCCAGAAAGTAGTTTACGAAATGGAATTACAGGGAATCCCCGCCTATGGGGCGATCTGGGATTCTTGACCTTAATGGGTGTATTGGATTGTTTTAAACACCAGCTATGATAAGACTTTACTACCGTTTTTGTATCTGAAGTCGTGCAAAATCCCAGACCGTAAATTTACCTGCATAAACGCGATATCAAAAGCCTCCTTTGCTCGATAGAGCTGGAATCACCTCAATCAATTGTCTTTTCTTGATGGTTTTGACGACAATGTTTTTCCTTTTTCACCTCAAGTGCGCTGTAAAGGATCACCCTGGCGAATACTGGTCTCACTACCTTGAGGGCTAATCTATCAATGCTCCCTACTATTCATCAAGCTTTGTTCACCTTCCTATCAGTTGATTTCTCTCTTTATAGTCGTCTTATTTTTGGCTTATGTTGACTTTTCAGTGCTTTTCCACTAGTTTCGCGACCACGATCAGAGGTGCCTTCTGCCTAAAGTTGGCTGGGAAGGTTAAACGGGAAGTCCGGAATTCCGGCGCTGCCCCCGCAACGGTGATCCGCTTGAACTATAAGCGGTAAGCCCGATACCGGCCTCTATTCGAACCACGATGGAGCGGAGGGCTGCCATCTTGCAATACGACCTACCACGCTTATGCGTGCCGCATTGCTATTCCTCCCTCGATCCCATGTGCTTTTGTCCTTAGGGGTTGAAACTTGAATAAATCTATATTGAGCTGGGCTGTATTGTCAGCCGCCAGCGCACCAGTTTTTGGTAATTCCACCGATAGCGAATCATCCATTCCTGCCCTGGAAACCGTGGTCGTTGTGAGCTCTCGGCAAAGTGAGCCACTGCGCAGGGTTGCCACCTCGGTGACGGTGCTGGATGAACAACAGCTAAAAGCACGGGGATTGGCCTCCCTGGCTGATGTCTTGCGCAGCGTGCCGTCGGTTTCCGTTTCCAATAACGGCGGTATGGGCAAGACAACCTACTTGCAGGTGAGGGGTGAGTCTGGCTTCAGAACCCTGGTGCAGATTGATGGTATCGATATCTCTGACCCTTCAAACCCCCAGGGTGGTGCCCATATTGCACATATTATGAGCAGTAACCTACAGCGTGTTGAGTTACTGCGCGGCCCACAAGGTATGCTCTATGGTGCGGATGCAGGCGGCGTGCTCGATATCTCGACACGGCGTGAGGAGGAGAGCCAGCGTTTTGAGGTTTCCGCTGAGAGCGGCAGCTACGACTCCCAGCGCTACAACGCCAGCGCCAGCGGTGGTAATGATACACTGGATTACTTTGTGTCCTCAGCAAAGGCGGAGACCGACGGCTTTAATACGAGCAGTGACGATACCGAATTTAAAGATGATGATGGCTACGATAATGAGACTCTGCACGGTCGTGCTGGGTGGAATCTGTCGGAGCAATGGCGAGTGGAAGCGGTAGTGCGGGATACTGATGCCACGGGAGAGTATGATCGCTGTGGCGGGCCGGAAATATTGGATGACTGTACATTTGAGTATAGCCAAGAGAGTGCGCGAGTCAGCTTGGCCCATAAAGGTGAGATTGGGCAACAGGAGTTGTCTTATACACACTCCGATACGAGTCGTACTTACGTTTCTGGATGGGGCCCCTCCCATACTGAGGGAGATGCTAAAAAGCTAAATCTCATCGGTTCCCATGACTTTTCCAACAATCACTCAATGCTCTATGGAGTGGAGCAGCGCAAGGACACTATGGGGGAGGCAGATCGGGATCAGTGGGCCCTGTACTCTGAGTATCAGGGAAACTATGCCGATCAGGCATTTGTCACCTTGGGATTTCGCCATGATGACAGCTCAGATTTCGGTAGCCATAACAGTTTCCGGGCCAGCTCTGCTTACCTGTTTGGACAGGTGGCAGGTGGTACATTTAAGCTTAAGGCCAGCTATGGTACCGGCTTCCGCGCTCCCAGTCTGTATGAGGTTAACCACAACGCTACCGCAACTGATTGGTTGACTTTTGAGCCACTAGAACTGCCAACACTATCGCCGGAAGAGAGCCGGGGCTTGGATATTGGTGTCGAGTACTTCGATGAAAATGCGCTACATCTTGAGATTGTGCTGTTTAACCAGGTCATTGAAAATGAAATTGGCTGGGACGGGGATGTGTATGGTTACCTGCAAAGCCATGGAAAAAGCAAATCCCGTGGAGTTGAGTTGATAACCGAAACCCAGTTGACTGACTCCCTGTTACTTTCTGCAAATTACACTTATACCGATACCGAAGAGGCGGATGACTCCCCTCGTCCGCGCCGCCCGGAACACCTGGCCAATCTTGGCTTTACCTACAAGCCGACCAGCACACTCAGTCTGGTGATGAATCTGCGCTCCAGTGCCGGTGCAATAGATACAGACGGTTCCTCCATGGATGATTACCAAGTGTTGGATGCCGGTGTGCGTTACCAGTTGAATAACGTTACCACTGTATACATTCGTGGAGAAAATCTTACCGATGAAGACTACGAGGAAGTGCCGGGGTATAACACAGCAGGGCCTGCCGGTTATGCCGGTGTGGAATTCAGTTTCTAATATGGCTTCTTAAATAGTTTTTCGAACTGAGGTGACCATGTCGGAAGATCAGCAGAAAAAAAATGCCAAGCACAAGCAGGCAATGCAAAAACACAAAGCAAGGGTCGATGCAAATATCGCAGCGGCCGATATTCAGCGTGGTGTTGCTGTATTGCTCACTGGCAATGGCAAGGGAAAGTCCAGCTCGGCTTTCGGCATGGTCATACGGGCATTGGGTTACGGCCAGAAAGTGGGTGTAGTGCAATTTATTAAAGGCGCACAGCAGTCTGGGGAAGAGCTTTTTCTCAAAAACCACTGTCCGCAAGTAACCCTCTACCAAATGGGCACCGGCTTTACCTGGAATACCCAGGATCGAACCAGCGATATAGCCGCAGCGAAAAGAACCTGGGCAGAAGCAGAGAAAATGCTCACCGATGCCAGCTATGAGCTGGTGGTGTTGGACGAATTGACATATATGCTCGCATACAAATACCTGGATGAATCACAGGTATTGGAGGTGCTGGCTCAGCGTCCGCCAGAGCAGAGTGTAGTAGTGACCGGCCGCGGTGGTGGTAGTGCGCTGCAAAAGCTTATGGATACTGTGTCTGAAGTAAAAGATATCAAACATGCATTTAAAGCGGGGATCAAAGCCAGGAAAGGGGTTGATTACTAAAGTCTGTTAACACATATAAGTTGTACTCATTATGTCCGTTTTGATGGTCCAGGGCACCACTTCCGATGCTGGCAAAAGTACTTTGGTGGCGGCGCTTTCCCGCTATTTCGCCCGGCGCGGTGTTCGTGTTGCTCCGTTCAAACCGCAAAATATGGCACTTAACAGTGCCGTAACTACGGATGCCGGGGAAATAGGGCGGGCGCAGGCGCTACAGGCGCAGGCGTGCGGAATAGAACCACACAGTGATATGAACCCTGTGCTTCTCAAGCCTGCATCAGATACCGATGCCCAGGTTATTATCCAGGGCAGGGTACTGGAGAATATGCAGGCTCTGGATTACCATCATTACAAATCCACCGCACACAATGCTGTACTGGATTCCTTTGAACGACTCAAAAATCAATATGAGCTGGTGCTTGTCGAGGGTGCCGGTAGCCCGGCGGAAATCAACCTAAGGGAAAACGATATTGCCAATATGGGTTTTGCCGAAGCAGTGGATTGCCCGGTGGTATTGATTGCCGATATTGATCGCGGTGGGGTTTTCGCCCACTTGGTGGGTACCCTCGAATTATTGTCCCCTTCAGAGCGCGAGCGCGTAGTGGGCTTTGTGATCAACCGGTTCCGTGGCGACCTGCAATTGTTACAGCCAGGGCTTGACTGGCTGGAAGAGTACACCGGCAAATCGGTACTCGGTGTATTGCCCTATCTCCACGACCTGTACCTGGATGCGGAAGATGCTATTAGTACCCAGCAGGTCCGCGCTGATGCCAAATTGAAAGTGGTGGTACCTGTATTACCGCGCATTAGCAACCATACAGATTTTGATGCACTGAGATTACATCCAGATATTGATCTGCAATTTTTGAGTGTTCGTGATTCAATCCCCTCTTGTGATTGGATCATTCTACCCGGAAGTAAAAATGTACGGGCTGATCTTGCCTATCTAAAGGAAAATGACTGGCCCACACAACTGGATCGGCACTTGCGTTACGGTGGAAAACTCATAGGTATTTGCGGCGGCTTGCAGATGCTGGGAAAAGAGGTGCAGGACCCAGAGGGAATAGAAGATACCCCTGGCAGCGAACAGGGCCTTGGATACCTGGATTACACAACCAGGCTGCAGCCAGTTAAGGCGCTGGAAAATGTTTCTGGGTTTCTATCTTTGAAAAATCAGGAAAAAGAAAAGACGGATATCACCATACAAGGCTTCGAGATTCACTGCGGAATTACAGAGGGGCCAGCCTTGGAAACTCCTGCGTTATACCTTGATGAAGAAGATGGAAACCTCAGACCAGATGGTGCCATCAGTGCCGATGGGCAGGTGCTCGCTACTTATATACATGGACTTTTTGATTCACCGCAAGCCCAAAATGCACTACTTGCCTGGGGCGGCCTAAAAGGTGGCTCATCGCTGGATCTGAATGCCCACCGCCAGAAACAGTTGGACAGGCTGGCGGACTCAATTGCCGAACATATGCAGGGCACTTGGCTCAAGCAATTTGAAAGGGCTCAGAATACAACTGCGCTACGAGAAGAAAGCCAGTGACTATTGCCCGCATCAGAGCTTTAAATCTTGCTTGGTGGCTACTACCGGCAGTATTTGCGTCGAGTTTCGTCACTGCAGTGGCGGTAGGTGCAGTGTACCTCTCGCCATCGCAGGTATTCGTTGCGCTGAGTGGGCAGGGCGAAGGGGGACTGGCTCGAGATATCGTCCAGGCAATACGGCTGCCTCGAGCGATACTGGCCGCAGGGGTTGGAGCGGTGCTCGCAATCTGTGGCGCTATGTTGCAGGGGTTGTTTCGCAACCCGCTCGCAGATCCATCATTAATTGGCGTGACCGCTGGTGCCTCCTTCGGTGCTTGCCTGGCTATTCTGCTTGGCGCGGAAGTGGCGGGTGCCTTTGGAAGTTTGCCGATGGTATCGATTGCTGCGTTTTGCGGCGGCCTGACTGCGGTGGCATTGGTTTATAAGGTGGCAAAAGGTATCAATGGGACTTCCGTGGCTACCATGCTGCTGATGGGTATTGCCGTTACTGCCTTTTCTGCGAGCTTGGTCGGATTGATGGAGTATTTTGCCGATAATGAAATGCTTCGCCGCATCAGCCTGTGGCGGATGGGCGGGCTCGATGCGGCGAGCTATCCCCGCGCTTTTTTGATTTTGGCGGTGCTGTGTGGTTTGCTTGTTACCATGCCCCGATTCGGGTCTTCGCTTAATGTTCTTCTGCTGGGGGAGTCCCAAGCACGACATCTCGGAGTTGATGTAGAGCGGGTAAAAACTACCTTGATTGTGTTTGTTGCTGCAGGGGTGGGGGCCTCGGTCGCAGTGGCTGGCAGTATCGCCTTTGTCGGTTTAGTGGTGCCGCATATGGTGCGTTTATGGGTAGGACCGGATCACCGCCAGCTGCTGCCCCTATCAGCACTGGCCGGGGCAATCCTATTACTACTCTCTGATACCCTCGCGCGCACGATTATTGCTCCAGTTGAGATACCGGTAGGGTTGATTACCGCACTGATCGGGGTGCCGTTTTTCATTTCTTTGTTGCGCAAAAACAAAAGGTCCCTCTAGTGGCTCTATTATACGCGGAGGGAGTCTCTGTAAGTGTGGACAATCGGCCGCTGCTCACCGAGGTACACTTTGAAGTTGATGTCGGCGAACTGGTTTGTGTGATTGGTCCCAATGGCGCTGGGAAGTCGACGCTGTTGCGCGCACTTTGTGGCGAAGCCGCGATGGAGAATGGGTGGGTTCATTTTAAAGGGGAGTCTCTCCCCAGTTTGCCTGCCCGCAATCGAGCCAGGCAATTGGCCGTTCTGCCGCAAAACAATCCGCTTTCATTTGCCTTTACCGGGCTGGAACTGGTGGCCCTGAGTCGAACACCGCACGCCACAGGAACTGAGCGAGATAGGGCAATCTGTTTGGAAGCTATGGCGGCTCTAGACGTTAGCCACTTATCCGAGCGTCTCTATCCCACACTATCGGGCGGTGAACAGCAGCGATTGCAGCTGGCACGGGTAATGGCCCAAATCTGGCGTGCTGAAGACGGAGGCGATCGTTTGCTTTTGTTAGATGAGCCGGCCACCAGCCTCGATATCGCCCATCAGTATGGAATGATGAGGGCTGTGCGGGATTTTGCACGGAGCGGCGTGGCTGTTGTAATGACGGTTCACGATCTCGCTCATGCCAGTGGTTACAGCGACCGGATTCTCGCCCTAAAGCAAGGGCGCAGCATGGCTTACGGGAGCGCTGAAAGCGTCCTGACCACAGAAAATATGCAGCAGCTTTATGGGTACAGTGTCACGGTGATACCGCATCCGGTGACTGGTAAATCTCTGGTAGTGGCAGATGTATAGCAATAGTGAGGTGCACTTGATACTGGGTGGTGCCCGCAGTGGTAAAAGCCGATTGGCGCAGCAGCGCGCTGAACACTGGCTGCAAAACAATAACGCCGGGGGGCTTGCCTATTTGGCAACTGCCACTGCGGGGGATGAGGAAATGTTTTCCCGTATCACTCGCCATCAGGGAGATCGGGATCAACGCTGGCAGACTATAGAAGTGCCCATCGCACTGGCAAAGGCTTTAGACGCAGCTCCACATTCCCACTGCGTTTTGGTGGATTGCCTGACCCTGTGGCTCAGTAACTGCATCCATCAGGGGGTATGGGAGCGCGAGCGTGACGCATTGCTACAGTGCATTGACCTAAGGCGTAATGATCTGAAAAACAGTGTTAGTCCCTGGTTTTTTGTTAGTAATGAAGTTGGATCGGGGGTAGTGCCTCTTGGGCAGCTATCTCGGGAGTTTGTAGACGCTGCCGGGTGGTTGCACCAGGTGTTGGCAGAAAGGGCAGACAGCGTAACCCTGGCCATTGCCGGTTTACCGCTAACCGTCAAATAAATTGTGCGTGAGAGGCCTAAGGCTATGACGGATGAATTGAACTGGCTCTATGAGCCAGCTCCAACACCGGACCAATCTGCTCGAAATGCTGCTACAGCTCGACAGAAACAATTAATAAAGCCGGAAGGCGCGCTCGGCCGGCTGGAAAGTCTCGCTATAGACTTCGCTGGGTTCCAGGGCAGAAAGCAGCCTCAGCTTGAACGCTTGTCTGTGCGAGTTTTCGGAGCCGATCACGGTATCGCTGCCCATGGGACTTCGCGATTTTCCCAATCTGTAACCTCGGTAATGCTCAATATTTTTTGTGAGGGTGGGGCGGCTATTAATGTGTTGAGCCGCGAGCAGAATGCCGATTTTGCCGCAATCAACCTGGGCTGTGTGGTGCCTGCCGGGCACCCAGGCCTGGTAGATGAAGTCATAGCCCCTTCAACGGCAGATTTTTCCCAAGGTATTGCCGCCATGACTTATACACAGCTGGCATGCGCACTTAATGCTGGGCGTCGACAGTCCACCGATAGTGATTGTTTTATCGGCGGTGATATGGGCATCGGTAACACCACCTCCGCGGCTGCTATCTTTGCAGCCCTGTTCGATTTAAAAGTGGCCGATATTACGGGTCGTGGAACCGGCGTTGGTGATGCGGTACTCGCCCGCAAGGTTGAGCTGATTGAATCGGCGCTGGAGCAGCACTATGCAGCGTTCGACTCTCCAATAGACATTTTGCGTATTCTCGGCGGCTTTGAAATTGCGGCATTGGCCGGAGCTTTTATTGCCAGTGCACAGCGGTGCACTCCGGTATTGGTCGATGGATTTATGGCAACTGCTGCAGCCGCCATCGCTGGGGCTATCAACCCCTCAGTAAAACCCTGGTTACTTTATGCCCATTTGTCTGAGGAATCCGGGCACAAATTGGCTCTGGAGTGTATGGAAGTTACGCCCATACTTAGCTTGAATATGCGGTTGGGGGAGGGCACTGGCGCTGTATTGGCCGTGAGTATTATCAAGCAGGCGATTAACTTACATAACAAAATGTTCACCTTCAGTGAAGCAGGTGTACCGGTTGCGGATTGACCTGTTGCGTCACGGTGCCTGTTCTGGTGGCAGCATTTTTCGTGGGCAGATTGACGTCCCCTTGACTGATGAGGGTTGGAAACAGATGTCCCGTGGGCTTGAGGTGCTACCCGGTCCATGGGATCGAATTGTCACCTCTCCACTGCATCGCTGCCAGGCTTTTGCTACCCAACTCGGCCTCGATAAAAAATTGCCAGTGAGTTCTTCTGCAGGTATCCGCGAAATTGGTTTTGGTGAGTGGGAAGGACAACCGGTCGATAAAATCTGGACCGAACAACAAGCGTTATGTGATGCGTGGAACCGTGATCCGGATAAACACTCGCCGCCAGGCGGCGAGCCCTTTACCTCTTTTCGCTCCAGGGTGTTACTCACAATAAGTGATTTATCCGTCCGCTATACGGGAAAGTCCCTGTTGTTAATAACCCATGGTGGTGTGATTAAGTTAATGCTGACCATTGCCAATGGTTGGTCACCCAGCCAGATGATCTCGCTGCAGGTTGGCTATGGATTTGCCGCATCGATGGAATACGATTGCACTAGCAAAACTTTTGCGATTCCCTACCCAGAGCTGAGTACCTATGTTTATCGTCCGTAAGTTCTCCGGTCTTACCCAGGCGTTTCTGTATGCGCTGGTCTTTCTTACCCGGTTGCCGGTGGCGGGGCTGCTCCACCGTGTAGACAAGGAGACGGTGGAACGGTCGATTTACTTTTACCCTTTGATTGGAGTTGTAATCGGGTTGCTGTTATCTGCAGCTGCGTATCTTCTGGATCCACTGGGAACCCATCTGCAGGCAGCGATATTGTTGGGGTTCTGGGTCATATTGACAGGTGCCTTACACCTCGATGGCCTTGCTGACTGTGCCGATGCCTATTATGTCGGGCATCAGTGTGCCGATTCTGAAGATCGACGTATCCGAACTCTCACTGTGATGCACGACCCTCATTGCGGCTCAGTCGCGGTGGTCGCCCTTGTTGTATTTCTATTGATTAAATTCGCAGCGATTGCAACGCTGCTTGGGCAGATGCTGCCGGCAGCAAAAGGTGTCTGGATATACCTGCCTCTGATGCTATCGCCCATGCTGGCCAGGGCGGCAGCGCTATCTCTCATGAGTATTTCTGAATACGCGCGCATGGAAGGCTTTGTCCCGCCTTCAGGTTCAGGGCGAAGGTGGGAGTTATTGCCAGTGGTTGTTATCGTGTCAGTTGCCGGCTTCATAGTAACGCCCGCGCCAATCGCACTAGGGATGGCCTGTGTTTTACCCAGTTTAATTTTGTTTTGGCGTCACTTATGGGAAAAAACGATTGGTGGCTACACCGGTGACTGCCTCGGTGGTCTGATTGAAATTATTGAGCTTGCAGTATTGATCCTATGGGTAGCCCTGACCACGATTTGAAATCCAAGTGTCAAAAATTAGTAAATAGCAGAGTTAAATGATGCCCCGGAGTACTATCGCAACCTTCATTACTACTTTGAGCCTGTTATGGGCAGGGTTTTGCTGGGCTGGTGAACCCGTACGTGTGCAAGATGCCCGGGGCCACTGGATTGAACTACCCGCACCGGCAGAGCGTATCGTCGCTTTGGCCCCGCATATCGTGGAGAATTTTTACAGTGCGGGAGCGGGAGATAAGCTGGTTGCCGCGGTTAGCTACAGCGATTACCCAGAGCAGGCGAGAAAATTGCCGAAGATTGGCAACTACAAAGCACTGAGTTATGAATCCTTGTTGGCCCTTAAACCGGATCTGATAGTCGCCTGGGGATCGGGAAATGGCGACGAAATGATACAAAAACTGGAGGATTTCGGGTTTACGGTATTCGTTAACGAGTCCCACACACTCGAAGATATTGCGCTGAGTGTAAGGTTATTTGGTGAACTTGCCGGTACTGGTAACAATTCAAACCGTGCCGCAACCGAGTGGCTTAAACGGCTTGCCAAGCTAAAGCACAACAACAAAAAGCTAACGCCTATAAGTGTCTTCTACCAGGTATGGAATGATCCGCTGCAAACACTCAATGGTGAACACTTGATCAGCGATGTGATTGAGTCCTGTGGTGGCCGCAATGCATTCGCTGATGCGATAGTTCTGGCCCCAAAGATTAGTATCGAATCTGTTCTTAACCGGAATCCTGAGGTGATTATATCCAGTGGTATGGGCGAAAGCCGGCCAGATTGGCTGGATGCTTGGGAAGCCTATCCGACACTTAGTGCAGTGAAAAATGACAACCTCTATTTTGTGCCCCCGGATATCATCCAGAGACATACTTTTCGTGTGTTGGATGGTATGGGGATGATATGTAGCAACTTGCGCAAAGCGCGGGCGAAGGCTAGCACTGGTTTGACTGATGGGAGGGCAAGGTAGTCTGTTCCCTACGAAGAGTAGTAGCCAGAAGTTCGCCCAAGAGAGCACGTCGGGAATGATTTCCGAGCTGTTATTCATCAGCAAGTCAAAGATGTGGTGGGATTCGTGTTCATTCGTACCGATTACCCTGGCGTGAATGGCCGTGCGAAAGTTTTGGACCTGAACCAGCGCCTGTACGGGTGCAAGAGCGGGCAGGTCTCGCCACACAACCTACCGCCGGCGGTAAAGCGGCCACACTTCACGGTATTCTATCCACCGAAATTTTCACAGACGGGCTGGTAACGGCTGCCGCCGCCGTCAGTCCTCGTTCTACGCCCCCCGGGGGGGGAGGGGCGCATCTGTGGCTTTGATAAAATCCATCAAGCTCGCAGAAACTCAGTAGTATCAACCCCCGCTGCCGGTAGCGTTTATCTCCCGTATATAAAAGGGGAACCAGCGGGCTCGGTGACTAGGGAATGCGATTTCTTTCTCTACTCTGTTCACTCACCAAAAAGAGATCAGAAGTAATGAATAAAAAAATCACGCTGGGTCATTTTGACATATCTACAACGCTGGCCGCTGCCATCGGGTTGTATGCACTTGCGGCGCTGGAATCGAACGCGGCAACCTCCTCGGGCGCACTGTCTCCGGTCACGCCAAAAGATGTCGTTTACCAGATCATTACCGACCGTTTTGTGGACGGCGATACCTCCAACAATATTCCCGCTGGGTCAAGTGTCAGTCTGTTCGACGACCCGGACCAGGACGGGCTCGGCAATGGAGACGACCTGAAGCTGTACCAGGGCGGAGACTGGCAGGGTATTGTCGATAAAATTTCCTACCTGAAGGACATGGGTATTACGGCGGTGTGGATTTCCGCCCCCTATGCGAACCGCGATACGCCAATTTACGACTATAAAGAGAGCGGTGGCTACGATCTCTGGACAAGCTTCCATGGCTACCATGTGCGCAACTATTTCGCCACCAACAAGCACTTTGGCCTGATGCAGGAGTTTGAGGCGATGAGGGACGCGCTGCACGCCAACGGCATAAAACTCATTATCGACTTCGTATCAAACCATACGAGCCGCGGCAGAAACCCGACAAGTGGAAACGCTCAGGAGGACGGAAATCTCTACGAGCCGGACAAGGACGGCAATGGCAACTATGTGTTCGACTCGAATGGCAATCCCGTCGACCACAACTCAGACGGCAACTTCGAAAACCTTCTCGCCGATCCCAACTATGACATCAACGGCTGGTTCCACAATCTCGGCGATCGCGGTACCGACGACACCCAATTCGGATTTCGATTCAAGGACCTTGGCTCACTGTCCGACTTCTCCACCGAGAACGCGGCCGTCGTAGCGCATCTCGAGGAAGCAGCAAAGTTCTGGAAATCCAAGGGTGTGGACGGCTTCCGCCATGACGCTACGCTGCACATGAGCCCTTCGTTCGCCAAGGGGTTCAAGGACGCCATCGACTCCGCCGATGGCGGGCCGCTGACCCATTTTGGGGAGTTCTTCATCGGCCGCCCAGACCCCAAGTACGATGAGTACCAGTCTTTTCCCGATCGGACCGGTATCAACAATCTCGACTTCGAGTATTTCCGCGCATCCACCAACACCTTCGGCAACTTCTCCGAGACGATGAGTGCGTTCGGCCAGATGATGACTGCGACCAGCGCCGATTACGAGTATGAGAGCCAGGCGGTCACCTTCCTCGACAACCACGACGTCACCCGCTTTCGCTACATTCAGCCGAACAACAAACCCTATCACGCGGCCCTGGCCACGCTACTCACCGCACGCGGTACGCCGAACATCTACTACGGGACCGAGCAGTACCTGACCGCCGCCGACGCCAGCGATATTTCCGGTCGGGTTTTCATGGAAAGAGAAGTCCCTTTCGATCAGGCGACAACGGCTTACAAGACGATCCAGTCGCTCTCCACCCTGCGCCAGCAGAATGAGGCCATCGCCTACGGTGAAACCGCCATACTTTACAGCACCAATGATGTGCTGGTATTCAAGCGACAGTTTTATAACAAACAGGTGGTAGTCGCGGTAAACCGCCAACCGGACCAGTCGTTTTCAGTCCCGGCGATCAACACGACCCTGCCGGCAGGCAGTTACGGCGATGTGCTGAGCGGCCTGCTGTTCGGGGACACAGTGACGGTTGGCAACGGGCAGATAGCGCCCTTCACACTGGAGGGAGGCGAAGTCAGTGTCTGGTCTTACAACCCCGACCTGGGCACCGATATTCCCCGTTTGGGCGATGTGATGTCCACCATGGGGCGCGCCGGGAATACCATTTACCTTTACGGCACGGGTCTCGGTGGTGCCGTCACGGTCAAATTCGATAGCACGTCTGCGATCATCATCGCCAACAGCAATACCATGATTAAAGCCGTCGTGCCCAGCGTGAGTGCAGGTGTAAAGCAGATTACGGTCACAAAAGGCAGCAAGGTCAGCAACCAGTTTCGCTATGAAGTGCTGTCGGATGACCAGAATCAGATTATCTTCAAAGTCAACACCAGCACCAGCTTGGGGGAGAATGTCTATATCGTCGGAGACATACCCGAACTTGGCAACTGGGATACATCCAAGGCAGTTGGCCCCTTTCACAACCCGAACTATCCCGAGTGGTTTCTGCCGGTCTCCCTGCCGAAGCACACCACGGTGCAGTTTAAGTTCATCAAAAAGGACGACAACGGTAACTTAACCTGGGAGGGGGGCAGTAACCGTTCGATTACCTCGTCTTCCACCCCGACCGGAACTTTGGAGACGAGTGTATTCACCTGGCAGTGAATACCCGGTCCCGGAAGGTTGCAGACGGACCATAAAAGTCGGCCGGGGGGCGGCGGAGGGTGTCCCAAGGCCGTTTACAGCGGTCGCGGGGCACCTTTTGCCCCGTTTTGGTAATCGATTGCACCCTCCCCATTTGGTACATTGACGTCAGTGAATTAAGCAGCATTTAATATGAATAACATTCTCCAGCTTGCCGTACGCACACTAATCTCGGCTACGCTCGCCATTCCAATGGCAACCAGTGCCAGCCAGGGCGAAGAATTCGTTCCGCAATGGGCCAAAGAGGTCGTTTGGTACCAGATTTTCCCGGAACGCTTCCGCAATGGTGACACCGCCAACGACCCAGGAAGGAAGGACATACTCGGCGCAGACCCCCAGGAAGCGCCGAAACAGTGGCAGGTCCACCCCTGGGGCAGTGACTGGTACGAGTTGCAGGCCTACGAAAAAGCCAATGGCGAACCGGAATTATGGAAACATCTGTTGCGGCGCCGCTATGGCGGCGACCTACAGGGAGTTATCAATCAACTCGATTATCTGAAAGCCCTCGGCATCAGTGCCATCTACCTCAACCCGGTATTCGATGCCCCGTCCCTGCACAAATACGATGGGGCCAGCTACCACCATATCGATCCCACTTTCGGCCCTGACCCCGAAGGTGATCGCAAACTGATGGCCACGGAAGACCCTCTGGATCCATCGACCTGGGTCTGGACCAGCGCCGATGAGCTGGCATTGAACCTGATTGATGAGGCGCACAAACGGGACATCCGAATCCTGTTCGATGGCGTCTTCAACCATATGGGCATCAACAGTTTCGCCTTTCAACACCTGCGAAAGCACCAGCAGGCGTCCCCCTACAAGGACTGGTTTATCGTCGAATCTTTCCGGGACGATAAAACCGGTAGCAAATTCAAGTATTCCGGCTGGTTCGGCGTGGAGTCACTGCCGGAATTCCGGGAGGATGAACACGGGCTGGTCAAAGGCCCAAGAGACTATGTGTTTGCCGCTACCGAGCGCTGGATGAACCCAAAAGGCAAGGGCATAGAACACGGCATTGATGGCTGGCGGTTGGACGTGGCCTTCGAGGTCCATCACAACTTCTGGAAGGCGTGGCGCAGCCATGTAAAGTCGATCAATCCCGAGGCCTACCTGACCGCCGAGATTGTCGATGTACCGGAAAAGGTAAAGCCTTATCTTCAGGGCGACGAATTCGATGGCGAGATGAACTACAACTTTGCCTTCACCGCGGCTGAGTTCTTTTTCAACCCGCCGGACATGAATATCAGTGTCAGCGCGTTTGACCGCAAGCTGGCCGATCTCAGGGACCTCTACCCACAGGGCGTCGCCTATGTCGTGCAAAACCTGTTTGGCAGCCACGACTCCAACCGCATCGGTTCACATATCGTGAACCGCGGTATCGGCAATTTCCGGGATTGGGGCAACTACTTCAATAGATCACAGGTTACCAACAACGCCGACTATGTCGTCAGGAAGCCCAACGAGCACGAAATTCAGCTGCAAATGCTTTTCGCCATCTTCCAGATGACTTATGTGGGTGCCCCGATGATCTACTATGGCGATGAAGTGGGCATGTGGGGCGCAAACGATCCGGATACACGCAAGCCGATGATCTGGCCGGACATTGAGTATGAGGATGAAGTCTACCTGCCCGATGGCAGCAAGCGTTCCCCCGACCAGGTTGGCGTCAATACCGACCTGTTAAGACACTATCGCAACCTGATTCATATCCGCAACCGGAATCCGGCATTGCAACTGGGCGATTTCCAATCGGTGTTAATTGACGATAAGCGCCGGCTTTACGGCTATCACCGGGTGTATCGCAACAACCAGGTGTTGGTCATACTGAACAACGCTTCTCAGGCAAACACTATTTCGGCGGAGATACTCGGCGACTCAACCTGGATCAATGTGCTGAACCACCAAAAAGACACTTACGACCAGCGACGCGGCAAGATAGTGATACCCCCGCTTGATGGTCTGATTCTGGTACGGCAGTAAGGCATAGTCCCTAATTAATATCTGCGGCGCGGCTGCACGAATACCGCTGTTCCCTGCAGCACCAGCGCGCGCAGCCGCTCCAGCAGCATATAGCTCATAATCTGTCGTCTAGCGTGTATTTATCGTAAGTTTGGGGCAGCCCCGAGTTGCGATAAACGTCCTTATAGGGCTACAGCCCCCGGAATTACTAGGTTAAAACTGTCCGAAGTGTTGGAATCAGTAAATTCTTTAGAGTTTTCACGCACGACTTGCGATCCTCCGAAGAGGTATTGGCAAACCCTAGAACCAAGCCGGACTTTAAAACTTTAGTGGGGGAGAAAAATGATAATGGTGTGCTGCCAAAGCCTTGTAATGAAAGTTTTTTTGATAAATCGATATCGTCCATATTTGATGTGGCGATCACAACATGCATTCCGGCACTATTGACAATTAATTTTGCTTGAGGCTCCAAGTCTTTGCGTATCAATTGACAAAAATTATTCCATTTTTCTCGATAGTTGATACACATTCTGCGCAAATGCCGTACGAAATGTCCCTCTGCAATAAAGTCTGAAACTACAGCCTGGGATAGAAGTGGTGAATAGCCTGATAGCATTTCTTTTGCTTGGGCAAATACCTCTACAAGTGCTTTAGGGACAACCAAGTAGCCCAGGCGCAAACCGGGTTGTAGGGTCTTGCTAAAACTGCCCATATAAAGAACGGGAGTGTACTCTGCCATACCTTGAAGAGCGGCTACGGGTCTGTGTTTGAACGAAAATTCACTGTCGTAGTCATCCTCTAATATCCAGCAACCAGATTGTGCGGCCCAGTCGAGCAGTTTCAGGCGGTCACCAGCAGGCATAACTCCGCCCATAGGGTACTGGTGAGTTGGAGTGGTAAAGAGGAGCTTTCCCCGCATGGAGCTTTTTATCAGGGCATTCACATCCAGGTAATTATTCTTTAGACCCACCATTTTCAGGGATGCCCTGTTGGCCTCGAAGGCAATATGTGCTCGGCGGTAGCCGGGGTTTTCCATTACTACGGTATCACCTGGATTCAATACCACTTGTGCGCACAAGCTCAGGGACTCCTGGGCTCCGTTAGTAATGATGATTTGATCCGGGCAGCAACGAACCCCTCGGGAACTACGCAGGTATTCTGCAAGCGCCTGACGCAGAGGCAGATACCCCTGGCTGGGCCCATAGCCAATCAATGGCAATCTACTTTGATGGCGTCGGTAGAGGCGGTTCCAGATGTGGAATGGAAATGCTTCCAAATCCGGTAATCCAGGCGTAAAAGGTTGGGACTTCTCCCTGGCAAGACGGGGGTTTCGCAGGGATTCACCCTGGGTGGATAGGCGTGGCAGATCGTCTGCGCTTGTACGAGGGCTCGTCTGCCAGTCCGGTTCTTTTATGGCCGCTACGTGAGAGGGTAGTGACGTGGAAATAAATACCCCTTGCCTTGGTTTACTGCCGAGAAAGCCTTCGGCTTTGAGTTGCTCTAGTACCTGAATAACGGTATTGCGACTGACGCCAAGGGTTTCCGACAGTCTGCGGGAAGATGGCAATTTGCTGCCGGCGGTCAATCGACCATTGCAAATGCTCTGTACGAGTCTGTGGTAGAGCTGGGTTTGCAAGGGTTGATTTGGGTCCAGGGTCAGGTCGGCTAGGTCTGGTGCGCTCAAAACTGGTACCATGCAGTGGTTAAAACTGGATCTTATCAGGATACCAGTAACTTTCTATATTGGCGATATCGATCAGCTATCTGCCGTTATCAGGAGGTTTTTATGGATACAGCCATTAATTGCACTCAAGAATTATCCACCACTGCGAAAAGCAAGGTGCGCAGGGCGGCAAAACGAGCCAGCTACCAACGTAGAGATGTATATCAACTGGTTGATGAACTGAAGCTCGGTCACGTTGGGTTTGTTCAGAGTGGGCAGGTGATCATTATTCCACTGACCATATGGCGCAAGGGAGACTGCCTGTATTTCCACGTGGCGAATAAAAGCCGCTTGCAGAAGCTGGTAGATGCAGGGGAAACAATCTGTATTTCATTTGCACAATATGATGAATGGGTGTTGGCAAAATCTGCGTTTCACCACAGTGCCAACTACCGCTCGGCGGTGTTATTTTGTCGCGGGGAACGCGTGCAGGATACCTGGGAGTTTGATGAGGTTTTTAAAACTATTATTAACGATATTGAGCCCGACCGCTGGGAGCAAGTACGCGCCCCCAATACCCAGGAGCGCAAGGGCACAGCGCTGATGCGATTAACCATAGAAGAGGGTTCTTTTAAAAGCCGGAGCGGAGCACCTACTGACAACAAAGAAGATCAGAGCCTACCCGTGTGGAGCGGAGTTAAACCTGCCTGTCCATTTCGCTAGGTAGTAGTAACTGCTATGTTCTAAAGCTATTGGTGCGCACAGTGTTTAACTTGGGTTTCTGTGTTGGGAAGGGAGAGTGTAAATAGTTCTGTGTAACTGCCCTTGTCAGTCTACTGATAAACCGGTAACTGTCAGATCAGGTCTGAACTACGACAGATATGGAGAATATGAATCCACCTGAGCGATTGAGAAAAATTTCAAACGCGCCTTTTTCTCCCAGAAGCTGCACGCTCTCTGTCGTCTGCATGGACATATTCTTTGTCTGTCGTGCTTAGTTTTCCATGCCCCAGGTCTGCTGATAGATCTTTAAGCGCTCTACTTTCTACATCCATTGAAGCACCGGTGTGACGAAGCCAATGAGTTGAAGTGGCCAAGAGGACCTTCGCATCATCTTCAAAGCCATCTTGAGCCATATTTTCACTTGCCAAATCAAATGCCTCCTGGGCCAGCATCGCGATTGTTCGCGCTCGCAGCCCTGGGTTCTGTTTTCGCATTGAGTGGAGTAGGGGAGAGGACTCGCCAACTGCAGGCAATCCGTCCAAGCCACGGCTTAGACGATACCGTCTTAAATACTCAAGAAAGTCGACTGGTACGCTCACTTTTCTCTTTTTATTGCCTTTTCCAAACACGATAAACCACCAGTCATCTTCCTCCCTGTAAAAATCCCCCATTTTAGGGCTCCAGTTTGACCGACATGACAATTCACTGACACGCAAATAAAGGCTCTTCATACCTGCAATGATAAAAAGGTGCCGCTCCCAAACCGGGTCTTCATCGGCCCTGGTTCTGGTGCTTTCTAAAACGTACTCCCACTGTAGTGCCGACAGGCGCTTAACCGAATCATTGGACACATCAACGATTAAGTGGGGGGAAGCCTTTTTGACAGCTGCAATTACGTTCCCAAAAGCGTAATCTTCCTCGACCAGATGGTTGTATAAAACACTCAGGTTTGAAAACACCTCCCGAAGAGATTTCTGCGCAAGCACGTAATTGCCAGAGTCTGGTTTGATATCTGTGCCTGGGGTGCCTCTAAGTAATTCCTTACGTTCAGCCTTACTTAATTTGACAACAAAGGGTCGCCAGTTCTTATTGGGTTTTTTCTGGCCGTCCTTAGACTCAAATCTCCTGCAAACTTGAGTTGCAATCCAGCTTTTTGGCGGGTTGACAACGAAATCAATGTACGCCTCGATGTCCCGCTTTTTCATCAAGGCTATAGATTTACCGTGAATACACCAAGCCCACAGTAAAAAACGTTCAGCTTCACTCCTAAACGCATTGTAGGTTGCTTCAGATCGCCGACATTTGCTCCACAGAAAATCCTTTACATGCCAGTAATCGTCAGTAGCTTCCGGAACAGGACCATCGGCTATCAAATCAACAAATGTCTTAACGGTGGAAATGTCTTCTGGAAACAGAGTACTGCGCTTTAGAGCATAGAATGGGCGGTGGGAGTCAAATAGCGGAACCGCTTTAAAACACTGGGACATAGGGCAAGAGCATCGGATAGTGATTTAGTGGCAGAAATCATACCATCCTTTATTTCCAATAGTAAACACTATTGGAAATAAAGGATGGTATTTTTCAAATGCCACTCCTCTTCTTAAAACATATCGCCTTGAGGCTCGGAGCTGTCCACATGCATAAAGCCATGTTCAGTATCGTCAGGATTTATTCCGACTACTTTTCTGTAGCTCGCATTCCAGACCCTCTTATTCACATTGGCTAGAGCAAGCCCCCAGATGGCATTAAAATTGCCGGCTGGTCGCCCTGTTACCTTCCTTGTCTCACCACATATTGGTAAACTTGCCTTGCATTGCCCGGCTCACGGGTATCGAATCTTCCCCAATGACAGCAACCATCTTACCCGTAAAGTCTTTCTTAACTTTGTCTATCGCCGAGACATTCACGACGCTGGAGCGATGCACCTGCCAGAATGTGTCCGGTTCTAACTGTGCCAGCAACTTTTTTAGCGATGTCCGAAGAATGTACTCGACCTTTTTCCCCTGCTCCTGTTTGTACAAAGAGACGTACTTATCCTCTGCTTTGAAATAGAGAACATCTGAAAGAGCAATCAGGTGAATTTCCTCCCCTTTACTTGCTCTTATCCAACTCAGATATTTGGGCAATTGAGGCGTATTTAGCTGCTGGATTTGATTAATGAGCGCCCCCAAATTGGCGGGAGGTTCTGCGCTGCTAAGCTTCGTTTTAAGCTTTTCTACGCATTGTGCCAGACGTGACTCGGAGACTGGCTTAAGCAGGTAATCTACGGCGCTAGCCTCAAATGCCTGAACTGCATATTCATCGAAAGCGGTGACAAATACAATGTGAGGGTTATGGTCTTCTTTGGTGAGCCTTTTCGCTACAGACATCCCATCCAACTCAGGCATTTTTATATCGAGAAACACCACATCAGGCTGATGCTGTTCGACCATCTCCAACGCCTGCTGGCCATTGCTCGCTAATGCAACAACGTCAAGCTCCGGCCAATCCTCGGCCAGAGCGTTGTTGAGGTGATGACGAAGCAGAGGTTCGTCATCCGCAATGACGGCGGTGTGAGGCTTAGTTTGCATCCATTTTGACCTCAAGACTTTCCAGTGACGTGCGTAAAATCGTAACCTGTGCGACCACACCGCCCGTTAGGCTTTTCTTTAGGCTCATCAAAGCATTACCGCCAAACAAGGTGTTCAACCGTTGACGAATATTCTCCAGCCCGATTCCCTGGCCGGGATGAGCATCAGCATGTCCAAAACCAATACCGTCATCCAATACTTTAATGCTCACCTGTTCCTTAGCCTCAGAAGCTTCAACCCTGATCCATCCACCGGCGGAGCTGGGTTCGATTCCATGCTGTACCGCATTTTCGACCAGAGGCTGAACCAACAATGGTGGAATATTAAAGTTTTCTGAGCAATGATTAATGATTTCATATTTCAGTCGCTCACCTAATCGAATTTTCTGTATGGCGAGATACGCATCCACCAACTCCAATTCGCCCTCTAAAGTGGAGTTGTGCTGACGACTCTGCTTCAACCTCTCACGTAAAAGTTCTGTAAGTTTTCCCAGCATCAGCTTGGCATTTTTCGCATCGCTGTCGATCAGCGCATTGATGTTGGCCAGTGTATTAAATAAGAAGTGAGGCTCAATCTGGCTTTGAAGCTGTTTCAACTGACTAAACAATAGCGCTTTTTCCTGCTCAGCCTGAATGCGTTTGGCTCGCTCTAACTCTTTCTGAGTCAACAGTTTTTGCTTATATGTGTAAAAATACAGAAAGCATGCCGCTAGAAAAATAAATCCAAGAATGATAACAGGCTTCATCTGGCTAAAATTAGAAAATTTTTCGTATTTACTTAGCCAGTAGTACGCATTAGCTGTACCCAAAGCCATTGAGCTGCCAATTGATATCACGCTGATCTGGCGCTTCGTCCATTGCCTGCTCGACCATTGCAACAGATAAGCGATGAAGATAGCGCTGTACCCGTAACCAAAACTGATCAAAATATGCTCCCAGAGCGGGCTGAGCCAAATCGTGTGCGTCGCAAAGGCTATCACAAGACAAAACAAGGATGTGAAAGCGAGACTCTTCAATCCCTCGGAAAGATGCGTTGCAAAGTTTGTCATCAAAACTTCAAAACTTTCCTTTTAAATTTATAAAAATCATACGCGTATCTGCGAGATTTGCATATACGGACGCATGGCTACCCGTCATAAAGCGAACGGCAAGTTCAATGTCCATCGAAACCGTTCCTGAATCGTATGTACTGTAGTTGAGCCACTGCGTCGCAATAATGCCACCATCTTCAGGCGAGTAAAGTAAATCAAATTTCGGTTCGAGGTTTCCTACCCACAAAATGTCTTTGCTCCACTGCCAGTGGCGCCAGCTTGTCGAATTTAGATTCCAGTGCAGCATGACATTATGCTGCACCAGATTGACCTGGTTGAGTCCCTGCGCATAGGAATGTGCCAGGCTAACAGTTGTAGTTTGCTGTGACAATATATTCGCTCTCTCTAAAGCCTGAATCCATTCGTCCTTGCTCCATGCCCGGTTGTCGTACCAGTATTCAACAATGACCTGGTTGCCTGCTTCATTGGCCCAATTCAGCCCAATGAGCCCCTGAAAACCATCGCGTTGCGTCTCAACCGCAACGGGTGTAAAAAACGCTTGCTGCTGATAAGCGCGATAATCTTGCTGATAAAGTGAAGAAGCGTGCACCTCCCAGAAGGCATTAATCACCGACACCATTGAGCCCGCAATTAAGCCATGACGGACAGTATCGTAATACACAATACCCTGCCACTCTGTATCTCCCCGCAAGCTGTATCGCCGAATGCCGACTCCTTGTTGCTCAGAGCCTTGTTTCGGCTCAGTAGAATCCAGTACCATCCAGTTTGAGTCGCTGTATATCAGGCTCCATTCTCCAGAGCGATCAAAGTAAGAAGCCATTGCAACCCCTACCCCTTCTTCGACCTGTATGCCCACCGGATTGCGGCGGTATGGATTAAAGAAATTCAAAGGTCGATAGCCGTAGCCAACACCCCAGTCGAGCCGGAGTTTACCTAGTGTCAAATCAACAGGAGATGCCCCCATATTCCATTCACCTTGCCAGAATAATTCCTGCACAATAAAGTCAGCGTCGAAGGTCTGGACTTGTTCACTCGGTGCAATCTGGTTTCCCTTAACTGCCAGCAGACCACTCCAGTCCTGCCAGTTTGCCTGCACACTTATCAGTCCTTCGAGCTGCTGCGTTTGCGACTCACTATGTGGTTCAAACCAGACCGAATCACGATGCTGTGTATTGCTGACAGTTACCATCCAGTCCCAGTCAAGATTTGGCTCAGCAATACAAATCGTTGAAGTCATAAAAAGTAAAAATATTGTCACACCACCTTTCATTTCATAACTCCGATAGCGCATTGCGAGTCAGAAACGCTGGAATATAGAACTTGTCTGCCAGTTGATGTGGCGTAATCTGCTGATATTCAATCACGGTCTTTTTGGTCGGCTGTATTTTGTCCAGCAATGTCATACTCACCACTCTGAGACGCCCTTCTCGCTCACCTTGTTCAAATAGTGCCTGCTTGGCTAACTTCCCAGACCTTAGGTACAACTCGGCTTTAAGCGGGAAGTCTGTTTTTGCAGCCAACCATAGTTCAATACGACCATAGCTGGCACCTTGGGTTACCGATTTGAGTGACAGAAGATTGGTTTGCACTGATTGACCATTGATAGTCAAGGCTTCATGTCCCGTCAGTGTCGCAGAATAGTCCTCACTCCAGGTAAGCGTAGAGATGTCTCCAACTGAAGCTTCTCCGAGTAGTTTTTGCATGGGTGTGATCCGGATTGGGCGGCGGCTCTTAGGCATCACTAACCAGTAGTTATTATCCAGCATCAACATCTTCTGCCCGGCTTCAACGGGTGATTTGAACACCACCAGCGATTCCCGTTCAGGGCGGGTATAGACATTGTACTGACGTGTTTTATCCAGCACTTCATTCCGATAAAGTTTGACCAGGGCAACCACTTTGGAAAAGTCCGTATCCAGGCGGTAAGCATCGGCATTTTTGATCATCTGACTGACATCATTGGCCAGCGAATGCAGACTGAAAACATACAGGCAGAGCGTTAATAAAATAAACTTATGCATAAACCAATGCCTCCGTAATTGGTTTGTTAACACCTTTGCGTGCAGACAGCCAGGCGGCAAGAACACAAATCGCCATAACGCCTGCAATGCTGTACATGAAAAGCGTTGTAGAAAAATAGATATTGAGCGGGTAGCTCTCTGTCCTCCCCGGCGGAGGTGGCATCTGGACATCGACAAGTATCAGGACTCCACTGGTCACAATCGTCAGTACACCACCCAATACCGCTCCTATTCCAGCTAAGAGTGCGGCTTCTCGGATAAAGCCAGCCGCTATTTCCGCAGGATAAGTTCCCAGCGCTGATAAGGTGCCGATTTCTCTGGTTCTCTCGGTTACTGACATTGTCATGGTGTTGAATAGCGCAACGAAAACTACCAGTGCCATCACCCCCCCCATGATGCCGAAGATTCGGTCGTACAAGCCTTTGACCTTGCTATAGAAAAATGCATGTTCCTGCCATGGCGATACTTCCAGGTCCTGATTACGGGAGAGCGGTGTTAATGCATCTTCAACCCAAGCTTTCAACTCCATTGTTTTTTGCGTCTCATAAAGAAACACCGACAAAATACTAACTTTTTCATTGACCAGCAGTTCTTTTACAGAGCTGATATGGAGATACAACTGGCGTTTATCCCATTCAGGGATACCTGTTGAATAGATAGCTTGCACTTTGAAATCCAGTGCATTTAACGCCCCATCACTGGTCGTTACTAATACCGTGACCCAATCATCGACGGACACATTCAGGTTGCGGGCTAAGTCCACGGCAAGCATGACTTCTGGCTCTGCAGGGTCATAGCGTGATGAGCGGACATTTGACAGCGTTTTACCTTCACGTACATTCAGAAATGGGCCCTTCATGTCGAACTCTCGCTCATTAACCCCTGTGCCAACGAAAATAGTGGATTTGTTACCGTTGGAAACTAATCCGGTAAACTCAATTCTTGGTTGAATGCCACGAATATCGGGATTCGATATCAGGTGCTGAATCATCAACTGGCTGTCCTCTAAACCATTTGCCAGTGGCATCTCTTCGTCCTTTTCAAAAAAGCCGGGCATGCTGATAGTCAGATGGCCGGTATCACGCGCAATCGACTCTTTCAGTGATTCATAGGTATACAACCCAAACCCACCAGCAGACGTCAGAGCAAAAACAGCGATCGTGATGATCAAAACGGAAAGCAGGCTGCGACGGCGGTTGCGAAGCAGATTGAAGAACGCAAAGCGCACAGATTGTGGAACTAGCTGGCTCATTTTTCACTCCTTGCTGACCTTACCGTCGGTCATTGAAATGATTCGATCACACTGCATCGCCATCTTCTGATCATGTGTCGCCACCACAAACGTAGTTCCCATTTCATGGCCCAGCGCTTTCATTATTTCAATCACTCGTTGAGCGGTTTTACTGTCGAGACTGGCAGTTGGTTCATCTGCGATGACAAGCTTCGGCTTATGGACCAATGCCCTTGCAATGGCAACACGCTGCTGTTGACCACCAGAAAGATGGCCTGGGCGATGATAAGCAAACTTTGCCAACTCCACTTTGTCGAGTATCTCAATCGCTCTTTGCTTTTGTTGTTGCGCAGAAAAACCATTGAGCAAGAGTGGATAAGCAATGTTTTCTCAGGCACTCATAACCGGCACCAGATTGAATCTCTGAAACACAAAACCCATCTTAGAACGCCTCAGCTCCGCTGCCTGTTGTGCTCCTTTGGGATAGAGTGCGCCTCCAAAAGTAACTTGTCCCTGATAGTCCATGTCCAGCAAGCCAAGGAGGTTAAGCAACGTACTTTTGCCCGATCCTGAAGGGCCACATAAGGCAACCATCTCTCCGCCACTGATTGTTCCCTCCACATCGCTAAGTGCCACTACCGGCTGCTGGCCTAAATGGTATTGTTTTCTTAACTGTTGAAACTGCAACATCTCATCCCCTTACGCTGCGTTATTAGCCATAGCCAGCGCTTGCAAAGTCATTGGATGACTGGGGTTGATCGCCGCCATTTGATTTGCCCAAAGCTGCGCCTGTTTTGGATCTTCTGCGCGTATCGCTGCCTGAATTGCATAGATAAACACCCAGGAAATCGCATCAAATGGTTGAGCGATAAAATCCACATCAGATAGGAGATCCAGATATAGGTCATAACCGCGTTCGAAATGATTAAACATATCCGGTAGTGAGGTGTATGTGTTCGCAGCAATCGCCTTGGCTAACACTGCCTCTGGCAAGCCCTGACGGATCTCCTGCAATGGCAGAGGTGTGGTTTTATCAGACAACAGGCCCAGACCCTCGGCGATAGTACCTAGCCCTTGCTCGACATGTTTCATCTTGTTCCATGGCAAAAATGCATCTCGCCCTATCAAGGTTTGCGTGCTGCCAAGATAAACTAATGTGAGCGCATCGGAACCTTGATGCTCGATCTGATTTTGCAACTGGTTATAAACGATGTCTACTTTGTCTTTATCACCCTGAGCAGCCTGATTGTACTGTTCAATTAAGGCATCGCTGGGAACAGCGATAGCTTGTGCCCCTGTAAGTAGGCACAGGCTTAAATAGTGAGTAGTCTTCATCTCGTTATTCCTTATTCCTAACTGATATTCGAAGATTAACGGGCGGTTGGAGATGCTGCTGTCGCTTGCGATGAATGGTTCATATCTGGCGTTAACAGTCAAAATAAAGCGTCAATGGCGATAATTTGCTCAGCTAATCAGGTATGTCTGGCAATCAACAGTTATGATCATTAAAGTAGCGTCATGATCGTTTATCGCATTGAACGGGCTGCCGGCAAAGAGCCAGCTCTCCCTGCTCAGCGTGGAAGAGTGGATGACCCGCTCTATACCGTCCTTGCCGATGGTCAGTTTGGTACATCAATATTGCCGGACTCGCCACTGATGAAAAGTTGACATAAACGCGCCCTCAATGCTCTCTTGTTCCTGTCGAATGACACTGCCCCTTCGCTCCAGGGTCATTACAGTCGCTTCAAGACCATTACAAACGGCCCGTTGGAAATATTGAAACCTTCTGCCCATTGCGCTGCTCTGCGGCGCTTTTTACTAGTAAAGCAGGAGGGAAGAATACCCCTCTGCCAGGATCGTATGAGGCATGGATGCCGATTACGAGCGCACAAGAATGTATTCACAGCGTATCCTGGGAGAGGAGTATTCTTTCCTTCCGACCCGGTAGTATGTCTTTAAATTATGTTGGAATTTTCTCCGGCGCAGGAAGAGCCTGTCTTGACTGTGCGCTGAATACTGATTATCCGCACTAGAATTTTCAGCACTTCGGCTGGGCAACAAATGTGCCATTATGCACAACCCCCCCTTCCCTGCCTGTTTTCTCAAAACACAGGAAAAGCAAATTGCGCAGATTCAATTCACAATTGACATTACAGAAAGCCGTTCGGCTCAACACTCGAAATTACTACATCGCAAGATTCATAAAATTTTAACTTAATTGTCATTTTTCTCCCAGAGAATAGCGCCGCTTTCACTTTCACCACAAAAACGCAGCGGAAAGCGATAAACCACACCCAGAGTCGTTTTCTCAGGCCGCTTCACAATGAGGATAATTAGATGAAACCGTGCTCTTTTCCTTGCAGGCTTTTATCTGCCGCAGTGATCTCGGCGATGGCCGCCGCACCTGTGACCTTTGCCCAGGAAACCAGCACTGCCATCCGCGGTAGCGTGACCGGTGGCGATGGCCAACCCGTGGATAATGCCAGGATCACTGTTATTCATACCCCGTCCAACAGCCGTCGTGAAATTCTTTCCAGTGAATCCGGCCGCTTCAGCCTCAACGGCCTGCGTGTGGGTGGTCCCTACAGCATCCGTGTGGAATCCGATAAGGGCGAACAAGTCCTGAATGACCTCTACCTGACTCTGGGTGCTCCTCTCACTCTGCCTATCAATCTGGGCAGTGCAGACCTTCCGCTAATCGACCTCGAGGAGGTGGTAGTATTCGCCGATGCCGAGGTCTACACCAACCGCGGTTACAGCAGTGTATTCGGCGAAGACCAGATCACGAATTCGGCCACGTTCAACCGCGACCTCAAGGATGTGCTCCGTTCCAACCCACTGGCGGTTGTCAGCCCGGACGGTGTAGAACTGAGCATTGCCGGCACCAATCCCAAGTACAACTCACTCACCATCGACAGTGTGGGTATTAACGATACTTTCGGTCTTCAGTCCAATGGCTACCCGACCAACCGCCCACCCATTTCCCTGGATGCGGTGGGGCAGATTTCCATTTCCTATATGCCCTTTGATGTTCGCAAAGGAAAATTCAGCGGTGGCAACATCAATGCCGTGACCAAATCCGGCACCAACGAATTCCATGGCAGCGCCTTCTTCGAGTCCGTCCCCTGGGCAGGAACTGCACAAGACGACAGGTTGTCTGATGACGGCTCAGTAACCGAGTACGATATCGATAGCGAGGAGGAAACCTATGGGGCTTCTTTTAATGGCGCACTGAGTCAGGACAAGTTGTTCTTCTTCACGTCCTATGAAAAATGGGAAGAGGATGTCGTATTCAACTACCATCTGGACACATTGGAAGGTCACGATGTGGATCTGGATGAGCTGTCACGTGTGCTGAACATTATGCAGGATGTCTACGGCGCGAGTGATTCAGCGGGCTCGGCGCCGAGCCCGGACAGCGATAAAAAGCTGCTGGTAAAACTGGACTGGAATATCAGTGACAATCACCGGGCTGACTTCACCTATAGCAGTCAGGAAAGTCGCGCTGCTCGCAATTATACCGACAGCGATGATACGCTTAACCTGTCGTCCAACCTCTGGAACCAGGCCCAGGACAATACCTTCTACACTGCACACCTCTTCTCCGACTGGAGCGATGCCTTCAGCACAGAAGTGAACTTGTCCTACAAGGAGTTTGAACAGGCCTCCCTGACCAACTCCAACTGGGGCGAGATCAATATCAGAACAGCCAGTGGCACCATCGTTGCCGGCCAGGATGAAAACCGTCACGCCAACGAACTCGCCAATGAAGTGTGGAATTTCGGTGTGCACGGCATCTACATGGCCGGCGACGTCCAGTACCGTTTTGGTGCGGAAATTGAAGATACCTGGAACTATAACCTCTACGGCCGCGACGCCGCCGGTACCTGGAGTTTCGACAGTATCGACGACTTCGAAAACCGCCGTGTGGCCAGCCTGGAATACAGCAATGCCTATACCAACAATATCCAGGACATCGCCTACGACGTAAACGGCACCACCTATGCACTCTACGGCGATGCCACTCTGGAGCTCTTTGCCGGCTTCGAGCTGGTTGCCGGCCTCCGTTACGAAACTCTCAGTATTGACAGAGCGCCCAATCGCAACAGCAATTTCGAGGCAACCTACGGTTACTCCAATACGGAAAACCTGGATGGCCATGATATCTGGTTGCCGCGGATCGGCTTTACCTGGGAATTGCGTGACGACCTGACCCTACGCGGTGGCGCCGGCCGTTACAGCGGCGGCATGCCCCTGGTGTGGGTGTCCAATGCCTATACCAATGACGGCACCACCAAGGATTCCGTCTACCTTACCAGCCTGGACCCGGTCGTTGTGGACTTTACCGGAGTACCCCAGGTAGCCAGGGACGCACTGGCGCCAGGCGCCGGTAGTACCAACAGCATAGATCCGGATTTCAAACTACCGTCTGACTGGCGCTACCAGTTGGCCGCCGACTACACCTTTGATATTCCCGGCCTGGGCGAAGACTTCAACTGGACCACCGAGTTGACCTATGTGGAGCGGGAAAATGCCGTTTACTGGCGCGACCTGTCACGGGTGGACAATGACAAGCGCGTTGGCGATCGCATCATCTGGGACAATATTTACGCCGGTACCGAGTTTGAGGACAACTACGACCTGGAGCTGACCAATGTGGACAACGGTGGTCGCAGCATCATCTGGACCAACGCCCTGAACAAGACGTTTGACAGCGGCCTCTCCTTGAATCTGTCCTATACCCACCAGGACATCACCGAGGCCAATCCGGGCACCAGCTCCACTGCGGAGTCCAACTTTCAATACGAAGTGGTGGAGAATCGTGGCCTGCCGCTGGAAGGTACCGCCTATTACGAGATTGAACACCGCTTCGTACTGAACCTGGGTTATCGCCAGGAGTTTGTGCCAGGTTATGCCACCAACTTTAATCTTTTCCTGGAGCGCCGCTCCGGTCGGCCCTTCTCCTGGACACTGGGTGCTTTCAGGGACGATGACCTCGGTGACCAGCCGAGCTTCGATGACTCTGACATCTACCTCCCCTATATTCCCTCCGGCGAAGGCGATTCCATAATGGACTTCGAAAGCGGCCTGAGTTATGCAGAGATTATGGAGATTGCACGGCTGGCGGGCGTGGCCGGTTATGCCGGGGGGCAGGTGGACAAGTATTCCGACACCATGCCTTGGGTAACCACCATGGATCTGGCCATTACCCAGGAAATGCCCGGCTTCCTGTCGGAGCACCGCAGTGTGATCTACCTCACCATAGATAACTTCGCCAACCTGTTGAATGACGACTGGGGTAAGGTGTACGACCTGGAATTCCCGCAGCAGATACTGTTCGATTACGACGTGAATGAAAGCGGCCAGTATATCTACTATGAGCCCTTCGGCGGTCTGAATACCGACAATTACGAACGCTTTCAGGTTGAGCAATCCACCTGGCGTGTGAAGCTGGGGCTGAAATACACCTTTTGATTGCGTATCGGAAGTATTCAGCGCCGGTGCTTAACGCCGGCTTTTTCACCTACAGGCATCGCGGACAGTGGAATTCCAGCTTTGCAGAAGGCGCATTCATCTAATTAGACGGGAGCAGCTATGACCACCCAGAAACAATATCGACAAGGTATGCACTTTTGCACAACACTCTTGGCAACACTATTTGTAATGGCACAGTTGCTGTGGTTTGGTTTTGCGCACAAGGTACATTCAGCGCAGGACAATCCAACCGTCTGCCTGACCCTGTTGCATACCAACGACAACCACGGCCGCTTCTGGCACAACCAGCACGGCGAGTACGGCATGGCCGCGCGCAAAACGCTGGTTGAGCGGATCCGCTCGGAGGTCGCGGCCGAGGGCTGTCACACATTGCTGCTCTCCGGCGGCGATGTGAATACCGGCGTACCGGAATCCGATATGCAGGATGCCGAACCGGATTTCAAAGGCATGAGCCGCATGGGCTACGACGCCATGGCGGTTGGCAATCACGAATTTGACAACCCGCTTGAGGTCATCAGAAAACAGCAAAACTGGTCGAGCTTCGATTTCCTCTCGGCGAACATCTATGATAGCGCTGGTGAGCGCTTGTTCAAGCCCTACAAGATTTTTGACAAGGGTGGGATGCGTGTCGCCGTTGTTGGCCTGATCACCCGGTCCACTGAAAAAATTGGCAACCCGCAGTATGTGAAAGATTTCAGTTTTGTCCTGCCGGAGAAAGAGATGAGACGGCTGATGCCAGGGCTGCAAGAAGAGGCCGACCTGGTCATTGCACTTACCCATATGGGTCACGATATAGACTCAGTCGGTACCGACGTCGCCCTCGCCAGGGCGGTGGATGGTATCGACATTATCGTGGGCGGCCATTCCCAGCAGCCGGTATGCACCGACACCCGGGGGGAACTGGTTGCAGATTACCAACCAGGCGCCCCCTGCAAACCCGATTTTGAAAATAATAGCTGGATAATGCAGGCGCATGAATGGGGCAAATATGTCGGCCGGGCAGACTTTATTGTCGGCAAGGACACCGTTCAATTGGTTGACTACCGCCTGATACCGGTCAACCTGAAAACACCTCAAAGCGATAAACAGGCGTTCGTACAATCCAGGATCAAGCCCGACGAGGATCTGCAGGCTTTCCTGCATGAATTCCAGGACAAAGGAGGAGCTGCCCTGCGCGAGGTCATTACTCGCGCCGAGCAGACCTTTGACCGTCGCGACAAGCGCGATTTCCCTAACGTCAGCCCACTGGGCAGGCTGATTACCCAGGCTTTCAGGCAGTTTACCCGCGCGGATATCGCCATCACCAATGGTGGCGGCATTCGCGATAACCTGTATAAAGGTGATGTCACCGTCAAATCGCTGATGCAGGTGATGCCCTTTGCCAATACCGTGGGCTATGTGGAATTCAATGGCAGGGAGCTGCGCCAGTATTTGGAGGCGATAGCGCTGTTGCCCCGCAATGAACGCGGAATTCAGTTTAGCGGTATCTCTCTGACAGGTGATGGCAATCTTACCCTCGGCGAGGACAAGCGACCCCTTGATCCCGACCGGGTCTACCGGCTGGCCACCAACAGTTTCCTGGCAGCAGGCGGTGACGGATATCCGCCGCTATTGGGCAAGTCCACTTACGTGGATAGCGGCGTTGTGGATTTCACTACGGTGCGGCAACTGCTCGCAGGGCGCGAAAGCATATCGCCAGAGGAATTTTAACCGGTACGGCGCTCTTCGGCATACATCTTCTCAAAGCACCCTATTTGCGTTGGTACGACCAAAGTCGCCGCTTCGCGGCGACTTTGGCGGTATGGTCCCCTTTAGGTGCTGCCGCCGCAGTTTCACCTCTGGGTGTTTTCGTTAAAGCTTGGTCCAGGCATCCTGCCAGTGCATACTGCTGCCTGGTGCATACAAGGCGTTTGAGCACCAGCCAGAATAAGGCCATGGCTTGCACTCATACAAAGCACTGTCGCTGCCGATCACGATTTCGCCCGCATTGTAATTGGCATTGCTGTCGTACAGTGGATACTCGCCCGGAGGAATGGTATCGCCGCCAGCTTTAACAACAAAACTGGTATTGTAGTTTGTCATTTCGCCAGTTGCAGTTGTACCTGTCACCTCCAGTGTATAGAGACCGGCCTCTGCATTATTGATGACCAGTGGTAGGTTCGCGGTGCTGGCAACCGATAGGTTGTGATTGCTGACAGCAGTTCCATTCTGATCAGTAATTCTGACCACAAGATCCATCGCTTCGTTTACAGCAACATGCAGAGACAGGTTTACCTCACCATTGTCCGCAGTGTACTCAGCAGCAACAGCGGAAACGGTTATCTTTGCATCAGGCGTTGGTTCACTACCGCTGCCGCAAGAGCTGTCGGGCACTTCACGCCATACACCCCATTCTCCGGTGGTTCCAGGCTCCTCACCCCTGGTCCACCAACCAGCCATCCACTGAATGCCGTTGTGAGAGACTTCGTCGCCTTGTAAATAAGTGGCATTGGAGTCCCAGGGGTTGGCACAGCTAGAGCCGTCGGACACAGTCACTTTCCGCTCAGCGGTTACGGTTTGGCCCGCACTGTCGGTAACGGAATAGGTGAGTGTGTATACACCAGCGATTGCGGTATTTACAAAACCAGACACTCGCACAGCAGCTGTCAGGTTGCCGTCTTCAGCATCACTGGCAGTAATACCACTCATTGCATCAAACGACGTGTTTAACAGGATAATAGTGCTGACAACACCGGAAAGCACAGGTTTCAGACTGTACACTTCGACAGAGCGAACAACAGAAGTCGTGTTTTTGTCACTATCTGCTGCATGATATGTGAGTGCATAGGTACCAATGGTATGGGTATCCACATAGCCATCAACCCGAATAGCGCCAGTGAGATCACCGTCTTCAGAATCCCTGACGCTCACGCCAGCCAGGGCATCAAATAAACGCCCCTGCAAAGTACGGACATCCTGAATTCCTTTAAAAACAGGTTTGCCTTCCACTGGTGGTGGCGGAGTTGGTGAGTTACTGAGGATAAATGGACCGTAATCTTTGATAAACTGTTCGTTATAGAGATTGCCCGATGCATCGGTGCCCATGTCCCAATTGATAGACCAGGTCATGACACCACGAAGGCCCTGACCTTGTGAATCTAGGCGCTCAAAAGCGTTGTACAGTTTTTGGGGATCTTGAACAAAACCGGTAGCTGCCGCATCATTATTGGAAGGGATGCCGAATACCAGCTTGTCGTGAGGAATTTTGTGGAAGCCTCGAGTGCCGTTTACCAGAGCGTCTGAAATGTAGTAAATGAATTCTTCTTTCAGAGCATCGTTATTCTGGGCAATCCAGCCAACACCTTCAACCCAGATACCATCGCCACCCTGGTTGTAAAACTGGGGATTGATCCAGTCGTAGTAACCTTCAAGATGTTCAATATAGGGAACGTACCTGCCACTGTTGGTCAGATAAGGAAATTCCGGGGCCATAGTGATCAGAAAGTTTTTACCTTGCGCCCTGTAGTGGTCTTTAACAAGGCGTAATGCGGCAGGAATCACTGTCTGATTATCCGCAGCGGTGATAGCTGCCTGCTCCAGGTCGATGTCCAGACCATCAAAACCGTAGCGATCGGTCAGGCGGATGATTTCATCTGCGAAAGGCTGCTCGTCACCTGCGCTTAACTCAATATGAGCATCCGCTCCGCCCAGAGCAATCAGGACCGAACGCCCCTGGCTGTTCAACGCACCAATCTGATCAATAAACTGTTGTTCTGAAAGACCAATACCCAGGTCTAATTGAAAGGTAGGAATACGCCCAGCAGAGGTATTGAAAACCTTCATGAAAGAAACATTCACCACATTGTACATCGGATCGATTTCATCCAGTGTGACACAAGGTGCGTTTCCGCCTTTGTATCCTCCGCCATCACACCAGTTGTGCCAATAACCCACCACAACACTGCTGGCTGGGTTGACCATGGCGGCACTGTTGGCCTGTGCCATAGCGCCTATCGCAATTGCTGCTGCAGAAGTGGCAATTTGTAAAAATGTATGCTTGAACATATGTTTGAACCTTGAAGGTTAATAATGCCCAAAAGAAAATATCACACCAGCAAGGGACTGGTGTTATGTAACCCTTTGAGTATAAAAAGTTGCTTACAGCTTGCGGTGCAAACCTCACTCAGAAGCGCTTGCCCCACTCTCTTTTGTCTACCACCTATTGCTGAATTAATACAAAACTGCATTCGGTTAAAATTTCAGAGGTGAACCAACTGCCGGCACATTTCTCAGCTCTCACACCTAGAAACAGCAGTCAGGAATAAAACCGCAAACCTGACAACACAAGCAGTTGATCCAAGGAAAAAGATACCAGATCAAAGCACTTCTTGAAAATGAACAGCTTCACAAAGTGATCGTTGAATCTAAAAGCGCACTATCATCAGCAGGCGGGACTGATTAAAAAGATACTGCAGTCAACGTTTTTTCTCTCATATGTCAGTCGCCCAATCCGACTTATGACTTGGGCGCACAGATTGAAAATAGCCAAGCAGATCTTAATGTCCACGGCAGTCTCAGGAGAGTTGACTGGCGGCTGGCCAGACCGAGAAGCCTGCCCTTTGCCTCTCATGATAGTTTGATCAACCCCTCTTGTTGTGAGATGCTGCTCTATCTGTCGTTCTAAAAAAATTGATGGATGCCTGTGCATACTGCGATCACTTAACCCCGTTGTTTAGCCGACGATCTGGTCGATAACAACATCTGAAAGCAGAAAAATAAATTGATCAAATTCTCGTTGGTGCAATAACACGGCCCCCAAACAACTGATGTGCTCCATACAGGAGGAATTACCCCCACTAAACCGGATCAGGTCGGTAAGCACATCCAGAAGGATGATAGTCGAAACGTTATACTACGCTCCGGTTCCGGGAAACCCCAGTGGCGGCTCCCTTCATCGTGCACGAACAGCATGCGCAATCACTCTTGCTTTGCGCAGCCCAATCAATTCAGCAGAAAACGAGAAATTGTTTTCGGGTTCTTTATCAACCTTGTATTGGTTGCTGATAAAGCGTGCTGCTTTGTCTGTTGACGTAATTTCACACGCACTGTCAGAAACCGGTGATCTCAGCCCACCGATCAAAAGTGGCGTGATTAATGAAGCTTCAATACCCGGGCGCCTGCTTTCCCTGTGCCAACCACAAGCTCGCATTGCTCAGGAGGGCGTAATCTGCTTCAAATCTATCGGCGACGGATTCGAAGACCTCGTTGCGGCAAGCCTTGTCCATACCCAGCTCAAGGAGTTGCACACTGCAGAGCCCTCGCTGATCGAGGCGCGATAGCGGAACAAAAATAATACAAGTCGGGGTGGCCTCCTGGCACTATAATTGGCTATCTTTGTGGTCTTACTAGGGGCTGTTCCCGTTTGGATGTAGCCTATTGATTTGTAAGAGCAAGCTCGCATTGTTGAGGTTCTAACACAA